>DASZLS010000031.1:0-75195 GCA_035552255.1 Acidimicrobiales bacterium | reverse complement strand
ACGCCATGCACGCGCCAGACCGCGAGCAAGTTCGCCACAGATCCGCCACCTACCCACACGAGATCGCTTCCACACAGCCGCTCTTCGGGATCGGCCGAGGGCTGCGTGAAGAGTCTGAGTTCGGTCACGTCACAGCCCGCGATGTTGAAGGCTTCATAGTCCTTCGCGTAGTACATGTCGGGATCGCCGGTAGCGGTGAAGACGAGACAGACTCGCGGACGCTCCTTACCCGTAAGGGCGAGAGCGTCGAGCAGCATCTTGCCCACTCGAATGGAACCTTGCACCGGACCTTCTACGTAGCCGCCCGACGTGGCGAGAATTCTTGGAGTCGTCATTGGTCTGTTTTAATGCAAGTATCGGTCTGACAACAATTCCTGGGGGACACGTGACTACGAGCGAGAGCGAACTGGACGGCCTCATTGACGATCTCGTGACCGCGTATCCGCCCACGACCACTGATCCCGTGAAGTTCCTCGGCGAGCAGTTCGATCGCGGACTCGCCTGGGCGCACTTTCCCGTTGGTCACGGCGGCCTCGGTCTCGGCCCGATCGATCAGCTTCATACGCTTCGACGCCTCTCTCAACTGGGCGCGCCTCACCCCATGAGGACCAATCCCCTCGGCTACGGCATGGTCGCACCGACGATCGTCGCCCACGGTACCGAAGAGCAGAAGTCGCGGTACCTGCGTCCCCTTTTTACCGGCGAAGAGATCTGGTGTCAACTCTTCTCAGAACCGGGCGCCGGCTCCGACGTGGCCGCGTTGGCGACACGCGCGACACGTGACGGCGACGAATGGATCCTCACCGGGCAAAAGGTGTGGACGACCCTTGCGCACCTTTCATCCTTCGGTCTCATCATTGCTCGAACCAATCCCGATGTTCCCAAGCACAAAGGCATCACCGCGTTTCTCGTCGATATGCACGCGCCGGGCGTCGAGGTCTTGCCCTTGTATCAAGTGACGGGCGAAGCCGAGTTCAACGAGTGCTTCTTCAATGAGGTGCGTGTCCCTGACGTGGACCGCTTGGGTGGCGTCGGCGAAGGCTGGGGCGTCTCGATCACGACGCTGATGAACGAGCGCGTTTCGATCGGCGGTACCGTTCCGCCACGCGAGTCGGGACTGATCGGCGAAGCCATGAAGATTTGGCGGAACCGGTGGAACGCGCGCGACGACGCCCACGCCCTGGCCATTCGAGCCGAACTCATGCAGTCCTGGGTACGAAATGAAGTTGCCCGGCTAACGAACTGGCGAGCGAACGACCTTCGTCAAGCGGGGACGCCCGGACCTGAAGGCTCGGTCGCCAAGCTCGCCTTCGCCGAAGAGAACCAGCGTACGAGCGAGCTCTGCGTGGATCTCATGGGGGCCGAGGGAATGCTCTATGGATCCGACTACCCGCTCATCCGCCCGAGCGAATCAGCGATGTCGTCGAATGACATGCGTAAGGCGTTCCTGCGCATGCGCGCGAACTCCATCGAAGGCGGCACGAGCGAGGTGATGCGCAACATCATTGGCGAGCGAGTGCTGGGACTCGCGGGCGAGCCCCGTAACGACAAGGACGTCGCTTGGAAAGACGTTCCGCGTTAGCTTCGCGCGGTTAGCTCTCGTCGAGCTTGGCCTCGAGGTGGCTCGTGAGAAACGTGATGGCGCGAGAAGAGGCGCTCTGCGCCGCTTCTCGGTTGTAGACGCTCGGCCGCGCATTGCAGTGGAAACCGTGATCGGCGTTCGGATAGCGAACGATTTCGGTCACGCTTGACACTGTTGATGTCACCTCGCGGAGCGCTTCGACGTCGGCGATGGGAATGCCGGCGTCGAGGTCGCCGAAGAGCCCGAGCCAGGGATTGCGCAACTCGTTCGCCAGTTCAAGGAGTGGCGGGAGACCCATGCGTCCCGTGGAGATACCGCCGCCGTAGAAGCTCACGGCGGCGCCGAAGGTCGACATCGTCGCGGCGTAGAAGGCAACGGATCCACCCATGCAGAAACCGATCGCGCCGATTGACGGCGCGCCGTAGCCGACGGACGCGAGGAAGTCCGTGGTCGCATCGAGGTCGTTACGAATCTCCTCGGCACCCAGATGACTCATGAGCGTCTTAGCTTGTTCGACGTCGTCGTAGGGCACTTCCGGCGAACCGTCGCGGTGGTAGAGGTGCGGAGCGACGACGAAGAATCCCTCTTCCGTGAATCGATCAGCAACGTCGCGAATATGGTCGTTGACACCGAAGCCTTCTTGAAGGACGACGAGCGCGCGCGGTGACGCAGTGTCCCCGGTGACGTAGAGGGGGAACCGCGGCCCGACGCGCTCACTCATTCGAAGTTTGGTCCGTCGGTCCTCGTGCGCTTGAGCTCGTAGAAGCCCGGCGTCGCGGCGACGAGCAACACACCGTCAAAGAGCTTGCCGGCCGCTTCGCCTTTGGGTGCTGGCGTGACCACGGGACCAAAGAAGGCGACGTCACCCACGTGAATGACCGGAGTGCCGACGTCATAGCCGACCGGGTCCATGCCTGCGTGGTGACTCTTGCGCAGCGCTTCGTCGAAGTCGGTGCTGTTTGCGGCGTCCGCGAGCTCGGGTTCGAGCCCGACGTCGCTCAAGGCGCCTGCAATAACTTCATTCAGATTCTTGTTTCCCTCGACGTGGTAGCGAGTGCCCATGGCGCTGTAGAGCGGTTCGACGATCTTGTTGCCGTGACGCTCTTCGGCGGCGATGAGGACACGCACGGGACCCCACGCTTTCTCCAAGAGGCTCTTGTATTCGTCGGACAGATCGCGGCCTTCGTTCAATACGGCGAGGCTCATCACGTGGAAGTCGACGGTGAAGTCGCGAACTGTGGCCGCTTCGAGCAGCCAACGAGAGCTCACCCAGGCCCAGGGGCAAGCGGGGTCGACCCAGAGGTCTACGTGTTCAGTCATGGAGGGATCCTTACTTTGTGGCGTGTGCTTCCAACACAGTAACGACCGCGTTCGTCACGCCAACCGCCGTTGGCAGGTCCAGCATCTCGTCGATCGCGTGCGCGTTGGACTGCGGTCCGTCGACGCCGGTGGCGACAAACTGCACCCCGGAGTAGCGCTTGGCGAGCGACCCAAGAAAGGGGATCGACCCGCCTTCACCGGTGAAGCCAACCGAGCGGCCAAACGCGTCGAGCGAAGCGCGCTCGAGTGCGGGCGCCAGCCACGGAGCGAGCTCGGGCGAGACCCAGCCGTCTGCGGGATTGACGTGCGAGATTGTCACCTGTGCGTTCGAGGGAACTTCGGTTGTCAGCAGTTTCCGCACCGCAGCTTCCGCAATGCTGGAGTCGACATTTGGCGGCAAGCGGAACGACAACACGACGGAGGTGAACGGACGAAGTACGTTGCCCGCAATGTCAGTAGCGGGGATCCCTCCCATGCCGATGACCGACAAGGTCGGATACCAGTTGCGTCGCAGGAGTCGATCTTCGGCGCTCCCGCCCATCACTTCGACGCCCTCTGCCAGCGGCAGCTCTCGGGCGATGACTTCGCCGAACTCTTCGGCGATGTCATGCGCCGCTTGACGGTGGGCCGGAGGAATGGTGGGCTGCATCTCGGGCACGAGCACCTCGCCGGTGCGCGAATCCTCGAGTCGATCGAGCAGTTGGCGAAGTACGCGAAACGACGAGGGGACGACGCCGCTCACCGAACCACTGTGCTGACCAATGTCGAGCACGCGGACGGTCAGCTCAAGGTTGAGCACTCCGCGCAGCGACGTCGTCACCCAGAGCCGGTCGTAGGTGAGGGCGCCAGAATCGAGGCAGATGAGTAGCTGCACGTCACCGAGGTGCTCGGCCAGCTCATCGAGGTACGCCTCAAGATCCATGCTGCCGCTCTCTTCACTGGCTTCGATGAGCACGACGCAACGCGCGTGCGGAATGCCCTCTTTCTCCATCGCCTCGATCGCGGTGAGCGCGGAGAAAATGGCGTACCCGTCGTCGGCGACGCCGCGCGCGTACAGGCGATCGCCCCGTCGAACGGGACTGAAGGGCGCCAACCCCTCGGACCAGTCACCGAGAGGCGGTTGCTTGTCGAGGTGCCCGTAGAGGACGACCGTGCCCTGATCACCCGCGGTCGAATCGACGGTGACGACGAGCGTCGGCGTGCGGCCCTCGAGACGGTGGATCGCGACGTCGGCGTTCGCGATCTTGCGCGACTTCGCCCAGTTGGCGAGAAGCATTGCTGCGTCTTCCAAGTGTCCGGTCTGCTCCCAGTTCTCGTCGAAGGCGGGAGAGAGTGAGGGGATCGCCCCGAACTCGGTCAGTGTAGGAAGGGCGTCGCGTTCGAAATCAGCAAGGGAGATGAGAGGCATGCGATCGAGGTTACTGTGAGCGCGAAAGGTGCACTGCCTCCCAGCAGTACCACGCGACGTCGGAGCGAAACCCCTCGAACGCATCGCCGTGGCTCTTCAGATCGCGCTCGCTGACGAGTTTGTCGAGCTCGTGCAGTTGGGTCCAGCCCGCGCGAACACCCAGATCGCCTGAGGGCCAGATGTCGTGGCGCGCGAGCGTGTGCATCAGGTACATCTGCGCGGTCCAGGGTCCGATGCCTCGAACTTCGACGACGTTGGTCAATACGGCGAGGTCGCTCATGCGGCCGTGGCGAGTGAGCTCGAGTCGTCCGTCCAGGGCTCTCGCGGAAAGATCGAGCATGGCGGCAGCCTTGGCATTCGAGAGCCCGACCGCGCGGAGATTCGCGTGCCCGGCTGCGGCGATGGTGTCAGGTGTGACCACGCCACCACAGGCGTCGATCACCCGTTGATGGATCGTGTTCGCGGCTTTGGTTGCGAGCAATTGATAGGTGATCGAGCGCGCGAGATACGCGAAACGATCGGCGACGGGCGCGCTTCGACGAACCGGCGGAGCACCGACGACCTCGATGAGTGCGCGAAAGGACTCGTCACTCTGCGCGATCGCGCTCGCTCGATCGTGGGGCATTAATGCAGAAGGCACTCCATGACTATTGCAGACACCTACGACATAAGAGCCGCAGATAACACAACGCTACCGCTGACGTGTGCATCGTCGAATGCACCAACGTTCGACGCATTCACTGTGTGCGTTTTAAGCAAAGTCAAACGTTGTTGAAGGAAACGAGCCGTTGAGGCGGGTACTTTTTTAGTCGGTAAGCAACAGCGCGGAAACGTGATCCGGAGCGGAGACGTTTCTGCGGGCAAGCGATTCCGCTCCGAGGAGAGATCATCGTGAGCGACGTCGCCGATACCACGCAAAAGGCTCCCATCCGAACCCTGATTCCCGCACGAATCGATCGCCTGCGCTGGTCGGCTTTTCACACGCGCATGGTGATCGCGCTCGGTATTGCTTGGATTCTTGACGGACTTGAGATCACGCTCGCCGCAGACGTCGCGGACATTCTTGAAAAGAAGAGCACGCTGTCGATGTCGCCTCGAGCGGTGGGCGATATTGCGTCGGTGTATTTGATTGGCGAAGTGTTCGGCGCAATACTCTTCGGTCGACTCTCAGACAAGCTCGGCCGTCGTCGCCTCTTTCTCGTCACACTTGGGGTGTACCTCATCGGATCAGGGCTGACCGCGGCGACCTTCGGTCACGGTGCGGGGTGGGTGACGTGGCTGTACGCGACGCGGTTCATCGCGGGTATGGGAATCGGTGGTGAGTATGCGGCGATCAACTCGGCAATCGACGAGATGATTCCTGCGCACTACCGCGGTCGAGTGGACATTGGCATCAACGGCACGTACTGGGGTGGCGCGTTGATCGGGACCATTGCTGAGTACTACATCTTGAATCACTTCAGCGACACTATTAACTGGCGAATCGGATTCATCATTGGTCCGGTGCTTGCGCTGTTCGTTCTCTACGTAAGGCGCAATCTTCCAGAGAGCCCCCGATGGCTCATCATGCACGGTCGAGAAAAGGAAGCGGAGGAAGCCATACAGCGCATCGAACAGATGTCGCACGAAGAGAATCTCCCGATGCCCGACGACTCCAAGGCAATCGAGATCAACCCTCGCAACGACATTGGCTTCTTCGCGCTCGCGTGGGTGCTCTTTCGTCAGATGCCGCGGCGAAGCATTCTCTGCGCGTGCCTCATGATCTCGCAGTCCTTCCTCTATAACGCCATCTTCTTCACCTACGCACTGGTGCTCGGGACCGTGTATCACATCTCGAGTGGCACGATTCCGCTCTATTTCATCGCGTTCTGCGTCGGCAATCTCGCGGGACCGTTGCTCATAGGTCCACTCTTCGACACGATTGGTCGGCGCATCATGATCAGTGCGACGTATCTCTTGTCCGGGGTACTGCTCGCCATTACCGCGTTCGCCTTCGACGCGAATCTGCTCAACGGCTTCACGCAGACCGTGTGCTGGTCGGTCATCTTCTTCTTCGCCTCGGCGGGCGCGAGCGCGGGCTATCTCACCGTCAGCGAGATCTTCCCGTTGGAAGTGCGAGCGAAGGCCATCGCCGTGTTCTTCGCTATTGCTCAGGCGTTCGGAGCGCTCGGTCCGAACATCTACGGCGGCCTCGTCAACAGCCACAGTGGCCTGTTTGCCGCGTACCTCGTAGGTGCGGGCGTCATGATGATCGGCGGACTCGCCGAAGTCTTCCTAGGAGTATCGGCGGAGCGACAGGCGCTCGAGGACGTCGCGACGCCGCTGTCCGCGGTTGGCTCCTCAGATCGCCGAGTACCCGGTGCACCCCGGCCAGGTTTCGCGAAAGCCACGGCACTGGACGCCACGATGGTTCCCCACCTGCATCACCACGGCTCACACGATCGCGACGGCGCGTCGCGCGATGAGCGACCTACGCCGGATTCGTCCGATTAGGTAAGTAGACACCCTCGGGAGGGTTGCTCGCGGCGGCAACGACGTCTTCGAGGAGTGCGTGGATCGCTCGCACCGGCGCCGCAGGAAACCCGAAGCGTCGACTCGCGAGCACGACCCGACGTCTGGAGATGTTCTCGATCGACAAGGCGACGAAGTTCGAGCGCAAGTGCGGCGACAACATGGTGGCGGGCAGGATCGAGGGACCGTGTCCGTCAAAGGTCATCGAGGCAATGGTGCGGAGTCCGTCGATCTCGACGAGAGGCTTCAATTCAACGCCCGCTTGGCGAGCCGCCTCGTCGATCTCGCGACGTATGGGGGTGCCGCGCATCGGCAGCAAGATGTCGTGCTGGGCGAGCACGGAGAAGGGGAGTGGGCCACCGTACTGGGCGAGGGAATGATCTCGATGCGCGATCACCACCAGGTCTTCGGTGAAGAGATCGACTTCGGTGAGCTCATCGGCCATGACCGGCCACGCGAGCACCGCGAGGTCCAGCTGGCCGTTGACGAGACGTGGCTCAAGAGCGGAGTTTGTGCCTTCACTGATGCGCAGGTTGATATGTGAATATCGATGACGAACATTTTCCAACAGGAGAGGAACGATCCAGCGACCCGCAGAGCCAATCATGCCGAGCGTCACCTGGCCCCGGATCTCGGAGTTCAGTTCGGAGACATCGGACGCAATTGCCCGTAATTCCGTCAAAATACGACGAGCTCGCTCAACGACGATGACGCCAGACTCGGTGAGCGAGCCGGTTGCGCGGTTGACGAGTTCGGTGCCCAGTTCGCTCTCTAGGCGCGCGATTCGGTTTGAAATATTGGACTGCACGGTGCCGAGCGTTTCGGCAGCATTGGAAAAGGTCCCGTGGTCGGCAATGCCCACAAGGGCTTCAAGTTGGCGAATCTCCACATCTCAAGTATAGATGGCAGGTATCTAATGTATTCACTTGAAAGATACGAAGGGCGGCGTCATACTGGTTGAAGCCTGTTTTGCTCGAACCCCCCCTCGAGTGATCCAAAGGTTTTGCAAAAGGACCAGCCACCCCCCGGTTGGTCCTTTTGCTTTTTCTGAGCCTATTAACGTTTGCCTCAATGTCATCGCCACGAAGCCTTCGCGACGCCGTAGCGGCGAGGGCCGTTCGGACCGTAAATCTGGCGTCTCGTCTGGTCTCCAAAGGATCGGGCACGGTGATCGGCGGGCGAGTTGGATTGGCCATTTCCCCTGATCTGCTCGTTAGTTTGGCAAAGGGGCGCGAGATTGTGCTCGTGAGCGGCACCAATGGCAAGACCACCACCAGCGCCATGATCGCCTCCGGATGGGGCGGCGTGGTGGCGACGAACGCCACCGGCTCGAATATGCCCGCGGGTCACGTGGCCGCACTTTCGGCGTCGGCCAGCGCCAGGGCCGTCCTGGAAGTCGACGAGGCGTGGCTTTCCTCGGTTGCAGAATCTGTCTCTCCGCGAGTCATCGTTCTGTTGAATCTCTCGCGCGATCAGTTGGATCGGGCCAACGAAGTGCGCCAGATGGCCGAGCGCTGGCGAGTCCTCTGCCGCGACCTCACTGACGTCACAGTTGTCGCCAACGCGAACGATCCGTTGGTCGTCTACGCGGCCGAATCGACGCACGACGTCGTATGGTGCGACGTGCCGACACCGTGGAACACTGACGCGGTCTCGTGCCCAAAATGCACGATGCCCCTGCATTTCGAAGCAGATTCCTGGTGGAGTGACTGCGGATTCTCTAAGCCGATCACCGCCGCGGTCACGCTGCGCGAAGAACTCATCATCGACGGCGATTCTCACGTCCTCGACCTGTCGTTACCGGGCGCCTTCAATGAAGCAAACGCGGCCATGGCCCTTGCGGCGCTTTCGCGCCTTGGCGTCGAACTGACGCCAGCGCTGCAGCGCATCGACGGCCTGACGAGCGTGGCGGGACGCTTCAGCAATCGAATGTGGCAGGGACATCGTCTGCGGCTCCTCCTCGCGAAGAATCCCGCTGGTTTTGCCGCGATGCTCGAAACAATTCCCGAAGGCGACGCGGACGTCTGGGTGGCGATCAACGCGCGAATTGCCGATGGGAAGGATCCTTCCTGGCTCTATGACGTGCCGTTCGAGCTGCTACTCGGTCACCGCGTCTTTTGCTTCGGCGATCGACGCCTCGATCTGGCAACGCGTCTCGATTACGCCGGCGTGGACTACGTCGTCGTGACCAACGAAGAACTGCTGCCCACTTCGCAGCACGTCATTGACGTGCTCTCGAACTACACCGCCTTCCAGGACTGGCGAGAAAAGACGTCGCCGTGCTGACGATTGCCCTCGTCTATCCCGAGCTGCTCGGTACGTACGGCGATGGCGGGAATGCGCTCGTGCTCGGCGAGCGAGCTCGTCGGCGCGGCATCGACGCGGAGGTGCTGCGCGTGGGCATCGGCGACGATCTTCCCGACGCGTCGATCTATCTGCTCGGTGGGGGAGAGGACGGTCCGCAACGTCTGGGCGCAGAGCTCCTTCGAGAGTCGTCGTTCGCCTCAAGGGTGAACGACGGCCGCTTCGTCTTCGCTGTCTGCGCGGGTCTGCAACTACTCGGGACGACCTTTGCCGTCGAAGGAGACGACGAGTTCGAGGGGCTCGGACTCGTCCCAGCCGTCACTCATCGCGGCCCCACTCGTTCGGTGGGCGACCTCGTCGTGACGGCGCGGATCTCGGTCCTTGTGGGATTCGAAAACCACGGAGGGCGAACCACACTCGACGCCAACATCTCGCCCTTTGGGACCGTTGAGGTGGGGCGGGGGAATGACGGCGTCGTCGACGGGTTTCGCACGGAGAACATTTGGGCGACCTACGCCCACGGTCCCGTCCTCGCGATCAACCCTTGGCTTGCCGACGCGATTCTGAGTCGAGTGCTCGATCGAGAGCTAGAGCCACTCGCGAGCGTCGCCGACGAGCTGTACGCCGAGCGTCGTGCAACGGTGTATCACTCGGCAGCTTCGGGACGTCGTCCGTAACTCGAATCGCCACTGACGTCGCGACCGAGCGCTTCGACGGCTTGCTCAATTCGGCCACCGAAATGGCGCATGTTCTCGCCCTCTTCGCAGCGCATCGCCGGTCCGAACGCGACCACCACGTGGTGACGTCGTTCGTGTGGCGCGTCAACGTAAATCGGCGCCTTCGCGTACTTTGACGCGTTGAGGTAGCCCGACTCGTGAATGTACGTCGGAATCACCGTGGCCTTGGATCGTTCCGCTAGGTAGGCGGCGCCGCCTTTGAACTCTTGAAGGTTTCCGTCGGGTGTTCGTCCGCCTTCGGGATAGATGATCAGGTTCCAGCCGTCTTGGACCAGCTCGAGTGCGAGTTGAGCGCTACGTCGATTGACTTTGAGCCGATCGACGGGAATCGCGTTGAACAGAAAGACGGTTTTGATGGCCTGTCGATAGTCCATAAAGAAACTGTCCATCGCCGCCGCGACTACGGTGCGTGACCGTTCTTTGGCGGGGATCGATGAGAAGAGGAGCGAGGTGTCCGCGTGACTTGCGTGGTTGGCCACGAAGATGAAGGGTCGCTCGCCCTCGACGTATTCCGCGCCGCGTACCTCCAGAGTGGAGATACGGCGTACATAGGGATTCATAAAGTAGGTGTGAACCACGTGACGCGCGAAGCGCGCGGTGTAGCCCCGACCCCATTTGGTGGGAAAATCGAGGCCGAGCTTGGTCATGACCGACGGCGTCGGGGCGGCTTCTTCGGCGTGTATCGCTTAGAGGCTTCGGGCGCGGTCGGCTTAGCAGGAGTTGACTTCGATGAGGTTTTTGCGTCACTCGAAGTTTCTGTCTTGAACGTTCGTCCTTCTCTGCGCGCGACCGCCATGTCCTTTGCGACACGGTTCGACCCGAGCATCGTTGCGACACCATACTTTTGGAGGCGGTACGCGCGAACGATAAGCCATACGCCAAGGAAAAAGAAGACCAGGCCCGATTCGATTCCGAGTCCAAGTCCGAGAAAGACCGCGAAGCATGCGACGCCAGCACGCTTGCGTCGTAGCGCGAAGTAAAGGATGCAGAGCGCCACAAGGAGTATGAAGAAGAACTTGATCTCCCATTCGCTTCGCGAGGTGACGATTTTCTGTTCGCACTCGGAGACGACGAGGTGATAGAGCTTGGGGCAGGCCGTGCCCTTCACGTGCTTCACATAGTTGTACGTGGGTACATTTCGCACCCATTCGACCGCGGTGACTAACGCGAGCACCAGCGCGATCGAAGCGCCGAAGAGACTAATACCCCGTTCGAGGTTGTCGAGTCCGAGCACCATGGCCCGAGGAGCCATCGATTCTCGTCGCCCGGACCTGCGCCCAAATGATCGTGTTGGGGTCGAGTCACTGTTTTCTGGCACCATCGAAGGTTACAACTCTCCACTAAAGAAAGGATTATCCGCATCCAGTAGCATGGTTGCCCCGGGCGCTTAGCTCAGTTGGTTAGAGCGCAGCCTTCACACGGCTGAGGTCGAGGGTTCGAGTCCCCCAGCGCCCACTGCACATCGTCATCTGACTACAGCGAGAGTGATTGGTCAGTTACACGACGCCAGTCGAGATCAGCACTGGGCACATAGGTATCCGGCGGGTGGTACCACGACGTTGTCGCGTGCGGCTAACCACCTGCACGACACTCTGCTGAAGCGCCAAACTTCACGAAGTGCACTCTGTTCGCCGCATCGACGTTGGCTGCTGCTCGTGAGCCAGGTACTACGCGTGGCGTGGTATCGGTTCCGAGTCACCCTGCACGAGCGCCGTAGTGGCTATCTCACCATCGTGTTGCTCGTGGGGCTACTCGGCGGTTTGGCGATGGGCGCGATCGCGGGCGCTCGGTGCACCCAATCATCGTACCCAGCCCTTATGGCGCAATCGAATAACTCCGACATCTTCGGCTTGTCGGGGATCTATAACCCGGGGATCGGCCAAACGATCGGATACCACGCGGCACTCGAACGATCGATCGCACGCTTGCCCTACGTGAGGTCGGCGAAGAGTTTGGTGGAGTTGAATCTGCTTCCGCTCAACGCCAAGGGTCTTCCGGTGCTCGGAGCCGAGGCCGAGGCGATGTACGGCAGTGTCGACGGTGAATATTTCACGCAGGATCGGATCATCGTCACGAACGGGCGCATGGCGAATCCGCACCGAGCCAACGAATTTGTCATGGACGCAAGGTCGGCGAAAGCATTCGGGTTCCACCTGGGTGAGATCGTCACGTTCGACGCGTATTCGAATTCGCAGACGGCCCAGAATCTCTCCGCGCTGCAGGTGGTGAAAGAGATCAAGCCGATACTCCAGATCAAGGTCAAACTTGTGGGCGTTGGTGTGGTGCAAGTGGTGGACTTGATGCAGGACAGCATCGATACGACCAATAATTCGCTCATTCTGTTCACGCCCGCGCTCGGTGACCAGCTCCTCACATGCTGCGTGAACACGACGCTCACGGCGATTCAGTTGAGAGGTGGCACTGCCCACGAGAGTGCGGTCGAAGCGGAGATCGCTAAGGCGTTGCCCAAGGGCTTGCCGTCTGAATTTACGCAAGTGAACGCCATCATCAGCAAGGCGGAGCAGACGATCAAACCTGAATCGATTGCTCTGGGTGCGTTTGGCCTCATCGCCCTGCTCGCGACATTGGTGATCGCGGCCCAAATCATCGGCCGTCGAATTCGCCTTAACGCAGCCGACCTACAAGTCCTGCGAGGCCTTGGCGCCGAGCCCGCGATGACGTTCTTCGACGGGCTGATCGGCGTCCTCATCGCCGTGCTCGCGGGTTCGCTACTCGCGTGCGTCGTGGCGCTCGCGCTCTCGCCGCTGGCTCCGTTAGGGCCAGTCCGCCCCTATCTTTCGCATGGCGTGAACGCCGACTGGACGGTGCTCGGTGGCGGGCTTGCGATCATGGTGGTCGCTCTCGGCGCGGTCGCCGTCGTCGCGTCGCTACGAGTCACAGCACGACGCACTTCGACATGGCGTGATCGGAGCTATCGAAGTTCCGGCGCGGCGAGGGCGGCCGCTTCCGCAAATCTTCCCGTGTCGGCCGTCACCGGGATTCGTTTTGCCCTAGAGCCTGGCACTGGGCGTAATACGGTTCCAGTTCGTTCGGCGATACTGGGAGCGGTGATCGCTGTGGTGATCGTGACCTCCACGATCACGTTCGGTGCCAGTCTCCGAACGTTGGTGTCGAAGCCCGCCCTCTATGGCTGGAACTTTAACTACGAGATAAATGGCGGCGGCGGCCTGGGAGATATTCCTGCGCATCGAGCGACAGCGCTATTGAAAAAAGATCCGTACGTGCAGTCGTGGGCTGGCGTCTATTTTGGCAATCTGACGATCGACAGGCAGACCGTGGCAGTCATGGGCGCCAGTCCCGACTTCCAGTTCGGGCCACCGGTGCTATCGGGGCATGGCTTTCGCGCGGCGAGCCAAGTCGTGCTTGGCACCGCCGCGCTTGCCCAACTGGACAAGAAAATTGGCGACACGGTCAACGTGCGCGTCGGCGCCACGACGACCCGGCTCACCATCGTGGGCACCGCCACCATGCCCACCATCGGCGTCGGCGGGCTCAGTCACTTAGAGATGGGCAGCGGTGCTCTTCTTTCCTACAAGCTCATCCCGGCCGCCGAGCGAGACCTCTACGCGGTGTCGCCTGGTCCCAACGCCATCCTGGTTCGCATGAAACCGGGCGTGAATCATGCGGCGGCGCTCGCATCACTGAATACGATCCTCACCAAACTGGGCGGGCGGTCGAACGGCGGTCAAGTGGTCGGCATACAACGTCCCGCCCAGATCATCAACTACCGATCACTCGGCTCGACGCCGACGGTGCTGGGTGGCGCGCTCGCGCTCGGTGCGGTGGTGGCGCTCGGCCTGACGCTGATTGCGTCCGTGCGACGTCGCCGACGCGATTTGGCGCTGCTCAAGATTCTGGGGTTCACCCACGGCCAGTTAGCGGCGGCGATTTCCTGTCAGTCCAGCGTCGCGGTCGGCATCGGCACGGTCGTCGGCATGCCGCTGGGCATCATCGCCGGTCGTCTGATCTGGGACCTCTTCGCCCACGAAATTAACGCGGTGCCCCAACCCACGGTTCCGGTTCTGTGGGTACTGCTCGTGGTCGTGGGCGCGCTGGTGCTCGCCAACGTCGTGGCGGCGATCCCAGGCAGGATTGCTGCGCGAACGCCTACGGCGCCGCTGTTGCGAGCCGAGTAGCCAAGGATTCGCAAGTCCGGTGTTGCTGTTCAGCCTTCGAAGAGGTCGTTGAGCTCGTCTGCGTGGTCCTCTTCTTCCTTCAGGATCTCTTCCATCATTCGACGAGAGGTGATGTCGCCTTCGCCGAGCCAACGAACGATCTCGGAGTAGACCTCGATGACCACGCGCTCGCCGACCAGATTTTCGCGGATCATCCCTTGCAGGTCAGTCTCGTCGTCTGGCTCGACGTAGTCAGTGATGGCGCGTTCCACCAACGTGGCCGGATTCAGGTCGGGCGACCCACCCAGCTGATTGATGCGGTCGGATACTCGCTGAAAATGTCCGAGCTCTTCTTCTGCGTGATCCACGAACATCGCCGACACTTGTTCGCGGTTAATGCCTTGCGCGACGATGGAGTTCTGCGTGTAGCGCAAGTAGCACACCATCTCGCTCGCCACGACTTGGTTGAGGACAGTGATGACCCGCTCGACGTTGGTGGTATCGGACGGAGTGAGTGCTCCTTGCTTCAGGTGCTTGCGCGCCTCGTCTCGGATGCGAGAAATGTCGATGGCAAAATCGTTGGGCATGGTTCCTCCTCGGTGTGCAGTTGAACTTACTCGCGTTATCTAAGTCTTGTTTTCGACGGCTGGCTCGTGCCGCGGAAAAAAAGATGGCACTTCGCGTGGATTCGCATGCGTGCTCGATGCTCGACGCGAAAGTTCAGTGCACTATTACTTTGGTCGTCGACCGTCACTTTGCGATCTCTGGCGTGAGGAAGTATCGCGACAGTCGATCCTGTCCTCGCGAGAGACCAATGCGAGGTGATTGACCGATTGCGCTCGGATCAACAGGCGACGCTCTCGCGAGGAAGCTGAGGCGCTGACTCGGCACAGAGCAGCAGTCCACGCCATTGTCCGCCCCCGTGATCTCGAGGCCCCGCGTCAAATTGCCTGGACCGCGCAGGAGGACCGCAGGCGTTATCTCCTCCTCGGTGACGTCGGTCGCCTCGGCGGCGCGCAGTAGCACCGCGCTCGCGGTGCCGTCGTCCCCGGTGACGATATTCATGCACCAGTGGATGCCGTAGCTGAGATAGACGTAGACAAATCCTGCCGGTCCAAACATGATGGCGGTACGCGGCGTCGGTCCGCGGTACGCGTGTGAGGCGGGGTCGTTACGACCTTCGTACGCCTCGGTCTCGAGAATGCGAGCGCGCAGGAGGCGAGTTCCTCGCACGATCATGAAGGTGCCGAGCAGTTCTTTCGCCACGACGTCAGGAGGTCGCGCAAAGAAATCCCGTCCGAGTCGGTCATCTCCTACGTCCTCGCGAAGCGAATCATGTGCGGCCACCTTGCCATCGTAGAAAGTGGCCACTTTCCGACGCAGACGGCCCTTGTGGCGCCGTCTTTCGAACACGCACCTCCGACGACTGTAATGAGCAAGAATCGCGGCATACCTATGCGAACTGAACCAGCGAACAGGCGCCGACTGCCCTGGCTCGCGATCGCGAGCGTGCTGTCCATCTCCGCCTCGCTCGCAACGGTGTCCGTCGCCGCAGCAACTCCGGCACGATTGTCTGCAGTGTCGAAGGCCGTGTCGAAGGTCGCGAACACAACGCTGCCCGGTACCAACTGCCCGGCCTTTCCCGCCGACAACGTGTGGAACACGCCGATCACCGATCTGCCCATCAACGCTGACAGCACCGAATGGCTTGCCGCGATGGATGCATCGTCCACATCCCTTCATCCCGATTACGGACCGTCGGGCAATCCACACGCGCCCTACGGCATTCCCTGGCAGATAGTGCCGCCGAAGACTCCGCTCACACACATCGACTTTCTCTACGCGTCCGAGAGCTATCGCGGCCCCTATCCCTTGACCGCACGTACGCCCGTCGAGGGCGGTTCCGATCGTCACGCGTTGATGGTCGATCCGAGGAGATCGGCGACATCACCCGCCTGCACGCTCTTCGAAACCTGGGACACCCACTATCAAGCTGGCGGCAAATCGACGGCGGGCTCTGGGGCGGAATGGAATCTCAATTCCAACGCGTTGCGTCCAGCCGGATTCACCTCCGCTGACGCAGCGGGCCTGCCGATCCTTCCGGGGCTCGTTAACTACAACGAGGTCGCGCGCGGGGTAATGGATCACGCCATTCGTTTCACCGCGCAATGCACCCAAGCTTCGTATGTATGGCCAGCGCGGCACGAGGCCGGGGAGTCTGCGACCAACTGTCCGCCGATGGGCGCGCGATTCCGCTTGAACGCATCGTTCTCACTGCCCGCAGCCGAGTGCAGCGCCTTCTGTCAGACGGTGCTGACGACGATGAAGACGTACGGCCTCATCCTGGCCGACAATGGCAGCAACTGGTACTTCCAAGGTACGGCCGATACGCGCTGGACCTACACGGAGGTCAATCAGTTAAAGCAGATCCCCGCGAGTGACTTTGTCGCGGTCGACGAGTCGTGTTTGATGGTAAGTCCCAACTCCGGCCGAGCGCTGCAACCGGGCACTGCCGCCTTTAGTCAGGCGTGCGGCTAGCAGTCGTCGCTGCCACGTTTCGATAAGTTTCCTCTGCACAACAGAAGGCAGCGCGCGTCACCCGACGAGCACTGCGCGCGTCAGCTACGGCTTGTTCGCCGGTCCGGTTCCGGCCGCGTTGCACGCTCGCGGGTCCCAGGGCTGAATTGGCATATTGGTCGCACTGGGCGCCGTGAAGTCAGCGCTGTTCTTCATCCCCGGTGGGGTGTAGACGGTCGTCGTCGTCACTGACGGAGTCGTCGTGGTGGTCTTCTTCGACGAACCCTTCTTGTGCTTGGTGGTGGTAGTCGTCGCCGTAGTCGATCGAGCGGAGACGGTTACGCCGGTGCCGGTTTGTACCGTGACCGTCGCGCCCGCGCTCACCATCTTTGGGTTGTAGCCGAGGACCGCAGGCCCCTGCAGCTGAGCGAGAACACTCTGGGCCGCCGCTTGGGCCGGGCTCGTCCAGTCACCGCTCTTGGGCGGCGGGGGACCGCCGTACCAGACGACGGTTTCGCTGATGGGTCCGTCGGACGTGACGTCACCCGTTGAGAGCACGTCGTAGCCCTTCGCGCGCAGCGGATTTGCGATCGCCGCCGCTTGGTTGGTCGTACCGGTTCCGTTCTCCACGGTCAGTTTGACGCTCGAGGGAGAGGGGAGTGCGTCGCCGGTAAAGGAGTTGTACCCGGGCTTGATGCCAAAGATCGAGTTGAGCGCCTCGAATCCATTGGGCTGGACCGGGAAGACCACGTCGCCGTAGTAGTAGCCCTGGTAAAGCAGTCCGTTCGCCCCCGAATTCACATCCGAACCGGGGTAGGTGTATTGAGGCACGTTCGCGATGCTCGTGTGCGCGTACGTCTCCGCGAGACTCGCCATCTTCGATTCGGAGAATCCGCTGTCGGCGGTGAGGTGAGGCAGCACCGCGGTGAGGATGTTCTGGTCAGTGATGGGATTGCTCAAGCCGCGCGCGGCGACCTTGGCCGCGAGCACGCGCAAGAATTCATGGGTGCGACGGATACGCGCGATATCCGAGAGTGATTCATATGTCCACGTATGAGGATCGTGGTTGGAAGGATCGGGTTGAATCTGCAGGTGGCGCGCTCGAACGACTTGCAGGGCGCGGTAGCCATCGAGGTCGTAGCAGCCAGCGTGCTCGATGTTCAGTCCGGAGTAGGCGTCGTAGACCGGGATCGGAAAGTACATCTTCACTCCGCCGAGCGCGTTGACGACGTCAGCGAAGGTATCGAAGTTCAGCTCCACGTAGTTGTTGATCGGAATCGCGAAGTCCTCTTCGATCGCGGTGACGAGTTGGCTCGGTCCTTCATAGAGCGCGGCATCGATCTTGTTGGCGCCAATCTCCCGAGCGTTCGGAACGAACGTGTCACGCGGAATCGAGAGCAGCGACACCGAGTGCGTCGACGGCACGAGGTGCAAGATCATGTCGATGTCACTGTTCACGCCATTAACCCCGTCGGAGCAGAGACCGTAGGCGGGGTTTTGCACTTTCAAGGCGCAGCGACTCGTCGAGCCAATTAAGAGAATGTTCTCTGCGCTACCCGAAGTTTGCAACGTACTCACGTTGACTTTCGTTACCAAGGAACCGAGGTAGATGTAGTCGCCCACCACACCACCTACGATGAGCACCACGACCACCCCTACGGTGATCAGCGATCGGCGAACCCAGATCTGGCGTCGCGTGCGCAGCCGACGCTTTTTCTTCTTGCCTCCGCCGTTGCGGCGATCGACGGCTTGGCCCATCGCGACGAGGCGGTCGTGGTTGGCAATTTTTCGTGCAGCTCGCTCGTGACGGGTTAAATCTCTCTCGTCAGGCACCGAACAATTCTAGTGGGGGTGGTTCGCGAACTTGAATCATTCACGGTCCGATCAGCGCGTCCGCGAGAGGTCGGACGAGGACATCGCGCCAGACCCGCAACTGGTTAGTGCCGAAGTATCCACCAGACGCCGAGCCACGCGAGGAGTGCAGACAGCACGACGTAGGAGCCGAATTCGTACCACTGAAAGCTCCAATAGCGGCTTACTGGTTGATATGAAATGAGCTCGTGCAGGTGAAATGAGTTCACGCACTTTGCGAGCGCCTCTCGGGCCGCCGCAGGCGGCCCCGCGTTGCCACCGCGGCCGAGCACCCCAGGAATCTTGTTGGAACAACGACCTACGCCGACGAACGTCACGGCATCATTTCCGTCCGGTTGGAAACCGAATCCGCCGCTCAGTCGTGGGAAAACCTTCCCCGCCGAGTTCATCACCTTGCTCGAAAGGGTCCAAGCGCCAGCCCCAATGTTGCCACCGAGTTTGAGGCTCGAACTGGTGGGAAGAGAGAACGCGAAGGCGGCGTGTAAGGCCGGTGCAAAGTGCGGACGGACGAACTGATTGAAGCTGGTTCGTGTCAAAATTTGCCATTGGCGCAGTTGCAAGCGTCCTCACCTCGGGACTCGCGCGACCTCGTCCCTATTGGCTCCGCCCCTCTTCGCGTACACGCTCGGCGTCGCGGTCGGCGCCATCGCCCGTCGAACGCTTCCCGCAATGGCGATTTCCATCGCCGCATTCGCGGCAGTACGAATGCGGTGTCGAAGTTACTGAACGGCGAGTCGAGTACATGGTCGAGCGGACTTGACCACCACGTCGCCATCAAGGTGAACAGTGGGAGCCGTTATTGCGTTGCTACGTAGCGCTGCACCGATTCAACGTGCAAAAACCTGGGCCCGGGCTTCGCACAGGCGACGAAAGGGAAAGGAACGATGGTCGAGTCTTTTTGGTTCGGGGGATAGACGCGAAATCCCGCCGCAGTGATGGGAACACAGCTTGCTTGGGGGAAGTTCTCCGCCACGGCGATCTGTAGGACAACGGTCGCCGTGTTGTGGGCGGTGGAGGTCTCAAGGCCCTTCGCGCTGCGAGCGCTCGTGAGCGTGATCACTGACACCGGGTGGGCCTTGCTGCGTGCGGCGGCACTACCAACCTGGACGCCCGCCTGGGTGATGGCAGAGACGCCCGGGTAGCCGTAGATCTTGCACGTACTGGCCGACAGGTTCGTCAGATTGAGGTTGAAATACGAGCTACCTGCGGCCCCGTTACCTGAGGTGTTGAGCCAGACGTCGAGGTTCGCGGTGGTGCAGACCGGAGTGGCGGCGGCGGACGCCAGCGGACGTGCCGCCAAGCCCCACACGAACAGCGAGGCGATGAGGACGAGGGCACAGGCGATGGTTACGACGTTGGTGGTGCGGCTTCCCCCCAGCAGAATGCTTCGGCGACGCATCGCTCCTCCTATGTGCAATCGGTGCGTGGGTCGGATCCCTCGCTGGAGTGGACGCCACGCATCACCAATCGTAGGGGTGCATGTAACGCATTTCGTTGCGTCAATTGGTTTGTCACGAAGTTGTAAAGAAGATTCGAGCCGTTTCGTCACGCAGTTGTAAAGAAGTTGTGAGATGCGTGCGCGCGCCACGACGCCGACGGTTCGAGCGCTCGCGCGAACCTCGATCGAACGACATCGTCGATGCCGACCTCAGGGCGACGGCTGCGCCACTACGTTCGAGCACGCGTTGAGTGACCACCGGACGTACTCGCGATCGGTCGCGGCTCAGGTATGGACTCTCGCGTGCAGGCGTGGCACCCAATGCTCGATCATCGTCAGCGGCAGGATCGTGATGTTCGCGAAGCGGTGTCGTTCGTTTTCGATGTGGTCGTCTCTTAGAGTTGTCACTCATGATTAGAGGCGGACAACTCGTGGCGTTTCTTCTCGCCTCCGAGGCGATCATCATCGTGCCCGGCCCAAGTGTCTTGTTCACGCTGGCGCGAGGAGTGGCGTGGGGGCGAGCCGTCGCCGTCTTCACCGTGCTCGGCAACACGCTCGGCACGTTCACCTGCTCGGTGATCATCGCGGTAGGACTCGGTCCACTGCTCGCCGACTCGAAGCCGCTGTCGATCGTCCTCCAGCTCGCGGGCGGGTTGTACCTGTTGTGGTTAGGCATATCCGCGTATCGCCACCGTCACGCCCACGCGAAGGCAATGACGGACCGCGAGGAGACGCGGCCTTCGAACGCACGCGTGGTTCGCCAGGGCTACGTCGTTGGATTGCTCAACCCCAAGTCGCTCGTGTTTTTCGCGGCCGTCTTTCCACACTTCGTGAACCGCTCATCGGGCGACGACACGGGCCAACTACTGATCTTGGGCGTACTGTTTTGCATCCTGGCGTTCTGCAGCGACTCGACATGGGGCATTATCGCAGGGACGGCCCGCGAGTGGCTGTCGGGATCGCCGGGGAGACTCGTGGCCCTTCGCATGACCGGCGCGTGCGTCATGATGCTCCTCGGCGTCATCATCATCGTCAGCGCGGTGATCTCGTAGCGACGATCTCGTCGATCGTCGTTCCTACACTGCCTGTACGAAGGAGTCCATATGGGCATGCACGGTTTCATGTTTCCGCGTTCGATGGGACGCGACCGAAAGATTCTTGAGCATCAGCTGAAGAAGGGCACGTTGCCGCGGATTCTCAAATTCGCGAAGCACTACCGCCCCGCGCTCATCATCTTTCTCACCGTGGTCGTCCTCGACGCCGTGATCTCCTCGGTATCGCCGCTGATCCTTCGCGCGATTATTGACATCGGGATCCCCAAGCACCGAGTCGATCTCGTGATCGGTCTCGCGGCGTTGACCGCCGGCCTCGCTATCTGTGACGCGGGTCTGCAGATGATTGAACGCAGAATCTCCGCCATCATCGGCGAAGGCCTCATCTATGACCTGCGCGCCGAAGTCTTTCGCCACATTCAACAGATGCCCATTGCTTTTTTCTCGAGAACGCAGACGGGGGCGCTCATCAGTCGACTGAACAACGATGTCGTGGGCGCTCAGCAAGCCTTCACTGACCTTTTCTCGAATGTCGTTGGCAACATCGTGCTAGTGGGCATCGTCCTCGTCGTGATGTTCTTCCTCAGCTGGCCAATCACCCTCGTGGCACTGGTGCTCGTGCCCGTGTTTCTGCTGCCTGCGCGCAAGGTAGGGCGTCGCCTCGGCACGCTGTTCCAGCGCGGCATGGAGCTGAACGCTGAGATGAACATGGTCATGAGCGAACGCTTCAATGTCGCGGGCGCCATGTTGGTGAAGCTCTTCGGTCGCCCGAACGAGGAGCGCGAGACCTTTGAGCGCCGTGCGGCCCAGGTTCGTGATATTGGCGTGCGACAAGCGCTCTACCAGCGGTACTTCTTCGTCACGCTGTCACTCACGGCGGCGCTCGCGACTGCATTCGCCTACGGCTTTGGTGGCGCCGAGGCCGCACGCGGCACTATCCAGGCCGGCACCGTGGTGGCGCTCACCGCGTACTTGGCTCGGCTCTACGGGCCGCTTACTCAGCTCTCGAACCTCAATATTGACTACATGACGGCCATGGTGAGCTTTGAGCGACTCTTCGAAGTACTCGACCTCGAACCGATGATCAAAGAGAGTCTCGACGCTCGGGCGATTCCGAGTGATCCGGCGGAGTTGCGATTTGATCACGTGGACTTCTCGTATCCCGGCGCCGAAGACGTCTCCCTCGCGTCGCTCGAAGCCGTCGCGCGACTCGACGACACGCCGAGAACTTCGGTGCTCCACGACATCAGCTTCGTGGTGGAGCCCGGTACGATGACGGCCCTCGTCGGACCGAGCGGAGCGGGCAAAACCACGATCTCGATGCTGGTCTCGAGGCTCTACGACGTCGACTCGGGTTCGGTCAGCATCAACGGTGTCGATCTACGCGACGCGACGACCGCATCCCTCAACGCCACCGTCGGCGTCGTCACCCAAGATGCCCACCTCTTTCACGACACGTTGCGCGCGAATCTGGTCTTTGCGAAGCCCGACGCGACGGATGAAGAGATCGCCACGGCGCTCGCGTCGGCGCAGATAGCGGATCTTATTGCTTCGTTGCCGCTCGGTCTGGCGACCGTCGTGGGGGAGCGCGGGTATCGACTGTCCGGCGGCGAAAAACAGCGCGTCGCACTCGCTCGACTGCTGCTCAAGTCACCGCGCCTCGTGGTGCTCGATGAAGCGACGGCACACCTCGACTCCGAGAGTGAAGCGGCGGTGCAGCGCGCGCTCGACGAAACCATGAGCTCGCGCACGTCGCTGGTCATCGCGCACCGACTCTCCACCATCCGCAACGCGGACCAAATTCTCGTGGTCAGTGACGGGCGGATCGTCGAACGAGGGACCCACGCCGAATTGCACGGGCAAGTGGGGCTGTACCGGGATCTCTACGAGACGCAGTTCGCGGGGCAGGAGAACTAGCCCATCGCGTGGGCGCCACCATCGGCGTAGACGATGGAACCCGTCGTCGCACGAAGGAGCGGTGAGAGCAGGGCCACGGCGGTGTCCGCGACCGCACTCGGGTCGTGCACGTCCCATCCGAGCGGAGCTCGTTCGGCCCACGTTTCTTCAAAGAGCGAGAAGCCGGGGATGGATTTCGCCGCCATCGTGCGGATCGGGCCGGCCGCGAGCATGTTCACGCGGATCTTGTCCGAGCCCACCTCGCGCGCCAGATAGCGGCCAAGGGACTCGAGTGCCGCCTTCATGACGCCCATCCAGTCATACATGGGATAGGCGCGCGTGCCGTCGAAATCGAGCGCGATGACGGACGCACCGCCCAGCGCTTCGCTCTTTTGCAGAAGGGGCCGAAAGGCGCCCACGAGCGCGGAGAGGGAGTAGGTCGAGGCGTGCATCGCGGTCGCGACGTCGTCAAAGGGTGCGGCAAACATGCCCGCGCCGAGGCAGCTTGGCGGGGCGTAGCCAATGGCGTGCACCAGGCCATCGAGGCGCCCGAATCGTGAGGTGACTTCCTCGACGGCGAGCGCAATCTGGCTGGGGTCGGTGACGTCGAGTTCGATGATCTCGCCCACGTCGCCGAGTTTGCGCGCAGTGCGCTTGGTGATCGAGGTTCCCCGTCCGAAACCCGACAGGGCAATCGTCGCTCCCTCTTCCAGAGCGCGACGGGCGATGCCAAACGCGAGGGAGTCGTCGGTCAACACCCCTGTGATCAGGATACGGTTATCGCTCAGCAGTGCCATCTTGTTAGCGTAGTTCTAGGCATTACGAACAAAGGGCGACAATGACAACAGTGGGCGTATTGGGCGGCACGGGTCCGGCCGGACGAGGTGTGGCGATTCGTCTCGCGAGTGCGGGATATGACGTGATCCTTGGCTCACGAGATGAGACTCGCGCGCAAGAGATCGCGACTGGTCTGCTCGCTCGCGGCGAGGGCGTCATCCGAGGGGCGACCAATGACGTGGCCGCTGACTGCGAGCTGATCGTGGTGGCGACGCCGTGGGACTCCGCGGTGGCGACGGTCACTGCGCTGCGCGCGCAATTGAAGGGCAAGGTTGTCATCTCGATGGTGAACGCGCTCGTGCGCGAGGGCAAGGAACTGGTGCCGCTCTACCCGCCGCGCGGCTCAATGGCGGCCCAGCTCGCCTTCGCGCTGCCCGAGAGCACCATTGTTGGCGCATTCCACCACCTGCCGGCGAGCGAGATGGAAGATCTCGACAGCACCCTCGATGCGGACGTCGTGATCTTTTCTGACAGTGACGCGGGGCGCACACTCGTCGCAGAGATCGTCAACGAGATGCCCGGCCTTCGCGCCGTAATCGCGGGGTCCATGTCGCTCGCGAGTGCCATTGAAGCGTTCACCGCGGTCTGTATCTCGGTGAACATTCGTCACAAGGCCCACAGCTACGTAAAGCTCGCCGGTCTGCACTGATGCAGCTCTACGACAGTGCACGCCAAGGCATCTATCCGCTCGACGTTGGTCCTATCGCCACGCTCTACAGCTGTGGAATTACGCCTTACGACGCCGCACACCTCGGACACGCGTTCGTCTATCTCGCCTTTGACGTACTCTCGCGGCGGCTCAATGACGCGGGCCACGAGGCGCGCTGTGTACGCAACGTCACCGACGTGGACGACGACATCTTGCGCAAGGCGAGAGAGCTCGGCGTCAACTATCTCGACCTCGCGGCCCAGGAGATGGTGACGTTCGAGCGCGACATGAAGTTGATCAATCTGCTGCCCGTCTACTCCGAGCCTCGCGCGACCGGTGCCATCTCGGAGATCCTCAGCTTGATCGGCGCCACCTTCGACAAGGGCTTTGCCTACGAAGTGGACGGCAATGTGTACTTCGAGGTCTCTAAGTTCCCTCGCTTCGGGCAAGTGAGTCACGAGTCACGAGCGTCGATGCTCGATCTTGCTGCGACGCACGGAGGCAAGCCCGACGATCCGCACAAGCGCGATCCCCTCGATTTCGTGCTCTGGCAACCGTCGCTCGAGGACGAACCCGCGTGGGAATCGCGCTGGGGTCCGGGGCGCCCCGGCTGGCACATCGAGTGCTCGGCGCTGGCGCTGCGAGAGCTCGGCGAAACGATTGACGTCCACGGCGGGGGACGGGACCTCGCCTTTCCCCATCACGAGTGCGAAGCCGCGCAGAGCGAGACGGTCACGGGTGCCCCGTTCGTCAAGCACTGGATGCACGTCGGACTCGTCGCGCTCGACGGCATCAAGATGAGCAAGTCACTCGGCAACCTCGTGTTTGTGCACGACCTGGTGGCCCGATCGGAGCCCGCCGCCGTGCGTCTCGCGCTACTCGATCAGCACTACCGCATTGACTGGGAGTGGCGCGACGAGATGCTCTCTCGCGCTCAGTCTCGACTCGCCACCTGGCGCTCAACCGTGACGGCACGTTCCTCGAACGTGCTCGATGACGTCCGCGACGCGCTGGATAATGATCTCGACTCGCCGGGAGCGCTCCGCGCGATCGACGCGGCGGCCCACGCAGGGAGCAACGTCACTTCGGCTGCTTCGTTGCTCGGCATTACTCTGTAGGCGACGAAAGGCAACAATGTCCGAGATCAACGTTGAGCTCCCTGATGGCAGTGCCCGCACCCTCGAAGAGGGCGCGACCACGCTCGATTTGGCCCGTTCGATCGGTCCCCGGCTCGCGAAGGACGCCCTCGCCGCGCGGGTAAATGGGCTTCTCACTGATCTCTCCGCACCCCTCGCCAACGACGACAAGGTGGCAATTGTTACCCCGGCCAGCGAAGATGGGCGCGACGTTATCCGTCACTCGACGGCCCACGTGATGGCTCAGGCCGTCATACGACTCTGGCCCGGCGCGCATTACGCCATCGGGCCAGCGATTCGCGATGGCTTTTATCACGACTTTGAACTACCTGGTGGCGCGCACTTTAGTGACGACGATCTCGCACGGGTCGAGGCCGAGATGCGCGTCATCATCGCTGAGGACCAGCCCTTTACTCGCAAGGAGTGCAGCATCGAAGAAGGTCTCGTCCTCTTTCGTGATCAGCCCTTCAAGGTGGAAATCATCGAGGCGGTCGCTAGAGGCAGCGAGGACGATCTCGCGGAGACCGGCGGCTCCGAGGTGGTCTCGACGTACTCGAACACCCCGTCCTTCATCGATCTGTGCCGGGGACCGCACGTGCCGCGGACGTCGCGACTCGGACATTTTCAGCTCACCCGAGTGGCCGGCGCCTACTGGCGTGGCCAGGAGACGAACCCACAGTTGCAGCGGATCTACGGCACCGCCTGGGAGTCGAAAGAGGCATTGGCCGCACATCTCACGCAGCTTGAGGAAGCAGAGAAGCGCGACCACCGCAAACTCGGAGCAGAACTCGACCTTTTTTCGTTCCCGCCCGAGATTGGGCCTGGCCTCGCGGTCTTCCATCCCAAGGGCGGCATCATTCGTCGCGTGCTCGAGGAGTATTCGCGCCAGCGCCACGAAGTCTCGGGCTATGAGTTCGTCTACTCACCGCACATCACCAAAGCCGACCTCTTTGAGACCTCTGGGCACCTCACCTGGTTCGCCGAGGGCATGTACCCACCGATGATCCTCGACGAGGGACAGCGGTACTACCTGAAACCGATGAATTGCCCGTTCCACGTGACCATATTTAAGGCACGTCAGCGCAGCTACCGTGAGCTACCGCTTCGGATGTTCGAGTTCGGCTCGGTCTATCGCTACGAAAAGTCCGGCGTTGTCCAGGGTCTCACCCGGGTGCGGGGAATGACCCAAGACGACGCGCACATCTTCTGCACGCGCGACCAGATGGCTGAGGAGCTCACGAGGACGCTCTCCTTCGTTCTCGATCTCTTGCGCGATTTCGGTCTGGCCGACTTCTACCTCGAGCTCTCGACTCGACCGCCAGGAAAAGCGGTCGGCAGTGACGAGGAGTGGGAAGAGGCAGAGTCGGTGCTCGCGACGGTCGCCCAATCGGCGGGCCTCGAGTTCGTGATGGATCCGGGCGGCGGCGCGTTCTATGGTCCAAAGATCTCGGTGCAGGCGCGCGACGCGATTGGACGCACGCACCAGATGTCGACCATCCAGCTGGACTTCCAGACGCCCAACAACTTCGACGCGACCTACGTCGCGCCTGACAACACGCGTCAGCGTCCCATCATGATTCACCGGGCGCTGTTCGGTTCAGTCGAGCGCTTCATGGCGATCTTGATCGAGCACTACGCGGGCAATCTGCCCACGTGGCTCTGCCCGGAGCAAGTTCGCGTACTGGGCGTGCGCAACGATCACGACGACTACGCCTTCGAAGTCGCCGCACTGTTGCGCCAACGTGGCGTTCGCGTCAACGTAGAAGAGGCGAGCGAGCCGCTCGGTGCACGAATTCGCAAGGCGAAGCTCGAGAAGATTCCCTACGTGGTCGTGGTCGGCGACGACGATGTGGCAAACGCCACGCTCGGGATCAACGCGCGCGGTACCAATGACCCCGAGCGGTCCGTGTCGGTCGAGACCTTCGCGACTCGTCTGGAACACGAGATTCGAAATCACGCCTCGCCTGAGGCGCCCTAGTGCCGCTCGATCGCTTCTCCGCCGCGTGGCGCGAGAGCTACGTCACGAGTGCCTTCAACAACGAGTTCGACCACGACGTCAACGAGTGCGTCTTCTGCGTGCTCGGCGCCGAAGAGGTGAGCGAGTCGTCCGGGGTGTTGAAGAAGACCGCGCACAGCTTCATCGTCTTGAACGCCTTTCCCTACGGGTCGGGCCACGTGCTCGTCGTCCCGCGCCGTCACCTCGCGGGGCTCGAGGAGTTGAGCGATGAGGAGTATCTCGACTTCACGCAGCTGTTGCGCGAAGCGACCACGGCGCTGACCAAGGCCTACGGGCCCGACGGAATGAACGTCGGGATGAATCTCGGCTCGGCGGCGGGTGCCGGTATTCCCAAGCACTTGCACGCCCACGCGCTTCCACGCTGGAATGGCGACACCAACTTCATGACGTCAATCGGAGAAACGCGGGTACTCTCGGAATCGCTCGAGTCCACCTGGCGCAAGGTGCACGCTTGTCTATAGCCGGGGTGTTACCAGCCGGTACCGATAGAATCCCCACTATGAGCCAAGAGGGCCGATGTTCGACGGTAAGTTCCGCCAGTCGGTAGACGCGAGGATGGCGCCCGTTGGGCGCGGACTCGTCAAGATCGGTTTTTCCGCCGACGTGCTCACCACCTCTGGGCTGGTGTTTGCCGGCGCGACGGCGTGGGCCATCGCCATTGGACTGCACTGGTGGGCCATCGTGCTCCTCACGCTCACGGGCTTTCACGATCTGCTTGACGGCGCGGTTGCCAAGGCGTCGCATCGCGCGAGCCAGCGTGGCAGCTTCTTTGACTCGGTGACCGATCGAGTCGGGGACGCGTTGCTCATGGGCGGCGTTGCCTACTACTTGACCTCGCACCAACACGGACAACTGGTCTTGCTGCCCTTTGGGATCTTGACGACGACCTTTCTTATCTCGTACCAGCGCTCGAAGGCAGAGAGTCTGGGTCTCGTGGCGAAGGGTGGCCTCATGGAACGCGCCGAGCGGTTGATACTGCTCGGGGTGGGACTCGTCGCGACTGCCGTATTTATCCCGGTGCTGTGGATCTTGCTGGGGTTGACGGCGATGACCGCCGCCGGTCGATTCTGGCGAGTCTGGCAGGTGGCGGCGCGACCGGCGCCCTCACCGTCGTCCACGCTGCGACTTCGTCAACACAGCCAGCGCCTGCGTCGAGGACTTAGCCGCGCCTCGCGTCACTGATTGTGGCGGGACAGGGGCGCGTCGCGCTCTTCAAGACGGTCGGCGCGATCATGGAGTCGCTGCCCGAGCGCGTCGACGTCGGTCTCGCGATGTCCCTCGCCCAGAGCTTCGGTCGCCGCAATCGCACTGCTCGAGCGAATCTTGCGGCCAACCTGCGCCGCGTATTGGCGGCTCCCGGAGAGCCGCTCGATGACGAGCTGCTCGAAGAGTTCGTAGAGCGAGGATTCCGCAGCTATGGCCAATACTGGGCAGAAGGGGCGAAGCTGCCGGGAATCAAACCAGCGCGCGTGTTCGAGCGTTTCATCATCGCCGAGGGTCTCGAGCATCTCTACGCCGCCAAAGAGCGGGGCAAGGGCCTCATCATCGCGCTGCCCCATATTGGATCGTGGGAGTGGGGCGGTTCGTATCTCAACTCCCTCGGATTGGGCATGACTGCGGTCGCAGAGGAACTTGAGCCGCCCGCACTGTTCGAGTGGTTCAAAGAGAAGCGCGAGTCGATCGGCATTCGCGTGGAACCCCTCAACGAGAAGGCGGGTTCCACGTTGCTCTCGACACTTCGTTCCGGCGGCGTCGTCGGGCTGCTGTGTGACCGAGACATTCAAGGAAATGGTGTCGAGGTGGACTTCTTCTCCGAGCGGGTGAAGATCCCCGCGGGACCCGCAACGCTCGCGCTGCGCACCGACGCCACGTTGGTTGCCGCCGCGTGCTATTCGGGCCCTCGGCGCGACCACTTCGCAGTCGTCACGCCGCCGATCGATACCGCCAGGATGGGCAAGCTTCGCGAGGATGTTCAGCGAGTCACGCAGCTCGTCGCCGACGAGCTGGAAGGACTCATCCGGCGCGCGCCCGAGCAGTGGCACGTGCTCGAACCACGATTCGCCTCGTGAGTCAGCGTGTCGTGCTCATCTCGCCCTACGCCCTGAGCGTCTTTGGGGGAGTGCAAGAGCAGGTGCTCGCGATGAGTCGAGTTCTCAGCGCACGCGGGGCGGACGTGCTCGTCATCGCGCCCGATGCCCGCGATCAGGCGACCTACGACACGCCCGCCAAGATCGTTCGGCTCGGTCCGCGCTTGTCGCTGCCCGCGAACGGCTCACGCGCCCCCCTCACGCTCTCGCCGATTGCCGCGCTGCGTGCGAAGGACGCGGTGTCGTACTTCCGTCCGGACATCGTGCACGTGCACGAGCCATTCGCTCCGTTGCTGGCGTGGTCAACGCTGGTGACTCACGGATATCCGACGCTCGGGACCTTCCACCGCAGTGGCGACGGACCCGCACTTCGCTACACCCGTCCGTTGCTGACGCGCCTCGGTGCTCGCCTGGACGGAGCGGTCGCGGTGAGCGACGCGGCCGCCGCCACGATCCAACGAGCCGCGAGCATCACGTGCGATGTCCTCTTCAACGGATTCGAAACCGAACGATTCGTGGACGCTCCTCGCGAGCGCTCCGTGGAGACCGTCCTCTTTTTCGTGGGGCGACTCGACCAGCGAAAGGGTGTCGCGACCGCAATTGAAGCAACTCGGGAGCACAACGCCAAGGGTGGCAAGCCGTGGCGCCTGGTGATTGCCGGCGACGGTCCAGAGCGGGCGCGTCTTACCGCGCTCGCGGCCCACGATCCGCGAGTCGTCTTTCTCGGCCTCATCGGCGACGCAGAGAAGCGCTCGTGGATGCGCCGCGTCCATGTGCTGCTCGCTCCCTCGACGCACGGCGAGAGCTTCGGGCTGGTGCTCCTGGAGGGGATGGCGAGCGAGACCCTCGTCGTCGCGAGCGACATCGAGGGATATCGCGGCGCGGCGAACGGATACGCCACGCTTTTTCATCCTGGTGACGCCTCGTCGCTGGAACGCGCGGTCCTCGAAGCGCTGACGGGCGAAACCGAGGAGAAGATCGCCGCTGCTCGCGCGTACGCGCAGAACTGGTCCATGGTGAAGCTCATGGACGAGTATGAGACTCGATACGAGCTCGCTCGCCAGCGTTTTACAAGCCACCAAGTAGCCTAGAAATATGGCAACCAAGCAACGATCGCGCGCTCGACGACCGCACAGCTCGCGTGATCGTGCGCCCCAGTACGTGGCACCGGTGCTCGATCCGTCCTGGCAAAACCCGTACGCGCCGTCGCTCGCAGAGCGACACGACCATTCCCGTGCCGTTCGACGTTTCGCGATCCGTCGCAGCTTGCCCCAGACCATCGTGGTCGCCGTTATCGTGCTCGCGCTCATTGTCGGCGTCGTTGCGGTGCCCTGGCTGCCGGTCATCGGCGTCGTCGTCGCGGCGCTCTATGCCTGGATGCTGCATCGAACATTGTCGACGTACCACGAGCGCGGCCAGAGCATGGGGGCGGCGATGCTCGAGGCGCTGAAGCCTGGCGGTGACGCCACCGACCGATTGCGCCTCGTGACGGTGCTGGACCGACTCGCGGCCACCTTCGGGGTCGACAACGTCTCGGCGTTCATCGTGAGCGATCAGGCGTACAACGCAACTCTCGTACCCGACGGCGCGAAGTATTCGATCTTTGTGACGTCATCGATGATGGCGGATTTCGAACTGATCGAGCTCGAAGGGGTGGTCGCGCACTGCCTCGCTCGTCAGCGCCTCGGACTCCTCGAACGTCAAAGCCTGGCGAGCATCTCGAAGCTCAACGACGACACCCGGCAGTCACTCGCGGGCAAGGGCGAGGCGTATCGGGCAGACGAAGTCGCGGCGGCGAGCATTCGCTACCCGCTCGGACTCGCCGGGGCGCTTCGCAAGTGTGCCCGTCAGGAGCTCTCCTCGGCCTCGTTTTTCACGTCGCCCACTTATGACCAATGGCGCTGGATTTTCTTCGATCAGCACAGCGATCGAACCAAGAGCGACCTCGGCGACCTTGACGACGTAGAGCTTCGGGCGCGTGCACTCGAGGAATGGTAGACACTGGCCATTAGGCTGTTGTCATGAGTTCTTCAGGAAATTCCTCGATCACCGGTTCCGCCCTCGTTAAGCGCGGACTCGCCGACATGCTGCGCGGCGGGGTCATCATGGACGTTGTCAACGCCGAACAGGCCAAGATCGCCGAAGATGCGGGTGCGGTCTCGGTCATGGCCCTCGAGCGCGTACCGGCGGACATTCGTCGCGACGGTGGTGTCGCGCGCATGAGCGATCCGCTGATGATCCAGCAGATTCAAGAGACCGTCACGATTCCGGTGATGGCGAAGGTTCGCATCGGCCACTTCGCCGAGGCGCAGATTCTTCAAGCCCTTGACGTTGACTACATCGACGAGTCCGAAGTCTTGACCCCCGCCGATGAAGAGAACCACGTCGACAAGTGGGCCTTCACCGTACCCTTCGTGTGCGGTGCCACCAACCTCGGTGAGGCGCTTCGGCGCATCGGTGAAGGCGCGTGCATGATTCGCTCAAAGGGTGAAGCCGGAACCGGCAACGTCGTCGAGGCAGTGCGCCACCTGCGCACGATCAACGCCCAGATCCGTCGACTCCACAGCGCGGACGCGAGCGAGCTCTACGCATTGGCGAAGGACCTGCAGGCTCCGCTTCCGTTGGTGCAAGAAGTCGCACAAACCGGCAAGCTTCCCGTGCCGCTGTTTTGTGCGGGCGGCATCTCAACTCCGGCGGATGCGTCGCTCGTGATGCAGCTTGGCGCCGAAGCGGTCTTTGTCGGATCGGGTATCTTCAAGAGCGATGATCCGGTGCGCATGGCTCAAGCGATCGTTGAGGCGGTCACTCACTTCGAGGACGCGAGCGTGGTGGCGAAGGTGTCGACCGGTCTCGGTGCTGCCATGAAGGGTTGGGAGACCGCATCACTTGAGCAGCGTTTGGCCGAGCGCGGTTGGTAATGAAACGCGTGGGGGTGCTGTCGCTCCAGGGCGACGTCGGTGAGCACGTTCGTACGCTGAGCGCTCTCGGGTGTGACGTCGTCAAGGTTCGGACTCTCGAACAGCTCGACAGCGTTGAAGGGCTCGTGATGCCCGGAGGAGAATCGACGACGATCGCTCATCTTCTGTCAACGTCAGGCCTGAGTGACGCACTGGGTCTCAAGATCAAAGAAGAGATGCCGGTCTTTGGCACCTGCGCGGGACTGATTCTTTTGAGCTCCCAGATCCTCGACGGTCGCAGCGACCAGTGGAGCTACGGCGCGCTGGCGGTATCGGTGCGCCGCAACGGATACGGCCGTCAAATCGCGAGCTTCGAAGCCTCACTCGACGTGAAGGGCGTCGGCGCGGTGCCGGGGGTCTTCATTCGTGCGCCCAAGATCGAGCACGCCGCTGACGAGGTCGAGGTGCTCGCGACCTACGACCAGGAGAGCGGCGAAGGTCCCCACCCCGTGCTCGTGCGCCAGGGGAACGTGTGGGGTGCGTCATTTCACCCCGAACTGACGAGCGACACGCGTCTGCATCGTCTCTTTCTCGATTCGCTGTAATTTTCGATACGATAGCCACGCCCTCTATGGGCAGGAGGAACAATGTCCGGCCATTCCAAGTGGGCAACGACCAAGCATCGCAAGGGCGCAAAAGACTCTGCCCGCGCCAAGGTCTTCGCCAAACTCATTCGCCAAGTAGAGGTTGCCGCGCGCGAAGGCGGCAGTGACCCCAACGGCAACGCCCAGCTGCGGACCATGTTTCAAAAGGCTCGCGAAGCGTCCGTCCCGCTCGACACCATCGAGCGCGCCATCAAGCGCGGTACCGGTGAACTCGAAGGCGTGCGCTACGAGGCGATCAGCTACGAGGGATACGGCCCCGACGGTATCGGCGTCATCGTGGAGACCTTGACCGACAATCGCAACCGAACCAGTGCCGAGATCAAGCACGTCTTTGGAAAAAACGGGGGAGCGATCGCCGAGCCGGGAGCCGTCTCGTGGCAGTTTGACCGTAAGGGCGTCATTGATGTGGAAGGTCCGCTCGACGAGGATCAGCTGCTCGAATGGGTGATGGAAGCGGGCGCCGAGAACTATGAGGCGAACGGGGTCAACTACAGCGTCACCACCGAACCACACGACCTCGGGGCGGTGCGCGACGCGCTCGAAAAGCAAGGCCTCAAGGTGACCAGTGCTGATCTGACCTTGGTGCCCCAGAACACCATCCCCATTACCGAAGAGAGCGAAGCAAAGAAAGTGCTCAGGCTGATGGACGCCATCGATGACCACGACGATGTCCAGAACGTCTATTCGAACTTCGATATCTCCGATGAGATAATGGCGAGCTACGAGGGCTGAATCAGTCCGTGGCAACGTGGTAGCCACGTTGTAGCATCGAACGTATGTTCGTACTCGGCATTGACCCCGGTCTGACCCGTTGCGGTTACGGGTTGGTCGAGGGTTCGTTCGAGGGGCTCGAATCCTTTCGAGCGATTCGAGCGGGCACGGTCGAGACCGACCCTAAAGCGCCCGTCGAACTTCGACTTCGCCAGCTGCACGTCGAGCTCGATGAGCTGCTGCGTGAGACGAAACCTGATGCCGTCGTAGTTGAGCGGCTCTTCTATCAGCGAAACGCGAAAACCGCCATCCCCGTCGCCCAAGCGAGTGGCGTCGCCATTGCGCTCGCCGGCGTCGAAGGCGTAACGGTCCGTCAGTTCACCTCGCAGGAAGTCAAGTTGGCGGTGACCGGCTACGGCGCGGCGAGCAAGTCCCAAGTACAGGGCATGGTGGCACGACTCTGTGGACTGAACGACATCCCTCGTCCGGCCGACGCTGCGGACGCCCTGGCGCTCGGGATTGCCTACTTTGCGATTGTTCGCACCGAGCGCCGCCTCGCTCTCGGGAGTCCCGCGTGATTGGCTGGCTCACGGGAAGGATCGTGCACCAGCTCCGTAACGGAGCCATGCTGGTCGACGTCCAGGGCGTTGGCTACGAAGTGCACGTAGCGTCCAACGATCCACCGGCCTTCGATGAGCTCATCGAGCTCTTCGTCTTCACCGTGGTTCGTGAGGATTCGATTCAGCTGTTTGGCTTTCACACCCTCGAGGAACGAGAGTTCTTCGAGTTGCTGTTGGCGACACCGGGCGTCGGTCCCTCGACCGCCCTCGGAGCGCTGCGCACCATGAGCGTCGCAGAGCTCGCTTTCGCCATCGAGCACGACGACGCGAAGAAAGTGGCGACCATCTCGGGCATCGGTCCAAAAACGGCCAGCCGAATCGTGCTCGAACTCAAGGGCAAAGTTGTTATTGACGGGACCTTTGCGTCAAATGAACCGACCGACCACGTCGACGCCGCGATCGATGACGCCCTGCACGCGCTCGGCTACACCAGCCACGAAGTGCGCACGGCGCTTCGAGACGTGGTCCTGCCGAGCGATGAAGCCGCAGCCTTGCGCACTGCGTTGCAGCTCTTGAGGCGTCCGTGAAGCGCGAGATCGACCTCGAGGGTCTGAGCGATCACGTCGTCGCACCTGATGCGAGTGACCTCGAACGCCGAACCGAGGTGTCGCTTCGTCCTCAGACGCTGGCAGATTTCGTGGGTCAGCGAGATCTCGTCGGGCACCTTCAGATCGTGCTGGGTTCGGCCCGGGCACGGGGTCAGTGCTCGGACCATCTGCTTTTTGCTGGGCCGCCGGGACTCGGCAAGACGTCGCTCGCGAGCATCGTGGCGAGCGAGATGGGTTCGGGATTCCGCGTGACCTCGGGTCCCGTGCTCTCTCGACCGGGAGACCTCGCCGCACTTCTAACGGACCTCCAAGACGGCGACGTGTTGTTCATTGATGAGCTCCACCGGCTCTCGCGCGCCGTCGAAGAGGTGCTCTATCCGGCGATGGAGGACCTGCGACTAGACGTCATGATTGGTCGCGGACCTTCGGCGAGGTCCATCCGTCTTGATTTGCCGAACTTCACGCTCGTGGGTGCGACCACTCGCACCGGACTAGTTGCGGCGCCGCTTCGTGATCGGTTCGGTTTTATCGGTCAGCTCGATCTGTACGAAGTGGACGAACTGACCAAGATCGCCGAGCGCTCGGCCAAGCTGCTCGGCGTCGCACTCGACCCGGACGCGGCAACGCTCATTGCGTCGCGCAGTCGCGGCACGCCGCGCATCGCCAACCGACTGCTGCGTCGAGTGCGCGACTACGCCTCGGTGAAGGACCACGATCACGTCACCGCTCGCGTCGCCGAAGACGCGCTGGCGCTCTTTGGGGTTGACAAATTTGGGCTTGACAAGGTGGACCGGAGAATCTTGATGCTGCTCTGTGAGCAGTTCGCCGCCCAGCCGGTTGGTCTCACGACGCTGGCGCACGCCTGCGGTGAAGAGCCCTTGACCATTGAGGACGCCTACGAGCCCTACCTGCTGCGCGCGGGTCTGATGGTGCGCACGCCGAGAGGACGCATCGCGACGGAACGGGCCTATCACCACCTAGGGATTGAGCCTCGTCACGGTGGCATGTTCTAAACATCACAGGCTCAGCGACTAGAGTTTCCCTGTCCGTTAACGAAAGAATCCCTTATGTTGGTTGCCGCCGCCAAGTCGTCGTCTGATTCCTACCTCATCCTCATTTACATCGTCATTTTCGGTGCGCTCTACTTCTTCTACCTTCGACCGCGTTCGCGTCGTCAAAAGGCTCAGCGCCAGACCCAGCGCAAGGTCGAGGTCGGCGATCGCGCGCAGACGATCGGCGGCTTCGTCGGCACCGTCGTACGCAACGACACTGACCTGATCACGCTGCGTACCGACGAAGGCGTCGAGCTCGAGTTCATCCCCTCGGCGATTGCCCGTCGCTACGAGCCGATCGTGTCCGAACCGGAGATCCCTGAATCCACCGACGATGACGAGGATCATCCGACGGAAGGCGACGCTAAGTAATGCCCCCACAGGTAGGGTCACGACGATCGCTGGTCGTCAGCCTCATTCTCACCATTGCCATTGCGTTTGGAGCGCTCGCGACCACCCTCTCCTTTGGCTGGGGTCCCAAGCTCGGACTCGACCTCGCGGGTGGGCTTTCGGTCGTCTATAAGCCCGCGACCAAAGCGTCGACTGCAGATATGCAAGAGGTTGTCTCGATCTTGAATAACCGCGTGAATGGCCTCGGGGTGTCCGGTGCGACCGTCAACCTCCAGGGCAAGGACGTGGATGTCAGTGTTCCTGGTGTGAAGGACGCGCGGGCCGTGCTCAAAGCGGTCGGCGAGACGGCGCAGCTTCTGTTTCGTCCGGTGCTCTGCCAAGCCGAGGTCGGCACCGGGAAGCTGAAGGCCGTCGCGCCAGGAAAGCTACCGACCTGCGGGGCTCAATATCTCACGACGGCGGCCAACCTGGCCGTCAACACCACGACCCAAGCACCGACGAACAGCATTCCGCCGGACCCGGCTTTCACCAACCTCCAGTCGACCCCGCCGGCCCAGGACAATAAGAACAACGAGGTGCTCTTACCGGTGCTCGGGCAAAAGGGTGTCCGGTATGTGCTCGGCAAAGCTCAGTTGACCGGCACCGCAATTCACAAGGCAACTGCCCAGCAAGACCAAGCGGGCGCCTGGGTCGTCAACTACACGCTCACCTCAAAGGGAAGTCCCGCGTGGGACACCGTCGCCCAGGAGAACTTCCACGCGATGGTCGCCATTGAGCTCGACGGCGTCGTGCAGTCCGCTCCTCTCATTTTGCCGGGGCAGGCGACCTTCACGAGCTTTGACGGCTCCGGCGAGATCTCGGGCAGCTTTACCGAAGGGTCGGCGAAGACGCTCGCCCTCGCCATGAACTTTGGCGCGTTGCCGGTGCGCCTCGAGCCGCTGACGACCCTCACCGTGTCACCGACGCTCGGCCACTCGGCGCTCGTCGCGGGCCTCGGCGCCGGATTGGCCGGACTCGCGCTCGTGCTCTTGTACACGATCCTCTACTACCGAGCACTCGGTCTCGTGATCGTGCTTGGGCTTGCGGTCACGGCCGCACTCTTGTGGGCCATTATCTCTGCTCTTGGGCATACCGCGTTCGCGCCGAGCTTCGACCTCGCGGGGGTGACCGGACTCATTGTGTCCATTGGCATCACGGTGGATAGCTATATCGTTTATTTCGAACGATTAAAGGACGAAACGCGCGCCGGTCGCTCGGTGCGATCGTCGGTCGACCGCGGGTTCCGCTCGGCCTGGCGCACGGTGCTCGCCGCCGACACGGTGAGCCTGCTCGCCGCCATCTTGCTCTACATCATCGCGGTGGGAGACGTAAAGGGCTTCGCCTTCTTCCTCGGCCTCTCGACGCTGATGGACGTACTCATCACGTGGTACTTCACCCGTCCACTGGTGATCCTGCTCGGTCGTCGAGGTTCGTCAAAGAGTTCGATGCTGTCCATGGCGGCGGGCCTCCAGTCAAGCGCGGCAGGAGCAGTCAGTGAGTAACGCAACCGACACGTTTGCCCCGGCAGAGGATCGCCACTACGGACCCATTGGGCGCCTCTATCACGGTCTCACGACCGTCGACTTCGTCGGACGTCGCAAGATCTGGTTCAGCATCTCGATGATCGTCATCGTGGCAGGCTTATGCTCGCTCGGCATTCGAGGATTCAATCTCGGTATCGACTTCAAGGGCGGAAGTTCGTGGTCGGTACAGTCTTCGCACACCACAGTTGCTGCGGTTACGTCCGCTGCTGAAAAGGCCGGTCTCACAAACCCGACAGTGGAAAAGCTCGGTTCGAAGACGTACACCGTTTCGGCCGACATCAACTCTCTCTCGGGTGCCAAGCAGCAGACGGTGACGACCGACGTGGTCAACGCGCTGGCCAAAGTCGCGGGCACAACGGCGAATCAGGTGTCGACGAGCAGCGTCGGTCCGACCTGGGGCGGTCAGATCACCGATAAAGCGCTCGAAGCGCTCATCGTGTTCTTCATTGCCGTCACTCTCTACATCAGCATTCGCTTCGAGGCGAAGATGGCCGTCGCCGCCTTCGTCGCCATGCTGCACGACCTCCTCGTCACGGTCGGGGTCTACTCGCTCTTCGGTCTCCAAGTCTCGCCGGACACCGTGATCGCGATTTTGACAATCTTGGGTTATTCGCTCTACGACACTGTCGTGGTGTTCGACCGCGTTCGAGATAACACGAATGGCGTGTTGAAGAGTGGCGATCTGACGTACAGCGAAATGGTGAATCTTTCGATGAACCAGACTTTGGCTCGTTCCATCAACACATCGCTCGTCGCCATCTTCCCGGTTCTCTCGGTGCTCATCATTGGCGCGTACGTACTCGGCGCGACAACGCTCCAGAGCTACGGCCTCGCGCTCTTCGTGGGCCTCATGAGCGGTGCTTACTCGTCGATCTTCATCGCGAGCCCGTTGCTCGCTTGGATGAAAGAGCGCGAGCCCCGCTATCGCGAGCTGGCGGCGCGCGTCAACGTGCGCCAAGAGCGTCGTGTTCTCACGGCGGCCAGCGCGGCAGTTGCGGGCGCGCAGGTGTCGCCGACAGGATCAGTTCGCCCGCAGCGGTCGAACGCCGTCTCCGGCACCATCCAGGCACGCCCGCGTAAGTCGAAGCGTCGCTGAGGACTCTTCATTGGTGACCCCCTCGAGGGTTGTCCGGCAGGTTCACGTTCAATCCGGCAGCGGGTCGGCACCTCCATTGCCTCAGGGACCAGATCATTTCGTTCGCCGAGTGACGCCGGCTACGCCAAAAACCCTTTAATTCACCGGTAGGCTGGCTCCATGGTGAGTCTCACGTCGCGCTCTACGGCCGATCCAGTGCTGACGGGGTCGATCGAACGCGTCATTGCACGCTTCAGAGAGCACCACGACGGTGGCGACGTCGAATTGATCCGTCGCGCCGGAATAGCCGCGATTAACGCCCACGAGGGCCAGCTCCGCCGTACCGGGGAGCCCTACGTGACCCACCCGATCGCCGTCGCGGGCATTACGGCCGATCTCGGGCTCGATGAGATCACCATTGCCGCAGCCCTGCTCCACGACGCGGTTGAAGATACCGGGGTGACGACAGAGTGGCTGGCCAGCGAATTCGGCGCGCAGGTGTCTGCCGTCGTTGACGGGGTGACGAAGCTCGACCGTCTGGAATTCGACTCCAAGGAGGCCCAACAGGCCGCCACGATCCGCAAGATGTTCATCGCCATGGCCCAGGACTGGCGAGTCCTCTTGATCAAGCTGGCCGACCGCCTCCACAACATGCGCACGATCTCGGTGATGCCGATGCACCGTCAGCGCGCCATCGCCCAAGAGACACTCGACGTCTACGCTCCGCTCGCGCACCGCCTCGGTGTCCAGCAGGTCAAGTGGCAGCTCGAAGATCTGAGTTTTGCCACGCTGCACCCCAAGCGCTACGCCGAAATTGAGCAGATGGTGGCCGCACGCCAGCCCGAGCGCGAAGCGTATCTCGGCGAGGTGATGGATACCCTTTCAAAGAAGCTGGCCGAGTTCGGCATCGCGGCTGAAGTGCGCGGCCGACCGAAGCACTTTTGGAGCATCTACGAGAAGATGGTCGTCGGCGGCAAGGAGTTCGACGAGATCTTCGATCTAGTTGGTCTGCGCCTCATCGTCGATGAGGAGCGCGACTGCTGGTCGGCGCTCGGTGCGATTCACGCACTCTGGTCGCCGGTCCAAGGACGCTTCAAGGACTACATCAACTCACCGAAGTTCAACCTGTATCAGTCGCTGCACACGACCGTGATCGGCCCTCGTGGCAAGTCCGTCGAGGTGCAGGTTCGCACGCAAGAGATGCACCGACGCGCGGAGTTTGGCGTCGCCGCGCACTGGAGCTACAAAGAGGGCGCGACGGCCAACGAAGTCGCCTGGATGCAGCGCCTCGCCGACGTCGAAGAGGAGGAGAACGACCCGATCGCCTTCCTCGAAGCGCTCAAGCTCGACCTCGGCCAGGACGAGGTCTACATCTTCACGCCGAAGGGTCGAGTCATTGCGCTCATCGAAGGCGCGACGCCCATCGACTTCGCCTACGCCGTGCACACCGAGGTCGGTCACCGATGCGTGGGCGCGAAGGTGAACGGTCGTTTGGTGCCGCTCGACACGGTGCTGCGCTCTGCTGACGTGGTCGAGATTGTCACCAGCAAAAACGACAACGCAGGTCCTTCGCGGGACTGGCTGAACATCGCCAAGTCCTCGCGAGCAAAGTCGAAGATTCGCCAGTGGTTCCAGCGCGAACGCCGCGATGACGCGATTGAGGGCGGCCGCGAAGAGCTGACGAAGGCGCTGCGTCGCGAGGGTCTGCCCATTGCGACATCACTCTCGTCCAGCGCGCTTGATGCGGTGATCAAGTCGCTTGGCCTGGAGGATCGCGACGCGCTGTTCATGTCGATCGACAGCGACCAGATCTCCGCCCTCGCCGTCGTTCAGCGCCTCGATCGCGAGTTGCGTGGCGGCGACGCCGAGCAGATGCCGACGACGGTCACCAAGGCCCCGCGTCCCTCGCGCACGTCACGCCGTTCCGCAGGTGTCTACGTCGAAGGTCTCGACGACGTCATGATCCACCTGGCGCGGTGCTGCTCGCCCGTGCCCGGCGACAACATCATGGGCTTCATCACTCAAGGCCGTGGCGTGTCGGTGCACCGCGACGACTGCTCGAACGCGGTCGCCCTCGCTCAGCGACTCGGTGAGCGCATCATCGACGTTGAGTGGGATGGCTCGGCCGGTGGCCAGTATCGAGCAGTGCTCGAGATCATGGCTTTTGATCGCTCCCGACTGCTGTTGGATGTCTCCAAAGTCGTCGCCGAGTATCACCTCAACATCATCTCGAGCAGTTCGACCACGTCGGGTTCGCGCATCGTGCGCATGGTCTTTGACGTGGAGCTGGCTGACCCGGCGCACCTTTCGAGCCTCCTAGCGGCGCTCAAAGGGGTCGACGGTGTCTTCGACGCGTTCCGACAGTTACCGGGTCAGAACAAGACCTCATGAGCGAATCAGTCGTGCCGTTCAAGGCACCCATTGGTACCCACGACGTGCTCGGACCGGAGTCCGCGCAGTGGGAGGGACTCGTTGCAGTCTTCGCAGAGCTCGCGTACCGCTACGGCTTCTCGCTCGTCATGACGCCGATCTTCGAAGACGTCGGCGTCTTCTTGCGCGGTATCGGTGAAGAGAGCGACGTCTTTAAGAAAGAGATGTACGTCTTCACCGATCGCGGTGAGCGACGCTACGCCCTTCGCCCCGAAGGGACCGCGTCCGTGGTGCGGGCGTTCGTACAGCACCAGCCGACCACGCCGTGGAAGGCGTGGTACGTGACCCCCGCGTTTCGCTACGAGCGTCCCCAAAAGGGCCGCTACCGACAGCACTATCAGCTCGGTGTCGAAGTGCTCGGTACCGACGATCCCGCAGTTGACGTTGAGGTGATTGCGCTGGCGCACCGGCTCTATCGCGCGATCGGTCTCACACAAGTGACGTTGCTCATCAACTCCATGGGGCACGCGGAGTGTCGCGCGATCTACGTGAACCTGCTGACCCAGTATCTCGAAGAGCACCAGGACGAGCTCTGTGACGAACACCGTGAGCTGTGGCGTCAGAACCCCTTGCGCGTCCTCGACTGCAAGCGCGACGCCTGCATCAACGTGACGGCGAAGGGTCCGATGTTGATCGATCACCTTTGCGACGACTGTCGATCTCACTTTGACCGAGTGCTCGAGGGCCTTGCGGGCATCGGGATCGAAACGACGCTGGCGCCGCGGCTCGTGCGCGGCTTTGATTACTACAACCGCACCACCTTTGAGTTCGTCGCCGATGCCTTTGAGAGCGCGCAGAACTCCATCGGCGGGGGAGGTCGCTACGACCAGCTCGCCGAAGAGCTCGGCGGCAAGCCCACCAGCGGCATCGGATTCGGCAGCGGCGTCGAGCGTATCCTGCTCGCGCGCGAGGCTGAGGGCGTCACGACGGCGTTGCTCAATCGCACACTCGATGTCTTCGTCATTGACACCACGGGTGACGGGGCCGCCGCCACGCTGGTCGAAGAGCTTCGCAGCGCGGGACTCGCCACCGATCGCGCGTACGACCAGCGATCGATGAAGGCCCAGATGAAGGCGGCCGATCGCTCGGGCGCACGGTTCGCGATCCTCATCGGACCCGAAGAGCTCGCCGCGGGCGAGGTTACGATTAGAGACCTGCGAAGCCAGGACTTCGATCAAACGCAGCGCCGTGTCCCTCGTGCAGAGACCGTGGCGACCGTCGCCGACCTACAGAAAAAGTGATCATGCCCCAAGATGTTGAAGCCACCGCGATGCGCGACCTGCTCTGCGGGTCGGTAAACGACGACCACGTTGGTGAGCGCGTGAGCGTCTGTGGATGGGTCGCCAAGCGCCGCGAGCACGGTGAGCACCTCGCGTTCCTTGACGTGCGCGACCGTTCTGGTGTCGTCCAAGCCGTGGTGCCAGGTTCGCTTGAGGCCCGCAGCGAATACGTGGTGCGGGTCACCGGTACGGTCGCCCCCCGACCGGAGGGCACGGTGAACGAGCGGCTCGCTACGGGGCGCGTGGAGCTAACCGACTGCGACGTGGAAGTGCTCTCGATCGCCGAACCCCCGCCTTTTCAGCTCGACGATCGTGTCGAGATTGATGAAGCGGTCCGGCTTCGCTATCGCTACCTCGACGTGCGACGCGACAAGATGCAGCACAACCTGCGTCTTCGCGCCAAGGTGAACGCTGCGCTCCGCAGCGCCATGGATGACCAGGGATTCTGCGAAGTTGAGACGCCGCTGCTCTGGGCGCCCACGCCTGAAGGGGCGCGTGAGTTCGTCGTGCCCTCGCGACTACACCCCGGTGAGTTCTACGTCCTTCCGCAAAGTCCCCAGATCGCCAAGCAGCTCCTCATGGTGGGCGGACTCGATCGCTACTACCAGATCGCGCGGTGCATGCGCGACGAAGACCTGCGCGCCGATCGGCAGTTCGAGTTCACTCAGATGGATATCGAAGCGAGCTTCGTTACCCAAACTGACGTCTTCCGATTCGTGTCAAAAGCGGTGCTTGACGCGGCAGAGATCGCGACGGGCACGCGTCCCGGCGTGATGGACACGATGACCTGGGCCGAAGCGCTCGACCAGTACGGCACCGACAAGCCGGACCTTCGATTTGGCATGACCCTCCAGGATCTTTCGGACGTATTTGCGAAGAGTGAGGTCAAGGCCTTCTCCGCACCGACCGTGAAGGCGATTCGCGTCGAAGACGGTGCCAGCTTTTCGCGCGCCAAGCTCGACCAGCTGACCGAGCAGGCGAAGTCGCTCGGCGCCAAAGGTCTCGCGTGGTTTCGCGTGACGTCAGAGGGTCTCGATTCGCCACTCGCGCGCTTCCTGAGCGAAACCGAAGCGGCGGCACTCGCCCGTGTCGATGGCGCCAAGGTTGGCGACCTCGTGCTCGTGGTGGCTGACGACTACGCAGGGGCCTGTCACGTGCTTGGCGCGCTGCGCGTCACACTTGGCTCTCCGCCCGTCGGGGACGGTCCGCATCGCTACGTCTGGGTGACCGAGTTCCCGCTCTTTGAGGGCATCGACGAAGACGGCAACCTCCAAGCGGCGCACCACCCCTTCACGATGCCGCACCCCGAGGACCTTGAGCTCATTGAAACCAATCCGCTCTCGGTGCGCTCCCAGTCCTACGACCTCGTGCTCAATGGCTGGGAGCTCGGCAGCGGCTCGGTGCGAATCCACCGCGCGGACATTCAGTCACGAATCTTCCGCGCCCTCGGCATCACCGATGAAGAGGCGCAGAGCCGCTTCGGTTTCCTGCTCGGTGCCTTTCGCTACGGCGCGCCTCCGCACGCGGGTTTCGCGTTCGGCATTGACCGGCTCGTGGCGATTTTTGCAGGTGAAGAAAACATTCGCGAGGTGATCGCCTTTCCGAAAACGCAGTCGGGTGGGGACCTGATGACCGGCGCGCCGAAGAGCATCACCGAACGCCAGCTGCGCGACCTCCACGTGCGCATCAGCGCCAAAGGATCGTGATCTACGTCGCTCTTTGACGATGCCGTGACCGAGCGCTTGCGCGAAGCTGCGCCGCTCGCGGAACTGCTGCGGCCGAGATCGCTCGATGAGATCGTTGGTCAAGACGATCTCGTGGGCCCCGAGGGACCGCTTCGGCGATTTGTTGAAAACCAACAGCTCACCTCGATGATCCTGTGGGGTCCTGCCGGCACCGGCAAGACGACGCTCGCGCGCATTCTCGCGACGGCGGCGGGCTACGAGATGGAAAGCGTCTCGGCGGTCTCAAGTGGCGTGAAGGATGTCCGCGAGGCGATCACCCGAGCGAGAGAGCGCCTCGGCCAACGCGGCGTGCGCACCGTGCTCTTCATAGACGAGGTGCATCGCTTCAACAAGTCGCAACAGGACCTGCTGCTCCCCGCGACCGAGACCGGTGAAGTCGTCCTCATCGGTGCGACCACCGAGAACCCTTACTTCGAGGTGAACGCCGCCCTCATGAGCCGCACGACGCTCTGGCGGTTGAAGCCGCTCGGTGACGACGATCTCACGATCCTCGTGCGCCGCGGGCTTACACTGCGCGAAGCCTCAATCTCCGATGAAGCCCTTGAGGCGCTGGTCGCGACCGCCGACGGGGATGCTCGTAGCGCGCTCACGACGCTCGACACCGCCATCGTGCTCGCGACCATGAACGACGAAGCCAGCGTGCAGATCGACGACGTGGCGCGCGCGAGAAACGGCCGGCTCTACCATCAGTCGGCCGACACGCACTACGACCAGATCAGCGCATTCATCAAATCAGTCCGGGGCTCCGATCCCGACGCCGCGCTCTACTGGATGGTGACCTTGCTCGAGAGTGGCGAGAGCGCGCGATTCATCGCTCGGCGACTCGTGATCTTGGCGAGTGAGGACATCGGGCTCGCCGAGCCATTGGGTCTGCTCGTTGCTGAGTCGGCCGCCCGAGCGGTCGAGTTCGTGGGTCTGCCCGAAGCGCGTCTCACGCTCGCGCACGCGACGCTGACCCTCGCCTTGATGCCGAAGAGCAATTCCACGACTCGAGCTTTGGCGGCGGTGACGGCGGCCGTCCAGTCGGGCGGACTCGTCGAGGTCCCTGCGCACTTGCGTGACGCGTCGTACCGGAGCGCGGCAAAGCTCGGACACGGCAACGAATATCGCTACGCCCACGAGTACCCGGGCGGTTGGGTCGACCAGCAGTACTTGCCGGATCGTTACGTCGACACGTCGTTCTTCGATCCTTCGACGTACGGCAAAGAAGGCCCGCTCGTCGAGCAGTGGCGCTCGCGAACGAGCCGCTCCCACCAGGATGAACCGCCCGCGCCAGTAGAGTGACTCACAATGGAAGCCGCTCAACTTCGCTCTATTTTCCTTGATTACTTCGCTCGAAACGGCCACACGGTGGTGCCGTCGGCGAGTCTGATACCCCACGATCCGACACTTCTGTTCACCGTTGCGGGCATGGTACCGTTTAAGCCCTACTTCTCTGGTGAAGAGACCCCGCCCTACCTGCGCGCCGTGTCGGTCCAGAAGTGCTTTCGCGCCGCGGACATCGAAAACATTGGCATCACGCAGCGCCACCTCACCTTCTTTGAGATGATGGGCAACTTCTCCTTTGGCGACTACTTCAAAGAAGGCGCCATCACCTACGCGTGGGAGCTGGTCACCGAGGGTTTCGGCATTGACCCCGATCGGCTCTGGATCACCGTCCACGTCTCCGATGACGAGGCGGCGGGCATTTGGCGCGACGTCATTGGTATCCAACCTGAGCGCATTCAGCGGCTCGAAGAGGACAACTTCTGGGCCATGGGTGAGGTGGGTCCGTGTGGGCCGAGCTCGGAGATCTTCTACGACAAGGGACCGAGCTTCGGTGCCGATGGCGGTCCTGCGTTCGGTGGCGACGACCGATTTGTCGAGATCTGGAACTTGGTCTTCACCGAGTTCGACCGGGGCGCAGACGGCAGCCTCGCCGAGCTGCCAAAGAAGAATATTGACACCGGCGCGGGATTCGAGCGGATACTCGCCACGCTGAATGGTGTGGAGTCGGTCTTTGCGACCGATCTCTTTGCCCCCCTCCTCGAGACCGCGTCGCGCTCGCTGAAGGTCCCCTACGGGGAGCAGGAGTCGACCGATGTCGCAATTCGTCGCATAGCTGAGCACGGACGCGCCATGACCATGCTCGTTGCCGACGGCGTACTTCCCTCGAACGAAGGTCGCGGGTATGTGTTGCGCAGGATCATCCGTCGAGCCATTCTGGCGGCGAGGCGCGCGGGGTCTGACGCCTCGCTGACCGCGCCGCTCGTTGACGCGACGATTGAAAAAATGGGTTCGGCGTACCCCAACCTCACCGATCAGCGCGACCTCATCGTGGAGATTCTTGAGCGAGAGGAAGCGGGGTTTGCAAGAACGCTGCGGACTGGTCTTACGCTCCTCGAAGAGGCCCAGCGCGACGTGGTCGACAAAGGTCAGCTCGTCTTTCCTGGTGACGTCGCCTTTAAGCTCCACGACACGCACGGATTTCCCATTGAGCTCACGAGCGAGCTCGTGGCCGAGTCGGGGCTTTCTGTCGAGCGCGAGGCGTTTGATCAAGCCATGGCTCAACAGCGCGAGCGCGCCCGCAAGAGCGCGAAGACACTGCGTGTCGCCGATGACGCCCAGTACCGCGACCTCATCGAGCGCAATGGCGCGACCGAGTTTGTCGGACGTGACGTCACGCGGTACTCCCTTGAGACAACGGTCGACGCCGTGCTCGCGGGTGAACGCGGCGAAAGCGAAGTGTTCTTGGACACGACGCCCTTCTACGCCGAGTCGGGCGGACAGGTCGGCGACACCGGGACGATCGTCACCGAGACCGGTCGACTGGAAGTGCTCGACACCCAAAGCGTGGCGGGAGGGTTGTTCGCTCACCGTGGACGACTCACGGGCGAGATCCTGCCTGGCCAGATCGCGGTGGCGACCATTGACGCAGAGCGGCGCGAAGCGACGGGCCGCAACCACACGGCAACCCACCTTCTGCACGCGGGGCTGCGCACGGTGCTCGGCGACCACGTACGTCAACAAGGTTCCTTCGTGGGACCCGATCGGCTCCACTTCGACTTCTCGCACGACGGGGGACTGAAGCCCGAAGAGGCGCGCGATGTGCTCACGCTCGTGAACACCGACGTTGTCTTGAACGAGCACGTCGATACGATCCAGACCTCCAAGGCGGAAGCCGAGACCATGGGCGCGGTCGCGTTCTTCGGTGACAAGTACGGCGATCGGGTTCGCGTCGTGCGCGCGGGCCGACACAGCCTTGAGTTCTGCGGGGGCACCCACGTCGAGCGTCTCGGTGACATCGGACAGATCCAGGTCGTGAGCGAAGCGTCAATCGGCGCCAACACCCGTCGCCTCGAGGCCGTGAGCGGACTCGGCGCACACCGGCGCAGCTACGAGATGGAACAGACGCTCGCGTCAATCGCGGGTCTCTTGAAGACCTCCAGCGACGACGTCGTGCCGGCACTTGAGCGCCTGTTCAAACGTCAGCGCGACGTCGAAAAGCAGGTCGCCTCACTCCGACAGTCCCAGCTCAGCCAGTTCGCCAACGAACTGCACGACGCGAGCACCGGTGACGTGGTCATTGCCCGAGTGGATGGCTACGCCGGCGATCAGCTGCGAACGCTCGCCCAAGACCTCCAGCACCGTGGCCGTCGTGTGGTCGTGCTCGCGGGAGCGTTCGATGACAAGGTGGCCGTCGTCGTGGCGAGCGACGGGTCACTCGACGCGGCGAGCACCGTGAAGACCCTCGCCGCGCACGTGGGCGGCGGCGGTGGGGGATCCGAGCGCCTCGCCCTCGCGGGTGGTCGCGACGCGAAGGGCATCGACGCTGTGCTCATGGCAGCGAAGGCGCTCTAAGCACTGAATGGCGAAGACACTCGGCATTGATCCCGGCTCCAAGCGATGCGGCGTCGCTATTACCGACTCCGCCCACTCCATGGCCTTTCCGAGACCGGCGATCTCGAACGATGACCAGCTGATCGACAAGTTGCGAGCACTCGTTGATGAGGAAGGGGCCACCACCATTGTCGTGGGACGACCAGTCGCTCTCTCGGGTAACGAGACAGCGAGCACGCACAGCGCCGACGATTTGTATGACCGGCTCGTGGGAGCTTTCCACGAGCTCACCGTCCTCCAATGGGACGAACGCCTCACGACCTTTGAAGCTCAACGCTCGCTCGCACAGGCGGGGATCAGGGCGAAGAACCATCGAGACCACGTGGACAGCGCGGCCGCGGTGATCATGCTGCAAAACTACGTTGATGGCCTTTCTGCTGATTAAGCCGCTCGGCCGGGTTCTCCTCGCCGTAGTGGTGCTCGCAGTCGTGTTTGTCGGTTGGTTTCTCCTCCAGGTTGACCCTGTCTTCGCCGGCAAGGGCAAGGAAGTCATCGTCACGGTGGCGCCCGGCGACTCGCTGTCGACCATCGCGAGCGACCTGCACCGCGAGGGAGTGATCGCCTCGCCTTTCGCCTTTCGGCTCGACACGTTGATCTTCGGCGCCCCGACCGTGCAATCGGGCACCTACGAGTTGCGCAAGGGCTCATCGTTTGCGGAGGTGAAGAGCATCCTCGGGAACCAGCCCAACGTGGCGGCCATTGACGTGGCGCCGGGGCTGACGATCAAAGAGGTGGCCTTTGACGTTGACGGCGCGAAAGGGGTGACGTACGCGAACACGTTCGCGCGCGACGTGCAACAGGACGTCAAGTTGAGTCCGTTCAGTAACGGATCGTCGATCGAGGGCCTCATTGGGGCGAAGACGTACATCATCACCCCGACAATGACCGCGGGCGAGCTCGCTCGCGAGATGGTGCAGGCTTTTAATAAGGAGGCGGCGTCCGTAGGTCTCACCCCGACAACTACGGAAAACGATCTTCATGCCTACCAACTAGTGACGGCCGCCTCCATTGTCCAAAAGGAGGCGTATTACTCGCGCTACATGGGAAAGGTCGCTCGTGTCATCTTCAACCGCCTCGCTGGGGGCGGCTTTTTGCAGATGGACTCCACCGTGCTCTACTACCTAGGCCAAGATGGTGGCACCGTGACGCCCGCAATGTTGAAGACCAATACGCCCTACAACACGTATCTTTATCCCGGTCTCACCCCGACGCCGATTTGCACTGTCTCGAAGGCTGCGCTCAAAGGGGTCTTGCACGCGCCGCAGGGCACGTGGCTGTACTTCGACACGGTGAACCAACAGGGCAAGACGCTGTTTGCGACCACGTTCGCAGAGCAGTTGAAGAACGAGGCGATCGCTAAGAGAAATGGCATGTCGTGAACTGGCGCGTCGGCGTGGTGGGTTCACCGGTGGCGCACTCGCTTTCTCCGCAGTTGCACGAGGCGGGGCTTCGTCTCGCCGGCCTGTCGGGCACATCGTCTCGCGTAGAGGTGAAGCTCGAAGACGCTGACAATTTGCGTGATCTTCTCGGCGCGGAGTTCGATGCGCTGTCGGTGACGAGCCCACTGAAGGGTGCCGCCTTTTCGATGAGTGAAGAGCGCACGGACGCCGCAGTACGAACCAAATCGGTCAACTCGCTCCTCGTGCGCGACGGCGTTCTCTGGGGGGCAAGTACTGACGGCGACGGCTTCGTCTCGTCCCTCACCCACACCTTTGGGCCGGTGGTGGAGAACGCGCACGTCGTGGTGCTGGGCGCCGGGGGAGCGGCGAGCGCCATCGTGGACGCGCTGGTCCACGATGGGGCAGCGTCAGTTGCGGTACTGGGGCGAACGCCGGCAAAGGCAGACGCGCTGGCGGACCGCTATCCCAACGTCTATTCGAGCGCGCTCGTGTATCGCCCCGTCGATCTTGTCGTCAACACAATCCCCATCGCGGGGCGGGTCACCGAGGCGGCGGTCTTGCAGGGAGTGCACCCCGAGACGATCGCCGTTGATATCACCTATGAGCCGCGCGAGTCTGAGTGGCGACTGCGCTACGAGGACGCGGGATGTCGCAGCATGAACGGCCTGGCGATGCTGGCATTTCAAGCCGCGATCCAGATGGAGTGGTGGTGGGGCGTAACGTTGGAAGGCGCCCAACTACTTGAGGTGCTGCTATGACGACCGACACCCTGAGCGCCATCACCACGCGAATTCGCGGCAAGGATAGGGTCGACATTGGACTGCTCGCGGGCCTCTTGCTCCTCGCCGCGACCGGTGTCGTGGTGAACTACTCGGCATCGCGTCAGCAGCTGATCAACGCCGGCGAGAACCCCCATTACTACCTTGAGCGCCAGGGTCTCTTCGTGGTGCTCGGGCTCATCGCGATGTTCATTGTCTCTCGCATTGATTACCGCCGCTACGAGATCGCCGCGACGCCGCTCTACATCATCTCGCTCTTCGCGTTGGCGGGTGTCTTCGTCGTGGGTAAGTCCGCCCTCGGTGCCGAGCGATGGTACAGCTTTGGGAGCTCAATCCAGATACAACCTAGTGAGTTCACCGTCTTGTTCTTGATCCTCGCGATCGCCACGTTCTGTGGACGAAGAACCGAAGGCCTCAAGATGTACGACGTGATGCGACTGCTCGTCATGGCCATCGTGCCGCTGGTCCTCATCTTTAAGCAGCCCGACCTCGGCACCTCGATCATCATTGTCCTCATCGTCTCGGCGATGATGGTGATCGCGGGCGTGCCACCTCGTTTCATGACGCTGCTCGCCATCGTGGGCTCGATCGGGCTCGCGTCCTCCGTCTACCTGGACCTCCTGAAGAAATACCAGATCGAGCGGATCACTTCGTTCCTCAACCAGAACTCCACCAACCCGGCAGTCCAGTATCTGCTGTACGAGGTGGCGAACACGAAGAGTGCCATTGGCTCCGGTGGCATTTCCGGAGCGGGGCTTTTCCACGGCCTTCAAACCACGCTCGGCTACGTGCCCGAACAGCAAACGGACTTCATCTTCTCGGCGATCGGTGAGCAGGTGGGCTTCATTGGCTCGGTTGCCGTCGTCGTGTTGCTCGGCTTCATCGCCTGGCGCATGTTTATGATCGGGAAAAATGCGAGGGACGCGATGGGGCGCCTCCTGTGCATCGGCATCTTCATCTTCTTCGCCTTCTCCACGTTCGAGAACATCGGGATGTGCATGGGCATCATGCCGGTCACGGGGGTTCCGTTACCCCTCATCAGTTACGGTGGATCGGCAACGCTCGTGTTTTTGGTCGCGGGCGGCGTTGTGCTTTCCGTCTCGCGCCGTGGACCTACGAGGACGCCATAGTGGATGAGATTGATGAGACCGAGGAGGTTCCTCGCGAGGAGGTCCTCGAGATGACGGGCGATGTCAGCGACGTCACTGATGTCAGCGACGTGAGCGAAATGGAGTCCTACGAGGGCGTCACGGAGCACGCACCTGACGAGTCCGCACTCTACGAGAGCGTGCCGTTTCGGGTCATGCACTTGGAGTCGGTGCTGTACGATCTGACCGACCCTTCGCCGTTTGTGCACCTGCTTGAAGCGGAGACGCCGTTTCGCTACCTTGTCATCCCGGTCGCGCTCGCCGACGCCATCGCAATCCAGCATGCGCACTCCGCGATCGAGGGTCGGCGTCCGTCAACCCACGAACTCATGAATGCGGTCTTAACGAGACTTGGGACAGAAGTCATTGCCGCGCGCATCGTTCGCTACGACGCGGGAGTCTTCTACGCGGAGCTCGATCTCATGACGCCGAAGGGTCGCCGGGTGTTTGACTGTCGCACGAGCGATGCGATCACGATGGCGCTGCGCCAGAAATCACCTGCTCCGATTCTTTGCTCCGAAGAGGTCTTGCAGCAGTACTACGCGTAGTTATTTGCGAGCCAGGTTGACGGCGACGATTTCGCCGCCCCTCCGTTCGGTGTTGTTCTCATCCGAGATACGCAGCAACAAGGCGACGACGACGTAGTTCGCGATGAGTGAATTGCCGCCATAAGCGACGAAGGGGAGCGTGATGCCCGTAAAGGGCACGAGGCGAAGTACGCCCGCCATGATGAAGAACGCCTGGAGTCCCATGAGTGCGGTCAATCCCGTCGCCAACAGTCGCACGAAGTCAGTCGACGCACGCTGGGCGATGCGAAAGCCTTCCCCCACGAAGGCGGCGAAGAGGCACAGCACCAAGATGACGCCGACGAAGCCGAGCTCTTCTGCGATGGCCGAGAAGATCATGTCCGAGGTGATGTAGGGGACCGTTCCCGAATGGCCGAGTCCGAGTCCCGTGCCGGTGATGCCACCCGCCGCGATGGAGAACCAGCCGTAGGCGAGCTGGTGGGAGAAGTCGAAGTTGGCGGGCGTCCAGGGATTGAGCCACTCACTCACGCGGATCTGGACTTGCGAAAACAGCTTGTCGGCGAGGAACGCGCCGGCCACGAGGAGTCCGAATCCGAGCACCACGTAGGACTTGAGGCCCGTGGTCACCCACAGCAAGGCAATGAACAGAGCGAAAATGAGCATCGCGAAACCGAGGTCGTTCTCTCCACCGATGATCACGATGGAGGTACCCCAGGCGACCAGAATCGGGACCAGCACCTTCGGCGGCACGAAGGTGCGCCCCAAGAGGCGCTGGGTAGGCGTCGACAGCAGATCTCGGTTGGCGGCGAGGTACGAAGCGAAAAAGAAGATCAGCAGAATCTTCGCGAACTCGACGGGTTCGAGGGAGAAGCCGCCAAAATCGATCCATAGTCGCGCGCCGTTCACCGTCGTGCCCACGTGGGGAATGAGGGGCGCCGCCAAGAGCGCGATGGCGGCGAGGAGCGTGAGGTATCGGTAGCGGTCCAGATCGCGCACGTGGCGAACGACAACGAGTGTGATCGTGAGCGCGACGGCGCTGACGAGGAACCAGAGGGCTTGGGAGTGCGCGTAGGGCGGATTCCAACGAGCGATCTCCACGTAACCAATGCCGTTGAGCAACGTGGCAATGGGCAGGAGCACCTCAGAAGACCGTGGCGCCCAGCGCTGGATCACGAAGTGCATCAGCAGTGAGACGGCGACGATTCCGCCGAGAAACCATCCGAAGCGCGCAGGAATCTGGTTCTGACTGCCGAGCGAGGCCAGGACGTAAAACGACGACGTGATGATCCATGCGAGGACCATGAGACTGAGTTCGGTGAGACGGAGATTGCCCGTTCTCTTTACGGAAGACGGCGTTTGACGAGCCGGTGACATTTGGACGGCGCCGCCGGGGCCTGCGTGTCTCGCCACGTTTCAAGAGTAGTCCTACGATGGTCAGTGAGACTCGTCTATCCAGAAGAAAGGCGTCGTGAGTACAGATCTTTCGTCGTTCGGACCGGAGCGATTCTCGAGCCGTGAACTATCGCGTCTGGAGTTCGGCGCGCGGCTTTTAGACCTCGGCGAGGACCAGGTCCTCCCCATTCTTGAGCGTTGCAAATTTGTGGCGATCTTCGCCGATATGATCGACGAGTTCTTTCAGGTTCGTGTCGTCAGCCTTCAAGACAAGGTTGCCGCCGGTGTCCAGACGCCCTCGGTCGACGGCATTCGACCACGTCAACAGCTCGAAGCGATTCGTGAGCGCGTGCTGGAACTCGTGGAGCGCCAGGACCGCTTGATGCTGGACTCGATCCTGCCGGCACTCGCCAGTGGGGGCATCAACATCGTGCGTCACGACGAGCTCACCGTGGAATCAAAAGCCAATCTCGCGCGCTACTTCGACGAAAACGTCTACCCGGTGTTGACGCCCCTCGCCGTGGACCCGGGGCACCCGTTCCCGATGATCTCCAATCTGTCGCTCAACATCGCCGTGACGGTGCGCGACGAGATCACGAACGACGAGCGCAACGCCCGCGTGAAGGTGCCGAACTCTTTGCCGCGTTTTCTCCAGGCGAGCGAGAGCGAGTGGATCCTCCTCGAGGACCTCATCATCACGCATCTCGGACAGCTCTTTCCCGGCATGACCATTGGCCGTGCGGATCTCTTTCGAGTGACGCGCAACGCGGACCTCACATTGGAAGAAGACGAAGCAGACGACTTGCTGGTGGCTCTCGAGGTCGAGTTGCGTCGTCGCCGATTTGGCGAGGCGCTGCGCGTAGAGATCCAGCGTGGGATGGATGAAGAGTTCTTAAAGCTGTTGATCACCCAACTCAACCTCGACGCCTCCAACGTCTACGTGAGCGACGCCATGCTCGGCATGAGCGACCTGTGGAGCCTCTACCGCCTGGACCGACCGGATTTGAAGAGCGAGAGCTGGTCGCCGATCACCCCAAGGCGACTGCTCGATGGGGACCACGTCGGCGACGTCTTTGCGGCAATACGCGACGGCGATATTTTGTTGCATCACCCCTACGAGTCGTTCACCGATTCCGTTGAGTCCTTCACGGCCCAAGCGGCGCTTGATCCGAAAGTTGTGGGAATCAAACAGGCGCTGTACCGCACCTCGGGCGATTCGCCAATTGTGGCCTCTCTCATTCAGGCGGCCGAGCGCGGTAAGCAGGTCGTCGCCCTTGTCGAGCTCAAAGCGCGCTTTGACGAGGCGGCCAACATTGAGTGGGCGAAAGCCCTCGAAGACGCAGGCGTCCACGTGGTCTACGGCATCGTGGGGCTGAAGACTCATTGCAAGATCACGCTCGTGCTGCGTTCCGAAGGCGACACCACGGCGCGCTACGTGCACATCGGTACGGGCAACTACAACGATCGAACTGCGCGGACCTACGAAGACTTCGGTCTGTTGACTCGCGACGCCGCTATCAGCCACGACATAGGTGAGCTGTTCAACTTTCTGACGGGCTTTGCGCGCATTGGCAACTACGACAAGATCATCGTGAGTCCGCTCTCCACGCGCACGCGCATCGTCGAGCTGATCAACATCCAGCGCAATCGGGGATCCGGCGGCAAGATCGCCATCAAGGTGAACGGCCTCACCGATCCATCGATCATTGACGCGCTCTACGAGGCGAGCATTGCGGGCGTCGAAGTGCGACTGATTGTTCGCACACTCTGCTCACTGCGCCCTGGAGTGCCAGGACTCTCAGAGAACATCAAGGTCCACTCACTGGTGGGCGAGTTTCTCGAGCATTCGCGGATCTTCATCTTTGGCGAACCGGGCGACGAGGAGTACTCGATCCACATCGGCTCGGCGGACCTGATGGAGCGAAACCTCGACCGTCGCGTCGAAGTGGTCGTGCCGATTCAAGAAGAGGCGCTACAGAGTGAGCTGCTTGAGGCCTTCGAGATCACGTGGCGTGATGACCTCTTCACGTGGGTGCTCGGGACCGATCGCCGCTGGCGGCGCTTGCAACCGGTCAATAACTTCTCGGCGCAAGCCGAGTTCAAACGTCGGGCGCTGGATCGGGCGCGATCCCTCTCGCAGGTTTAGCTTCCGCGGGACGTCGCCACTGGAGACTCGCGTAGAAGGCCCCTCCGACGGGGATCGGGACCCAGAAGTTGACCAGCCGATAGGCAAGCACCGCAAGAATCGCCTGGCTGTGGGGCACCCCAAAGCCCACGAGCGAGGAGATGAGCACGGCTTCGATGACGCCGAGGCCGGCGGGCGTGATCGGAATCGCGGCCAAGACGTTGGCGAGCCCGTAGGCGACGAGCAGGTCGATTGGCGAGACGACCGATCCGAACGACCAGAGAAAGACCCACAGGCACGTGGCATCGAGTATCCAGTTGAGCGCCGCCCACGTGAAGGCCCACCAGAGGGTTCGTCTGTTGTTGATGAGCAGCGTGATGCGCTCGGCCACCTTGCGCAGCAGGGCCGAGATGGCGTCAGGGTTGACCGAGGGCACTCGTCGAGCGATGATCCGCAGCCATTCGTCGGCTCGACGTTGGCCCCGGGTGATGAGCAGGATCGTCCCGAAGAAGGCGAGGAGCAAGAAGACCCCGAGGAGGGCAGCGAAGCCATAGGCGGGGTCAAAGCCATTGAGTGGGATCGAGATAACTAGCGCGACCCAGAAGATCAGGTTGAGGACGACGGCCGACCCGGAGCCCTGGGCGGCGAGACCGAAGGCGTTCGTGTCCCTCGGCACGCCGAGCTCGTTGAAGATGCGATAGGCCAACGCGCCCGCGGGTGCCGTGCCTCCGGGGACCACGTGGCTGATGGCGAATCCGGCCATGTCGACGCGCAGGGTGTTGTAGCGGCTCGGCGCATAAGGGTAGAGCACGGTGCGTGTCAGCTCGACGTAGGCGAGGATCGCGCTGATCTCGAGCAGCACCGCCAAGGTGACGAGTACCGGGTTGACGGAACCTAAGAGAGATATGGAGTGACGAGCCGGGCCGATCTGGGGCAAAACGAGATATTCAAAGACGAAGACGAGGGAGCCCAGGCTGAGGATCAGGCGGATCTCACGGGGGAGCGCGAGTCGCTTCTTCGGGGCGGCGTCGGGCATAGGACTTCCTCTGGCAGCGCGGGAAAGCAGCGCGGGCAACCGAACAAGTGTAGTGGACGCCGTAGAATCGTCTGAATGCGCACGCTCGTGGTTTTGCCCACGTACAACGAAATTTTCAACGTTGAGCTCATGTTGCGCACACTGAATGAGCTCGTGCCGGAGTGTCACGTGCTGGTCGTCGACGACGGCAGTCCCGACGGCACTGCTAAGCGAGCACACGCGGTCGGATCCGAGCTCGGCGGTGTTGATGTGCTGGAGCGGCGCGCGAAGACTGGCCTTGGGAACGCGTATCGCGAGGGCTTTGCGTGGGGACTCGAGCGAGGCTTTGATCACTTCGTCGAGATGGACTGTGACTTCTCTCACGATCCCAAAGCGCTCCCCGTGCTCTTTGCTGCCGCCGAGGATCACGACATGGTGGTCGGTTCGCGCTATATAAAAGGCGGCCACATACCCAACTGGCGCTGGACGCGCAGACTGCTCTCGCGGGGAGGCAACGAATACGCCTCGCTGGTGCTCGGCCTCAAGGTGGCCGACTCCACATCTGGTTACCGCGTCTATTCGGCGACGGCGTTGGAAAAGATCGACTACGCCACCGTCAAGGCCGATGGCTACGGGTTCCAGATCGAGATGACATACCGTGCTCGCAACAACGGGGTAACGATCATCGAGGTGCCGATCACCTTTAAGGATCGCCTGCGGGGTGAATCGAAAATGTCAAAGGCCATCGTCATTGAGGCGCTCGGCCTGGTGACCGCCTGGGGCATGGAGCGAGTGATCGCCAAGTACCGTGAACGACGTCGCGCAATGCGGGCGTCACCCAAACGCGGCAGCTGATGCGACGGCAGCCCTGACGGCAACGACGGGGTCGGACTTGAGGAGGTCTCCATGGCAGTAGTCCACAACACGACGCTGGTTCCTTCGAAGTTGGAGTTGCTCGCCCCGTGGCTTCCGACGCAGCCGTGGTATCGCAGCGCCGGTCCCGCCGAACTCTCGCGTGCGGGCGGCTTTCGCCTCGACGACCCGGCCGGTGAAGTCGGCATCGAGCTCATGGTTGTCAACGACGCGTCGGGCGTCAACCCGATGAGTTACTTCACCCCGCTTACGTACCGTGGTGCGCCATTGTCCGGAGCGGACAGCCATCTGATCGGCACGACGGAGCACGGCGTGCTCGGACGCCGCTGGGTCTATGACGGCGTGCACGATGTCGTCTGCGTCGATCAGGTGCTTGCGTTGCTTTCCGGCAACGTCGTCGCCCAAGACCAGAATGATTCGAACACAGTTGATCCGACGGTGACTCGAGAGCTCTCCGTCGCCGGCGGATTCTCGAGGTCGGATGCAACGGCAATTGAATCAAGTGCGACGGCCACGGTGGCGAGGGGTCTCACGCTGTCGAATGGGCCTGTCGCGTTGCATGTCGTGCGTGCCCTCGACTCCGCAGCGAACGAGTCACCTCAGGCGGGATCGATCGGAGAGATCGTTGCTGGTTGGACGACCATCGGAGGAGAGGCTCGCCGGGGGATCTTCGCGTTCGTCACCCAGGACTAGTTGAACTGGACGAGCGAGCCATCGGGACCGCCTAACGCGGCTACAGAGGGTCTACGAGGACCGTGCTCAAGACGACCGCGAGCTTGTCTCTGGTCTCTTCGCGTTCGGCAAAGGGATCAGATTCACTGATGATGCCGGCACCCGCCCAGGCTTCGAACTCGCGGCCCTGCAAGAGCACGCCGCGAAGCCCGATCCACCACTCACCGTCGCCCTCGGCGTCCATCCAGCCGAGCGGTCCGGCGAAGTTGCCTCGATCATGTTCTTCCAAGCGACAGAGGAGCTCGTAAGCACCCTCGCGCGGCATACCCCCGACGGCCGCCGTCGGGTGGAGCATGCGAAGCACGTCGAGTGCGTCGGGGGCGGGCTGATCACCCGTCCAGCGCGCCGTGAGCCGTGTGCCGAGGTGGGCGACGGTGCGAAGCGCCACGATCGAAGGCTGCGCGTCGACGGTGATGTCGTCGTAGACATTCGAAAGGTTGCTCACGATCTCGTCGACGACGAGGGCGTGCTCGTGGAGGTTCTTGGTGCTCCCGAGGAGCCAGGTCTCGTAGTCATCGGGCGACACGTTTTCTGGCAGCGTGATCGTTCCCGCGAGTGGATGACACTGGATGGAGTCGGCGCTGCGTCGAACGAGGAGCTCGGGGCTCGCGCCGACGAACCGACGTCCGTCATCGGTGGGCAGGCTGTAGAGCGTGCAAATGGGCTCGCGCAGGCGAAGGCGCTGGGCAATGGCTGCAGCGTCGAATGGCTCGGGCACGGTGCCGAGCACGGCTCGAGCGAGGACGACCTTGTCGATCTCCTTTCGGCGAAGGATCTCGACGGCATGGGCGACGTGTCGGGCGTACACCTCGGGCGCCGGTTGAAAAACCACGGTGCTCGGACGCTGGGTCGCCTGCGTCGGTGCGACGACGTCGTCATACAGTGCTCGCCACGCCTCGGGCGAGCTCGATGTCGTCAGCCACGCCTCGCCGTTGGCGAGCTGTGTCACCACGAACTCCGGCACCGAGAGCGTGCCCGTGGCGTTTCGATCAAAGGGCAGCGCCGCGAACGCGACGACGCCGGTGCCCGGCGGACCGTCCGCACCGTCGAGCTCGTGACGAGATAGGCGGTCCTTGGCGCTGGTCGTGGCCCCGAGTCCTCCCGCCAACTCAATGCGATCGACCACCTGACCACAGCCCACCCGTATGACGTCGGGTGTTTCGATGAGCCATCCCGAGCGTGCGCCAAGGGTGCGCAACGAGTCGCGGTCGAGTGTTTCGATGGACGTGCGCTGGAACTTCACGAGGACCTGGTCGCGACGAACTGTTGGCTGAGGCCTCCCAAAATGCGCCGGTGATTGACCGCACTGAAGCCCGCGCGGTTCAACGTCGCGACGATCTCCGCCGCGCTCGGCAGATACGCGGTCGACGCAGGAAGGTAGCGATATGCGTCGCGGTCCGACACGAGCGATCCAATGAGCGGTACGACCGTGTGGAACCAAAAGCGAAATCCACTTCGCCATATACCCGACGTCGGCTCGGCGACTTCAAGGAGCGAGAGCCGACCTCCGGGTCGAACCACTCGCGCCATCTCCGTGAGGCACTTCTCGAGGTCGGTGAAGTTCCGCAGCGCGTACCCACAGGTGATGCCGTCCACGCCCGCCCATCGAAAGGGCAGCGCGGAGGCGTCGGCCTGAATTCGCTCGGTGACGCCGTGCGCCGCATGGAGCATGTTGTAGCTGAGATCGCAGGCGACGGGACGGTGGTGTTGGCGAGCGAGTTCGCGCGAGAAGTCGCCGGTGCCGGCCGCGACGTCGAGGACCACGCTCCCTCGCGCGAGTCGTAAATCACTCACGGCGCGTTGGCGCCATCGTTTGTCGAGCCCGAAGGTCATGAGGGTGTTCACGAGCTCGTAGCGCGGCGCGATGGCGTCGAACATTGAGCGAACGTGCTGGGTCTTCTCGTCGCCTTGGGGGAGGGGGGTACTCGTCAAAGCCTCACCGGTAGTAGCGAAAGACCACTTGGGCTACGCAGGAGGGCTTTGGGGCGTCGCGCACCTCAACGATCACGTCGAGCGCGACCTGTACGCCGCCCGCGACATCGTCGATGGAGGCAAGGGTGGCGCCCGCTCGGACATCCGAGCCCACGGGCACGGGCGAGGTGAAGCGAACCTTATTGGAGCCATAGTTGACGCCCATGGCGATGCCGTCGACGCGGAGCACCTCGGCGAGCAACTCAGGTAGGAGCGACAGAGTGAGATATCCGTGGGCGATGGTGTGACCAAACGGCCCGGCCGCCGCCCGCTCAGGATCGACGTGAATCCACTGGTGGTCACCGGTCGCGTCCGCGAACAGGTTGACCCGCTCTTGGGTCACCGTCAAGTAGTCGGAGTATCCGAGGTGGGTGCCAACGAGTGCGGTCAGATCTTCAATGCTGTTCACGTGCGTGGTCATGTGCACCTCCTCTCAAACCTTACCGGTCGCCCTTGATTCACCGGGTTCTCGAGACGCGCGGCGGTAGGCTCCCAAGGTGACGTACGTCTCAAATGAGCCCCATCACCGACAGATCGCCGACGGTGGTTTTCGAGCGGCGCTCTTTGGACTCCTCGACGGACTCGTCACCAACGTCTCGCTCATCCTGGGCTTCGCGGGCGCTGATCCGGGTCACGCCGTGGTCCGCCTGGCGGGTCTCGCCGGTCTTGTTGCCGGTGCCTTTTCCATGGGGAGCGGCGAGTACCTCTCCATGCGCTCGCAGAAGGAGCTTTTCGAGTACGAGATCGATGTCGAGCGGCGCGCGTTGGAAGAAGAGCCCGAGCTCGAACGCCAAGAGTTGCGTCAAATCTTCGTAGATCGTGGCATTGACGAGGAGCTCGCCGAGCGTCTTTCGACGGACCTGATGAAGAATCCCGATCTTGCGTTGCGCACCCATACGCGAGAAGAGCTCGGCATCGACCCGTCGGCCACCGGCTCGCCGTGGCTCGCGGCGGGTTCGTCGTTCCTCTTCTTCTCCATCGGAGCGCTCATCCCCCTGTTTCCCTGGATCGTCACGTCGGGCGGCAACGTGATGTGGTGGTCGATTGGCTTCGCCGGGGCCGCGACGATCTTCGTGGGCGGGGCCGTTGGCCACTACACGCGACGCGGCGTGAGTTTCTCGGCAGCGCGAACGCTCGTCATTATGGCGCTCGCGTCGGCAGTCACCTATGGGGTTGGCCATCTCGTCGGCGTCCACTGAATCGACCGTGCGCGACGGAACGCGCAGCCCGTTTCAGTTATGAACGATAGAAGCGAACGAGGCGGTCTTCGCGTTCGAGACGAAAGCCGAGCGAGTCGTAGAGCTTGCGCGCCGACTCGTTAGATTCGTCGACGAACAGCACGGCGTCGGCGACACCCTTTCGGTAGAGCACGTTGAGACCCTGCGTCACCATGACGCGCCCAAGATGGTGCCGCTGAAAGTCCGGGTGCACCGAGATGACGTAGATCTCACCGAAGCGGTCGGGATGCAGCTCATGCACCTTGGTCCAGCAGGACGCGGCGATCCGGCCCTCGGACTCCAACAGCAAGAAACCGGACGGGTCGAACCACGGTTCGTGCGTGCGCTCGTCGAGGTCCTCCAGATGCCAGGCACCTTGTTCGGGGTGATTGGCGAACGCGGCGTTGTTCTGTTCGAGCCACGCCGCTTCATCATGGTGCGATTCGAAGTTGCGCAAGGTGAAACCGGGCGGTACCTCTTCGACGGGCACCGGGAGCTTCACTCGCAGCAACTGGAGCATGCGAATGACGTCACCGTGGGCGTGCTCGCACGCCTGGGTACCGCGAGTCCACCAGTCGACGATCTCGTGGGCGGCGAGCAGATGGCTGAGTAGCTCGCTATCGATATCCCCGCCACACATTTCGACCGCAGCGAGATCGTCGCCGTTTGACATGGCGTACTGAGTGAGCACGTCGCGGTCGTAGTAGAGCCAGTGTTCGGCACGCCAGCCGTGGACCACGGCCCTACGACGCCCTTCGTCGATTGCTTCGCGACCGATCAGCGCCTCGGTGCGATCAAGCAGGCTCAGTACGTCGAGCCGCTGCTGTGGTGTGAGCGAAGGGACGCACAACCACTGAGATGCCATAGTCAAAACACTATCGGTGGGGGCTAAAGCGATCGGCCGGCGACGCGAGTTAGACGGCGCAGCAGCGCCCCGACGGTGCGTTCTGCGGCGACCAACTCCGAATAGACGTCGGGCGGCATCGCGTTGCCTTCAGTCTCGACGAGGGCGGTGATTCGTGACGAGAGTTCGGTCATCGTCGAGGTGATCGTATTGAGTTCGGTCTGCATGCTCATCTCGGGCCACCCTCTACCGGCGAGTCTCGCCGCGTCGGCGCATACTGTAATGGTCAATGACCAACACCATGGACGCCGACACCACGACCCTCAAGTGGTCCGTGCTCGAAGCGCGCGGCGACGACGCCGAGACCTTCCTTCAAGGACAGCTCAGCCAAGATCTGTCGCACCTCGACGCGACGGGAGCGTGGACGCTCGCGCTGGCCCCCGACAGCGTGGTCGTGACAGCGGCATTCGTCACTCGAGTGGACGATGGGATCGATCTGGTCGTGCCGCGTGAGCTCGCCGACGCGACGTCGTCGAGGCTTCGTCGTTTTCTGCTGCGCACCAAATGCGCGATCACGGTCCACGAAGTGGAGGCTGGTCCGTACGCCACCATCGACGAGCTGATTGAGGCTCGCTGGCCCGGCGCAAACGAATTCGCCAAGTCGCTCACGCCGCACTCCTTCGGACGCCATTTCGTGGACGCCACGATTTCGTTTCAGAAGGGCTGCTTCACCGGTCAAGAGCTGGTGGGGCGACTCGACGCGCGCGGTTCGAGCGTTCCCTGGCGGTTCGTTCGAGCGACGGGCCCAAGCGCCGAGGCGATTGATGCCGCACTCACCTCGAAGGGCCCTGAAGGCCCGAAGGGGCTGACGACTTGGCGCGCGCGCGACGGCAAGGTCGAAGGACTCGGCGTCGCGCACCGCACCTTGATCGGCGCTGACGGGCTCGACGGCATCACCATCGAAGAGATCGAGTAGGACGCGACCCCAAAGTAACGTGATCCCATGGAGTGGGCACGTGCGATTCAACACTGAGGGCCTCTTTATCAAGATCTCGGGTATCACGACCGAAGACGACGCGCTGTTTTCGATCGGTCTCGGGGCGAGCGCGGTCGGCTTTGACTTCGGCGTGAGCTCGCGACAGATTGCTCCATCGGCTGCGCACGACATCGTCCGACGACTGCCGAACGGCGCGATTTCGGTTGGCGTCTTTCGCAACGAACTGCCCCAACGCGTCGTCGAGATTGCGAACACGCTCGGCTTGAGCGCCGTCCAGATCGAAGGGGCGATCACGGTCGACGAACTCACCTACGTGAGCGAACGAGTCAACACGGTGCTTCGCATGGTGCCCGACGGCACGGCGCACCTCTCGCTCGCCGGGGGAGCGGACTATCTGGTGCTTCCCGAGAGCGACGATCGCCCAGCCCTGGCGGAGTGCCTAGAGCTGTTTCTCGACTCGGGACCGCGCGTCCCGTTGATTGCGTCGGGCGGTCTCACGCCCGCCAGCGTGATCGACGTCGTCCAAAACTTTCCGGTGTTCGGGGTGGACGTTCGCGCGGGGGTCCAAAGCGCGTCGGGAGCCATCGATCCGGCGTTGCTGGGCGAGTTCATCGCGAACGCGAAGTGGGCCTACGAGAACACCTACGTCGAACGCCACTACGACGAGTGGACGCTCTGATTACGGGCGAAACCGCCGGAAGATCACGCTACCGTTGTGGCCACCAAAGCCGAAGGAGTTCGAGAGCACTACATCGACGTCGGCCGGCCGAGGCTCGCCTATGACAACGTCGAGTCGAACTTCGGGGTCCACCACGGTGGTGCCCGCCGTCGGCGGTATCAACTGGTTCTGCAAGGTGAGGACCGACGCCACACCCTCCAGTGCGCCCGCGGCGCCGAGCGAGTGACCGAGGTGACCCTTGATGGAGGTCGTCGGAGGCGGGCTATCGCCAAAGACCATGTGCACGGCGACTGATTCGGCATAGTCGTTGAGTGGGGTCGAGGTGCCGTGCGCATTGATGTGCGAGACGTCACTCGGCGTGAGCTGCGCGTCGTCGAGCGCGAGCTGCATGCAGCGAACTGCTCCTTGACCGGTTGGGTCCGGTGCGGTGATGTGGTGGTGATCAGCGGTCGAGGCGGCGCCCAGTACTTCGGCAAAAATGGTGGCACCGCGAGCGAGTGCGTGCTCCCACTCTTCGAGGATCAAGATGCCCGCACCTTCACCCATGACGAAGCCGTCGCGAGCGACGTCGAACGGGCGCGAGAAGTCCAAGTTCGAGAGCGCGGTCATGTTGCGAAAGCCCGCCATCGCGATGTCGACGACCACGGCTTCTGCGCCCCCTGCAACGGCGACCGTCGAGCGTCCCGAGGCGACCAGTCGAGCGGCGTTGCCGATCGCGTGCGTGCCGGCGGCGCACGCCGTCGTTACCGTCTCGCAGGGTCCACCGAGTCCGAAGCGCATGGACACGGCGGCCGTCGCCGCATTGGGCATCATCATCGGCACGAGAAACGGCGAGACCCGATCGGGTCCGCGTGCGTTGAGGACCGCGTCTTGCTCGAGCGTCGTCTGCAGGCCGCCAATGCCGGACGTCACGATGCAGCCCGCGTCGTCGAAGTTTCCTTCGAGGCCGCTCTGGCGCCACGCTTCGTCGGCTGCCGCTAACGCGTAGAGCGCGAAGGGATCAAGGCGGCGCAGCTCCTTGGCGTTGCCCAGGTGGGATGTGTCAAAGGGCGCGATCCGCTTGGAGGCTGGCGCTTCGGATTTCATCAGCGCGCTCCAGAGGGCTTCGACGCCCTCGCCAGCGCAGGAGAGAGCCCCAAGGCCCGTAACCGCTACTCGGAGGCCGTAGACCGGTCCCGAGGGAGTGACCGCGACGCGCACTACAGCTTGGCGTAGATCAGTTCGAAGGCCTCGCCGACGGTTTTGATCTCCTTGAGTTCGTCTTCAGCGACTTCGATGTCGAAGGTCTCTTCGAGTGCCATAACCAGTTCGACGAGATCGAGGCTGTCCGCGCCAAGATCATCGCCGAAGGACGCCTCAAGGGTTACCTGCGACGGGTCAACGGCGAGCACCTCAACGGTGTCGTCGGTGAATTTCGCCAGAGCTTCGTTGCGATCCATGGTGTTACCCCTTTTTTCTGTCGCCCCATCGTAGTCAAAGAGGGTGCCGCAAGCGTGCTTCAGTGGCCGAGTCCGAGGCCCCCGTCGATGGCGATCACGGCGCCCGTGATGTAGCGCGCGTGGTTACTGGCAAGGAACCCGACAGCTGCAGCGATATCGGACGGCTCGCCCACATGGCCGAGCGGGATCATCGCGACCATGGCGTCTCGTGAGGGCAGATCGCTCGTCATCTCGGTATCAATGAGACCAGGCGCCACGACGTTCACCGTGATCGAACGGGAGGCGACTTCGGTTGCGAGTGAGCGCGCCAATCCAACGAGGCCCGCCTTGGCGGCTGCGTAGTTGGCCTGCCCGGGCACGCCCATGAACGGCGAGACCGAGCCGATGAAGATGATCGATCCCTTGCGCGCGCGAACCATGGAGGCCATCGCCGCGCGGGCACTGTAGAAGGCGCCATCAAGGTTCGTGGAGAGCACCTCGCGCCACTGCTCGTCGGACATCCTCATGGCGATGCCGTCACGGGTGACGCCAGCGTTCGCGACCAGTACTTCGACCGGTCCGAACTCTTCGACGGCCGCCTTCACCGCGGCGTTCACTTCGTTCGAGTTGGCGACGTTTACAGCGACGGATTTGGCACAGCCTTTGGGTGCGCTCGCCGAACGAGAGAACGCGACCACCTGATCACCCTCGGCGACGAAGTACTCGGCGATGGCGGCGCCGATGCCGCGGCTCGCGCCGGTAACGATGACGTGACGACTCATAGGTCGATCTCCTGTAGTTCGGTAACGCTCTGTGGCGCGTGTTGGCGCTCGAAGGTTCGAATTCGCTTGGTAAGTCCTGTCAGCACCGCACCGGGCGGCATTTCGATCGTCGTCGCAACTGATTCGGGCAGCGCCAGCGTTGCATCGAGGAACTGCACAGGCGACGTGAGCTGACGGCGAAGCAGCTCGCGCCATTCCTCAGCTGACGTGTGCACGGTCGCATCGACGTTCGAGATCAATACCGCTTCGGTCGTACCCCAGGCGGTGCGCTCGAGCACCTCGTCGAGTTCGCTCTGTGCGGGAGCCATCAAGGGGGAGTGAAACGCGCCGCCGACGGGCAGCGCCGTTGCTCGACGCCAGCCGAGGTCGCGGTGGCGCCCGAGGAGATCATCGAGTCCCGCGCGAGTGCCGCTCACGACGATCTGGCCGGTGCCATTGATGTTGGCGATCCAGACGCCGTCGAGGGTCTCCAAGGCACTTCGGGCATCCTCGTCGCCGCCCATAACGGCCACCATCGAGCCCTCTTCCAGCGCGGCAGCTCGGGCCATCGCCGCACCTCGCACCGCGATGAGTCGCGCGCCTTCTTCGAGGCTCAACAGTCCCGACGCGACGAGCGCCGAGAACTCTCCGAGGCTGTGGCCCATGAGGTATCTCGGGCGGATGCCAAGCTCCAGGAGCTCGTGGTAGCCGACGAGGGAGAGCGCGAAGGTCGCAAGCTGGGCTCGATCGGTACGCACGACCTCTTCGTCGCTCGCGTCTAGCAGCAACCAGGCAACGTCGATGCCCGAGATCTCGCTCACCCGATCGACGAGTGGCCAGTGGATGGAGGTGCGCCACGGTTGTCCGGCGCCCCCGCCGAGCGAGCCCTGACCTGGAAAAAGCGCCACCACGTCATCGCGAAATGATGGAGTCTCGTCAAACATGCCGCAACGATAACAGTGCCCGGAGTGGGACTCGAACCCACACACCCTCTCGAGTAAAGGCTTTTGAGGCCTCCGCGTCTGCCAATTCCGCCATCCGGGCTGCGGCGACAACGGTAGCAGTATCCATAGTCTGATGGTCATGGATGTGCAGCTGTTTCTCCAACGCGTCGCCCTTCAGCGCCCCGTGCTGGCGAGCGAACAGCTCCACGAAGAACGATCGAGACTCTTTCTTCGCGTGGAAGACGGCGCCTTTGGTTTCGGGGAGGTCGCGCCTCAGCCGGCGACCCTCCACGGCGATCCGAGCGTCAACGAAGTCATTGATGCGACGTGCGACGCGCTTGAGCGCCTGCGGTCCGTGGCCGATCGCGAGGGTGCGTTGCCCGCCTGGAGCCGCATGGCGGGGCTCCTCTCTGAATCGCCCGTGCACCACTTCGCAGCAGCGCTCGTGGAGATGGCGCTGCTCGATCGAGAGCTGCGCGACAACGTGTTGTCGATCGGCGAGCTCTGGCCCCCGCGCAGCAGAACCCCACCACAGAGCACGGTCTCGGCGCTCGACGCTCGTGAGTGGCAGCTCAATGCGCTCGACAGGCGAGTGCGCGTGAAGACGGCACCGGGTGTCATGAGTGCGCGAGCGCTCGAACAGCTCTCGAGCCTGCAGGTCCCCGTCTTGCTCGACTTCAACTGTTCGGCGACCAGCGACGAAGACGTGCTGAGTCAAGTGGCGCAGGTGCACGAAGTCGCGACGCTCGACGCGGTGGAGCAGCCCTTCGCCCCAGGCAACGTGATCGATCACGCGCGCCTCGCCGCGCGCCTGGACGTCGACGTCAGTTTGGACGAAAGCGTGCGATCGATGAACGATCTCACCCAGATCACTCGCTACGAGGCGGCTCGCATGATTTGCGTGAAGCCGGCGCGTGTCGGGGGACTCGCCCACGCACGCTCGATCATTGTGCGTGCGCAGCAACTGGGACTGCGTGTCTATCTCGGCGGTTTCTTTGAGTCGCCCTACGCGCGCCGGGTGCATCGGGCACTGGCGAATGGCTGTGGCGTGATCGAACCGAGCGATCTCGGCGACGTAGCGCTCGAGGACGAGAGCGGCGAGGTAACGGTGATCGCCTCAAGTTTCGGGGCGGAGCCCTCGGCTTCCATGCTCCAACGGGCCGAGTCCCTATCTGCCTCGTGAGGAACCCAGTCCTACACTGGCCCCATGGGGTCTCGACTCGTCAAGCGGCGTCTCGAGGACGTGCAACGCCAGCTATCTCACGCTCGTGAGAGCCTGGCGGTCCTCGAAGAGCAGGTGGTCGTCTGGAACGACGCCCTCGACGACGCGAGGATCCGCGCCCTGGTCGGAGAAACTCCCTTGCAGTCGAAAGAATACGATGAACTCTCACGCCACGTCCAAGTGGCCAACGCCGAAATGAAGCGACGTTCGATGGAGGTTCGAGAACTGATGGCCCAGCGAGACGAGCTCTTACGTGAGTGGACCCCAAAGGACGACAATGGATAAGCGCGTAGTGATCGCCGATGACGAGTCGATCATTCGACTCGATTTGAAAGAAATACTCGAGGACGACGGCTATCTGGTCGTCGGTGAAGCGGCGCGCGGCGACGACGCGCTCGCCATGATCAAAGAGCATCAACCCGACATTGCCTTACTGGACATCAAGATGCCGGGGCTCGACGGCATCGAAGTCGCGCACGCGTTGAAGGGCTCCTCGACCGTGGTGGTCCTGCTCACCGCCTTCAGTCAGCGCACGCTGATCGAGAGCGCGCGTGACGCGGGCGTGGCCGCCTACCTCGTCAAGCCGTTTCGCAGTAGCGAGATCCTTCCCAAGCTCGCCGCGATTTTGAATCCGGCGGCGAGCGAGCCGCTCGTGAACGACACCCCGAGTGCCGACGACAAGATTGAAACGCGCGAGATCGTCCAGCGAGCGAAGGAAGCACTCATGGCCGAGCGCGGCCTCGATGAGCCCGCGGCCTTTGAAGTGATTCAACAGTCCGCCATGCGTGGTCGCACGCGCATGCGCGACGTTGCCCAGCAGATCCTTAAGGGTGAGTTCGTTGGCTGATACACCGAGCGACGTCGATCGGCGGCCGCTCGTTCTGCTCGACGGCATGTCGTTGGCCTTTCGCGCCTTCTTCGCCCTGCCGGTCGACATCCAGACCTCGGCGGGCGTCGTCACCAACGCGCTCCACGGCTTCGCCTCGATGCTGGTCTCGCTCGTCGGGTCCCAGAACCCGCGCGCACTGGCGGTCGCGTTCGACCTCGCGGGCGGCACATTTCGCGACGCGTTGACCGAGGACTACAAGGGTGGACGGGCCGAGACCCCACCCGAGATCGAACATCAGTTCGACTTGATTCGAACGATGTGCGAGACGCTGCACATCCCCGTCCTCGGCGTCACGCACTTTGAAGCGGACGACGTGCTCGCCACGCTCGCGACCTGGGGCCGTGACGCGCAGATCCCCGTGGTCGTGGTCTCGGGCGACCGCGATACCTTCCAGCTGGTCGAAGACCCCTTCATCAAAGTCCTCTATAACCGTCGCGGGGTTTCGGACTATTCCCTCTACGACGAAGCCGGCATCTTCGAGCGCTGCGGCATCGAATCCGCTCGCTACCCGCTGCTCGCGGCGCTCCGGGGCGACACCTCGGACAACTTGCCGGGCGTGCCGGGCGTGGGAGAGAAGACCGCCGCCAAGCTCTTTGCCCAGTATCAAGACTTTGATGAGCTCTACGCGAACCTGGGCTCGCTCACGCCCAAGCTGCGCGAGAACCTTGCCGCGTATGAGACGCGGGCACGCAACAACGAAAAGGTGATGCGTCTGGTGCGCGACGTACCCCTCGACTTCTCCTTAGACGACATCACGCTCGGTGGATGGCGTCGCGCAGAAGTGAACGCCTTCTTCGAGCGCTACGAGATGAACTCGATGAGGACGCGCTTTAACAAGCTGATGCAAGATGGACTCCTTGGCGAGCCGGCCGAGAGCGAAGAGAGCGACGCGCCCGTCATGGCAGTCGTACCCGCCCTCACCCTCGTGCCCGAGTCCTCGCTCGCCAACGTGCTTACCGGGACCGACGCGCCACTGGTCGCCTTTAACCACGAACGCGTCGCCGTGCTCAACGCCGTCTCCGGTGCCATCGCCGTCGTCGATCTCGCGGAGTTCTTCGATGGGGTGAAGGACGTCCCGTTTGCGGGTCACGACGTGAAGGGTCTGTACCGTCTCGCGGGCGAGGCCGGCGTCGAGCTGCGCGAACCGGCTGACGACACGTCGATCATGGCCTTCCTCGTGGACGCGATCAGCGGTCACTACGAATTAGGCGACGTGGCGCTGCGCTTTCTCGGTGAGCCCATTGAAGACACGCGACCGTCGCTCTTCAGCGCATCGAGCGACGAGACGCTCGTGCGCGACGTGCAGCAGATCGCCCGCTTGCGCGACGTCTTGCGCGCCGAGATCGATCGCTGGGAGCTCAACCGCATCTACGAAGAAGTGGAGCTGCCCCTTGTCGCCGTGCTCGGGCGTATGGAAGCCCGGGGCATTCGCGTCGACGCCAGCTTGCTGCGGACCATCTCCGACGAATTCGCCGCGGAGGTTCGCGAGCTCGAGGCGGAGATTCAAAAGGTGGCGGGCCATGAGTTCAAGGTGAACTCGCCCCAACAGCTCCAAGTCGTGCTCTTCGAGGAGCTGGGTCTCACCGCGGTGAAGAAGATCAAGTCGGGCTACTCGACCGATGCCGCGAGCTTGGAAGCCATTGAAGACGAGCACCGCATCGTGTCGTTGATCCTGCGCTACCGAGAGATCGAAAAACTTCGCTCGACCTACGGCGCACCGTTAATTGACGCGGTCCAAGACGACGGTCGCATTCACGCCATGTTCTCCCAGGTCGTTGCGCGCACCGGTCGTCTCTCCTCGGAGAATCCGAACCTGCACAACATCCCCGTGCGCTCCCTCGAAGGACGTCGACTTCGCTACGCGTTCGGGCCGAGCGACGGCTGGCTGGTCGCGGTGTCGGACTACAACCAGATCGAGCTGCGCATCTTGGCGCACCTCTCCCAGGATGAGGGCTTGCTCGCCGCGTTCGAGAGCCACGAGGACGTGCATCGGACCATCGCCTCGTCCGTCTTTGGTGTCCCGTCCGAGGAGGTCACCAACGAACAGCGCGAGCGCGCAAAGGCCGTCTCCTACGGTCTCGTCTACGGCATGGAGGCCTTCGGGCTCAGCCGACGTCTCGGCATACCGGTCTCCGCCGCCAAAGAGATCATGAACCGGTACTTTGAGGGCTTCCCCAATCTGCGCGCCTACCTCGACAACGTGGTCAAGGAGATCCGGATCCAGGGCTTCTCGCGCACGGAGTTTGGGCGAGTGCGCCCGTTCCCGGACCTGGCGACGGCCGTCGGCGCCCAGCGCCAAGCGGTCGAGCGCCAGGCGATGAATGCAGGCATCCAAGGACTCGCGGCCGACATCTTCAAGTCGGCCCTGGTACGGCTCGATCGAGAGCTGACCGCGCAGCATCTGGAGGCGCGCCTCATCCTGCAGGTCCACGACGAAGTCGTGGTCGAAGCTCCCGAGCACGAAAAGGATCGCGTCAGCGAGATCATGGTGGATGCGCTCACCAACGCGGCACGCCTCTCGGTGCCGCTCGAGGTCTCGCTCAATTGGGGCGAGAACTGGGCGGCCGCCAAGGGCTGAGAGCCCAGATGGTAGAGTTGCAACCTGGGTTTACACCGGCGACCCAGCCCTACTGACTAGTCAGACCCCGGTGTGGTCGAACGAAAGACGTACCATGACGGACGGCACCAGCCTCCTCTCTACCCAGCAGATGGGTACCTTCGACGAAAACGGAAATTACATTCCGCGCGTCATCACCGAAGACAACTTGGTCGGCACCGACCTCACCGCGCTCGTCGGTGACAGTGTTCTCGAATTCGACGACGGCGACCTCGTCGTCGGCACCGTGGTCAAGATCGATCACGACGAAGTCCTCCTCGACATCGGCTTCAAGTCCGAGGGCGTCATCCCTTCGCGCGAGCTCTCCATTCGCAACGACGTCGACCCGTCAGAGATCGTCTCACTGGGCGAGCGCGTCGAGTGCCTTGTCCTCCAAAAAGAGGACAAGGAAGGTCGACTCGTACTTTCCAAGAAGCGCGCCCAGTACGAAAAGGCGTGGGCCAACATCGAAGAGCTGAAGAACCGTGACGAAGTCGTCAAGGGTGTCGTCATCGAGGTCGTCAAGGGTGGACTCATCGTCGACATTGGCCTGCGTGGTTTCTTGCCCGCATCGCTCGTCGAGCTGCGTCGTGTGCGCGAGTTGCAGCCCTACATTGGCAAGACGGTCGAAGCGAAGATCATCGAGCTTGACCGCAACCGCAACAACGTGGTGCTCTCGCGCCGCGCCTGGCTCGAAGAGACCCAGAAGGAACAGCGCGGCGACTTCCTGTCGAACCTCAAGCCCGGCGAGCGCCGTCACGGTGTCATCAGCTCGGTCGTCAATTTCGGTGCCTTCGTGGACCTTGGCGGGATGGACGGACTGATTCACGTCTCCGAGCTCAGCTGGAAGCACATTGATCACCCGAGCCAGGTCGTTGCCGTCGGCGACGAAGTGGACGTCGAGGTGCTCGACGTGGACTTCTCGAAGGAGCGGATCTCGCTCTCATTGAAGGCCACTCAGTCGGACCCCTGGCAGGTCTTCGCAGACAGCCACGCCGTCGACCAGCTCGTCTACGGTCGCGTCACCAAGCTGGTGCCCTTCGGCGCCTTCATTCAGGTGGGCGAGGGCATCGAAGGATTGGTGCACATCTCCGAGATGGCGGCCCACCACGTCGAATCACCCGACCAGGTGGTTACAGCGGGCGAAGAGCTGTGGGTGAAGATCATCGAGCTCGACACCGCGCGTCGTCGCATCAGCCTCTCGATCAAGCAGGCAGCGGAAGGTGGCGAGGTCTCCGAGGAGTACCGCGAGGCCTTCGGTTCACACGCCTATGACGCCGAGGGTAACTACATCGGCGCCATTGAGTACGGCGAGTTCACGCCTGAGACCGAAGCGCAGGCCGCCTGGGCCGAGTACGCGACCGAGGTCACGCCGAAAGCCGACGAGGACGGGGAAGCCAGCGAAGCCGGCGAAGTTGGCGAAACGGAGTCTGAGGCGACGGCGAGCGAGCCGGTGGCCGAAGAGGCTGCGCCAGCCGAGCCCGCAGCAGAAGAGTCTGCACCAACCGAGTAGTGGACGGCGTCGACGGCGCTCACCATTTCGATGCATAAACGAAGTCGGCCGCGGGGCGGTCGAGCCACTGCGTGGTCTTCATCGCGAGGTTCATGCCGGTCGCGAACTTGGCCGTCCGAAGTCCGGTCAGCTGATTCGGTGAACAGCGGAGAAGGTCCGCGAGCTCGGCCCACGTGAGCTTGTCCTCCTGGCGCTTGGCGTTCACGGCCGCGTGCAGAAGCTTGAGAGCCCAGCGCAGCCGCCGGTCAGGACCGACGATGACGAGCGCCGTGGCTTCGCGCGGCGCGGTTCCGGTGAGAAAGCTCTCGGGCGTTCGATCGAGCCAGCGCAACATGAACAGAGCGTGCTGGCAGGAGATGCTTCCACGTCGTTCCATGCTGGAGATCGTGGCGGGGCTAATGGGGTGATCGCTCCGCTGGTCGTTCAGCACGGAAGAGAGCAGCCAGATCTCCCGAGCGACACCGGTCCACGTGAGGTTGTGCGCTGCTCGTTTGTCGTCGAGCGCTCGATAGAGCGCCCGGGCGTCGAAGTCGTAGATGCGGGCCATGCTGCCTCCGGGTCCAAACTCGCGATTGAGTTTAAGTAGTCGGCTGCAGGGTGCTGTCGGAGCGCGTGAGCGAGAGCGGATAGTGACAGGCGACCTGATGACCGCTCGAGAGCTCCACCAGCTGCGGTTCTTCGTTGGCGCACTTCTCCGTCGCAAAAGGGCATCGGGTGCGGAATCGACATCCACTGGGAGGATCGAGCGGACTCGGCGGTTCGCCACTCAGGACCTCGCCGTGCATCGGCGCGTCGGGATCAGCTTCGAGGGCCGCACCGAGGAGGAACTTTGTATAGGGGTGCTCGGGCGCGTCGTAAAGCACGTCGGCGGGGCCAATCTCACAGATCTTGCCGAGATACATCACGGCGACGCGGTCCGAGACGTTTTTCACGACGGCGAGGTCGTGGGCGATGAAGAGCAGGGTGAGTCCGTACTCGGCCTTTAAGTCCTCGAGGAGGTTCAGGATCTGAGCCTGCACCGAGACGTCGAGGGCCGAGACCATCTCGTCACAGATCAGCAGCTTCGGGCGCATGGCGAGCGAGCGCGCGATGGAGATGCGCTGACACTGACCGCCCGAGAACTGCCGGGCGTAGCGATTCCCATAGACCTCGGGGTCGATGCCGACCTTGTTCAAGAGGTCGTTCACGATCCGATCTCGCTCTTCTCCCTCGACCGACTTCCAGCAGTCGAGTGGTTCGGCGACGATGTCCTTCACGCGGCGACGCGGATTGAGCGAGCTGATCGGGTCCTGGAAGATCATCTGCATGCGCGTGCGCAGATTGCGCAGTGCGGAGCCCTTCTGGGTCGTGAGTTCGACTCCCTCCAGCTCGATGGAGCCGCTGGAGGGTTCGACAATGCGCATGAGCGCCTTACCCGTGGTCGACTTGCCACAGCCCGACTCGCCCACGAGCCCGAGGGTTTCGCCTTCAAAGATGTCAAAGCTGACGCCCGCCACCGCACTGAGCGGACGGCGACGGCTCCCGAAGGTCACCGTGAGATCACGGACTTTGAGCAGTGGCTTGTTGACGTCGCTCACGCGGGGACCCCCGCTGCAACCGGAAGAGGATGCCAGCAGGCGAAGGCGTGTCCGGGCGCGTCCGACAGCTCGAGCTCCGGACGTTCGTCATGACAGCGCTGGGTCGCAAAGCTGCAGCGAGGTGCGAACGCGCAGCCCGGCGGCAAGTTGAGGAGGTTGGGCGGGCGGCCGGGGATAGCGAGCAGGCGAGTGTGGGAAGGATTGGAGACTTTTGGCGATCCCTCGAGCAACGCGCGGGTGT
>DASZLS010000030.1:0-3956 GCA_035552255.1 Acidimicrobiales bacterium | reverse complement strand
GGTCGCTGAAGCGGACTTCCCGCCCGGGGTCTTCAACCTCGTGCAGGGATTCGGTGAAGAAGTCGGAGAGGCGCTCGTCACCGATCGTCGCGTGCGTCGCATCTCCTTTACCGGATCTCCCGAGACCGGTCGGCGAATCGGCATGGCGGCCGCGCGCAATCTGGTGCCCTTCACGGGCGAGCTCGGCGGCAAAGGGCCGTTCGTCGTCTTCGCCGACGCCGACCTGGACCTCGCTGCTGAAACCGCCGCCAAGATGTATGACGACGCCGGTCAGGTCTGTCTTGCCGGCACGCGACTGCTAGTTGAGGCGTCCGCGCGCGATGAGTTCCTCGACCGCTTTACGACGGCCACCGAACGCCATGTGTTGGGCGATAGTCGCGACTCGGTGACGACGATCTCTCCTCTTATCCACCCCGAACATCTCGCCCGCGTCGAAGGCTTCGTGGAGCGGTCCCTGAAATCCGGCGACCGGCTCATCTTCGGGGGTGAGCGCTTACGCGCCGACGGGCTCTGGTACGAACCGACGCTCATCGAGCCTCGCGTCAATGACGCAGAGATCGTCCAGAACGAAGTCTTCGGTCCGGTGCTCACCTTTCAGACGTTCGACGGTGACGACGAAGCGATGGAACTCGCCAATTCGACGCCCTACGGACTGTCGGCCATGGTATTCACTCGCGACCAGAAGCGAGCCGACCGCTTTGGTGAGGGTGTTCGGGCGGGCACGATCTGGGTCAACTGCTTCTTGGTGCGCGATCTCACGGCACCCTTCGGCGGCACGGGCATCAGCGGTGTTGGTCGAGAGGGCGGTGACTACGCGCTCGATTTCCACAGCGACTTGAAGACGTATCAGGTGAAGGAGGAGACCACCAATGGGTGAAATTATTGGCGCCGGTCTCTTGGCGCACGTGCCCACCATCGTGCTCCCCGACGAGCAACGACGCCAACTGAACAACGGCAACGAAAGCACGCTCTACACGGGACTGCACAAGCTGCGTCGCGACGTCTTCGATGTCTTGAAGCCCGACCTGGTCATTGTCTTTGACAGCCATTGGTTTACGACCGTCGAATTCGTCATCACCTCGGCAGAACGCAGGCTTGGCTACTTCACCTCTGAAGAACTCCCCCGCGGCATGTCGAGCGTGCCCTATGACGCCAAGGGAGACCCCTCGTTCGCCAAGCTCGTCGGAGCGATCGCCGACGCGACGCCCGACTGTTGGATCACGCCGATTGACAACGAGCACCTCCCCATCCAGTACGCGACCACGAACTTCTTTCCGTTTCTTCAAGGCGACGAAGCGTGGCTCTCGGTGAGTACCTGTCAGACCGCCGAACCCGCAGACTTCGCGACCGTCGGTCGAGTGATTGCGGCCGCCGTCGAACGAAGTGACCGCCGGGTTGCCCTCATCGCTTCAGGGGCGCTCAGCCACACCTTTCGCTCATTGCGCACGCTCCGTCAACACGAAGCCGCCGGCGAAGAGCACATCATCTCGAGCGAGGCGCGCCGCGCCGACCACGTCGTCATCGATGCGCTCTGCCGAGGCGATCACAAGAGCGTCATAGAGGATATGCCCGAGTTCGCCAAGGTGAAGCCCGAAGGACACTTTGCGCACTACCAAATGATGGTCGCCGCTCTCGGTGGCCCCGACTGCGTGGCGCCGGGCCGGTTGTACTCCACGTACGAGAATGCAATCGGCACCGGTCAGGCCCACGTCTGGTTTGACCGACCCGACACAGGCTGGACGGGTGGCGCATGAGCTTGCGCGGTGTTCCCTTCCCTCGTACGCCAAGTGGGCAGGCGTCGCTGCTACCGCCGCTCCCCTGGCATTACTCGGGCGACCTCTTGACTGTTGAGTATCGAACTGATCCGTCGGCCATTCGCTCGTTTCTTCCTCAAGGCGTCAGCCTCGCGAATGACGACGAAGATCCAGGCGCGGTGGCGTTCATCTGGGCGGATTGGCAGAGTTGCGGCGACGACGGGGTTGAGCTGCTCGATCCGGTGCGCAGCCAGTACAAAGAGGCGTTCGTCGTCGTGCGCTGTCGCTACGAAGGGAATCTGTACAGTCGCTGCCTCTTCATTTGGGTCGATAAGGACTTCGCGCTCGTCCGTGGCCATCTGCAGGGTTACCCCAAGAAGCTCGGATCGGTGCACCAAACGCGACCGATAACCCACGGACGAGCAGGTCCGCGATTAGAGCCCGGTGGGACCTTTGGCATGACGCTTGCCGCAAATGATCGTCGGCTCGCACAGGCGACCATGACCATCACGGGAGAATGCGCCACGAGCGGATTCGTCAACGGGCACGCGATGTTGCACCATCGCTGGTTCCCGCGCATCGAACTCGACGACCAGGACTCAATGAGCGAGGTCGTTACGATGTCTGGCGTGAACCTAGACCTCGGCATTGCCTATCGCGGCTCCGCCACACTGGAGCTGTTTGAGTCACCAACTGAAGAACTCGCGACACTCGCCCCGATCGAGATAATCGGCGGCTATTTCCGCACCGTAGGAACCACCTTCAACGGTGGCACGACACTCAGCGCGTAATGTCTCGACGCATCGCAAGCTCTGAGGCGACCGTCGTCTCGCAAGCCGAGCGCGACATTCGCGCGCGCCTCGATGATCATGATCTCGACTTCACGGCAATGAGCGCGGTCTCGAACATCTATCGCGCGGGCTCGGCGATACGGAACCACATGGAGCGAGAGCTACTCGCACAGTACGACCTCAGTTGGGTCGCATTCACCGTGCTGTGGGTCCTCTGGATCTGGGGAGAGCAGGAAACCGGCCACGTCGCCGCGGAGGCTGGCATCACCAAAGGGACGCTGACCGGCGTGATCAAGACCCTGCAAGCGCGACGGCTCATCCGTCGAATCCCCCACCGCGACGACCGTCGTCGTGTCTCGATCGGCTTGTCAAAGGCTGGCGAACGCCTCATCGAGCGACTCTTCCCTGAATTCAATCGACACGAAACCCTCGCGGCGAGCTCGCTTACTAACGCCGAACAATTGGAGCTTGCCCGGCTGCTTCGCCTCGTACTGAAAACGATCAGCGATACCGACGACGGCGAATAGGGATTTGCGTCGGGTCTCCGGCCCGGATCGAGGAATTCAGGTGGCAGACCGTCTCCACGACTTTTGCGCGGGTGTCTCACTGGTCGGTTTTGCCGTTCCTCCGGCGTACTCCTCCAACTCTCGAAGTGAGCGTTCCGCTTTCCCCATGAGAGCAATAATCGGAAGCAGGTCTTTCTCAAGACGTTCGTTTACACCGTCAACGAGCGTCCTGAGGAGTTCTCGAGGATCGGAAGTGCCCCGGCTAATCATCGCATCGGCAGCGCTTTTGGCTGCTTCGTTGCGACGAAGCTGAGCGTCGTTCAAGACTTTTTACTCGTCTCCGATGTCTTTCACCAAAGCTCTAGTTTCGATGCTAAGCCCAACCAGCATCGCATTCGCTTGTGCGACGTGCGGGCCACTCTTCTGCCAGTTCCCGTCGATCGCCCTCATTCGATCCGCGAACTCTCTGGCCTGATCTACGAACTCAATACGTATTGCGTCGACCTGACACTGAACCCGTACGTACTCGGCCAGAAGTTCAACTGAATCTCGATCCATGTACCCTCCGAGGATTGCGTCAGCTTCAGACGAGATTAGCCAGCCCGAGTGAAGTCGGATTGTGCATTACTTTTCCGGGTCCAATTTGTGTGCTTGCATTCCTGTCACGTCGGCTCCCCGACAACAACAGTCTGCGATCCAATCAATTGACTTTGATTGCGTGGTCGTAAGCAGATCGAATCTGAGGACGCAGTTTGCGGGCGCTTTGATACACGCATGATGTCAGAGTCCCTTTAGGGCTGGATCTGACTCAATGTGATACCGGCTTCGTGCCTTGTCTCTGATCTGTCGGTCCAGTCCTTGGGACACCGCACCAATCGGTCGGACGAACGTGACCTCATAGGAGC
>DASZLS010000029.1:0-4999 GCA_035552255.1 Acidimicrobiales bacterium | reverse complement strand
GGCTCCTCATCGTTCCGCTCTGGATCACGATGGTCTACTGCATCAATGCGGCGCTCCTCTGGGGCGGTGGCTTCTTCGCTCAGAAGGGCGCGGTTGACTACTCCGGTGGGTACGTGATTCACCTCTCTGCGGGCGTGGCGGCATTCGTCGGCGCCTGGATGGTGGGTCCGCGCCGCTGGCAGGATCGAGAGAACGCCTTTCCGAGCAACCTGATGATGGTCGCCGTCGGAGCGGGCATCCTCTGGCTCGGCTGGAATGGCTTTAACGGTGGTGACCCCTTCTACGCCGGTGCGGACGCAGCAGCAGCTGTGCTCAACACCAACGTCGCGACCGCGGCGGGACTGCTCACCTGGCTGTTCTGGGACATGTTCCTTTCAAAGCAGAAAAAACCCACGTTCTTGGGCGCCATCAACGGCATGATCTGCGGGCTCGTCGCCATTACTCCTAGTGCTGGATGGGTGAATGGTGTCGGGGCGATCTGTGTCGGCGTGATTGCGTCGTCCATCGTGTGGATCGCATGGAACTACGTGTCGAAGCTCCGTCCGTTCTCCAAGATTGATGACGCCCTCGGCGTGGTCTACACGCACGGGTTCGCGGGACTCACTGGCGGTCTGTTGGTGGGTATTCTCGCTGACCCGAACATGGTGGAATACGGCGTCAAGGGAAAGAACTTCAAGGGCGCGGGGAACTTCCACGTGGCCGGCTGGTTCTACGGACATTCCTTCCACCAGCTCTGGGAGCAGTTCCTCGCTGCGGTATGGATCATCTGCTGGACCGCGGTTGGCACGTTCATTGTCTTCACCATCGTCAAGTTCCTCGTTGGGGGACTGCGAGAAGATGAGGAGACGCTGCGCGAAGGCGACATTGCCATCCACGAGGAAGAAGCCTTCCCCGAGCCGACCTTCGGCGAGCCGGTCCTCACACCGAGCCACACCCACACCGACAACCTCTAAGGAGAGCCATGAAATTAGTCACTGCGGTCGTCAAGCCCTTCAAGCTCGATGAGGTCAAAGAGGCGGTGAAGGCAGTCGGCATCACCGGTCTCACGGTGAGTCAGGTCCGTGGTTTCGGCCGCACCGGGGGGCACATCGAAGTCTTTCGCGGCAAGGAGTACACCTTCGACTTTGTCGACAAGCTTCAGATTGAGATCATTTGCACCGATGAACTGGTGGACGAGCTTCTCGAAGCGATCGTGAGCGCGGCTCGCACCGACACCGTTGGCGACGGTATGGCATGGGTCACCGACATTGAGCACGTGGTGCGCATCCGCACCAACGAACGAGGGCCGGAGGCTCTCTAAAAGAGGGGGGCGACCGGAGGGAGCGACTCAACTCGATGGCGGTCAGAGTCGAGGCGTTCCCTCCGGGCGAATCGGCGTGCAGCATCGATGTGAGCGAGAGCTTTCCGCGGACGTTCTGAAATCTGTGTGGTCGTGATCGTTCGATCGCAACAAAGAGACGGATCAAGGGGCCGAGGAGAGCAGCGATCGACGTACGGATGGAAGGTTTCAGCCAGCTTGACGAGCGACGGCTTCGGCAGCGCGCGCTGCGGCCTCTGGATCACCGAGATAATCGGCCGAGAGGACGTTGAGCTCATCATCGAGCGTGAGGCGGTACGGAATACCCGTTGGAATCTCGAGATCGGTGATCTCTCCTTCGCCAATGTTCTGCAAAACCATGCGCAGCGCACGAATGGAATTGCCGTGCGCCACCACGAGTACCGCGCCGTCGCGCACGCCTTCGCTACGGAGATCTTCACTCATCACATCGCGTAGGTAGGGCGTGGCCCGGGTAACGACGTCCTTCAGGCATTCACTCCGCGGGATGAGATCTTGGGGAACGTCGCGATAGCGGGGATCCTGGCGAACGTCTCGCGGATCATCGAGGGGCATCAGCGGCGGTGCGATGTCGAAGGAACGACGCCACACCTTCACTTGATCGAGACCAAACTCATCTGCGGTCTGCTTCTTGTCCTTGCCGGTCAAGTCCCCGTAATGGCGCTCATTCAACCGCCAGCTTCGTCGTACCTTGAGCCAGGATCGCCCGGCCTCGTCGAGCGCAATGTTGGCGGTGCGGATGGCTCTCGTGAGCACCGACGTGTGGACTACGCGCAGGTCAAGTCCGGCCGCTTCTTTGAGGAGTTGACCGGCGACTCGAGCTTCGTTCTCGCCTTCGGGGGAGAGGTCGACGTCCTGCCAACCCGTGAAGAGGTTGCGGTCATTCCACTCGGAGCGTCCGTGGCGCAAAAGAATGAGATAGGGCACGAAGGAAAGCGTAGTCCTGGTGCGAAAAGCCTCCCAGAGCAGGCCAAAGACTTAAAAAATACACGTTTATTCTTACTTATTAGTCATGTTATAACTTTTCTTGACAAGTACAGGCTCAACTCTGTATCATTGCCTTATCAAAACTTTGGTGGCGCGGATATACCGGCTCCAAAGGCTGAACTAAGGAGTTTTCATGGCAAAAGCAGTCGGTATCGACCTCGGTACGACGAACTCAGTGGTGAGTGTGCTGGAGGCGGGTGAGCCCGTCGTGATCCCCAACGCCGAAGGCAGCCGCACCACCCCCTCAGTCGTTGGCTTCTCCAAGACGGGCGAAGTGCTCGTTGGTGAGGTCGCCAAACGACAGGCGATCACCAACCCAGACCGAACCGTGCGCTCTGTCAAGCGTCACATGGGTGAGAACTGGAGCATCGACATCGACGGCACGAAGTACACGCCGCAGGAGATCTCGGCGCGCATTCTCCAAAAGCTGAAGCGCGACGCGGAGGCCTACCTCGGTGACTCCGTGACGGAAGCCGTGATCACCGTGCCGGCGTACTTCAACGACGCGCAGCGCACCGCGACCAAAGAGGCGGGCCAGATTGCTGGACTCGAGGTACTGCGTATTGTGAACGAGCCGACCGCGGCCGCCCTCGCCTACGGACTCGACAAGGGTCCCGCGGAGCAAACCGTGCTGGTCTTCGACCTCGGTGGCGGCACGTTCGACGTGTCCGTGCTCGAGATCGCCGAAGGCGTATTCGAAGTGAAGTCGACCCATGGCGACACCCACCTGGGTGGCGACGACTGGGACGACGCGGTGGTGAGCTGGCTCGTCAAGACCTTCAAGGACACCGAGGGCGTTGACCTGGCGAACGACAAGATGGCGGTCCAACGTTTGAAGGAAGCAGCGGAGAAGGCGAAGATCGAGCTCTCGGCCGTCCAAGAGACGACTGTCAATCTGCCCTTCATCACGGCAACCGCCGATGGTCCGAAGCACCTCGACATCAAGATCACCCGAGCGAAGTTCAATGAGCTCACCGCTGACCTCGTCGACCGCCTCCGCGGCCCGTTCGATCAAGCGATCAAGGACGCTGGCCTCACGCTCGACAAGATCGACCACGTCATCATGGTCGGTGGTTCGACTCGTATCCCCGCCGTGCAGGAACTGGTGATCAAGGTCACCGGCAAAGAGCCGAACAAGAGCGTGAACCCCGACGAAGTCGTGGCTGTGGGCGCCGCCATTCAGGCTGGCGTCTTGAAGGGCGACGTCAAGGACATCTTGCTGCTCGACGTGACGCCGTTGTCCCTCGGCATTGAGACCAAGGGCGGCGTCATGACCAAGATCATTGAGCGCAACACCACGATCCCGACGAAGAAGTCCCAGACGTTCACGACGGCTGACGACAATCAGCCGTCGGTGGAAGTGCATGTGCTCCAAGGTGAGCGCGAGATGGCGTCGTACAACCAGACACTCGGCAAGTTCCAACTCGTTGGCATCCCGCCGGCGCCGCGTGGCGTGCCCCAGATTGAGGTCACCTTCGACATCGACGCGAACGGCATCGTGCACGTCTCGGCGAAGGATCAGGCAACGGGCGCGACCCAGTCGATGACCATTACCGGTGGCACCTCGCTGTCGAAGGAGGAGATCGACCGGATGGTCCGCGACGCCGAGTCCCACGCTGAAGAGGACCGCCGCCGTCGTGAAGAGGCAGAAGTGCGCAACAACGCGGACGGCCTCGTCTACTCAACGGAGAAGCTGTTGAAGGATCAGGCGGAGTCGTTCCAGGGCAGTGAGCGCGAGGACGTTGAACAGGCGCTGTCGGGTCTGAAAGAGACGTTGAACGGCACCGACCTCGAGGCGATCAAGGCGAGCACGGACAAGCTGCTTTCGGCGAGCCAGAGCTTCAGCCAGCGCCTCTATGAGGAGGCGGCCAAGTCCAACATGAACGAGCCCGCGGCCCCGGCCGGCGACGATGACGACATCGTCGATGCAGAGATCGTGGACGAAGCGTGAGCGACGAAGTGGTAGATAACGAGCCGGTGGCGTCGGAGAACGACGCCACCGAAGCATTTGACGCCCGGTCGGAGTCCGAGCGCCAGCGCGACGAATACCTCGACGCGCTCCAGCGTCTCCAGGCTGATTTCGAGAACTATCGCAAGCGCGTCCAACGTACCGCCGAAGACGCGGCCGTTCGCTCTGCGGGCGACATCGTGGCGAAGCTGCTGCCCGTGCTCGACGCTTTCGACTACGCCCAAGCCCACTTCGAGGGCTCGAGCGACGAAGCCGCCGCGCTCGCCCAAGCGCGTTCCTTGATGCTCGATACCTTGCAAAAGGAAGGGCTCGAACGCATTGACAAAGTCAGTGTCGACTTTGATCCCCAAGTGCACGATGCGGTGGCGCACGCGCCGAACGAAGAGGGCGAAGCAGGCCAGCTCGTGGTGGAAGTGCTGCGCGCAGGGTATCGCTGGAAGGGTGTGATTCTTCGTCCGGCCATGGTGAAAGTCAGGGGCTAGATGGCCGAACGCGAGTGGTTCGAAAAGGACTACTACCAGGTGCTCGGTCTCACCTCGAGTGCGACCGACAAAGAGATCACGCGCGCGTACCGAAAGCTCGCCAAGCAGTATCACCCTGACACGCACCCCGGGTCCGAAGAGAAGTTCAAGGAGATCTCCGGTGCCTACGACGTGCTCGGCGATGAGGTAAAGCGCAAGGAGTACGACGAGGTGCGCCGACTCGGC
>DASZLS010000028.1:0-5695 GCA_035552255.1 Acidimicrobiales bacterium | reverse complement strand
CGTTCTCGCACGAAGCGCCGCGAGTCTCGATCTGTTGAGTGACGGCCGCGTCGAACTCGGACTCGGAGCGGGTGCTTTCTGGGACGGCATCGCCGCCATGGGCGGCGAACGCCTCTCCCCGAAACAGTCAGTGCGGGCCCTTGGTGAAGCGATCGAGATCATCCGGGGCATCTGGGATGACAACGCGACACACGCCCTGAAGATTGAAGGCGAGCACTACCGGTTGAACGGAGCAAAAAGCGGACCGCGCCCCGCCCATGACATCGCCATCTGGCTCGGCGCGTACAAGCCCGCGATGCTTGCCTTGACTGGGCGCACCGCTGACGGCTGGCTCCCCTCGCTCGGCTACATAAAGCCCGAGGAAATATCTGGCGCCAACGCGATCATCGACGACGCGGCGATCGCTGCCGGCCGCAGCCCCCGCGAGATCCGACGCATGCTGAACGTGACGGGCGAGTTCTCCTCGATCAGCAGCGGCTTCCTTCGCGGCCCCGCGTCTCAGTGGGTCGAGCAGCTCGGCGAGCTAGCCCTCGTCGACGGAGTCAGTGCATTCATCATCGGTACCGATGACGTCGAAACGCTCGAACGCTTCGCCGAAGAGGTTGCTCCGGCGCTGCGCGAACTCGTCGTCGGCGAACGCCAGAGGCCGGCGCCCCCATCCGAGATTGAACCCGGTCCCGAAGACCCCGTGGTCGATGTATCGGGCGAGCGAAGTAGCGTCAGCGTTCGGGTGAACGGCCAACGAGGAGATCAGGCCGTGAACTCCGAGTACGAACGACTTGGCATCACCCCGACCCCTGACAGTGGAGAGCGCCTCACCACGCAGCTGCCGTGGGACGAATCGACTCGCCCGTCGAGGCCGGAATCAGCGCCCGATGTGGTCTACACCGATCGAGGCCGTGCTGTGGGCTCTCATCTGATTGACGTGCACGACCATCTACGAAGCGAACTGTCGAAGGTTCGCAACCTCATGGATGAGGTTCGCGCCGGATCGGTTGATCCACAGAACGCCCGCGACGCACTCAACGAGATGACCATCCGCCAGAACGACTGGACCTTGGGTGCCTACTGCGCGGCGTACTGTCGGATGGTCGCAGTGCACCACGGTCTCGAAGACGACGCGATTTTCCCTCATTTGCGAGAGTGTGAACCGTACCTCGAGCCAGTCATCGACCGGTTGGTGGAAGAGCACGAAGTGATCCATCAGGTTCTTAACCGAATAGATCAGAGCCTTGTCGACTTGGTCGCGACGCCGGGTGACTTTGATGACCTTCAACGCTCGACAGACCTGCTCACCGACACCTTGCTCTCGCACCTCGCCTACGAAGAGCGCGAACTGGTTGAGCCCCTCGCACGCTTCGGCTTTTACGAAGGTCAGGTGCGCTAGCCCGATGCAATGTCATATCCGGTTGGAGCCCGAACCTTGAGCGGCGTTTTCAGCGCCGTCGCGCGATCAACTGCGAAACGTAGAATTTCACTATGACAATCGATAGTGACGAAGAGCTCGAAGGACTGCTAAGAGCAGGCCGAGTTGTTGCCGAAGCCCGAGATGCGATGGTTGCTGCCGTCAAGCCCGGAGTCACCACCGGAGAACTCGACACAATTGGACGCGAAACCTTTCGCAGACACGGTGCGCGATCGGCCCCACGAGTGACCTATAACTTTCCCGGATCCACGTGCGTCAGTGTCAACGACGAGGCGGCTCACGGCATTCCCTCTCTTTCTCGCCATCTGCGCGAAGGTGATCTCGTCAACATCGACGTCTCCGCAGAACTCGATGGCTATTTTTCCGATACTGGCGTGAGTATTCCCGTCGGAGTTGTATCTGAGATCGCACAGCGTCTTTTGGAGGCAACTCGTCTCGCCCAGCATGACGCGATGTCCACGGCACGAGCGGGCAACAGACTTCGCGATATAGGTAGAACAGTTGAGTCTCATGCGCGTCGTCACGGTTTCCGAGTGGTTCGGAATCTCTATGGACACGGCGTTGGTAGGGGACTTCACGAAGAGCCTTCCGTGCCAAGTTTCGATGATCATCAACGGATGGTCCTCCGCGATGGAATGGTTCTCGCAGTGGAACCGTTTCTGTCAGTGTCGGCAAGCTTTGTCGTTGATGATCCCGATGGCTGGACACTACGAACGAATGACGGCAGTCTTGTGGCGCAGTTCGAGCACACCATGGTGGTTACGGGAGGCGCTCCCATCGTGCTCACCGAGTAGGTCCAGAGGTGAGCCCGCTTCAGCAGGCAACTACCGTGCTCTCGTCAAGGTAATAATCAAACGCCAACGGCGTGCAATCACGATCAAGAATCCAGCGCAGGAACTCAAGGTGTACGGGGTGCTGCTGATACGCCGTCAACGCCGCTTCATCCGCGAACTCCATGAACAACAGATACTGATAACCCCTGGTGCGCTCGGCGTTGATCGAGGCCCCTAAGCGCAGGACCGTCATGCCGCCTATTTCGTGCGGCCACGCGCGAACCTGTCGCTGCATCTCAGCCCAATCGGACTCTCCCAAATCCGTCGGGAAATTGAACAGCACCACATGTTGGACACCCACGCCGACTCTCCTCTTTTGACTAGTTCTACGCTAAAGCATTTAGTTCTTGAATCCCACTCTTAGCGATGACGGGATAGTGCGCTTCGGTTCACCTGACAGGGGAACGGTACGCTTCGCCAGTGCCGACCAAGAGACCGTCCGAGTCCGACACGCTCTCCGGGCGTGAGGCGACGCGCGTCTCCCTCGGCGCGCAGGCGCTTCGTGGGACGCGATTGAAGAGCCCCTTGGCGTTGGTGCCGCATCTCCGCGGGGTGCAGCTCGATACGATCTCGGTGTTGGCGCGTTCCCACGAACTGGTTGCCTACGCCCGTCTTGGCGCGGTCCCACGCGAGAAGATCGAGGCCGCCTACTGGGGGCCACGATCCGAGACATTCGAGTATTGGTCGCACGCGGCGTGCGTATTGCCGCTCGAGCTCTGGCCCGCCTTCGCGCACCAACGCCGAGTACGTCGCGAACGCGGCTTTCGGTGGCACGAGTTGAAGGATCACGAAACGAGTTGCGCGAGTGTTCTTCAGCGCCTGCAAGACGAAGGGCCGTTGACTTCACGCCAACTTGGTGGCGCGAAGAAGGGTGGCGTCTGGTGGGACTGGTCCGAAGTGAAGATCGCGGTCGAGTGGCTTTTGGACATCGGCACCGTGGTCTGTCGCGAACGACGTGGTTTCGAACGGGTCTACGACCTCGCCGAACGAGCCATTCCTTCGGCATTGCTGAGTCAATCTATGGACGACGACGCCTGTGCGCGCGAACTCGTGGAGTCGGCAGGGAGCGCCATGGGAGTCGCTACCGCGAAGGACCTCGCCGCCTATCACGGCATGAGCGTGAATTCGGTAAATGCGGTGCTGCCTTCGACCACGCTGCGACCGATCACCGTCGACGGCTGGCGCGACATCGCGTACCTCGCCGCTGACGCCGATGAAGCGCTGCGACCGAACGTGCGTCACCGAACCGTCCTGTTGTCGCCCTTCGACTCACTGTTGTGGGACCGAGCTCGCCTGGAGCGTCTCTTCGGCATTGCCTATCGCCTCGAGGCCTACGTGCCCGCCGCGAAACGGGTCGTTGGCTACTTTGCGATGCCGGTGCTCGCCAAGGAACGACTCGTCGGTCTCGTTGACCCAAAGCGCGATGGCTCGACACTGCGCGCTCGCCACGTCGTGATTCATGACCCTCGCGCACTCGATGACATTGCCGTGGCGCTTCGTGAAGCCGCTTCCTGGGTGAACTGTCATACCGTCACCATCGAACGATCGACACCAGGCGAGCTGTTAGGCGAGCTTCGCTCAAGGGTGACGACCGCGTAAGGCTCGCACAGGCGGGCGATTATGCACTGCGGGAAGGACCCTGGTCCCCTGTTGCCATCGCCGTGGGTACCGTATCTAACTTGACAGTTAATTAACACCTTGGTAAAGTAATGAACGTGAATAGCCCGCCACTGACCGAGGATCAACTCAACGCGACGTTCGCTGCGCTCGCGGATCCGACCCGCCGAGCGATCGTCGCTCGCCTGGCACGCGGTGACGCCACGGTCAACGAGCTGGCGTCACCATTTGAGATGACGCTGCCGGCGATCTCCAAGCATCTGAAGGTGTTGGAACATTCCGGCCTTATCTCGCGCACTCGCCGTGCGCAGTTTCGACCCTGCCACCTCGAACGCCCAGTACTCGATAGCGCTGTCTCATGGATTGACAAGTCTCGGCGAGTGTGGACTGAGCGCTTCGACAAACTCGCCGACCATCTAAGTGATGTCCGATTCGACCCTGCAAAAGACTGAGGAGATCACATGAGCGATCAGCAACCGGCGGCCGACGAACTGCACTTCACTCGCGTCTTCGCCGCTCCCCGCGAACTCGTCTTTCGCTGCATGATCGATCCGGAGCACCTATCTCGCTTCTGGGGCCCGGCTGGCGTGAGTGCGCCCATTGAACGGATCCGGGTTGACGCACGCGCGGGAGGACTGTTCGAAACCGTCATGGTCAACGATGCCGACGGCAGCGAGTATCCGACGCGCGCGATCTACCTCGAGGTAGTCGAGCCTGAGCGACTCGTATGGAGAGAGACGCACAGTGGCATGACGATCAGCGCCACCTTCACGGACCTTGGTGACGCCCGCACCGAGGTTCGCATCCACCAGACCAACGTGCCGGAAACGTACCGCAGTCCCGAAGCGCAAGTTGGATTTTTGTCCTCACTCGATCGTTTCTCCGGTTACCTCGATTACCTCGGCCGCAGGAGCGAAGGATGAGTCACTCTACCGATGAAGACGCCACGCTCATGGAGATGGTCGCGGCCCAGCGCCGCGAGCTGACAATGCTGCTTGGTGAACTAGAAGCCGAAGCGTGGGATCGACCCAGCCTTTGCGTTGGTTGGCGGGTTCGAGAAGTTGTTGCTCATATGATTATGCCCTTTCGCTACACCGCCCGGCGCTTCGCCACCGAGATGCTCAAGGCTCGAGGCAACTTTGATCGAATGTCCAACCGCTGTGCGCGACGCGACACCCGACGAGTTGCTCGCCGTGCTCCGCCAGAACGAGCGAAATACCTGGACGCCGCCGGGAGGAGGACTCGCCGCTGCACTGACCCACGACGTCATCCACGGCCAGGACATCATGGTCGCTCTTGACGTCGAACATCTGGTTCTTGAGGAGCGCATGCGAATCGTTCTCGCGACCGTGACGTCTGCGAAGAGTCTTAAGCACTTCAACGTCGACCTCGAAGGAATTGAATTCCGCGCCGACGATATCGACTGGTCGTTCGGTATGGGAACTCCCATATCCGGCTCAGCGCGAGACCTCGCCCTCGTTCTCTGCGGTCGGAAGTTGTCGGCGGGTCGTGTTAGTGGCGATTCAAGTACCCGCTTCACATCATCATGAGTCGATCCGCAACCTGGGCAGATTGCACGGCTCCACCTTCAATGATCGAATCGTCAAGTTCCCAAAGCGGTGGATCCGCACTCGATCAGGAAGGACCGTCGGCCACACGAACGCGATCACACCAGCGTGTTACTCGGAACGGCTCATGCAACCGGCGAATCACGACGTTCCTATGATCGAGAGAGGTAGCCCGGTCTCAACGCCGTGGATTACATATACCTCAACCCATTGGAGGCAGAACAATGACACCCGAAGACCAGACCGCAGCT
>DASZLS010000027.1:0-12490 GCA_035552255.1 Acidimicrobiales bacterium | reverse complement strand
TTCTTAAAGGCTTGGAAGATGTCCTCGGGGTACTCGCCCGATTGGTCGATCTCCCGGGCCCGGGGCTTGATCTTCTCCTGGGCTAAACGGCGCACGCTCTGTTGGAGATCGTGCATCTCGGGGCTGAGTTGAAAGTCCATATATGTGGCGCGCCGAGCGCTCCTCCTTGTTCAGTGTTGGGACAGAGTTACATAGTGACTGGGCAAACGCGGTGGGATCGTGCGTCGCTCACGTTTCGTTCCATCGCGGCGATGTCGTTCGCGGCGGCGTCAAGCTCTCATTGAGAATCACCAATCGGGGACTGCGCGAACCAAGCGCCTCATCGAGCACGTCGCCGAGTTCATCGATCGATCCATCAAGCTCCACCGTTTTTATGCCAAATGCACGGCCTAACGCGGCAAAATCGGGTCGAACGAGATCGACGCCGCGATGCGGATCGCCCGAATGGTCCTGGTCGTAGCGAAGCATGCCATACCCCCCGTCGTCAACGAGCAAGACCGTCACGGGAAGATCTTCTTGCACGAGCACCGCGAGCTCGCCCAGCGCAAACATGATGCCCCCGTCGCCACACACAGTGAGCACGGGTCTCCTTTTCAGTGCCCCCGCACCGACGGATGCCGGTAACGCGTACCCAAGGGTTCCCCAGCCGACCGGATACTGCAACGTTCGTGAGCACTCGAATTGTCCATATCCGCCCGTCCAATAACCCGGTATCGCCATGTCGGCGACGACGACAGCGTCATGGGATTCGCGAACGCGACTGATCTGATCCAGGAAGCGAACGGCGGTTGATGCTCGAGTATCCAGCCGAAGACGAGACCAGACCTCCGAGTGAAGGGCTTCGAGATCAATTCCGGGAGTTTGAGACTCCTCCACCAGCTCTTCGAGCGTCTCAAGGCTCAATCGCGCGTCGCCGAGCACAGCGACCGTTGGCGCATAGTTTTTTGTCATGTCGGTCGCATCACAGTTGAGCACCACGAGCTTCTCGGGTATCGGCATGGACCAGTTCCGAGTCATCATGCCGTCGAAATTCGTGCCTACGGCAACGAGGACATCCGCGCTGCCAATCAGTTCAGCGATCTCTGGCTCGTGGGGAGGCAGTGCGACGGCATTGGGGTGCGACGAACCGAGCGCGCCGCGTCCGTTGAACGTCATCACGACTGGAGCGTGCAGCTTCTCGGCGAGGCGAGCGAGCGCACTTTCCGCACCAGATTGGACGACGCCTCCTCCAGCCCAGATCACGACTCGATGCGCAGCATTAATCAGCGTCGCTGCGTCGCGAAGTGAATCGCTCGTCGGTGACATTCGAACAGGCGCCTCAATACTTGGCAGCAGAGAAGGTGCGATCGACGAGAGCACGTTCGTCGGAATGTCCACGTAAACCGGACCCCGGGGCCACTGGAGTGCGACCCGACACGCGTCGGCGACCGCGCTGAGCGCAGACTCTGCAGTTCTGGGTCGATAGACCTTCTTCGCCAAGGGTTCAAACAGCGCCGCCTGATCGGAGGACTCGTGCAGCACGCCTCGAGTCACTCCGGGACGCGCGAAGTTTGTCGAGATTTCGCTCGCAATGAGTACAACGGGCGAACCGGACATTGCGGCCTCGCCAAACGCGCCGACGGCATTCGCGGCGCCTGGTCCGGTTGTGGTCAGCGCCACGCCGAGTCCGCCAGTAGCCCGCGCGAAGCCGTCAGCGGCATAGACCGTCGTTTGCTCGTGCCGCACACCCATGATTCGCGGCATCGGCGACGAGTCATGACGCCAGAACTCCAGGTTGTGCACTCCTGGCAGACCGAAGATGGTGTCGACGCCGGCTTCGGCGATCAGGCGCAAGATCGCCTTGCCTACGGACTCATCGGAGCGCTCATCACCCGGCATTCGCGAACCTCATCGTCGAGATTTCGTTCTCGCCATGTTGACATCTCGCTTGGTTCGGTCGCTGCATCGATGCGGGGCTCGGCATGTTGCAAATAATCCTTGGTCTGGAGGGAAACCGACTCGGACATCAATCAGTTTCAACACAAAGGCTAGATCGGGGAAACCGCCGGCCGGCCAAGTAAAGGGCCCTGGCCGACCGACGGTTTTGAGATTGATGCGTGGCCGCGTTACTTCTGCGACCGCTGAGGTTACGGCTTGCTGGGAATTGGTCCCGCTCCGGTTGGGTTCTTTAAGGTGAGCAGCATCCCTCGCGTGACGGGGTCGGCGGTCCCGAGGCCCCAGTGCGCCATGATCTTCGCGTAGACGCCCGAAGTGATGAGGTCTTGCAGTGCCTTTGCCGTCAATGGCCCAAGCATGCTGTTCTTCTTCACACCGATGCAGTTGTAGACCGCGTTGGCAATCAATGACGACACCGCGATCGTGCCGGTCTGCTTCGCCCAGTAGTTCAGCGTTGCCGAGCCTGCCGCGACGAGCTGTACTCGACCGGAAGTGACCGCAAGCTGCGCTGCCGCTTGAGTGGGGAACTGCGTCAGGGTGATCGCTGCCTGCCCGTTTGCGACGCACGTCGTTTGGCTCACGCCCGTGAGGTACGTGTAGTCGTAGGCACCGGTCAATTCGGCAACGGACTTCCCACAGAGGTCAGCGAGCTTGGCGACATTCATGTTGCTCGACTTCAGCGACGCGTAGGCCGTACCGTCGCTCCGCTCTGGGATGAAGTTCAATGCCGCAAGGCGCTGCGGAGTCGATCCGAACGAGGCGAAGCCCAGGTCGAACCGGCCGTTCTGAAGTCCCGGCAATACCGCATCAAAACTGGTCGGCACGTAGGTGAACTTGACGCCAAGCTCTGTGCCAATCGCGTGTGCAAGGTCCACACTCCAGCCAACAAGCTTGCCGTTCTGAATGAACTCGTCCGGCGGCCAGTCATTGAAGACGGCAACCTTCACTCCACTCTTGTCGAACTTCGCGGGCACCGCGGCGTGGAGCGACGCCACGACCTTCACGTTTCCGTAATAGCTCGCCGCACCGGCAGACCCGCCAGCCGCCACAACCGTCGTCGACAGGGCCATCCCCGCCGCAACCGCCATGGCTGCCCAACGAGACGTTCGGCGCGCAAAGCCTCCCGTCGAACTCGAATTTCTCACTGTATTCATTCGCCCTCCCTCGGACTGTTTCTCAATTGCCGAAACGAGCCACTTTGCTCGCATCAATCAACGCTGGCTCGGACTGTATCGGTGCGCCTCTGCTATATCCATCGAAAGAAAGTGATTTCGAACGTTAAGGAATGCTGCATGTTCCATCCATGGACTCGGCTGATGACGGTTAGACAAGTTCGTACCCGCGCGCAACGACAGCGTCGCTGTTGTTCTCGCTGCGTCACCAGATGAATTGCTGCGCGGCGTCCTGCCCTCAACACGCGATGATAGGCGCGCGTCATCGCGAGATGGTGTCGCCTACCTTCACCACCGCGGCCGTCAGACGCTGAACTCCACACCTTGGGCGAGCGGTAGGTCCCCGGAGTAGTTGATGGTGTTCGTCGCTCGTCGCATGTAAGCCCGCCACGCATCCGAACCCGATTCGCGACCGCCTCCCGTTTCCTTCTCTCCACCGAACGCGCCGCCGATTTCGGCGCCCGACGTTCCGATGTTCACGTTTGCAATGCCGCAGTCAGACCCGCTCGAACTGATGAACAACTCGGCCTCCGCTTGATCCGCCGTGAAGATGCTCGACGAAAGACCTTGTGGCACATCGTTGTGAAGGGCGATCGCCTCATCGAGATCCTCGTAGGGCATGACGTAGAGCACGGGGGCAAACGTCTCTTCTCGAACAATCGATGTCTGCATTTTGCTCTGCACAATGGCGGGTTCAACGTAATAGGCGTCTGGTGCTTCGTCTGCCAAGCGACGGCCTCCGCCAACGAGCAGCGAGCCACCTTCGCTCGACGCTTCACTCAACGCGCGCTGCATCGCCGCGTGCGCGGCGCCATGAATCAGCGGCCCCACCAGAGTCCCAGACGCGAGTGGATTTCCGATCGGCAGGCTTCCGTACGCCTTCACTAGCCGTTCGGTCAGGTCATCAACGACGTCCGCGTGGGCGATGACCCGACGCATCGTGGTGCAGCGTTGACCCGCTGTTCCCGCCGCCGCAAAGACGATCCCGCGCGTCGCGAGCGCCAAATCTGCGCTCTTCGTCACGATCGCCGCGTTGTTCCCGCCCAGCTCTAACAGGCAGCGACCAAACCGTTCGGCGATTCGTGGCCCCACCGCACGACCCATTCGGGTCGAGCCCGTCGCGCTGAGTAACGCAACGCTGCGATGGTCGACCAAGGCTGCGCCCACGTCCTGTGATCCAATGACCACCTGACTGACGTCACGTGGCGCATCAAGATCTGCCAGCGCTTGGTGCAACAGCGCCGCGCTCGCCAGCGCGGAGAGCGGCGCGAGTTCTGACGGTTTCCACACGACGGGATCGCCACACACGAGTGCGATCGCCGTGTTCCAGGACCACACGGCCGTTGGGAAGTTGAACGCACTGATGACACCAACGACGCCGAGTGGGTGCCATGTCTCCATCATGCGGTGTCCGGGGCGCTCAGAGGGCATCGTCCGACCGTAGAGCTGGCGAGAAAGTCCAACCGCGAAGTCGCACACGTCGATCATCTCTTGGACTTCTCCGTGCGCTTCCGAGGTGACTTTTCCGACCTCGAGACTGATGAGTGTCGCCAGGTCGCTCTTGTGGGTACGCAAGAGCTCGCCGAAATGCTTCACGACGGCGCCGCGATGAGGGGCTGGCGTCGTGCGCCACGTCAGGAACGCAGCCGAAGCGCGGCCGATGACCTGATTAACCTCGTCCGCGCTGTTCCATTTGATCGCGGCGAGCGCTCGTCCGTTGACGGGCGACATGACAACGTGATCGCCGCGTAATGCGTCCAGAGGGAGCCCACAGTTCTCCAGGGCACTTCGTGCCAGCGAAGCTAGCTCGCCTTCACTCGGTATGGCGGACATGGTGACTCCTGACTAATGAATTGATGCACAGCGAACGGGCGTCACACGACGTTCAGTTCGGGACGCTTCTGCTGAATCCTAAATCGGCGCGCGTCAAATCCGCTGACGTCGACGAAGGAAGTTTCACCCAAATAGAGATCACGCATCACTTCGCCGACGGCTGGACCCATAAGGAATCCGTGACCCGAGAATCCGGTCGCGTACAAGAAACGGTCGAGCCCTTCGGCCTCACCGATGAGCGCGTTGTTATCGGGCGTCACTTCGTAGAGTCCGGCCCATCCGCTGGAAATACCTACCGATGAAAGAAAAGGTGCACGTCGCGAAATCGCCAGTTCGAGTCGTGGGAGCCACGACTCCGAAGTCTCTACCGAATAGCCAGGGAGCTCATCGGGGTCGGACATACCGAACACGACTTGGCGACCACTGCCGTGGTAGTAAAAACTCGTATCGAAGTCGATCGTGAACGGTGTCGCCGGGTCAAACGCGGGCAACGGTTCGGTCACCATGATTTGACGACGAAGGGGCACAACCGGGAGTTCGACGCCCACCCACTCGCCCACCTGCTGGGACCATGCTCCCGCCGTGCAGATGACCGTGTCGGTTTCAATTCTGCCTCGAGTCGTGGTCACCGCGGTGATCTGACGACCATCTCGTTCAATACCCGTGACCTCGGTCTGTGTGAAGATCTGCGCACCGAATCGACGCGCTGCCGTGGCGTAGCCAAGAACCACTGAATCGGGCGTGCAGTGGCCATCCGTTGGACAGAAGGCGGCACCCACGAGCCCGTCAGTTTCGATTAACTGTGAGAGTCGCTTTGCCTCGTCTACAGAAATGATTCGACTCGCAATCCCCAGTTCGTTTTGAAGCGCGACGCCCTTTTCGAAGTCGTTCATGGATTCGCTATCGGAGAGCAGGAAAAGATACCCAACTTGACTGAAATCGATGTCTTGATCAAACCTCGCGGGAAAGTCTCGAAACGTCTCCAAACTCCGCGCGCTCAGCTCGATGTTCGCCCGATCCGAGAACTGAGTTCGCACGCCGCCCGCTGCTCTTCCGGTTGATCCGGAGCCCAACAGATCGCGCTCAATGAGCACGACGTCTTCGACGCCCGCACGAGCCAACTGGTACGCGGTGCTGAGTCCCATGACGCCGCCGCCAATGATTACGACCGTTGCAGTAGATGGCACTTCCGGCGGTCTCGAACTCATGCCTGGCATGGTATCGGTCACACGTTGCGCCCACCATCGAAAGAAACTGCGTGCGAACGTTTAGCAATCCTGCACACCTTCAGTGGTGCGTGTCGCATTCACCTCAGCGTCACGCGCTTGCGGCACATCACGCACGATCGCCGTTACAAATCGACGATCGCCCCAAGACCCTGTTCCGTAGCGCGCTCCAGCACTAGTGCTCCCAGCGCTGCGTCTTGAATGGCGAGGCCGAGTGAGTGAAACACGAGAATCTCCTCATCGTCACGTCGTCCGAGGTCCTCGCCAGACATCACCTTCCCGACAGGATGAATGGAGCTGGTATCAATCGCTCTTGCAGCGAGCGCGCGTTGGAGTGGACCACTCCATTCCCAAGCCTTCGTGACGTCGTCGACGTACGTGCGTGCGGCGCGTTCACTCGCTCGTACGTCGATTTCATTGCGTTCGGGCGCGTACGACCCGATTGTCAACGCGGTCGCGCCCGGGCGCAGCCATTCGCCCTCAAGGACAGGCTCTCGGCTTGTCGTGCAGGTCACCACAATGTCGCATTCGCTGGTGAAACGAGCCCCTTGCCCGTCAATGACGTTCGCGCTCACTGCGGGGTCACTGGTCAACTCCTCAATGAGCGACTGTCGATGTTCGCGCGAAGGACTCCATATTCGAACTTCATCAAGGGAGCGGATCTGACTGACCATTCGCGCGACTTCGCGCGCCTGTACACCTGATCCGAGTATTCCGAGCGTCGAGGAATCACGTCTCGCAATCGCGTCGGCGGCGGCGGCTACGCCACCCGACGTGCGAAGGGCCGTCACGGCGGCGCCGTTGAGAATGGCCACGATCGCCGCCGTCGTTACATCAGTCAGAATCACCGCCGATTGCAGCGTGGAGATGCCAAGACTTGCGTTGGCGGGATTTTCGCTGCCAATCTTGAACGCCACTCCGGTCCCGCCCGCGATGGCTCCGGTCACCGCGAACACCAACGAGCCTTCTCCATGCACCGCCGTCAAGACTCCTTCGGCGGCCATCGCCCCGTCAGCCGCCGCTCGATAGGCGCGACGCTGCGACTCGATCACATCATCGAGATCGACGACGCGACGAAGATCCGCGTCAGTGATGACCAGCATCAAGAGCCCCCGGATGGGAGGTTTCCCACAGGCAGTGACGAGCCAGAACCCTCGATCCGACACATATATATATGGCGCGCCCCACCAGAGCTCAATGGACTCTCGCCAAGAACGCCTTGGTGCGAACCTCCTGAGGGTTTCCGATGACGTCAGCGGGCACACCTCGTTCGACGATCGAGCCGCCATCCATGAAGATCACGGTGTCCGCAGCTTCTCGGGCGAACGCCATTTCATGGGTCACGACAATCATGGTCATGCCGTCATTGGCCAAGTCACGCATCACGCTCAAGACCTCGCCAACGAGTTCTGGGTCCAGCGCCGACGTCGGTTCGTCGAAGAGCATGAGGCGTGGACGCATGGCGAGGGAGCGAGCGATGGCCACTCGTTGCTGCTGGCCGCCCGAGAGGTTGTCGGGATACGCGTCTGCCTTATTTGACAGCCCAACGCGCTCAAGAAGCTGTTTCGCCTCAACGACGGCCTTCTCTCGATCCGTCTTCTTTACGAGGAGCGGTGCTTCGATCACGTTCTCGAGCACTGTCTTGTGGGGGAAAAGATTGAACGACTGGAACAGCATGCCCATTCGGCTGCGCTGCTCCGCTAGCTCGCGGGGCTTCATCTCGTAGAGCTTCTCGCCACGAAGTCGAACTCCCACCGGGTCGCCCTCGAAGTAGACCATGCCAGCATCAATCGTCTCAAGTCGATTGATGCAGCGCAGCATGGTGGTCTTGCCGGAGCCGGACGGACCGATGATGCAGCACACCTCGCCGAGCGCCACGTCGAAACTGACGCCGTCGAGCACGGTCTGTGCACCAAAAGACTTCTTCACCTGGTCCACGCGAACCAAGGGCATCGAACTCGAACTCGCAATGCCCGCATTGCTCGTTGAGAGGGCGGTCATGAGAGGCCTATCGGAGCTGGCTCTTCGCTTGGGCTTGGGCCATTCCAGAGACGCCATCGAGATCGGTAGCCAGGCATGGCGGGGCGTCCGGGACGTCCGTCTTTTGACGCGTGCCCCCTACGCAGACGACCCTCTACTCGGTGTTCGATGACGGTGAGTATGGTGCTCAACACCAAATACCAGATGGTCGCGACGAGGAGCAAGGGGATGGTTTGATACGTCCGAGAATAAACCTCTTCGGCGGAATAGAGCAGGTCGGGTATCGCGAGGACGCTGACCAAGGAGGTGAACTTCAGCATCGAAATTGAATCGTTAAAGATAGGAGGGATGACAATTCGCAAAGCTTGGGGCAGCACGATACGACGCATCGCTTGACCCCTCTTCATGCCGAGTGAGCTCGCCGCTTCCAGCTGACCCCGACTCACCGCCTGCACACCCGCTCGAATCATCTCAGCCGCATACGCGCTTTCAGTCAGCGCCAAACCGAGGAGCGCCGCCGTATAAGGGCTAATCGCGCTATTCGTGGTGACTGACAAGAACGTCACGTGGAAAAACGGTATGCCCAGGCTCAACTTCTCGGTCAGCGACGCGAGGTTGTACCAAAAGAGCAGCTGCACGATGGGAGGGATGCCGCGGAAGAACCAAATATATCCCCAGCTCACCCAATTGAGTACCGGATTCGCGGAGAGGCGCATGAGTGCAATGATGATGCCGATGAACAGTCCGAGGAGCATCGCCGTTGCCGTAAGTTCGAGCGTTCGCAGCAGCCCGCTCATGATGATCCCGGAGAATAAGTAGGTCTTGACTACTTCCCACTGGAGATTCGGATTGGTGACGAGGAGATGCACGAGCATGCCGAGGAGCACGAGGACAATGGCCGCGCCGATCCATCGACCTGGCCTTCGCAGCGGGACCGCGTCCTTCGCGTCCAATCTGACACCGCTCGCACTCAACTCCTGTTGCGTGTTAAAAGTCATGTTTCGCTTCTCCATCTCGAGCGACACTTCGAACTCCCCCGTCTAGTCCTTGGCAAACATCACGCTGGACCGCTCGCCGCGGAGCCGCCCTCGCTGCGAGCGCGTGACTCGAGTCCGGCGCGCACGGCGGAGCGGCCGTCGGCGTCTGTCCGGACATCCTTCGGCATTGACGTTCCATGGCCGAATCCCCCTTGTTCCTGACAGGCCCTCGTTGCTGAAGCAATACCAGCGTTGAGCATTGACGTCGCGTCTTCGTTTCTCACGAGTCCGCACAGGACACGCCCGATGAACGCGTCACCCGCCCCGAGGGTATCAATCGGCTCGACTGGCAGTGCCGGAACTCGCGAAAACGCGACACCATCAAAATACATGGCTCCCAAGGCCGCTCGCGTCGCGAACGCGTGCGTCGCGCCAGAAGAGATCGCCCATCTGAGAACTGACGCACACTCCTCGTCATTGAGTCCCGCGGCGGAGAACTCTGCTGACCATACGTGCGGGATTACGTCACGCGCATAGTCGTCCGCGAGGTGCGCATCGAAATCGAACGAGAGCCGCGTTACTGCACCCAAGCTCGGGAGGTACTCCTCGATTCCGCTGCAGAACGTGGAATGGACGAGGCGTGATTTCGATGCAAAATCTAAATCTTCGGGGCTCGGGCTGAGCATCGACACTCCTCGATCGAGCGTCCCAAAGGAACGCTCGCCTTCTACGTGGCGAACTTCAACATATGCAGTGTTCCCCGCCAGCACGTGCAACTGATCGACATTCACGCCCTCGAGAACAAGGGCCTCACGCAACAGCGCGCCTCTTTGATCGTCCCCGACCGCGCCGACGTAGGCACTCTGACATCCAGAGCGCGCCACCTGCGCGGCAACGTTGACCGCATTGCCGCCTGGAAACATGACGCCAAGATCGATAAAACAATCCGTGATGTTGTCCCCGATGGCTGTGATGTCAACCATCAGCGGCTCCATCAGTAATCGATTTTCCACATGTACCGGCGATCCTTCATCGAATGGCCACTGCGAGACTGGAAGTGCTCGGCGAGCCGATTCAACAGCGCGCTGCCCACCACCATCGTGGAGACGACGGAACGCTCGCTGGCTGGGATTCCGGAAAGCGCAAGACTCGCTGCGTCGATGACGTGGAGACGCTCCGTGTGCGCGGCGAGAAACTTCTGCGCCCGATTTCCCATGGGGCGGGTCGCATCCTCACCGAGGAACAAGAGGACGGGCACGTCGGGCGTGACGACCTCAAAGGGGCCGTGGAGAAACTCTCCCGCGCTGATGGCAGCGGCATTCATCCACTGCATCTCTTGCAAGTAGCACATCGCAAACGTCTGCGCGGCGCCGAGCAGGGGACCCGTTCCCAAGACGTAGACCATCGGCTCGTCGAAGAGATCCGCAGCGATGGTGGCGAGCTGCTCGTCGGTTTCCTCGATGGACTCCAAAAAGAGACGCGGCGACGCGCCTACGGCGCTCAGTATTGCGTCGTACTCGGGTGCGACACCTTGGGCACGAAGGATTGACCAACCGATTTGAGCGAGCACGATCTGTTTCGCTTCGACCCCGCGGTGAAGGAAGAGCTTCTCGCACTCCACGGCTACCACGCTGTTGGGATCCTGCGTGACACCGACCACCGTCGCGCCAAGCTCTCGAGCGACGGCTGCGGCTCGCGCCGTTTCCTTGGTAGCGCCGTTGCTGCTGCTGATGATCACCAGCGAATCGGGCCCAAACTGGGCCGGGCGGCGCAGCAGTAACTCGTCGGCGTTGAAACGAAACACGGGCACCGGACTGTGGTCGAGGATGTTGTGCAGTGGATCGAAGGTAAAGAGCGATCCCCCACAGCCAATAAGGAAGATGTTGGCCGGTTCCTTCGCCATTGCGGCCGTCATGTAGTCGGCGACATCAGCACCACCACGCACGGCGGCCTCGATCGGCTCAACGTAGTCAACGGGGGTCTTCGGCAGTTCAAATGGGGGGGCGGTCGGATTCATGGCCGCATGCTAGCGAGCACGTAATTCCATTACCATCGAAAGATGGTACGCGGGAATGTTTAGCAGCACTGCATGTATTTGGATCTCGTAAAGCTGCGCTCCCTGGTAGAGCTTCGCAATCAGGGGACTATGGTCGCCGCCGCCGCCGCACTCGGGTACACGACGGGTGCCATTTCTCAGCAGATCGCCGCGCTGGAACTGCAAGTTGGCTACCCGCTGCTTGTTCACTCGGGTCGTCAGGTCGAACTCACCGACGCCGGCGTCGTTCTCGCGCGAGAAGCGGTGAAGATACTCGAGGCGGAACGCACGGCCCGCGAAGCAGTTGCCGCCCTCGAAGAACGTCGCGGAGGCCAAGTTCGCGTCGGGGTCTTCGGTAGTGCCGCCGCCGCACTGCTGCCCCCCGCGCTGTCGCACCTTCGAGCGTGCTTTCCCGAGATTGTCGTCCACTCGGTGGAAGTTGACGTCGATGCCGCCACCGCTGCGGTCGCGAGTCACAGCGTTGATCTCGCCTTCGGTGTCGACTACCCGGACGCTCCCATACCTCGTGATCCAGCAGTCACGCTGCTCACGTTACGCACCGAATCCTTCAAGATTGCCGTCGGTGAATCGGAGCCGACACCTTCGGAAGCGGTCTCACTGGCGTACTTCGCGGAGTACAGCTGGCTCATGCCGCCAGAACGCACCCACTACGGCCTGGCGCTTCGGATGGCCTGTCGTCGCGCGGGCTTTGAACCGCAAGTGAGTCACGAGGTCACCGACACTGCGGCGACCTTGGCGATGGCCGCGGCGGGCATCGGTGTTGCGCCGGTGACTGATCTCATGTTGCAGCTCCGCTCGCAGCCACTGACGACAGTCACGCTCAAGGAACCAGTCGAACGGGTCATGGTGCTGGCCCACCGACAGCACCCGGTGCTCCAGCCTGGACTAAAGACGGTCATCGAGGCAATTCAGCAAACTGTCTTGATGGGTGTCGCGTAATCGCCCGATCACGACCGGCGCGAACCGTCACCCTTTCAGGTTGCCGGACGCGTCCATTCAGTGGCGAGCCACGAGCGCACGTCGTCGTCATGCTCGCCTAGGCCGGGCGGTGGCCGCCAGTATTTGGCTGGCGTTTTCGACAGTGTGATCGGATTAGCGATCTGGCGCACCGCCTCGACACCACTGTCGAGCCGTGCGTACGTAGCGTCCAGCCCAAGCTGTTGCGCAAATTCAAAAGCCTCACCGATGTCGTTGACTTTGCCGCTTGGCACGCCCGCCGTCGCTAACAACGACGTCCAGTGGGCGACGGGCATGAGCGCGATGCGAACCTCCAGCTCACTATGAAGAGCGGCGCGATTCGCCACACGGTCG
>DASZLS010000026.1:0-9766 GCA_035552255.1 Acidimicrobiales bacterium | reverse complement strand
TCTGAAAAGAGTCCCGTGAAGGAGGACAGTATGGCGGAAGGCATCACACTTGCCGAGCAAGGAGCCATCGCAAAGGAGTTCCTCGAAGGGCTCTTGGCGTCGATGGAGATTAAGGCTGAAGTATCGGTCAAGGAGCTGGACCAGGAGACCGTTGAGCTTTCAGTGAACGCGAATCCCCCAACTGAGCTTGGCGTGTTGGTGGGGCCACGCGGCACGACGCTGCAAGCCCTTCAAGAAGTCACTCGTACCGTCGTCCAGTCGAAGAGCCCAGGTCGAACTGATCGGATCCTGGTCGACGTGGCGCAGTACCGTGAACGACGCGTAGCCGCTTTGGGACGCTTTGCTACGCAAGTGGCTCAAGAGGTTGCCGAAACTGGCGAAGAGCGCGCCCTCGAGCCGATGTCGGCCGCGGACCGCAAAGCGGTCCATGACGCGCTTTCTGAGAACGAGAAGGTCGCCACTCGTTGGGAAGGTGAATAGCCGCGTCGCTTCGTGGTGGTCTCTCCGGCATAATTTCAACGTGAATAATGACTGGTTGCCCCGTGCCCTCGAGGAATCGAGGGCACGGGGTTTTTTAGGCCCGCAGCCGATTGAACCTCAGATAGCCCACGCTTCGGGGTTTGCCCAGTGCTGGGAGGCGTTTCAGGCCTCTCCCCCACGCGCTCGTTTAGACCTGGGGAGCGGCGGCGGTTTGCCGGGACTCGTGCTCCTTGAACATTGGAAGTGTCGCACCGTGCTGATTGATTCGATGGTTAAGCGGAGCACATTTTTGCGGGAGGTGCTTGGGTGGTCTGACGCTCCCGAAGGGGGCGAGGTCATCATGGCTCGAGTGGAGGAAGCTGCTCGTTGGCCTGAGCTGGAGGACCAGTTCGACCTTGTTACAGCTCGTTCGTTCGGGCCGCCGGCCGTAACCGCGGAATGCGCTGCCAGATTCTTGAAGACCGGGGGAGTTCTGATCGTTTCTGAACCCCCCACTGCGGGGGACGAAGAGCGCTGGAGCGCACAGGGATTGGCGAGACTGGGCTTTCTTGACCGTGGCCGGACCCGCTTTGGCGCTGCTTTCGAGGTTCTAGTGAAAACTGAGCCGACACCCGCTGAGTTCCCACGCGCCTCAGGAACACCGAAAAAGCACCCTCTTTTTTAGGGTTTCACGTGAAACGCTTCTCGCGTTCGCTCCGGGTCTGGATCGGTACAGCAGCAGACTGTGCGAGACAACCCCTGGATAAAGCGTTTGTGCGTGAGAACTTTCCGTTTACCGCCATTTAGTCCCTAAATTTGGTGTGTGGCAATCGGAGACTGTCGATTCCCGGTCTCAAGTATTGGCTAGAAGACCTGCGCGACAACTGGATACGGCAATGCCGGGTAACGCGCATAGGACGCTGCTGGACGCTGAGCGCCTTCCTCCGGGAGACCCAGCAATACCGGGAGTATTGTGGGCGGGGCTATTCGCCGATGTTTCACGTGAAACATCTCTTACAACTGCAGTCCTCCCCTCCCCTAGGTCTTCCCACTATCGGCCTACCAAACAGGCGAAATCAGCTGTACCCTCACGAAACGAGCGTCTCGTCGAGTGTTTCACGTGAAACAAATGCTCCATTGCCGAAGAACGCACGTCGGGAAGGCGTTCCGAGTGGAATTCCACCACTGTCCGGGGTATCAACGGCCTGCCTCGGGCTTTCACAAAACAAGTACCCGCTTGCCGAATGACATAGGTTGAGAAGGCGCTCCATAGTGGGGTTCCACAGCTGTCAGCGGTATGCACGTCTCACGAGTGTTTTCCGTGAAACAACCACCGCTTGCCGAATAGAACATGTCGAGAAGGGTGCCCTTCTGCAGCCTGGCCGACGAAAGGACGATCGTCTTCGATGTTTCACGTGAAACATGATTGGACTCTGCAACCACTCCCCTAAGTCTTCCCTCTACCGGTATGCCAAACAGGCGAAATCAGCTCTACCTGCCGAATGGGTGGCTCTCCAGCCATTTCAGGGTGGGCGCTACCCGCGATGTCAACGCCCTAGTGGCGTTTTACTGAAAACTGCGAGTTGAGATGGGGCGTCGCCATCTGGGTACGGTTTGGGTGTCCCTGACGTGCCTCTTGACTCCCTCTGTTTCGCCCAAGAGGGTGACCAGACCGGTCCCTCAGCGTGGGAATCATCGAGCGCAGTGCTCACCCATGATCCTAACCCCCTCACTGCACTTTTGGGTAACGACCGATACAAGGGGGTGGCTGAGCGCAGACACGGCAATGTCCCGCGCTTGAGTTGAAAGTCGGTCACCGGACAAGATCTCCGTGACGCAGAATACCCCAGCCCTGGAGGATGTTTCACGTGAAACATTCCTAGAGAAGTGCGCCATAACGGCGGATGATTGACGTGGAACCTTCAATGAATATACAGCTTTTAGTCATCATTTGGTTGGCGTGAAACATTGACCTCATTTGTCCCAACTCGATGTTTCACGTGAAACATCGGTACTTGACGAAGACCGAAAAACCGTGTTGAATGGCAGTGGTTCGACGCGGTGTCGGTAAATCACCCAACTGTCGGGAAGAGGCTCATGGCGGACGCCAGCACAATGAGGATTTTTGCTGTGGCCAATCAAAAGGGCGGCGTCGGCAAGACCACTACGACAATCTCATTGGGGGCAGCACTCGCGGAAAGAGGGAAAAGGGTCCTGGTGGTTGACCTTGACCCACAAGGAAATGCCACCACCGGGCTGGGCATAGATGGGCGGCAATTTGAGCGCTCGGTGTACGACGTTCTATTGAATGACGTGCCGATAGTCGATATTGTCGAACCCACTGGCTTTAATAACCTCTTTGTGGCTCCTGCGACCTTGGACTTAGCCGGCGTCGAGCAAGAACTCACCTCGGTGATTTCCCGGGAACTTCGTCTAAAGCGAGCAATCGCCTCTGTGGAAGGCGACTTCGACTTCGTTTTTATCGACTGTCCCCCGTCGCTCGGACTTATCACGATCAATGCGTTCGCAGCAGCTACTGAAATTATGGTTCCGGTTCAGGCGGAGTTCTATGCCCTCGAGGGTCTCACACAGCTCCAGCGCATTGTTGACCTTGTTCAGCGGAACCTCAACCCCACGCTTCGCATCACAAAGGTCGTATTGACCATGTATGACTCGAGAAATACCCTTTCCATTGACGTGGCCAAGGAAGTGAAAAAGCACTTCGAAGAGGAGTTGTGCAATACGCTCATTCCTCGGACGGTTCGCCTCGCGGAGGCGCCGTCCTTCGGTCAGCCGATCACAGTCTTTGATCCCACGTCTAAGGGTGCACTTGCATATCGCGCTCTAGCAGAGGAGATCTTAAATGCCTAGAAGGCCAGGTTTAGGTAAAGGCTTAGGGGCCCTCATTCCTGAGGGTTCACCCAGCACCAGCGAAACCCCGATTGAAACGACGGCGGCCAGTCCGCTGAGGCAGGTTCCGGTCGCCTCGATACGACCGAACCAGTTTCAACCCCGAAAGTCATTCAACGACGAGAGTTTGAAGACACTCGCCGCTTCGGTAGCGGAACTGGGTGTGCTCCAGCCGCTCATCGTCCGTCCGGTTGAGGGGGAGCCCGACAAGTATGAACTCATCGCTGGTGAACGGCGCTGGCGTGCTGCGGCCATTGCGGAACTTGAGTTCGTGCCGGTGCTTCTCCAAGACGACGTTAACGACCGACTGTCACTCGAGCAGGCGGTTGTCGAGAATCTTCACCGCGTAGACCTGCACGCGTTGGAAGAGGCGGCCGCCTACCAACAGCTCGTCGATGAGTTTGATCTCACCCACGACAGTGTCGCCCAGCGAGTGGGGAAGAGTCGCGCTTATGTTACAAACACGTTACGACTCTTACAGTTGGGCGAAGCCGCGCAGAGCGCACTGGCATCGTCCCAGATCACAGCCGGTCACGCACGCGCCTTGCTCGGCGTGAGCGATCCAAGCGCCCAGGCGACGCTGGTCGCCAAGGTCATCAAAAATGAGCTCTCCGTTCGAGCGACCGAGGAAACGGTGAAGACGTTTATGGAACCGCGGCCGCTACCAACGACGGAGTCGGCGAGTCGAACGCCGGACGGTACTCCGAGGCTTCGGCCGGTGCCCGACGCGAGCGTTGCCGAGCTCGAAGAGCTTTTGGAGAGCTATCTCGATACTCGGGTCCACGTCGACCTCAAAGGTCGCAATGGCCGCATAATCATTGACTTTGCGGACCTCGATGATCTCGAACGCCTCTACAGCACTATTGCGAAGTCGAAGTGACCCTCAACCTTCAACCTAACCCTATTGTTGAAGTTTTCCCCAAGTTGTGGATGAAGTTGTGGGTTACTCGATTTCTCCAGTAATCATTGGGTTTTTGCCCTCAAATTACGGCCGTTTCGAGGGATTTTTTCACTCGAATCTGTGGATAACCTGCTCCACGACACCTTCGAAAGCGGTGATGGATTGGTGAAGGACCGCGTCAGATACGTCCCCGTGTTCAACGTGGATGGTCGTCATCTTGGTTTCCCTCAGGATCGGTAGCGCCATGCCCGTCACCTCAACCCTTGGCACTTCAGGTAGGTGGGCAAAATGTGAGGCCAGAGCGCTCGCGAGGACTTCACCCCTGTGAGAGTGGGCTCGGTAACTGGCCCAATAGTGCAGATGCAAGCCGTCAACGTGCTCCAGGGTTTGGAACGACAAGACGAGAGCCACGTCATGGGTGTTGGCGTAGTGAGCAGCTTCTTCCTGTGAGACGTCAAGTGCAACGAGAATGGCCTCGACACCGGCGAAGTGACGGGCGAGTCCTGCAGCGAGCGGACCGTCGCCGCAGACGAGCACCGAACCATTGGTCAGCGGGTCGATGCCGGCGAGGTCGCGAGCGTCGGTGACGAGACTTCGTGCGGCGTTGGTGGCGCGCACTCGCCGCAGCGTGAGCAGCGTCGTCTTGGTGAGGGCTGCGCTTGAGTCGAGGGCGCAATTGCGCTGAAATTCGGCCAGTGCATCACTCGTCGCGGGTCCAAAGATGCCGTCGATGCGACCGGGATTAAAGCCGAGTTGGGCGAGGAGGACCTGGAGTTCCGCCACATCGTCGCCGCGCAACATTGGCCGCGTGAGATAGAGCAGTCGCTGGCCCAACTGCCAACTGGCTTCGTCAAGTCGTTCGTATGTGGTGCGGTCGACGGCTCCGGTGAGGGGGAGTCCGCGCGAGCGCTGGAACGACTCGACGAGCGCGACGGTTTCGTCGTCAAAGACCTCGTCAACGCTGGTGGGCCCGAGATCGATCGCTCGAAGTCGATCCTTCAAGTCGCGCACACGGGAACCCGTGTCGCCGAGGCGCAGCGGTTCGAAGCTCAGGCGAACTACAGGTTCGAGGTGATCTCTTGCAAGAGCGCACCCTTGGGCTTTGCGCCAACGAGGCGAGCGATCACCTCGCCGTTCTTGAAGAGCAAGAGGGTGGGAATGCTCATCACAGAGAATTTGGTGGCGGTAGCGACATTCATGTCGACGTCAAGCTTGCCGATCGTGAACTTCTCGGACTGCTCAACGGCGAACTCTTCGAGGATCGGGGCGATCATCTTGCACGGACCACACCAATCTGCCCAAAAGTCGACCAGAATCGGCTTTTCGGAAGCTCCGATCACTTCGTCGAAGGTCGCATCGGTCAGGGTCGTGATGTTCTCGCTCATAAGCACCTCCTCGAACGCCGGTCGAGGCGCCGTGGCTACCACCTTAGCGATTCGGGCTTAAATTCCTTGCGCTTCGAGCCAGCGTTCAGCGTCTATCGCGGCGATACAGCCCGATCCCGCCGAAGTCACGGCTTGGCGATAGACGTCGTCTTGGACGTCACCCGCGGCAAAGAGGCCGTCGATATTGGTGAAGCTACCCGGACCGGTGCGCACGTAGCCGTTCCCTTCGAGCTCGACCTGGTCGTGAATGAGCGTGGTGTTGGGCACGTGGCCAATGGCCACGAAGACGCCGGTCACGAGCAGCACTCGATCCTCTTCGCTGAGGGTGTCTCGAACCTTGAGTCCGATGACCTTGTCATCTCCGAAGACTTCGGTGACTTGGGTGTTCCACTCGAAGCGGATCTTTTCGTGGGCGAAGGCCCGTTCCTGCATGATTTTGGACGCGCGCAACGAGTCGCGACGATGGATGACGGTCACGCTCGAGGCAAAACGCGTGAGAAAGAGCGCCTCTTCTAAGGCCGAGTCGCCGCCACCGACGACCGCGATGTCCTGACCGCGAAAGAAGAAGCCATCGCACGTCGCGCAGGTGGACAGTCCGTGACTGAGGTAGCGCTCCTCACCAGGGACATTGAGCATCAACGAGCGTGCTCCGGTCGCGAGGATGACGGCGTCGGCCGTGATGCTGGGCTCGACGTCGCCGCTCAGCCAGGCTCGAAACGGACGCTGCGTCGTATCAATCTTGTGTACCTTCTCCACGCGCAGATCAGCGCCGAAGCGGGCCGCCTGCTCGCGCATCTTCATCATCAACTCGGGTCCGCTGACCGCTTCGGGGAAGCCGGGATAGTTCTCGACGTCGGTGGTGAGCATGAGCTGGCCGCCGGGCTGATCGGTCGTGGAGGATGGCTCGCCCTCAATCACGATGGGGCGTAACTGGGCTCGGGCGCTGTAGATAGCGGCCGTGAGCCCGGCCGGCCCCGAGCCAATTATGAGGACACGGGTGTGCTCGGGCATTACTTCCTTAATTTAAGAGGCCGGCGTCGCCGCCAGATAATCATTCCCGCGAGCATCGACAGTGCGCCGACAACGACGTAGCTCAACCACTCGTGGCCCGAGAAAGCATAGATGTTGAGCAAACGGATGAAACCGATCACGAGCGCGATCACAAGCACGATCGCGGCGAGGACAATGATGAGCCCGTAGGCGATGGCGCGCGCCGCGAGGATGATCGGACGCAGCACCTTGTCGTGCACGACGTCGAGCCCGTGGTCGAGGATGCCGAGGAGTCGGTCGACGAGGTCTGGGTCGTGCTCTGGGCCGGCGTCCGTCACGTAAAGAACCTACTGGAGTCTCTACGCTTCGATCCAGGTGAGCCCGATGATTCCTGGTCCGCCGTGCGTGCCGACCACCGGACCAATATCGGTGACGATGACCGGATATTCAGTCTTGATGTCGCGAATGAGGCCTTCCAGCGTTGCCACATCGCTCGCGGCGCCATGAATCAAGGCCAGCCTGCGCAGCGGTGCGTGCTTCGCAGCCGCGTTCGCAACGGCGGCAAGCGCCTTGGCGCGAGTGCGCTGGCGTCCGGCTTCGGCAACGACACCCTCCTTTAGTTCAATCAGAGGCTTGATGGAGAGGACCTGTCCAAGGAGCGCCTTCGCTCCGCCGATGCGTCCGCCCTTGATGAGGTGGTCGAGTGTGTCGATCGTCGCAACGACACCCGAGCGTTTTATGAGCTGATTCGTGTGCGAGACGATCTCTTCTATCGTCGCGCCGCCCTTGGCGAGCTCCGCCGCCTCGATGACGAGCAGGCCCTGACCCATCGAGACGTTGAGCGTGTCGATGACTTTCACATCAATCAGCCCTTCGACCGCTTCTGCGCCCAAGGTCGCCGACTGGTGCGTGGCCGAGAGCAGCGAGGACAGCGTGAGGACGACGACACCGTCGTAGCCGTCGCTCTTCGCGCGCTCGTACGTTGCTTGGAAGGCGCCAGGGGAGGGGGCGGCCGTTTCAGGGAGCGTCTTGGAGGCTTTGCACTTGGCCCAAAAGGCTTCGGGCGTCAGATCGACGCGGTCGACGAACTCCTCGTCACCGAATCGAATCGTGAGCGAGACGACGTCGACGTTGAGCGACTGCGCGAAGACTTCGGGCAGGTCACTCGCGCTATCGGTGACTACTCGGATACGGGCCATTGATCCCCCTAGAACTGATCAAGCCTTGCACTTTTCGAGTGGGTCCGTCTCACGCGGCGGCGTAAGAGCACGACCACGAGGCCGTACGCAATGACCCCCACCACGACCGAGGCGCCAAAGCGCGTGACGAGCAGGAGTCCGTGCGTCCAAGTGGGTACGGCGTATACGACGGCGATGACGGCGGTCGCGACTAACGAGGCCCCGAGGCTTCGACGCACGTGCACACCCCAGATGCCGGTGATGATATTTACTCGGTAGCGCGCGAGAACGACGAGCGCGGCGACCGCCGCGACGGTGTAGCCAATCGAGACGCTCGCCGTGAGTCCCGCGATCGAGTGACGCCCGAGCACGATGCAGAGAACGATGGTGATCGCGTTGTCGAGAACGTACAGAAGAAAAACCTGGCGTGCGCGTTGCATGGATTGGAGTCCGCGCACGCACAACTGGAAGATGGTGAATCCGGGAAGGCCGGCGGCGAAGACCGCCAGCGCGGTACCGACGCTGTAGTGCTGCGAACCGTCGAGCTTATGCAGCAGTATGGCCACGAGCGGTTGCGAGAGGACGATCAACGCGAGTGTGCAGGGCACGATGATGACGAGCGACTGTCGCAGCCCGAATCGCAGTCGCTCACTCAGCCCCTCGTAGTCCTCGTCGGTCGCGAAGCCAGCCAGCTGAGGAGTGAGCGCCCCGAGCACCGACACCACGACGACCGCGTAGGGCATCTGCATGATGGACCAGCCGTAGGTGTAGTCACTCACCGGGCCGCCGCCTCCGATACCGAACGCGTAGGCCAGAACCACGAAGAGAGCGGCCTGATTGGCCAATACGACAAGCAGCGTCCAGCTCCCGAGGCGTCCGATCGCCCGCACGGCAACGTCTTTCGGGTCGAAACGAAAACTGAGGCGAAAGAGGTCACTTCGCAACAGTGATGGCACCAGGCAAAGGAACTGCACCGCCACGCCCGCCGACGTGCCGAGACCGAGCCACAAGAGATCGCGCGAACCATTGAGGGCACCGAGGACCGGGGAGGGATCAACGAGGTGGAACCAAATGAGGACGCCGATGCAAATGAAATTGTTCGCGACTGGCACCCATGTCGCCACCCCGAAGCGCCGGCGAATGTTCAACAGCGCCGTTGCGATGCCGATGACGCCATAGAAGAAGATCTGTGGCACGAAAAAGCGCAGCAGATCGGTCGCCACGACGCGTTGTTGATGGGCCACCAATCTCGCCTGCGCGAGCGCGGAAGCAGTCACGTGTGCGCTCGGTGTGCGTTGGAGGAAGGTGAACGCGTCGATGATGTACGGCGCAAGAAACCATGACAAGACGGACGCGATGAACAGTACGACCACCGAACCCGTGACGACGCTCGAGATCGATCTCCACGCTCGCCGTTCGCCATCGAGCGCGAGTCTCTCCACGAACACCGGAATGAACGTTGCGGACGCGATGCCGCCGAGCACGAGATCGAACAGCATGTTCGGAACAGTGTTGGCGAGGTTGAAGGAGTCCGCAAGTGGCGTAAATCCGAGTGCCCAGGCGAGCACCAGTACGCGCAAGAAGCCGGACACTCGTGAGACGAGCGTGCCGCTCGCCATCGAGACGACGCGTGAGGAGTGGCTAGAAGCGACGTTCATCGAGCGTGACGCGCTTTCGGGCGGCGCCGACTGGTTCGCCACCACCAGAGACCGAGCACGAAGAGCGATGCGAACGTCAAGAGATAGCCAACAACGGAGGTGCCGGCGATGCGCACCTGGATGGCGGTGCGGGCCAGGACGACTTGGTTGTTGGGCGTCGTGAGAAGGACTTGCAAGATGAGCGAACTGCCCTTGGAGTCCGTCGCGGGAACGCGAATCGACTGCGTTGGGGAGTTCATTGTGACGGGAATCGCGCCGCCATTGGGAAAAGCGATCTGGTTAGTG
>DASZLS010000025.1:0-3988 GCA_035552255.1 Acidimicrobiales bacterium | reverse complement strand
CGCGGACGACGCGTTCGCGTACGCGTTCACCGATTACGCGGCGTCCGGTTTCCCGATCGAGATCCTTCGCTTTTCCGACCACGCGTTTCACAACGTGACTCGATCGTTCCCCGACCTGATCGCGACCGACGCGAATCAGTGGATGGGCGCGTTCAAGGCGCAAGCCAGCTCGCACTACCAGGACTCCGTCGGTGTGATCGCAGCCTGGGCCGCGGACGAAGACATGCTCGGTCGCTCCGCAGCTGTGGCGAAATTCCTCGCCGTTGAAGCCAAGGAAGGCCACCTCAACAGTGCGCTCAGCCCGGTCAACCCAAGTGGCGAGAAATTCGTTGCCGTTTTGCAGAAGTTCCTGAAGTCGCACGGTTATTCGCAGTAGCAACCGATCCGCTCCGTAAAGGTTGAAATTTCGAACACGAGAACCCCGGAATCATGAGGGAATGAAGCGGCAGTTGCTTCCGCCGTCTCGCCTCGGTACTGTGACGTCGATCCCGGAGGTGATGCGTGCGAAAAGTAGTTGCCTACGAGTTGCTGTCGCTTGACGGCGTGGCCGAAAAGCCCGACGAGTTCATCACCGAGTGGGATGAGGCAATGGATGAGAACCTGGGTCGCGTCATCGCCTCCCAAGACGCCGTGCTCCTCGGTCATCGGACCTACGACGACTGGGCGACTTTTTGGCCGACCAGCGATATCGAGCCGTTTGCTCGATTCATCAATGGAGTCGAGAAGTTCGTCGCCACCTCAACCGAGCCGACGCAGACCTGGTCGAACACGACGATCATCGATGGCGACCTTCTCGAGTTCGTCACCGAGCTGAAAGGTCGCTCCGGTGGCGACATCGGGGTGCACGGGAGCATCGCGCTGACACAATCGTTGCTCGAACTCGGCCTCGTCGACGAGCTGCGGCTCGTCATCGCACCAACCCTACATATGCACGGGCGCAAGCTCTTCGATAAGGGCCTTCCAACCCGACTGACCCTGACTCGCCACATCGCGTCTCCGACGGGCTACCTACTGCTCGATGTTCGGGTCGGAAGTTGAAGTGCCGCGCCGTCTGAGGTTGCGTGACGCATCGCCTGAAAGTGGAAGGGCCTTCTGATTGTGCGATATCTCAGCGTGTGCCTCGCGCACGGAGTGGCACGCGCTTCGTGCACAGGGGACGGCGCTCGCCACCGTTTATCATGAAAGTCTTGTTGGACATCCCTGTGACAAGCTCCACCCGAGCCCACTTCAGCAGTTTCGGTCGGCCCATTCTGGCGACCGTAACAGGGTTGGCCGCGGGGGCAGCGACGGAGTGGTCAATCCCGCACTTGCCGCCCTCTCTCGAACCGTTGGCTAACTCGGCGGCACCATGGATCCTCATCACCTTCGCCGTGGCCCTCGCTGCTCGTCGGATGGGCGAGTCGCTGCTGCTCTCGGTGGTCACCCTGCTGGCGCTCGTCGTGGGCTTCTACGCCGGTGAGGTACACACGGGGTGGACGGTATCCCATCATCAGGTCGAACTCTGGTCGGTCGCCAGCGTGGTAGTAGGCCCGTTGGTCGGGCTAGCCGCTTATTGGCTCCGTCACGCGGGGCAGACACTCCGCGCCCTCGGCGCCGGTGTCCTCGGTGGTCTGCTGGCCGGTGAGGCCGTCTACGGCCTCACCCAACTCAGGTTTTCGACCCCCGCCGATTACTGGCGCGCGCAGTTCGTTCTCGGGGTCGGATTGACGGTTGGGCTGACGCTATGGCACTCGCGTCGTCATCTTCTCGGCAGCGTTCCCGCTCTCGCGATGTCCCTAGCCACCTGCGCAACGATTGGCCTCGCCACTCTGGCCATCTACCAAGTTCCCTGACGTCTGATTAAGACGCGAATTACCGTGGGAGCGTTGAGGAGCGAAGCGTGTGCGCACTGAGGCCCATCGCCTCGTCGCGAACAATTGGTCGGTGTCAGCGATTCAATCGGCCGACCGCAACACCCTTAAGCCGTTCTCCCGCCGTGCTGCCACCGCGAAATACGACGTGCGGTAGGACGCAGGAGAAAGAACGGACTAGCCCTTGATTGAGTTATAAACGGTTGCCACCATTGGAGCACCCAATTGGACACCCAAATCAGCGAGGATCGGCATCAGGGTTTCTCCAAATGCATCGAAGTCTTCTTGGGATTCCCAAACATCGAATACTTGTATCGCACCGTCTGACTCCAACGCAAAGTGGCTCGATCGACCTTTCGGCGATCCCCCACCCGCGGCGTCCAATCGCTTGATGGCCTCGTCATACTTTTCTGGTGTAAATCCCTCATGCGCAAAGTAGATGCCCAGCGCCATTTTTCGCTCCCTCTCTCGGGCCAGTATTGGCTCTTTTCGGAACCGTATCAGTTCTGTGTGCGATCAACACGGCCGCACTTTTCGCCCGTGACACCACCTCCGGGGACCCGTCATCAGTGACGCGTCACGCCTGAAATGAAGATTCCATTTTGCTTTCGCTGACCTCCCGTATCCTCGCTCTTTCGATCGTGCCGACTCGCGAGTGGGCCACGACTGAGTAGTGCGGCAATGCTCCCCAAAGGAAGCGACTAGCCATACCGACTCGTCGTCTGCTCCCGCCCTCAGGGTTTATCCCTAGTGGACGCAAAGACGCTTGGCCGGCGTCATGGTTACGATCGGCGAAGACGTTTCTCATCGTCGAAAGGCGCACGATTACAGCTCTCCCTGTAAAGCCGAATGCCGTAGTGAGCGGCGAGCGCCGTCGGTGGTACGTGCACTTAGCTCTGCTCGCATCGCTCGCAGGATCGCTGCTTTCACTGATCTACCTGAGCCGCAGCATCACGATCCACGTGATCTTCGGCGTGTGGTTCATGTTCATGATGTTGTTTCACCTCTTCCAGCGACGTCGCACCATCGCGACACTTCTGAAGCGAACGTTTGGCTCGCACAAGCGCACCAGATCAACTTCACGCTTGGCCATCTCGGACATTCTTTTGGAGCTGCTCGTTCTTGACGTCTTCGTGTCGGGCTTAATCGATGGATTGAACCACCATGCAACGCAGCTTCCATTCGCGACCGCAATCGGTTTGCCGCCAGGCCTTTCGCAGTGGCACAAGCTCGCTGCCATCGTTCTTGTTCTGTACGCAACGGTTCACATCATCCGGCGACGAAAGCGATTGCGTCGCTCACACATTCAGTAGACGGTGGCATGAAACGCGGGATTGTGACACTCCGCCTGGCGCGAGTGCGAGCAAATGAACGAAAAAATGAAAAATGGGCGTCAATCCTCGCCGTGAGTTTGGTTTGACTCAAGGAGATGCTGAGTGCACCGAAAGCCGCCACAAATACGTGTTGCGAATGAACACAGCCAACACGACCACCAGTGCAGCGCCGTACCACCAGTTGAGAAATTGCGCGCCCGAACCGGTCAGAGTTTCGCACGTTCCCCGGTAACAGACGACATGGGAGTTCCCGAATGCGCTTAAGACGAATTCGAGAAGAAAGAGGATTACAAGTACGCCAGTTCCAATGACGTAGCGCAATGCGTACTTGGGCGAGAAGATCCGGCGCCCCCGCACCGTGATGCTGCGAGCAGATCTGGACGGCGTCACCGACATTGAGGCGGAAGTGGTCGGCGCATCGCCAAAGAATACAATCGCAAAGGAAGTCAGCAGTACCTCCTTCTCCTAACTCCTAGGGCCGGCAGGATCGAACTCGCGACCGAAGGACCATGGGGTGGTAGCAAATGGTCGCACTCGTCCCCGGCGGCTTTGGCATAGTCCCGAAGTGTTTGAGCTCAGTGAGCGTCGTCTTGGTCCGGTGGTCTCGTACTTTTCGATGGGATCAAGCGTGAGATTCTGAATTAAAGTTCCGAACTGATACGACATTCGATCCGCACCGAATAATTCACTCGTAAGGAGTTGCAACCGTGATCCAACCTTCGGTCTCGGAATCTCGCGACATCAATGTATCCGCAGCTCGAATCTTCTCGATATTGTCCACTCCTGCATTGCAACCTGATGTGG
>DASZLS010000024.1:0-6175 GCA_035552255.1 Acidimicrobiales bacterium | reverse complement strand
GACGGCTCGTCCAACACCACGAGCTGCGGCTCCAGCATCAAGCAGCGAGCGAACTCGACGAGTCGCTGCTGGCCTCCTGAGAGGCTCCCGGCCTTATCTTTCGCCCGCTCAGCGACAATCGGGAACATATCGCGCACCATCGCCATACGCTCGGCGACTACCGAGCGGTCTTTCACGAGAAAGGCGCCCAGTTCCACATTTTCGTGCACGGTCATTTCGCGAAAGAGACTGTGCTGCTGCGGAACCTGGACGATCCCGAGCCTCAAGATGTCGCGCGGACTGCGCCCCACAATGGGTTCGCCCTTGAAGAAGATCTGACCAAGTCGCGGTCGCAGCAGACCGCTGACGGTCTTCAACAGCGTCGACTTTCCCGATCCATTCGGCCCGACGATGCACGTGACGCCACCCTCGATCATTGAGTAGTCGACGCCCTTCAGCACGTCGCCACCGCCGTACCCGGCGACGACACCTTCAAATCGCAACAGCGGAGCCCAGTTCGTCACGACGCCACGTCCACATCGTCATCGTCCGTACCGCCCAGGTAGGCGTCGAGTACGTCGGGATTGTTGCGCACCTCTTCCGGCGTGCCTGAGACAAGATTGACGCCCTGATGCATGACCGTGACCGCGTCACAGATCTCCATCACAAACTCCATATTGTGCTCAACGATCAAGAAGGTCTTCCCGTCCTTGTTGAGCGAACGGATCTTGTCGGCAATCTCGTTGATAAGTGTGAGGTTGACCCCGCCCGCAGGCTCGTCGAGCAAGATGACGTCGGGGTTGGCAACGAGAACGTAGGCCAACTCGAGCAGCTTGCGCTGACCGAAGGACAGAGCGCCCGCTTGCAGCGACGCGAGTCGCGCGATGCCAACGAAGTCGAGCCACTCCATGGCCGCGGCGAGCTCCTGGCTCGAGGACTTGGATCGAGTGAGCCCGCGAAGCCAGCTCTCCTCGCGCTGGGTCGCGACGAGCATGTTCTCAATCACGCTGATCCGTGGAAATATTCGAGTGATTTGAAAGGTGCGTCCGACGCCGAGCGTGAAGACGCGGCTCGGACGGGCTGCAGTGATGTCGCGGCCTTCGAACGTCACGGTGCCGCCGTCGGGTTTCACGTAACCGGTGATCACATTGAAGAGCGTCGTCTTGCCTGATCCGTTCGGCCCGATAAGTCCCGCGATGGAGCCCTTTTCGACACTGAGCGAGCAACCCGACAGCGCCTGCAGTCCGCCGAACGATTTGGTGACGCCCTCAACTTTGAGCAGATTCGTCACAGCGTCGCTCCCGGTTTCACGGCGGCGCCGACGGTGACGCTTCCCTCTCGACGCGCCGTGCGTCGAGCCCAACCGTCTCGAACAGCGATGATGACGCCGTTCGGCATGAAAAGAATGACCACGAGGAACACGGCGCCGAAAATCACGAGGTAGAGCGACCCGTTCGAGTATTTGAGCGTCAGGAGCTGCTGGGTAGATTCCAAGACCAGCGCGCCCAACAGCGGACCGACAAACGTGCCTAGTCCTCCGAAGATCGCCATCAGGGCAATGGAGATGTCAAAGATCGGGTCGAACACGAACTGCGGGTAGATCTGTCCGATGAACATCGCATAGAGCGCGCCCCCCATGCCAACCGCGAAGGCCGACATCGCAAACCCGGTGAGCTTGACCGCAAAGACCTTCACGCCCAGGCCGGCCGCTCGATCTTCGTCGTCGCGAATCGCGAGCAGCTGCAGTCCAAAACGCGATCGCCGCACCGCCGCCGAGAGCAGCGCCGCAAAGATCACGATGCCAAGCCCCACGTAATAGAAGGGCAGGTTGTAGTCGGTGATCAACCACGGAATGAACGGCAGCTGCAAGCCCGACGTGCCACCGGTGAAGGAAAAGTTGATCGCTGAAAGTTGAAACACGAAGAAAATCGCAATCGTGATGACGACGAACGTGTGTCGGCGTACACGAAGCGCGATGAGACCTACCGGTATCGCGACAATCATCGCGACGAGACCGCCCAGGGGAACCAGCCAGAACAGATCGCCATTACCCGCCATGTGCAGGTGATTCGCGAGGAGTGCCATGGTGTAGGCGCCCGTCCCGTAGAACACGGCGGAGCCCAGGTTCACGTAGCCCGAGTAACCCGAAAACATGTTCCACGACGTCGCGCACCCCATGAAGATCAGCGTGAAGATGCCAATCGTCGTGTAGGCGGGGTTCGTCTCGATCAGTGGATAGGCGATGAAGATCGCGAGTGCCACAAGCCACCAGAGCTGTTTGACGTGAGACCGTAAACCTGAGATCAAGCGAGACATCAAGCCAGACATCAAGCGAGCCTCGCAGACTGCTTACCGAAGAGGCCCTGAGGACGCACCGAAAGGATGATCACCAAAATCAAGAAGAACGTCAAGCTCGACCACACGGGCCCCCAGATCACCGAGACCATGTCTTCGACGGTGATCATAAAAATGCCCGCCACGAGTGCGCCACCGATGCTCCCCATGCCACCAAGAACGATGATCACGAGAAGGCGCGAGATCAAGTCGTAGCTCGAACTCGCATTAAACGCATTGGTCGCGCCGTAGATCATGCCGCCCGCCGCGGTAACGGCGATGCCGATACCGAAACAGATCGTCGAGACATTTTTCACGTTGATACCCACGAGCGCGGCGGACGTCTGGTCGGCCAGCGATGCTCGCACGCTCGCACCGAAGCGCGTTCGATACAACATGAAATAGAGAGCCCCGAGCAGCACGATCGCCAGCCCGAACCCGAGCAGATAGATATATGGCAGCCAGAAACCAAACACCCTGACGGATCGGTTGACGTACCACGCCTGCAATTCGACGTAGTTCACCGAGAACACCATGTTCAGTATTCCTTCAATCACCAGAGAGATGGCGTAGGTCACGAGAATCGACATCACCACCTTCTCGGGACCCTTGATGCGAGCCAGAAAAACCCGCTCCACCACGATCCCCACCAGAAACAGCGTGGGGATCGTGATAGCGAGTCCTACAAACAGGTCAATACCAAAGTGCACCGACAATGTGTAGCTCAAGTAGGCGCCAAGGATCACGAAGATGCCCTGGGCCACATTGATGATGTTCATGACCCCAAAGATCAGGGTGAGGCCGGTAGCCATCAATGCATAGACAGAACCGGTCAAGATGCCATCAATGATTGAGTGAACTAATGCGGTGCCGCTCAATGCTCTAGTTCTTCCACGCAGGCTTCGGGTACAGGATCTTGGTCGCGCCTGGGTCGGTCGTTGGATTGACCTCGACGAAGTTCGCTCCCTGCCACTGGAAGGTGAACGCGGTTGGCTTGGTGTTCTCGCCCAACGCGTTGAACTTCACTTCTCCGAGCACGCTTTGGATGGTGACGCCCGAGTGCAGGTACGTGATGATCTTCGCGTTGTCGAAGCCACCCGTCGCCTTGACCGCCGCCGTGATGACCTGACCCACCGAGTACGCCTCGGCCACGTCAGCGTTCACGTCCGCCGCAGTTCCACCGTACTTTTTGATGTACTCGGCGACCATCTTCTCGCTCATGGCATTCTTCGAGCCGCCGAACCAGGCGTTGGGCACCATCATGCCGTTTGCGTTGCCAGCACCTACCGCCTTCGTGAAGGCGGCGCCCTGGTCGGGACCGGCCGTCGCGATGAACGCCTTGGGGTTGTAGTGAGCCTGCTGAAAGGCCTGCATGAATGCAGACACCGTGGGTACGTCGACCGAGCCGAGAACGACTACCTGCGCGTTCGCCGACGCCACCGCGTCCGCGATGGGCGTGTAGTCCGTCGCTTCAGCAGGGAACGTCTTGTAATAGACGGTCTTCACGCCCGCCGCTTTGATGATCTTCTCCGCGACCGGTATCTGCGGTTCGGTAAACGGGTCTGTTGACGTGACGTACGCAATGCTCTTCGGTCGCTGACTCTTCGGCAGCGACGCGATCCACTGGGCGAATGGCACGAGGCCGCTCGCGACCGGCAGCGCCGAGTCAAAGACGTTGGTGAGCCCCGCTTGGAACACGGACGGTGCTCCTCCCGCGCCTTCCACCATCGCGTAGCCATATCGGCTCACCGCCTTCGCGGCCGGCAGCGTCAGGAGCGACGAAAACGGTCCGAAGGTGAGGTTGACGTGATCAGAGGAGATGAGCGATTGATAGTTCGTTACAACTTGTGTCGGGCTGGACGCGTCCGACACGATTTTGAGTTGGATCTTGTGACCGAGAAGTCCGCCCTTAGCGTTCTGATCGGCTGCCCACAGTTCATAGCCTTGCTGGAACGCCGTGCCGTCCGCGGAGAAGTCACCCGATAAAGAGAGCGACGCGCCGATGAGGACCGGTTGACCCTTGGCAATCGTTCCGCTTGAAGATGCTCCGCCTGTCGTTACAAGAGTAAACAAGGTCGCCAGTGCGACCGAAGTCACTCCGAGCGCGCGAAATAATCCCTTCCTTCTATTCATAATTTCCCCCGTGCATTAAAGCGACTGCGGAACTCCCCCAAATACCGTCGTCCCAAAGTCGATCGCCCGATGAGCGATGACGCAACCCTAATGATGAAGCACGAACCGAACAAGGCAAAACGACAACTTCATCATGAAATGATTTCAGGACACTTCCCCTGTTCGTGAGGGGTATGAGTCCATTACCATCGGCGTCAGATGCGACGTGCTGGGGGGCTGGAATGACTGACGTGCTTTTAGAAACGGCCATCGCCAACTGGGAGCCCCGCTTCACCGCCAACGGTGTCGACGCGAGTGACTACGCACGAATCACTCGCTCACTCGAGCGCTGGGACGAGTGGTGCAACGCGTGGTGCGCCGGTGCAGACGTCTACATGGCGCTCGGTGACGAAGCGCTTCGGGAAGGACGAACTCGAAGCGCCAGTGAGTTCTATTCGAGTGCCGCGACCTATTACCACTTTGGCAAGTTCATGTTCGTTCATGACCAGGACCAAGCCCGATCCGCGCACGCCCGGGGCGTTGATGCGCTGTCGCGCGCGACCCCGCTCTTCACACCACCGGGACAGCGACACACGATCCCCTTCGAGGGCTCTGATCTTGTGGGATTGTTTCGCCAGCCTCATCTCAACGGACCTCATCCAACCGTCCTGCTAATTCCCGGTCTTGACTCCACCAAGGAAGAGTTCCGCCAGGTTGAAAGGACTTTTCACGACCGGGGAATGGCGACATTCGCGCTCGACGGTCCCGGTCAGGGTGAAGCAGAGTGGACACTTCCGATCCGACCCGAATGGGAGGACGTAGGCGAGGTCGTGCTCGCACACCTGCAGTCAATGCCAGACGTCGACGCACAGCGCATCGGCGTCTGGGGTGTGTCCCTCGGTGGGTTCTACGCCGCTCGACTCGCGAGCTCGGGTCTACCCATCAAGGGCACGGTTGCTCTCGCCGGGCCGTATAACTTGGGCGCCACCTGGAAAGATTTGAACCCGCTGACTCGCCATGCCTTTGAGGTGCGCTCCTACTCCTCGTCACCGGAAGACGCTGAAAAGCGCGCCTGGGATATGACGCTCGAGGGGTACGCGGAGAACATCACCCAGCCGCTCATGGTCATCATGGGAAAGAGAGATCGCTTGTTTCCTTGGCAGGATGGCGAGCGTCTCGTCAGTGAAGCACGAGGCGAGACAAAGTTCGTGCTCATAGAAGATGGGAACCACGGCTGCGCGAACGTCATCAATCAACACCGACCCTTGAGCGCCGACTGGATGGCGGACAAACTCGGGGTGAGTCAGCGATGATGACGTTCACTCTCTCGAGTCTCGGCTAGATCGTGACCAACGTGTCGATGCCGCAACTCGGCGAAACAGTGGCCGAGGGGACGGTGACCAAATGGTTCAAGCAGGTCGGCGACTCCGTTGTCAAGGGCGAACCGCTCTTTGAGGTCTCGACCGACAAAGTAGACACCGAAATACCAGCCCCCGTCGCGGGCGTCCTCACCGCGATTTTCGTAATTGAGGGGGTCACCGTTGATGTCGGCACGCTCCTCGCCACCATTGGTCTCAACGACGGCTCCGAAGACCGCGCGAGCCGTGCTGCCGCGTCCTCTGCATCGCCTTCGGTGAGCACCCCCCACACCTCTTCTTCGCAGTCACCATCACGGACAGAGTCCGACGATCGTTCCAGCAAGCTGTCACCCGCGGTGCGACGTCTCCTCGAAGAACACAAACTGACACCG
>DASZLS010000023.1:0-4264 GCA_035552255.1 Acidimicrobiales bacterium | reverse complement strand
TGGCGGGCTTTAGGTCGGCATGCTTTACCAGTCCGCGGTAGAACTGATCGAGGTCATCGGTTGTGATCTTCTTGACGGAACGGTCCCCAATTGCAGGGAAGATTCTGACCTTCAGTTTGTTCCGATATCCCCGGAGGGTTGTTGGACTGAGGTCTGCTTCGACGAGCTCGAGCCACTTGGTGGCTAACTGTTCGAAGGTGGCAGACGTTCCGTTGTATCGACCAGCCTCCGCTTCGACGACCATGATGTTGAGCGCTTGTTGCGCTTCACGCCTTGTGCCTCGGAAGTTCTGGCTTGGCCGAAGTCGACGTTGGGTGACTGGGTCTTTTCCCGCGTCAACCCTAAGTTGCCAGATACCCGGATATTTCTCCCGAAGGCTTCCCCTCACGGATTTCAAAGGTAGCAGTGTCGGAGTGCTCGGGGCCTAATTGGGGCCTGTTCTCCACCTCGTGGGAATGAATAGTCTCGAAACCCCTTTGCTTACTGGTGGGCCGCCCGGGTCTCGATCCCGGCACCTTGGGATTAAAAGTCCCCTGCTCTTCCCGATGAGCTAGCGGCCCAATAGGCGGTGAGATCCCCTACGAGATCCAAAACCTTTGACTCGCCACAATATCAATCCGCCGACTCATGAAAATACTGGTGAATAGCCGGTCCACCGTTGAGTTCCACCATTGAAAGGTATCGGTGGACGAATGCTGCGACGACTGCGTCATCGCTGCAAGTAAGTAGACACACCGCTTGGATGATTCGAGTCAGGTCCGTCAGTTGAGTGCGAAATTCCGCGGGCGTAAGTGACGTGGCGTCAACGGCTTTTCGAATGCTCGGCTCGAGCTGCTCAGCTGCGCGACAAATGAGAGCCCCAACAGCGCCGCTAGCTGTCTGCAGCTCGGTCAGTTCGCTGTTAATCCATCTGAACACCGTGTCCAAAAGACTAAGTCGGGCGCAGTCACGATGCACTTGCGCGCACAGCACGTTGTGGGTGCCTTCCCAGCTCTCGAAAACAATGGAGTCGCGGTAGAGGCGGGGGAGCGGTGAGAAGTCCTCGATCGTTCCGTTGCCGCCGAGTACTTCGATGGCGGAATGCACCACACTCGTCGCGGTGATCGACGTGACATATTTATTAGCGTTGACGAGAAACCGGTGGAATTTCGTTTCCTCGCTGCTCGCAGTGCCCTCATCGATCTTTCCGACCAGTTCAGTGAGCAGCATTGTCGAGGCGAGGGCGGCCTCGACTTCGATCTTCATGACGGCGAGTTGATCGCGCACCGCGTCGAGGTTCTCGATAGCGGTACCAAACGCATTCCGGTGGTGAGCGAAAGTGGATGCCTCGATATAGGCGCGACTCATGATGCCCGTTGATCCCACCGCGTTGAGCCAACGCGACGTATTGAGGAGCTCTGAGACGGCGATGTTGAATCCTTCATCGAACTCGCCGATTGGATAGGCGAGCGCGTTCTCAAAGTCGATCTCTCCTGACGCCAGCCCTCGGGTGCCGAGCTTGTCCTTCAGGCGGCGAATTCGAAAGCCGTTTGGCGTAATTCCGTCGAGAGTGCGGGGCACGAGGAAACAGGCCAGACCCTTTGTCCCGTCGGCGGCGCCTGCCGGACGCGCGATGACGGCAAAGAGATCGGCGTCGGCGACCGAGCAGAACCACTTTTCGCCGCTTACTCTCCATGCGTCGGGGATGACGGAATCGGGCGACGCGACCGTGAGCGTCGCACCGACGTCAGAGCCGCCCTGGATTTCGGTCAGGAATTGTGAACCGCGCAGTGCCGTTGTTGTATCTGACTCCATAAGACCGTCGAGATACGTGCTCTTGAGCTTTTCCGACGCGCGACGTTCGAGCGCCCGGCGCAGGCCGATGGTGCAGACAACCGCGCAGGCTTGGCCGCCTTCGCCCACGTGTGACAGCAAGAAGAAGTGTCCGGCGAGCTCGAAGGCCCCTTCGTAGTTGAGCGGCGTCGCAAGCATGCCCGACGCCCAAGTAGCGCGGCCGGCATCGACACTCGCGGGGTGGAATTCAATTCGCTCCACGTGCTGGCCAACTTCATCGTACGAATGGAGTTTTGGGAATTGGCGATTCTGCTCGATGAGCTGGACCGAGGGCTCAATCTCCGTGGCGACCACCCGACCGAAGTCGTCCAGCTTCTTGCGAAGTTCGTCGCTGAATCTCGTTCCCATCCGAGACTCCAGCGTTGTCTCGAGACTCGGCACGGCGGCGTAGTAATTCGAGGGTTTGTCGTCCTTCCACCTCAGAAGATCGTCTCGTCCGGGATTGTCCATGCCGCTCCTCTCTCTTAGAGAGTTACCACAAGATCGACGTTGTGGAACGAAGTGGCGTTCACCCCGTCATTTGGTTGGCTCCGCCACGGGGACGGCGAAGTGGGTTCGGTGCGCCCGGTAGATTTGGATCCATGAGCGAGTTCACCAACGAGAGTGTGGCCCAGATCGAAGCCACGTTGAATGACGTGGACCGAGCCCTCGATCGATTACGCCAGGGGACGTATCGGACGTGCCAAGTGTGCGGCTCCGAGATCGCCGACGCGGATCTCGAGGCGAATCCTCTCCAGGCGAACTGCAGCGCTCACCCCGAACTCGGCTAGTCCCGCAACAACAAAGCCCGGCGGCATTGGCCACCGGGCTTTGTTGATTGAAGGCGCAGTTACTTCTTGGTGGCCCAGAAGATCTCGGCGATGTCGTCAATCTCGGCGAGCAGGCGGTCGGCCACGACGACGTCAGTCGACTTCTTCGCTTCGCCGGCCGTCTTGGTCGCCATCCAGAACAGGTCGTTGAGGTTCGGGTATTCCTTCAGGTGGTCCGGCTTGAAGTAGTCCGTCCAAAGCACCCAGAGGTGGTGCTTCACGAGGTCACAGCGCTCTTCTTTGATGAAGAGGGCACGCGACTTGAAGTCCGGGTCGGTGGACGCATTGAACTTCTCGATGATGCCTTTGACGGACTGGGCTTCGATACGAGCCTGTGCCGGGTCGTAGACACCACAAGGGAGGTCGCAGTGGGCCGAGGCGACCAGTGGCGTCGTTGACGCGTCGAGCAGAGCATTGAGACGATGAAGCAGTGTCATAACGGTGCCTTTCAAATAGTCGCGTCCAACCTGTTCGAACGCGTCATCCAGCAGGCTAGTCAGGGCGCCGAGATAGCGTTTCGCCGTGAGTCGGGTTCTTGAGTTCTTCGCGCGTCGCGTGACGGTAGAGGGTTACTCAATGATGCCCACGTACCGACCCGGTGAACGACTCACTGCGTTTCGCCGATGGCGTTCCGTGCGAGTCGGCGACGTGGTGGTTCTGCGGGACCCACGAGACGGAACGCGTTGGCTGCTCAAACGGTGCGTGGCGAAAGCTGACTCGAAGCTCGACCTTCGGGGCGACAATCCTTCTGCGTCGACGGACTCTCGCGACTTTGGACTCGTACCGACGCGCGCCGTCACGTACCTCGTCCTGACCCCAAAGAGCGCGAACAGCACGACATAGTGCAACGCATTCGCGCGGCCCGCATTGCGCCCCTTTTGACGCCCTATTAATACGTCACTGCACGAAGGGCAGTCCTTGAGACTTGCTCCCATCAGTACTGCTTCGTGACCAGGAGGTCTTTGAAATCCATACCGGTAGGATCGGATTCATGGCGCGCCTCGCGGTTCTCTCCTACCACACGTCGCCCTTGGCCCAGCCAGGGACGGGCGATGGTGGGGGAATGAATGTCTACGTTCGCGAGCTCTCGAGCGCACTCGCTCGCCTCGGGCACGAGGTCGACGTCTACACCCGCCGCGACAACCCACAGGTTCGAGAAGTGGAAAATGTCGAACCGGGATTTCGAGTGCACCACGTGACGGCGGGTCCCGCTGCCCCCCTCGACCGCGACGGACTGACCAATTACGTCGGACAGTTCACCGACACGGTGAAGACGCTCTTTCGCTGTTCGGGAGTGCCCGACGCGATTCACGCCAACTACTGGTTGAGCGGATTGGCCGGTCATCGGCTGAAGCACGAGCTCAACATTCCTCTGATCATGACGTTTCACACCTTGGAGAGGGTGAAGGCAGACACCTTCGAGGCCGAATCGGACGATCGCGCGTTCCAAGAAGCAGCGATCATTGCGTGTGCCGACGCCGTGCTCGCGAGCTGCGACGTGGAAGCGGCGCAGTTCGTCCGTCTCTATAACGCGGAGCTGTCGCGAGTGCACATCGTTCCCCTCGGCGTCGAGCACGCCTTCTTCGCACCGGGCTATCGCCCTCAGGCTCGCCGGGCCCTCG
>DASZLS010000022.1:0-4633 GCA_035552255.1 Acidimicrobiales bacterium | reverse complement strand
ACTTCGCCCAGATCATTCTGCATGAGCCCGATGGCCCTGGTCTCGTAGTGAATGGGTATGTCGTGCTTCTCACAGGCTTTGGTGAGACCTTCAATAAGTCCCTCGCCGCCACCGACGGCTTCCACGGTCAAACCGCCCCAGAAACGGAACCTTCCGTCGACTTTGAATGCCTGACGTCCATAGATTGGAGCGAAGCGAATGCCTTGGGATGCCATCCATAGCATCGTCTCGTAGCTACGTTCAATGAGTTCCTCGACAAGTTCGGGATCGGCCCGGTATTGGGTAACTCGCCCCATGTCTTCGTAGAACGACGTCTTCGTATACGAACCGAAGTCGGTCATGTCCATATCCGCTTGCGTCAGGTCCGGCATCAATTTCCAGAGGTCATCGGCACCTTCGTACGCGAAGCGCATTGCTCCCGCCGTAAATGCGGTGTTTCCTCCGCGTTCGGCCTCAGGCGCACATTCGAGTACCTCAACGTGAGCTCCGTGTTCGCTCGCAGATAGTGCGGCACAGAGCGCTGCATTACCGGCTCCGATGACAAGGACGTCAACAGGATCTTCGTCCACTGATTTCTCCTCACATCTCTCAGGCGCTGAACTGCTCGCGACCATATTTTCAATCAGTCCACTTCGATTGTATCTGCTTCTGGCATTCTTTGTCAGACAATGTTTCGGTCGTGGCGGCATATGACGAGGGACCCTCGCGGCGTGCAATGGCCGTTCTCAAGGCGCGCTAGCGAGTGCTCGAGGACGACTGCCGTCACGCCCGAAGCATATTGTCGGTCAGTTTTAGAGTCAGAATGACCCTCTTGTCACCGGATCAAGGTAGGGAGAATCGTTCGTCGATGTTCCCGCCCTCGTAGGACGAATGAAACTCTTCGAGATCCGCAATGGCATCGACATGTCGGCGCGTGACGCCTTTGGTGCTCCGCTACTTCCGGTACTACTGTGACGCGATTTCACGAACCGATCAACGCTAGGCCTGCTGTATTCTCGATCAATGTACAGGCGACATGATTCGTAAGTTGCTCGTCGCGAATCGCGGCGAGATAGCGATTCGAGCCTTCCGGGCTGCGAACGAGCTCGCTATACCCTCGGTCGCGGTGTTCGCGTTCGAAGACCGTTACTCGCTTCATCGCCAGAAGGCGGACGAGAGCTACGAGATCGGAGAACGCGGCCACCCCGTGCGCGCGTATCTCACCGTTGAAGAGATCATCCGGGTGGCATTGTTGGCGGGCGCTGACGCGGTCTACCCGGGCTACGGATTTCTATCCGAGGATCCACGTCTCGCAGCCGCGTGCACGGAGAGCGGGCTGACGTTCGTGGGCCCGAGTGCTGCGGTTCTCGAACTCGTGGGCAACAAAGTACGCGCTCTGGATGCGGCGAGAGAGGCTGGTCTGCCGACCTTGCGCGAGGCCGCTGACCCCAACAACGATCACGACGTATTGATCTCAAGGGCCAGTGAAGTGGGCTTCCCGCTCTTCGTGAAAGCAGCTGCGGGCGGGGGAGGACGGGGTCTCCGCCTCGTCGAACGCGAATCCGAACTGGCCGAAGCGATTCAATCGGCGTCAAGCGAAGCGGCGTCATCGTTCGGCGACGACACGGTCTTTTTGGAACAGGCGGTAGTTCGACCGCGGCATATAGAGGTCCAGATTCTCGCGGACGGCGAGGGGAACGTCGTTCATCTCTACGAGCGCGACTGCTCGATCCAGCGTCGACACCAGAAGGTAATAGAGATCGCTCCCGCCCCGAACCTCGATCCTGCATTGCGGGAACAACTGTGTGCCAGCGCGGTCAGTTTCGCGACCTCAGTGGGCTACTGCAATGCGGGCACGGTCGAATTCCTGGTGGACGCCGAGGGCAATTACGTCTTCATCGAGATGAACCCGCGCATCCAGGTCGAACACACCGTCACCGAGGAGGTCACGTCGATCGACCTCGTCCAGTCACAGTTGCGTATTGCGTCAGGTGAAACGCTGAGTGATCTTGGGATCGATCAGGCGAGCATTCGCGTCAGCGGTGCGGCGATGCAGTGCCGTATCACCACCGAGAATCCAGCCGAGGACTTTCGACCCGACACGGGAAGGATCACCACGTACCGCGCGCCGGGCGGCGCCGGTGTGCGACTGGACGACGGCACCTACGTTGGCGCAGAGATTCTGCCCTACTTCGACTCGCTGCTCGTGAAGCAGACGTGTCGCGGGCGGACCTTCGCAGACGCGGTGGCGCGCTCGAGGCGAGCGCTCGCAGAATTCCGTGTGCGCGGGGTGGCAACGAACTTGGCGTTCCTTCAAGCGATCATGGCGGAGCCGGATCTGGCCGCCGGGCACTTGACGACGGCCTTCCTTTCCGATCATCCCGGACTCGCTGATACCCGTAGCGGTTTGGACCGAGGGACGAGGATTCTCACGTACCTCGCTGACGTCACCGTGAACGAACCCAACGGACCGGCGCCCATCTCACCGGATCCGGTGACCAAGCTGCCCCCACTCTCGCCTGAGGACATTCCTGCTGGTTCGCGCCAGGCGCTCGAGCGCCTCGGACCGGTGGCATTCGCGTCGGCGCTGCGCAGCCAGCGTGCGCTGGCCGTGACTGATACCACGCTTCGTGACGCGCACCAATCTCTGCTCGCTACCCGTCTGCGCACGTACGACATGGCCGCGGTCGCCCCATGGCTCGCGCGAGGACTTTCCGGGACCCTGTCGTTTGAGGCGTGGGGCGGAGCCACCTACGATGTCGCCCTGCGCTTTCTCAAGGAGGATCCCTGGGAGCGGCTGGACGTACTGCGTGAAGCGATCCCGAATGTCTGCCTACAGATGTTGCTGCGCGGCCGCAACACCGTTGGCTATACGCCCTACCCCGATCGCGTGGCGAACGCCTTTGTCCACGAAGCGGCCAAGAGCGGTGTCGACATCTTTCGGATCTTCGACGCGTTCAACAGCGTCGACCAGATGCGACCCGCGATCGAAGCAGTCCTCGAGACCGACAAGATTGCCGAAGGAACGCTCTGCTACTCGGGCGACTTGGCGAATCCGAGCGAGCAGCTCTACACGCTCGATTACTACTTGCGCCTCGCCGAGCAGCTCGTCGAGACGGGCTGCCATGTTCTTTGCGTTAAGGACATGGCGGGGCTACTCCGCGCTCCCGCAGCGACCACGCTGATCACCGCGCTGCGAGACCGATTCGATCTTCCGGTGCATCTGCACACGCACGACACGGCGGGCGGCCAGCTGGCTACGTACCTCGCAGCCATCGAGGCCGGTGTCGACGCCGTCGATGGCGCGGCGGCACCGCTTTCGGGCACGACGAGTCAACCTCCGCTGTCGGCAATTGTGGCGGCGACCGACCATACCGAACGCGAGACCGGCTTGTCGCTCGACGTGCTGAACGATCTTGAGCCGTACTGGGCAGCCGTGCGAGAGCTGTACGCGCCCTTTGAAAGTGGGCTGCCGGCCCCGACCGGACGCGTCTATCGCCATGAGATTCCGGGCGGCCAGCTGTCCAACCTTCGTACGCAGGCGATCGCACTCGGTTTGGGCGATCGTTTCGAGATGGTCGAGGATCTCTACGCCGCCGCCGATCGGATCCTCGGTCGAATCGTGAAAGTAACCCCGTCCTCCAAAGTGGTGGGCGACCTCGCGCTCTACCTCTGTGGCATCGACGCCGACCCCGATGAGTTCGAGAAGGATCCTGCCGCCTACGACATTCCCGACAGCGTCATTGGATTCCTCGAGGGCGAGCTCGGCACGCCGCCCGGTGGCTGGCCTGAACCCTTCCGAACCAAAGCGCTCGCCGGTCGCGCGCCGAGCGCTCGCGAGACCACACTTTCTGTGAGCGATGAAGCGGCACTCGACGGCCCCGACCTTCGCTCGACCCTCAACCGATTGCTCTTCGCGGGTCCAACGAAGGAATTCGAGGACGCCGTTGACGCGTTCGGGGACCTCTCGGTCGTGCCGACTCGGGCCTTCTTCTACGGACTCGAGCCGGGCGAAGAAGTCGACGTGGTGCTCGCCCCGGGTGTGTCGATCTTCTTGAGCGTCGATGCCGTGGGCGAAGCAGATGAAGCTGGTTGCCGTACCGTCTTCGGTCGTCTCAACGGTCAACAGCGTACGATCACGGTTCGCGATCAATCAGCCAGTGACAAGACGGTTCATCGCGAGAAGGCCTCTCCCGGTGATCTCTCGCAGGTGGCCGCACCCTTCTCTGGAGTGGTCTCCGTGCAGGTCCGGGTGGGGGATCGTGTGACGGTTGGCCAGACCGTCGCCATCATCGAAGCCATGAAGATGGAGGCGTCAATCACCTCGTCCACCGCGGGGGTCGTCGATCGAGTGGTCGTTGAGCCAATGGGAAGAGTTGAGGGTGGCGACCTTCTGTTGAGCGTCGCTGGCTGACGACACGTCACGCGGCGATCACTCAGCCCTCACTCGAGATCCCTGCGAAGCATGGCCACGTCGGCTCCGTGTATCGAGGTTGATTCCGTCTGCCGCATCGTCATCGTCGGATCAGTCATCGCGAGCGTCGTTTGTATCGCGGCCGCGTGCAGACGCAACGAGCGCGATGTTGTATGGTCATCGCGCTCAGGGATCGAAGAAGTTGCATTGACAATCCATAATTGGGCAGGTGCAGCTCTC
>DASZLS010000021.1:0-8077 GCA_035552255.1 Acidimicrobiales bacterium | reverse complement strand
GTACGCGCTCTGTCGTTATTTGGGTGTTGCCGGGTAGCTGTTCGGGTTGACCGAAATCTTGCCGGAGATGATGCCCGCCTTTGCTGTCGCGATCTTCGACTTCAGCGATGAGGGAATCGACACGCCGCCGTACTCCAACTGGGTGCCGTTGTTCTTCAACGTACCGGTGTAGGAGCCAGCTTTGAAGGTACCCTTCGCTGCCGAAAGCACTGCTGCTTCTACCGACGGCTCGACGCCCTTGGCGACGGTGCCGACGAAGTACTTGCAGTCCGACTTGTCAGAGATGCAGCCATTGCTGTCGACCCACATCACGTACTTGCCCGCACCCGCTGCTTGCACAGCCGCGACGGAACCGAGTCCTACCGAACCGGCGACGGGGAAGACGATGTCCGCGTTTTCAGAGAAGAACGTGGTCGTGTCAGTCTTGCCGGCGGTCTGGTCAGTGAAGTTTCCGATGAAGGTGCCCGAACCCGCGCACTTCGCGAGCGAGCAGGCACCCTTGCCGGGCGTCCAACCAAGTGCCTTGACCTGCTTCTTGTAGGTCTTGTCAAAGTAGCGAACACCCGCGACGAACCCGTTCATGTACAAGGTGACGGCAGGGAAGTTCTCGCCCCCGTACGTTGCTACGGTGCCCGTCTTGGTCATGCCCGCGGCGAGAATGCCACCGAGGAAGCCGGCCTGGTCCGTCTCGTACTGCAGCGCCAAGACGTTCGTGCCCGACTTGACGACCGGCGCGTCGTCCACGATCGCAAACTTCTGCGTCGGGTGCGCGTTCGCCGCGGCCGCGGTCGCGGCGTCCATCAAGAATCCGACGGTGACGATGATGCCGCAACCCTTCGAGATGAAGCTGTTGATGTTTGGTGCGTAGTCAGATGATGACGTTGATGAAAGATACTGGACGGAAATGTTGCTGTCCTGGCCCGCTGCGGCTTTGAGGCCAGCCCACGCCGAAGCGTTGAACGACTTGTCGTTGATGCCACCAGTGTCGGTGACCACGCAGGCCTTAAACTTCGATGCGGCCGAAGCCGTCACCGTCGTCGAGGCCACGCTCAGCGTCAGCGTGCCGAGAATCAGGACTCCCGATCCCAGCACGGTCGCGAGGCGACGAATACTCCCCATAAATCTCTCCCTTTATTCGTTTGTCAACCCTTTATGGATTGTCCTCAGACTCGATGAGCTGCCGACACCGCATCACCACCCCTTGGATGTTTGTCATTCGCGACACTAGCCCCGATGTTGCGAATGAAATGGTCCGGGCTAAATAAGGGGAGGGGGATTAATCCTCTTGAAATAGAAGGCGATTAGGCCGCTGTGGCGCGTCCGGTGTTTCGCGGCAGGACCACGGAGACGAGCAGCGCCACCAAGGTGACAGCAGCGGAGATCTCAAAGGCCCGCTGGTAGCCCGAAGTGTAGGCGGATGCCATTGACGCGTGATGCACGGCGGTGTTCGTGACGTCGGTGGCGACCGTCGCCAGAATGGCGAGTGCGAGCGACCCGCCGACCTGACGTGACGTGTTGAGCACGCCCGATGCCAGTCCTGATTCGGCGCGATCGACACCGGAGGTCGCGGTCACGGCAAGCGGCGAGAACAGGATGCCCATCGAGAACGAGCAGACGAACGACGGTGCCAGGATGTGCGTCCAGTACGAGCTGTCGCTCGTGATGAACGAAAGCCAGATGAAGCCCAAAGTAGCAAGCGACGCTCCGACTTGCAGCAGCGGTCGCACGCCGACCCGAGCGATGAGGCGCGAGGAGATCTGCGCGCCAATGATGATGCCGATCGCCATCGGGAAGAAGGCGACGCCAGCCTTGACAGGTCCGTACTTCAAGACGTACTGGAAGTAGTAAGTGAGGAAGTACCACATGGCGAAGAATGTTCCACCGATGAGGAACATGATGACGTTCGCGGTTGACAATGAACGCGACTTGAACAAGCGAAACGGTACGAGCGGGTGGGAAGCAACCTTCGCTTCCCAGAAGAAGAACGCCACGAGCAAGGCTCCGCCGCCGAGCAGCCAGCCAACAGTTGTGGACGAGCCCCAAGCGTGCGTCGTCGTGTTCACGACGCCATAGATCACTGACGCCAGACCTGCAGTGACGAGCACCGAACCCGCGATGTCGAGCTTCGAGGTGGCGTCGTGGTTGCGCATCTCCTGGAGATACAGCGCCGCGATGATCCCCGCCGCGAGACCGAGGGGGACATTGATGAAGAAGACCCAGCGCCATGACACCCAGCCCGTGAGAATGCCTCCGAGCAGTCCTCCCACCGCGCCGCCTGCTCCCGCGACTGCGCTCCATGCGCCTATGGCCTTGGGCAAACGTGCGCCATGAAACGTTGTCACGATGATCGTGAGCGTGGCGGGAGAGAGAATCGCGCCGCCGATGCCCTGGATAGCGCGAATCGTGACCATCTGCGTGCTGGTCTGGGCGAAACCCGCGCCAATGCTCGCGATCGTAAAGAGTGCGATGCCCGTTAGATAGACGTGGCGGCGACCGAAGTAATCGGCTGCTCGACCGCCAAGCAGGAGAAAACCGGCAAAGGTGAGGACGTAGGCGTTGACGACCCATTGCGCGCTGGAATACGAGAAGTGCAGGTCGTGTCCCATGCGCGGCAGGGCCACGTTCACGATGGACACGTCGAGGACGACCATGAATTGGGCCAGGCACGCAATGGTCAAAATCAGCCACTCGGGCGCGTGACGCTTGATCGTCTCAACCGTCAAGGTGTTCTCGGACATCGTCCGAGTGTACGGGGCGGGCGTCACATCCGTATCGAATGTGACGAGCGGTCTGAGGATCGGCCACACTGGAGAGCATGGTTGCTCAGTACATATTCACCATGCGAGACCTTCGCCGCTTCTACCCGCCCGACCGCGAAGTCTTGCGCGGGATCAATCTCTCGTTCTATCCGGGCGCCAAGATCGGCGTCATCGGCGCGAATGGTTCGGGAAAGTCCTCACTGCTTCGAATCATGGCGGGCCTCGATGATGGCTTCACCGGTGAGGCTCGGCTCACGCAGGGTTTTAGCGTGGGCTACCTCTCCCAAGAGCCGCAGCTGGACCCGTCCAAAGACGTCGTTGGCAATGTCGCCGATGGCGTCGCCGAGCAGCGCGACCTGCTGATTCGCTTCAACGAGGTCTGCGCGGCGATGGGCGAGCCTGACGCTGACTTCGATGCATTGTTGGGTGAGCAGGCGGATCTGCAAACGAAGATCGACGCCGCCAACGCCTGGGACCTCGAGCGCACGCTCGATATCGCAATGGACGCGCTTCGTTTGCCGCCGCCCGACGCTGACGTCACTACGTTGTCGGGTGGTGAACGCCGACGCGTCGCGCTCTGTCGATTGCTGCTTTCGAAGCCCGATCTCCTGCTGCTCGACGAACCGACCAACCACCTGGACGCCGAATCGGTGGCGTGGCTCGAGCGCACGCTGCAGGACTACAGCGGCACGGTGGTTGCGATTACCCACGACCGCTACTTCCTCGATAACGCCGCACAGTGGATCCTTGAGCTTGACCGTGGACACGGCATCCCGTGGGAGGGTAACTACTCGTCGTGGCTCGAGCAGAAGCAGGCGCGACTCGCGGCGGAGGAGAAGGCCGACAAGGTTCGCCAAGCTTCCCTCGAGCGTGAGCTTGAGTGGATCCGTCTGTCCCCTCGCGCACGCCAGAGCAAGGGCAAGGCACGACTCAACACGTTCAATCAGCTCGTCGCAGAGTCCGAGTCGACCGAGCGTCGCGCGGACCGTCTCGAGATCGCGATTCCGCCAGGCCCCCGGCTCGGTGACACCGTGGTCAACGCGAGCGGCCTCACCAAGGGTTACGACGATCGACTCCTGATCGAGGACCTCACGTTCTTGCTGCCACCGGGTGGCATCGTCGGCGTCATCGGACCGAACGGCGCCGGTAAGACCACGCTCTTTCGCATGATGGTGGGCCAGGAGAAGCCCGACGCCGGTTCGATTGAGATCGGCTCGACCGTGCAGTTCGCCTACGTTGATCAATCGCGCGACACGCTCAACGCTGACACCACTGTCTTCGACGAGATCAGCGGGGGACAAGAGCACATGGTGGTGGGTTCTCGCGAGATTCACGCGCGCGCGTACGTCGCCAGCTTCGGCTTCAAGGGCAGTGACCAGCAGAAGAACGTGGGCGAGATCTCGGGGGGCGAGCGCAACCGCGTGCAGCTGGCGAAAGTGCTTCGCAGTGCTGGCAACGTGCTCCTCCTCGACGAACCGACCAACGATCTTGACGTCGATACGCTTCGCGCCCTCGAGGACGGACTGCTCTCGTTTCCAGGCTGCGCAGTCGTGATTAGTCACGATCGCTGGTTCCTCGACCGCATCGCGACCCACGTCCTCGCCTTTGAGGGTGACGCGGTCGTGCGCTGGTTCGAGGGGAACTTCTCGGACTATGAAGCCGAACGTCACAAGCGACTGGGCACGGACGCCGACCAACCGCATCGCCTTCGCTACAAGCCAATTACTCGCTAACGGCACGCCGCGTGCAGCGTAAGGTTTCGGCGTGACCAAGGGGACTGATTACTCGACGTACCTGCATATCAATGACCTCTTGAAGCTACAGGTGCCCCTCACCGACGATGCGAGCGACGAGCTGCTCTTCATCGTGGTGCACCAGTCCTACGAGTTGTGGTTCAAAGTCATCATCGATGAGTTGCGGCGTTCATCCGCCTTCCTCCACGAGCTCGAACCCTGGCGCGCGATCTCCCACCTGCGCCGGACCGTCGAGATCGAAGAGCTGTTGCTCACCCACCTCCGTCTCCTCGACACCATGTCTCCCGAAGGCTTCCTCGCCTTTCGCGACCCGCTCGACCCGGCGTCGGGCTTTCAGTCCTTTCAATTTCGAGCGATCGAATTCCTCAGCGGTGGCGGATCGTCCGCGGTCTTGAGCTACGACATCTTCGACGATGAGCAGCGTCAATGGCTTCGCGAGATGAGCGAAGCACCAAATGTGTGGACCGGTTTCGAGCGTGCACTGCGCCAGAGCGTCGGGGCGTCCGCCCAGGACGATCTTCTCGATCTGGTCCGCGAGCTCTACCGACACCACGAACGCGCGGACCTCAGCGCACTGCACGCGGTGGCCGAGCTCTTGACGGACCACGACGGGAATCTCGCACTCTGGCGCTTCCAACACAAGATGATGGCGGCTCGACAGATCGGCCGTCGCCCGGGCACGGGCGGCAGTGCCGGGATGGCGTACCTCGATACGACACTCGAGCAGCGCCTCTATCCGATTCTCTGGGAAGTGAGGTCAGTGCTGTGATCACTCGTGACGATTGTCTGGCAATGGACACAGCGGATGAGCTTGCCGCGCTGCGCGACCAGTTCAGCCTCGCCGAGGGGGAGATCTACCTCGACGGCAATTCGCTTGGTCCGGTGTCGCGCGACGTGTCCGTGCGCGTGAACGAAGTCGTGAGCGACGAGTGGGCGAAAGGCCTCGTGCGCAGTTGGAACGACGCGGGTTGGATGGACATGCCCATCTCTCTCGGCGATCGCATTGCGCCCCTCATCGGCGCGAAGTCTGGCGAAGTACTGGTCGCCGACACGCTGACCTTCATGCTCGCCAAGCTCATCGGGGGAGCGCTCGATCAACGTCGCGATCGCCACGTGGTGCTGACCGATCGCGACAACTTTCATTCGGACCTCTACATCGTCGAAGCGATGGCCGCGCGCGCCGGGCGTCCGATCACCGTGAAAGCCATGGCTCGCGTCGACATCCCCGCAGCGCTCAACGACGACGTCGCGCTCGTGATGCTGACCCACGTTGACTTTCGCAGTGGCGAGATGCTCGACCTGCACTCGATCACGCGAGCCGTTCATGACGTGGGGGCGCTCATGCTCTGGGATTTTGCCCACTCAACGGGAGCCGTGCCGCTGGACGTCGAGGGCGCGGGGGTGGACTTCGCTGCGGGATGCGGCTACAAGTACTTAAACGGTGGTCCGGGGGCGCCAGCCTTTTGTTACGTCAGAACCGCGTGGCAGGGTCAGCTCGAGAACCCGTTGCCGGGGTGGCTCGGTCACGCTCGACCGTTTGATTTCGAACCAAGTTACGAAGCTGCGCCGGGGATGCGAGCCTTTGTGACGTCCTCGCCGTCGATCGTCGCCCTCGCCGCGCTGGACGGTGCGCTCAACGTCTTTGATCACGCCTCCATGGCGCAGATACGCAGCAAGAGTCTGGGCCTTACCGATCTGTTCATCGAGCTCATTGAGGCGCGGCTCGCGAACGTGTTTGATCTCGTAACGCCACGTGAACATGCACAGCGCGGCAGCCAGGTCTCGTTGGCGCATCCCGAGGCCTACGGCATCGTCCAGGCACTGATCGCGCGCGGGGTCATCGGTGACTTTCGTGCGCCCGATATCGCGCGTTTTGGTTTCACCCCTCTCTACCTGCGCTTCATTGACGTCTATGACGCCGCCGACATGCTCTGCGATGTGATGGAGACGAAGGCCTATCTAGAGCCCGCTTTCCGCGTCCGCAAGCCCGTTACTTGAGAACTCGCCCCGCCATGGGGTTCGCCTTTCCGTTCTCGTCGACCCTTTTCATCAGGAGATTTGTATCTCTCTGTCGGGCCACTTGACAAACGACTGTTAACGATATATCGTTATAAGACGTTAACTATCGAGAAAGGATAGGATATGAGAAACAGAGATTTCGATGACTCGTCAAACCGACGAGCGCGACACGCTGATCACAGCGACTCCAGTCCCTACGAGACCCTCTCGCACGACCATCACCGTCACGGCCCCCACCATGGAGGACGAGGCGAGGAGGGACGCGGCCGCGAGGGCGTTCGAGGACGCAGGGGACGTGGCCGGCGAGGCGACGTTCGATACGCGATCCTCGCGCTGCTTGAGGAGCGCCCGATGCACGGGTACGAAATGATGCAGGAGCTCGCCGAGCGGACCCAAGGTCTGTGGCGTCCGAGCCCCGGCTCGTTGTATCCGGCATTGCAGCTCTTGGAAGACCAAGGTTTCGTGCGTTCGGAAAGTGCCGAAGGTCGACGCCAGTTCACCGTGACCGACGAAGGTCGTGCCCATTTGAAAGAGCACGGCAAGTCGTCAGCCCCATGGGAGTCCATGGTGCACGACGCTGACCAGGGTGACATGGCTCTGCGCTCGGCGCTGCATCACGTGGGCGTCGCGGTTCATCAAGTTTCGGAAGCCGGGACACCCGAGCAAAAGGAACGCGCTGATGCGCTGCTCAAAGAGCTGCGCCGCCAGATGTACCTGCTCTTGGCTGAGACCCTCGCTCCACGCGAGGACTAAATAGTCAAAAGCCTGAAGGCGCCGACTTGGGACGTTGTCTCGAGTCGGCGCCTTTTGCTATTTCGCGACGAAGGCGAGACCACCTTGAGGAACATAGCCGGCGACCGTCATCGTCACCGGCGTACTCGCGCCGGTGTTGGCGTTCATCGTCGCGAGGTGGTCCGCCGGGTATCCGGTCGCGGGACACGTTGCGGGCGCTCCGTTCGCACCACACGGCGTCACCGCCACTATCGGTTCGCCGACGGTAAACGTGCCGGAGACGAGATCGACGGCGTTGTTCGTCGAATCGGTTGAATAGAGCGAACCGGTTGTCGATGTCGACCACGCAGTGTCGTCGACCGATTGACTGAGCGAGAGCACGCTCAGCGTTTGGTGCGAGGTTCCTGGAGCGTCGACGTAGATCTGCTCCTTGTCACCTTGGCTTGTGAGCATGAAATCACGAGCCCCCGACGGGACAATCTCATTGGAGTCGGGATCGGTCAGAGCGAGTGTGGTCGCTTTGTCGCTCTTGGGGGCACCTTCGTTCGCAACCGTTGCGGAACTCTCGTCATAGAAGAGCGGCGTTATCTTCGCGACCTTGCTCGACGCATCCAATGTTGCGGTGTACGCGGCAGGATACGTCGGCTGGGGACCAGCGATACCGGTGGTGCCGGGAGCTGACGCGCTAATGAGGATCATGCCGTGATCGATCGAAATGGCGTCCGTGACGCCGTGGTGCGGGAGCGCTTCACTGTAGGAGTAGCGGGTCACCGCATCGCCCGCCGGAGCGGACAGAGGTTCCCTATCGGGCTG
>DASZLS010000020.1:0-87940 GCA_035552255.1 Acidimicrobiales bacterium | reverse complement strand
ATCACGAGCTGGCCCGGGTCCACTCGGTCGACGTTGGTCATGCGCACGACCACCGTCGTCGCACGAGCCGCCGACAGTGCCCAGTTGTTGGCGAAGGGACCCGACGTGATCGGGCGATCGTCGGTGTAGCCCGCCACGTCGATCGCGTTGGGAAACTGACGAAGCACGTCGGCAGAGGTATCGACGATCTTGATCCCAACCGGCGAGAGGGCCGCCGAGTTCGTGACGAAGAACGTCGAGTCGGCGACGAGCCCCTCGACGAGGCCCGACGCCGTCACGCGCAGCGTCACGTCGCGAAGCAGCCCTTGGGCGCGCAACGCGTCTGCCAACTCCTTCTCGATAATCGCGAGTTGTGAGGGCGACGGAACGTTCTGCTTGGTCGACGGAGACGTCGGCACGGTGCCGTGCGGCGTGTGGGTGAGGACCGCTCGGGAGACCGACTGTTTGAACTCGCGAAACTTCGCCTGATCCACCTTCGAGATGGCAAAGAGGACGATAAAGAGCACGAGCAGCAAGGTGATCATGTCGGAATAGGTGAGCAACCATCGATCCTCGCTCGACCCTTTCGCGGTGAGGTCGCTCGACCGACGGGTCCGCAGATTGCGTCCGGGACCTCGGGGCGATGTGGTCGTGCTCACGCCGCTGCATCCGTAGCCTCTCCCGGTGCCACCCGCGAGTTCGCGTCGAACTCGCGTTCCGCGGGCGCGAGGAAGGCGTCGAGTCGATCCTTCAGCTCCGTCGTCGATACGTTCAGCTGCATGGTGAGGAGTCCTTCGACCACCATCTCGCGGTAGTTGATCTCCTCATCCGACAGCCGGGAAAGCTTGTTCGAGATCGGCAGCCACACGGCGTTCGCGAGCATCACGCCCCAGAGTGTGGCGGTGAACGCTTCAGCGATCGCGGGGCCAAGTTTGCCCGGAGAGCTGAGCTGACCAAGCACGCTGATAAGTCCAATCACCGTACCGAGGATGCCGAAGGTCGGAGAGAAGCCACCCAGATCGGAAAAGAACTTGATCGCGGTCTTGTGGCGCATGCGCAGCCCGATGATCTCGGCGGTCATGAGGTCGTTCACACGCTCAGGGTCCGACGTCGACGTGATGAGCTGAATCCCCTTCTTCAAGAAGGCGTCATCGGTCTCAAACTGCTCGAGAATGAGTGGATTCGACCTCACCTCCTTCGCAATGGCGAGCATCGAGGCAACGGTCTCTTTGATGTTGGGGCCTTTTGGCGCTTTCAGCACGATGCGGAGCGCCTTCGGGATAACGCGAAGCTGGCTGCGGTCACAGCCCGCAATCGTGGCGCCGAGACTTCCCCCCACCACGAGCAAGATCGAGGAGACCTTGATGAGCGACATCAGATGCCCGTGGTTCAGGATCATCGAAATGATGACCGCGAAGAAGGCAATGACGATGCCAATGGGCGTCACTGTCCGCGCACCTGACTGATGTTCGTGAGGCGTACGTGCGACGAAGGGTTCGGCGCGGTCGCATCGGGGTCGTCGCCGAGGAACGCGCGGCGCAGTAGCTCAGTCTTTTCGGCGCGGATCATGGCGACCACCGTCTCGGGCACGTTCGCCACGATGAAGTGAGCACCGTCGCGAAGGTACACCGCCGACTGACCTTCGACGCCACTCTCGACACGCTCGACGAGGTCTTCGTTGAGATGCATCGTCGATCCATCTAGCTTGTTCACCTCGATCACGCGAGCTCCGTTCCCGATGGGAGTTCTGGTACCAGAGATAACGTCCCAAAACGCTGCGAAATTGAGGGGCCGTCACTCGTTTCGGGTGGCGCGCGATACGTGCGCCGACGTCACGGCTATGACATCTGGACGAGCGACTGGAGCACGGTCTGGGTCGTGTCGACGACCTTCGTGTTCGCCTGATACGCCGTTTGCGCTTCGATCAGATCGGTCAGTTCCGTCGCGAGATCGACGTTCGAGCTCACGACCGCGCCGCCCTGCAACGTGCCGTATCCGTTCGTACCAGGCTCGCCCAACTGGGCCTTCCCCGAGGCCACGGTGGTCGTGAAGTAGGTCTGACCGACGTCGTCGAGCCCGTCATTGTTCGCGAACGTCGCCAGGGCGATGGTGCCGAGCGTCGCCGAATTTCCGTTCGAGTAGTTCCCCGTGATCGCGCCGTTCGCCCCAATGGAATAGGACTCCAGCGTGCCCGCATTGTTACCGTCTTGCGAGGTCACCGCGATCGTCTGATCTCCCGCGAACTGGGTCACTGCCCCTTCCGAGCCCACCGGAGGAAAATCGATGCTGGGCATTGTTGTACCGGTCCAGGTGTAGTTGCTCGGTTCGTTGGTGATGGCGAGGCTGGTTTGGCCGGCGCCTACTGCGGTCCCGTTGACCGTGTCCAGCTGACCGTTCGTCCCGAACACCAGCGTCTGCGGAGTCGACCAGAGGTTCGCGGTTGCCCCCGTGACGGTTCCTTGCATGGACCAACTCGTCGCCGTGCCGTTCGCATTAAGGGTGGGTGTCAGCGTCAGTGTCACCGGGACTTCGTCACCGAGCGAGTCATAGATCGTGGTCGTGACGGTGACCGGTCCCGTGGGGTCCGACGAGAGATTGCCACCAAGTACGACGTTCTGGGTCTGGACTGGCTGGCCGGTCGAGCCAACCACAACGCTGAGCGGCGTGAGCGGTGCGCTCGATGGCTGATTAGGCCCCCAGCCCTCGACCAATCCCCCACTGTTGGTGGCGAGGTTGCCGTTCGCGTCGACTTGGAGGTCGCCGTCCAGGGTGTAGTACGTCTGGCCCGCCTGGGTCACGACGAGAAAGCCATTGCCTTGAATGGCGACGTCGCTGTTGACACCCGTCTGGGTCACTTCGCCGGGCGTGAAGTTGGTGGCGATCGCCGCGACTTCGTCGCCCGCGCCGACCGTTGAGGGGTTCGTGCTCGCGAGCGAACCAGGGACCGACCCGCCTGCCGGTGTCAGCTGTTCGGTCAACACATCCGAGAACTGGGCCGTCTGGGAGACGAAACCGTCGGTCTCGGAGTTGGCGATGTCGTTACCGATGGTGTCGAGGTCAGTCTGCATAGTGTCGATTCCAGAAGCAGCGGACTCGAGGGAACGAATGGACATTGGATTCTCCTACTTGTTGGTGGTTGAGTACTGCGGTTGATAAATGGGGCACATCGGTTCGTGGAACATCAGCTCGTCGGAGTCGTTGGATCGGTTGCAGCGGAACCCGCGGAGCCGATCTGGGTGACCGACGTCAGCGAGATCGTGTCGCCATCGGAGAAATCGACTTCCGGGCCATTCGACGTGGTCGTGACGCCCGTCACCACACCAGCCACGAATTTTCCACTCGCGTCATTGCCGGCAACTACCTCACCGATCAGCCCTTCGGCTTCACCGAGCTGCGACGACGAAGAGACGGTCTGCAGCTGCTCTACTTGTGAGAGTTCCGCGATCTGGTTCATGAAATCGGCAGAACTCGTCGGGTCGAGAGGATTTTGATACTTCAGTTCGTCAACGAGGAGGTTGAGGAACGTGTCGGGCGCGAGCAGGCTCGACACCCCTGACGTGTTGGACGATGAAGGGATATCGCCAACTGGCACACTCGAATTGTCAACGGGCATCGTCATGGTTCGTGCTCCTTTACAGGATCAGATGGATCTGGCTCACGGTGAGGGATTCGCTCACGGCGGTCGACTCCCCCGCTCCTGGTGGCGCGTCGGATTCGGTCAGTGCCGTGCGCGGCAGCTCCTGGTTCCCGCGACCGGAACGGGACTCGGTATCACGGAGCGAGACATTCACGTTCAGTCCACTGCGCGACAGTTCGCTCTTTAGAGCGTCGGCGGCGCTCGAGAGTGCCGCATGACCCGCGGGTGTCTGGGGAGCAATGGCGACGTGCAAGTCATTGCCGCTCAAGGTGACGACGGCTTGCACATGCCCGAGATCGGTCGGGTGCATGGCGACGTTGATCGTGTAGCTACCGTCAGGCCCGAAAGCCGCGTGGGAAATGCTGTTCGCCAATTCCGGGACGTCGAGCGACGGTGCCTCCTCAGCGATCGATACCGCGACGCTTGACGCGCTACCGACGCTCGCTCGCGCGCTCAGGCCTGAGTTCGTCGGAACGACGAGCTCTTCGCCTGGTTTTGTCGTTGCTCCACTGACGCCCGTCGAACGGCGCGGAAGCGTTGGCGCGGTGTCGACCGATCCCGATGTGTTCGACCCGACGCGCGTGACGGCACCGTGCGAGGTTGTCGGCGTCACGAGCGCCGGTAACAACCTTCGCGCCAAAGCCGATGCGACATCGAGGGTTGACGTCGCGTTGGAGGTCGGTGTTACGGCGGACGCCGCTGTTGCACTCGGCGCAGTGCCGCGAGCAGGAGCGGGCTCGACGCTCGCAGCCAAGGCGGCAGTGACCCTAGCCTCAAGTCCGACGTTCTCGTCCTTCGTCGTGGCGAGCACCGGCGTTGAAGTCGGCGTTGACGCCAACTCTTCGCTCTCCGTCAGAAGTGACGGGGCGAACGATCCGACGCTCATTTCATCGGTAGCCGATGTAGGAACTGCCAACTCCGTTGGGGTACGAGAACCCACGTCGGAGTCGTCGACCGCAGGTACGGCGCGATGCCACGACGCTAGGAGCTCGTCCGTCGGCGTATGCGGGGTGCCGCTCGTCCCGTTCACGTTCTTCGCCGCAACATCGACCATTGGGGGCGGCGTGACATCGCTCGGACGAACGCTTGAGGCGCCTGCAGCAACACGCTCCGTCGCGAGCGGCGCGGAGTCGCTCGACGTCCGTGGGCGCCTCGTTGATTTTGCGGGAGTGTCGCGTCTGTCGTGCGCGGCGGTGTCCAGCGCTTTCGCGGTCTGCTCGTCGAGCACCTTGGTGAAGGCGACGCCCGATTGAGGAGTCGCCGAAGCCGGGCTCCGCCCGGGCGCCGCGGGCGGCGCTACGAGCGTCGCTGCTACCTCTACTGGCGCAGTCGCGCTCATGCGACACTCCCCTCGTTGCTACTTAGTCCCGCGAGCGAGAGCACGGCGGGTACGTACGCTTGTGTTTCGGCGTACGGGGGGATGCCGCCGTAGCGCTCGACCGCAGACGAACCGGCGTTGTACGCCGCTAGCGCGTCGCCGTAGGAGCCGAACTGGCGCGCATAGGAACCGAGGAGTTGCGCAGCGCCGTTGATAGCCGACGTCGGATCGTAGGGGTCAACGCCCATTCCTGCGGCGGTCGCGGGCATGAACTGAGCGATACCTTCTGCGCCCGCTGAGCTGACGGCGTTGGGATTGAAACCACTCTCGTGTTGAACGACTGCCGCTAAGAGCGACGAGGGGATCCCATTTGCATTCGCCGCCTGATCGATGGTCGCGACGTACGGTGCGGGCACCGTAACGTTGCCCATCACGGCACTCGAGGTCGAGGGCGCTGTTGTGGGAACGATCTGGCGGATGGCCACCACCGGCCCCGCATCAGCGATGGGCTGAACTTGCACGGTCGCGCCGGTGTAGGGGGCATCGATCATGTCGCCATTGCCCACGTAGATACCAACGTGGCCCGGTTCGCTGGTCGTGCCGTCGGAGCCCGCAAAGAACACGAGGTCACCGGGCTGTGCGGCGGCCAGGCTCGCTACCGGTGTGCCGGTCGCCGCCTGCTCCTCGCTCGTGCGCGGGAGCTGCACACCAAGTTGGGCATAGACGTACTGGGTGAAACCCGAACAGTCGAATCCAGCCGGTGTGGTGCCGCCCCAGACGTACGGAGTGCCCGCATACTGCTGCGCCTCACTGACGACCTGAGCGCCCATGGCACCACTCGCGATATTCGTCGACGTCGCCACCGACGGTGCCGGCGCCGAGCGGTCCGCAGCTGACGTGGACTGACCAGCGAGGAGGGACGTGAGTTCACTCGTAAAGGAGTTCGCCGACGAAGATCCGCTTGAAGCAAGGTCGCCACTTCCGGTCTCCTCATTGAAGAGCGCCTCACCGTTGAGCCCCGAAAGGCCATCCATGGACGACACGTCGTTGGTCGCCTGGGCCAGCGCGAGCATAAATGACTCATCGTCAGCGCTCGAGGGGGCAACCGGCCCCGACCCGACCGACGAGGAAGGCGTGGCAAGGTCGCCCAAGGTTTGCTGAATCTGTTGGAGATCGATCGCCCCCACGCTCACGAGTGCACTCCTGATGGCACGTAGCGAGCGTTCACCGCGTCGTCAAGTTCAAGTGCTTCCTCGCGTCGATAGTCGTTGAGCCATGCGATGCGAGCTCGTTCGTCGAGTCGCTCGAGAGCGCGTGCGCGCTTCGCGGCCTCGCGCCAGCGTTCGCGATCGGCGTCGTTGACCTTCGCAGCGCGCGTCCACTCTGTCAGACACTCTGACTCACGTCGCGCGCGACGTTCTGCCTGGTCAAACGACCACAGCACGTCGGCAGACGACACGACACCGTTGAGGGGCGTCGACGACCACAACGCTTCGTGCGCATCACGATAGGCGGACTGCGCACGGCGCAGCTCTCGCAGGGACGTGAGAAATCGCTCCCGCGCAATTCGTTCTTCGAGCGCCCTAATGCGCGCGACGTTCGCCAGACGAAAGCGGTAGCTCTTCAACTCGCCTCCTCAGTGACGAGGGAGAGCAAGGCCTGGCGCGTCGATTCGAGCTCACTCGGTTCGTTGACGCCTTGCTGGCAGAAGGCGTCAATGTGTGGCTTCAACTGAAGGGCTCGGTCAACCACGACGTTGGTGCCCGCCACGTACGCGTCGATGTCAACGAGGTCCTTCGCGTCGCGCCACGCGGCGAGCAGCTGGCGCACGACGCCGGTCGCCGCAATCTGTTCGGGCGACGCGACCGAGGAGGCCACTCGAGAGATAGATCCGAGGACATCGACCGCGGGATAGTGATTCGATTCCGCGAGCGCTCGTGAAAGCTGGACGTGGCCATCGAGGATGGAGCGCGCGGTGTCGGCGATGGGCTCGTTCATATCGTCGCCCTCAACGAGCACCGTGTAGAGCCCCGTGATGGAACCTCGCTCGCCAATGCCCACGCGCTCAAGGAGTCGGGGCAATATTCCAAACACGCTCGGCGGGTAGCCCCGCGTCGCGGGCGGCTCACCAGCGGCGAGGCCGACTTCGCGCTGCGCCATTGCGAATCGGGTGATCGAATCCATCATCAACACGACGTCGCGACCCTGGTCTCGGAACCACTCCGCAATGCGCGTGGCGGTGAACGCAGCGCGAATGCGCATCACGGCGGGCGCGTCCGAGGTCGCAACGATGACGATCGAGCGACGGAGCCCTTCGGGGCCGAGGTCGCGCTGAATGAACTCGGCCACCTCGCGACCGCGCTCCCCGATCAGCGCGACGACGGAGACGTCAGCGTCCGTGCCTCGCGCGATCATGGACATGAGCGAGGATTTCCCGACACCCGAGCCGGCGAAGATGCCGAGACGTTGACCCTTGCCACAGGGAATGAGGCCATCGAGGACCCTCACACCCAAGTGGAGCTGCTCTGCCACCAGCGCTCGACGAAGCGGATGGGGCGGAGAACCGAGCACGGACACCCGCTGTCCTAAGAGCGCCGGACCGTCGTCCATCGGTTGACCGACCCCGTCAAGCACGCGTCCGAGCAGGTCCTCGCCGACGCGCGAGGTGAGCGGCCCGTTGAGGGACGTCACCTTTGTCCCCGAGCGAAGTCCCGTCGTCTCACCGAGGGCGAGGCAGACAATCTTTCCATCTCGCAGCGCGACGACTTCTGCGTACACGGGCCCGCCTCCCGGCCAGAGCACCAGCCCGTCGCCGATGGCCGCGCTCAACCCCGTCACCTCGATCGACATGCCGGTCATCTGGGTCACCTGACCGAAGCGCTCAGGCCGTGCAGCCACTCGCGCGTTCTCGGTCAGGGCGTCGAGCAGACCCGTCACGAGCGCACCTCACTCGGCCCCACGAGAACTACACGCACGCGTTCGAGCGCGGTTCGCAGCTGCCCGTCGAGGGTGGAACGTCCAATCTCGATCAGCGCGCCACCCGGTTCGACCGACGTGTCCGCGACCACGGTCAGCTGGCGGCCCCTTGCGAGGTCCGCGAAATCATCGAGCACCGCGAGATCGCGCGGATTGATTCGCACCGTCGCGGGCTCCGTGCCTTGATCCAGCGCGAGAGTGCGGGTGATCGCGTCGCGACCCGGGTTGGAGGAGAGCGCGAGCTCTCTCGCGAGCAGCTCTTCGAGCAGCGTGAAGGCGAGGTGGCTGGCGGTCGTCTGCAGTTCCGCGCGGCGTGTCGCATCGAGTTCTTGCGCACTGCGAACAGCGACTTCGAGGCTCGCAATCGCCGCTTCAACGCGCATGACGAGCGACTCGCGTTCGCGCTCCGCCTCGGCGCGAGCGCGAGCCTGACCGTCTTCGTAGCCGTCTTCGTAGCCGTCGCGTACCGCTCGCGCGCGGAACGATTCAAGCGATTCGATGGTGGCGTTGCGATTCGCATAGGTAATCGGCACCACCGTCGCCGGCAAACGGCGAAGCGGTCGCGGATTCGACGTTCCTTCGAGCGGGGAGAGGCTCACGCGACGATCTCGTTCTCTCGGGCGATGACGATGACGCCTTCGCTGTCCAGCTTGCGCGCGACGCGAACAATCGTCGCCTGGGCGGCGTTGATCTGCGTCGTGCGGACCGGTCCCATGACCTCGCGCTCCTCTTCGATCATGGCGTTGACGCGTTCGGAGACGTTGGCGCGAATCCTCGCCACGGCCTCGCTCGAGAGCGACGGCTCGCGCATCGCCAGAGCGAGCGTCTGAGCGTCGACGCGGCGAAAGATGTGCTGCAACGATTTGTCCTCGAGCTTCAGCACATCGTCAAAGGTGAACAGCTTGGTTCGGATCTGCTCGGCCAGCGCCTGATCATCCTTTTCGATCTCGCTCAGCACTTGTTGCTCGATCGATCGATCCGAGTGGTTCAAGATCTCGGCCATCACCGACGACCCACCGGCGACGGTGGTCGAGCTGGCCCCATCGGCATTGCGAAGTTTGCCCACGAGAAGTGACGTCGCGTGGCGCACGGCGACCGGATCGACGCGATTGAGCTGAGCAATCTTCTTCGCCACTTTCGCTCGGAAACCTGGCTCGAGAGCGCTCAAGAGCCCCGCCGCGTCCTCGGGCGCCAAGTACGCGAGGAGGACGGCGACCACCTGGGGTTGCTGCGCCCCGAGCACTGCGAGCGCCTGCTGTGGATCAACGCGTAGCAAACCCGAGAGCGGACCCGTCGCCTGCTGGCCCTCGATCTGGTCGATGATCTCCTGAGCGCGTGCCTGACCCAAACGATCTTCGAGAAATTCGCGCGCGAGCGAGAGCCCTCCCTGTCCCGCGAAGTCGGGCTGACTGCAGCGCTCCATGAACTCGGCGAGCACGTCGATGATGGTCTCGTTGTTGACCGCGGGAAGCGAGACGATCTCCTTGCTCAGGGTGATCGCCTCGTCGTCGCTCATCTCTCGCAACACGGGACCGACGCGTTGCGCGCCAAAGTGAGCGAGCAGCACGGCGACTCGTTGGCGGTTGGTGAGCGGCACGACGTTCTTCGGCGCAACCGCCTCCGTGGTCCCTTCCACTTTGACGCTCACCGCGACGTTCGGCTCCGAGGGATTCACGACGCTGCTCACGCGGTCTCCGTGCCCTCTTCGGCCCACGCTCGAAGCAGGCGAGCAACTTCGGCCGGTCGCTGCTCGATGAAGTTGTTGACCTGAGACAGCACCGCCGCGGGCGGCAGGGCATCTTCGCGCGGAAGCCGTGCCGTCGCGTGCTCCCCGAGAGGAATCGGATCATCGAGGTGCGAGAAATTGCGAGCGCCAACTGGCGAGAGCTCGTCCACGTGCACCTCGTCGTAGACGGGGCGCCGCGACGCGCGAAGTGCGAACACCAGCATGGCCAGGATGAGAGCGACGAGCGCGGCGATCTCTCCGCCGTGCTCGATGAGGTGTAGCCGATTGGCGCTCTCCGCGGCTGCGATCGCGCCCGTCTCTGAGGACGCAGTCTTCGCGAAGGGCATCGCCGTCACGACGAGCTGATCACCATTGGCGACGTTCAGCCCGGCAGCGGCAGCGACGAGCGCCTGAATCCTCTTCGTGCTGACTTTCGGTTTTGCGCTCGAGTTCAACAGCACTGCGACGGAGGTCTTTTGCACCTGGCCAGGCGCTTCCTTCACGGTCTGGGTGACCTGGCCCACGGCGTTCGTGACTTGCGAGTTGGTCGACGTGTAGGTCCCCGAACCGTTGGTCGTCGTCACGCCGGCGCCGAGCACGCCCGAGGGCGGCGTGCCCGAGCCCTTATACGTTGCGTTGGTCGTGTTCTTGCTCGTCGCCGCCGTCACGGCCTGACCCTGAGGGTTCGTCTGTAGCCCGGTGGTTGTCGTGCTCTGCTGATTGAAGTTGAGCAGCGCGTGCACCTGCACCGCAGAGTTGCCAACGCCAACCACCCGATCGAGCAGACCCTCAATCGACCCCGAGAGCTGGTTGTCGTAGCTCGCGGTCTCCGCGCTATCCGATGAACCCGTCTGGCCAGTCGTCGTTTTGGCAGAGAGCACATCGCCGCTGTTGTCAACGACCGTCACGTTCGACGTGGTGAGCCCGGGTGTGGCGGACGCTGCTAGGTGCTCGATCGCTTGCACTTGGTTACCCGAGAGTTTCGTTCCGGGCGCGAGATCAACCAGAATCGAGGCAGTGGTCGCCTGCGCTGGGCCGACCGCGAAGTCACTCTGCTGAGGCACGACGAGACTGACCTGAGCCGACTCGACTCCCGAGATTGATTCGATGGTCTGTTCGAGCTGGCCCTCAAGCGCTTGCTGATATTCGATCTGCTGAACGAATTCCGACGTCGTGATGCCGCTCTTCTCGAGTGCGGAGAAACCCACGGTGCCCGATCCCGGCAAGCCCTGCTCGGCCAACGCCACCCGTTCCTGGTTCACGTCATTCGCGGGCACGAGCACGGTCGATCCGCCGTTGGTGAGCTGATAGGGGACCTTCGCGGTCGCGAGCTGCGCGGTGATCGTCCCCGCGTCAGAGGACTGAAGGTTCGTGAAGAGCGGCTGATAGTTCGGACTCGACTCGACGTGCATGAAGACGACGCCCGCAACGACAACGCCAGCGACGGCGAGCACGGTCACGACCTTCTGACCAAGTGTGAAACCGGAGAGGACTGAGCGCGTGCGATCGCGGGCGCCCGCGAAGCTTTGGCTGTTGAGCGATACGAGTGCCATCTCAGAACTGCATGTTCATGATGGTGTTGAACGAGTCAACGGCCTTGGAGGTTACGGCACTCGCGAGCTGCGTCGCGAGATCGGCTTCGGTCGTCGCGACCGTGGCGTCCGCGACGCTTGCTGTCCCCGAAGCGGCCTCCAGCGAAATATTCGTCGCGTTGTTGGTGACCGAGTTGAGCGAGTCGATCGCCTGACCAAGCATGTTCTCAAACGATCCCGACGACGTGGGCGCGACGCCGCTCGCTGTCGTCGCACCCGCGGTCGCTTGCGCCGCGCCCGCGGACACTGCGGCACCGATCGACGGGATGGGAGGGATGGCCGCGATCATCACTACGCCTTGATGTCGAGGATCGACTGGTAGGCGTTCTTCGCGTCAGAGAGCACCTGGGCGTTGGCCTGATAGGACGCCTGCGCTTCCGTGAGATCGACCATCTGGCTGCCGAGGTCGACCACGGGGTAATCAACCTCGCCTTGGGCGTTCGCGATCGGGTTGTCCGGCTCGTAGTCGAGCTCGCCTTGCTTGGGTCCGACCTCGATAGCGTCGACCTGGACACCCTCGCCGTTCGGCTGCTCGCCCGCCTCGACGTATTGAGCTTGATACACGGGCTGACCGGGCGTCACGCCGTCTTCCATGTTGGCGACGTTGCCGCCAACCGTGTCGATCCAGGTCTGGTCGACGTCAACGCCCGACCCGGCCGTGTCGATGGCGCTCCAAATGGCACTCATAGCGTCGCCACCTAGGCCGTCATCGCGTCGGAGAGGAAGGCGAACTGACCAGACAGCGCGTTGTCGACCGTCTGGTTCTCTAGGTTGTTCTCTTGCATCGCGGTCATCTCGCTCGCGATCGACACGTTGTTCCCGTTCGTGCCCGACGGAAGGCCCTCCGGTGACGTGGTCACGCTGGCGGTGCCGCCACCTTGGAGGGCAGTGGCGAGCGACGACTCAAAGGACACTCCGTTGGCCTGATAGTCCGGTGTGTCTTCGTTGGCGATGTTGTTGGCGATCACCTGTTGCTGATCGACGACGGAATCAAGAGCGAAATTCAATATCCCGATGGACTGGGCAGCGTCAGCCACTGCAGTTCTCCTCCTGTGCTGAGGTGTCTGCCGTCCTGGCCGTTGCTGAGCATTCCCTGCTCGTATCCATCTACGGAACGCCGACGAGAGAAGTTGAGGGGTGGCTCGGGATTTTTTGAGTCGCTACACCGGGGTATCCAAGTAGAGAGCGTGCCCACGAGTCTTGAAGGGGCTGCGCGGCGAGGTCGCGAGGCGCTGCTCGAGGGTCGAGAGATGGTGGGTCACCTCAACCGCGAGCTGATCGAAACCGAGTCGCACTCGATGAGCCTCGTTGCGCAACTCTTCTGGACACGGTCCGACCGGCCGACGGGGCGCGGCGGGCGGCACGAGTCCCGACTCGGTCGACTGGCGCATTGCAACGAGGTAGCGCTTGGCCGAGGCGAGGTACTCCTCCCAGGTGGGCGTGAATGAGCGGCTCTCGGCGTTCACTCCCCCTCGCTTTGCACAGCTCGTGACCACGCGTCGCGAACCGGCGCGATCAGATTGGCGCATTCGCGGATGACGATCGCGCTCTTCTCGAGGTTCGCCTTCACCAAGTGGCTTTCCAAGAAGACGTAGACCGACAGCAGTTCGTGACCACCCTTGAAGCCGTCGGGATCGAGTGCGCTTCGAAGCACACGGACGATCTTCTGGGCATGTTGCAGACTCTCGTTCACCGCTTTGAGGTCGTTCGCCTCGAGAGCCACTTCGGCGCGCACCACGTCGACGGCGAGACGGTCGCACAGCATGACGAGCAGCCGCGGCCCGTTCGCGGTTTGGACCATTCGCTCCTGGTAGGCCGAGGCGGGACTGCGCGACGTGATCGACATCGTTACGCCCCACTCGAGGAGCTCGATGAGCCCGAGGACGAGGTGCCCGAAAGTGACGATAAGCCCGACGAGGTCGAAGATGAGGTCGTGGACGCGTCGGAGAGATAGCTGCTTTCCGACTTCAACTGCGTGAGCGTCTTTTCCATGTTGGTGAACTCCGTCGTGAGCGTCTGTTGCTGAGTGTTCACGAGCTGCTGCTGGAGTGCGATCTGTTGGGTCACGTTCTCAAGCGTGCTGTTGAGCCCCGCGATGGTGTCTGCGATCTGGCCGTTCGGCGTCACGCTCGAGTGCTGGGCGAGGTTGGCGAGTCCTTGGGCGAATCCCGGGTTGTAGTCAACCGTCCCGAGTGCGGTCGCCGTGGTGATGCCCGGCGTCGTCACCACGAGCGTCAGACCGTCAGCGGGACTCCCCTGGTCGGCGAGCGAGAGCGTCTGGCCAACACCCGTCGCGGGTTGGCCGTCGATGGTGCCCACGACGTCGAGCCCGGCAAAGGAGGTACCTGACGTCGTCAGTCCGAGCTGATCGGTGCCCGATGCAGCGACCGTGAAGTTGGCGCCCGCGCCGTAGTCGGCCGAACTCAGCTGCAAGTGATACGAGCCCGATGCCCCAACGAGCGACGCGGAGGCCCGGATGCCCGAGGCGGCGAGGGCGCTGTTCAGTCCGCTGATGACGTTGGCGACACTCTCACCGGCGCTCGCTGCGTAGGTGGCCGACGACGATCCAGAGGTCAAGGTGTAGCTCTCGGCGGCGGCGAGCGTCGAACTCGTCGCGGCGAACGTCGTCGATCCGACGTCGAGCGCTTGAGCCGCCGATTGGGATATGGACACGCTGTAGACGCCCGGCGTCGTTTGGTCGGTGGCCCCTGCGACACGTACCTGGCCCGCATAAGTCGGACTCGAAGGGCTGAACGTACCGCCCTCGGTGAACATCGCCTGCACGCCCGATGGATTTGCGTTATAGGCGGCGACAAAGGCGCTCTGGTTGAAGGTGATGGTGCCGGTTGCGGTGATCGCGAGTCCTGCGGACTCACCCGCGGTGCCGTCGGATCCCACGCCCGATGCGCCGACCGCGGTGCCGACGAGAGCCAGCACCTGTTGGGAGAGCTCCGTGAGCGACGTCGCACCATTGAGTGCGGCTGCCGAGTTGGTCGCCTGGTTGTAGGCGGTGTCTGAGGAGATCGACGTGAGCACCGCGTTCGCGTCGCTGACGAGCGAGGCAACCTGCGTCGCGACCTGGGTACCATCGGGCTCGACCGTAATCGTGATGGGCGAGGCACTCACTTGGCTCACGTTCACGGTGAGTCCGGGCAGCAATCCGGACACGGCGTTCGACGCTGAGGTCACCTGAAATCCACCCGCGCCACCGACCGACACGATGGCGTCCTGGGCGGCCGTCGTCGTGTTGAGCGCTCCGAGTGACGACGTCGCAAACGCGCCCGCGTCCAGAGAGGAAGCGGCTCCGACGCCCGTATTCTTTGACGTGATTTCGAGCGCGTACTGATTGTTACCGACTTCGAGCGCCGTTGCGGTAACGCCCGCGTTCGCTCCGTTGATCGCCGCGACAACGGACGACAGCGAACCGTCGCCAACCGAGACGTTCTGGGCGGTCATTGACCCAACGCTGAGCCCCCCCGAAAGCTCGGCCGTGATCGTGCCCCCGGTTCCCGATGTCAAGGACACCGATGTGGTCCCCGAGCCCGCGATGTCGCTGACCGATGTCGTGGTTCCGTCTAGCTCGATCTCGCCATCGACGCCGTAGACGGTCGACCCACTCGATAGGCCGAGCGTCGAGAGAGCGGATCCGCCCGTCACCTGGAGCGACGAGCTGGATCCCTGCTGACTCGTCGCCACCGTCAAGACGCCCGACGAGTCGACGGTGGCCGAGAGAGTGCCACCCGAGGACAGGTTGATCTCGCTCGCGAGTTGGGATTCGGAGTAGTTGCCGTTCGCCAGTACGACGCTCTGGGTCGTGCCGTTCACGGTGACGTCGAGCTCATCGTTGGATGAGGTGATCGTCGTCGATGTCGCGAGCGGTGTCAGCGAGGACGCCGCGGCACCGGCGGAGGCCTGGGTCACGCTGATCGTGTGCGCGCCCACGGCGAGTCCCGAGCCGGACGCCAGGGACGAGATGCCGAGCGGCGCGGCGCCTGAGCCGACGAGCAGGTTTCCGCCCGCGACAACGTCGACGGGCGAGGCGACGGTACCCGCCGAGATCTGCGTCGAGCCCGTTGCCAGCTGATCGACGGCGAGCGTGACCGCGCCCGCGCTCGTGCCCGAGGTGATCGAGCCGGTCGCGACCGAGGAGTTTGACGACGTCGCGGAGAAGGCCTCGTCGTAGGCAATGGGAGCGGACAGTGCGTCGGCCGCCTGCTGCAAAGAGAGCAGCTGTGAGTTGATCGTCTGGTAATCAGAGATCTGAGTGTTGAGCGACGTCTGCTCCGTTTTAAGCGAGTTGAGCGGCTGCTCGTAGATCGCCATCTCGGCGCTGATGATCTCAGAAGTGTCGAGACCCGATTCGAGACCGCCGAAGCTGACCGGCGTGGTGCTCATGGCGTACGACCTTTCGCTGGGCTTACGAACCTCTGGTGCGTGGTGATGCGTTCGCCGTGGCATCGGGTGCGCCCCATGAACCTTGCGCACCCGATGCCACCGCGCGTTCGCCGGCGAGCCGGAACTACTGCAGCAGCTTCTCGGCGAGGCTCGGAAGCTGTTGGGCTTGAGCCAGAATCGAGACACCCGATTGCTCGAGGATCTGATCGGACGCGAAGACCGTCGTCTCGTTCGCCACGTTCACGTCCACGAGGTTGGCGTTGGCCGACTGGATGTTCTGCTGTGCCGTCGTCAAGTTCGACGCCAGCGAGGTGATCTGGTTCTGGGTCGCACCCACCTGGGACGCCTGAGCTGCGACCGCGGCAATCGCGCTCTGCACCGCCGTCATCGCCGCCTCGGCGGCAGCCACGGTGCCGATGCTGACAGCCGTCGTGTTCACGCCGAGAATCGTCGCCGTAGAGCCGGCAATCGTGATGACGATCTGGTCGGACGCCGTGTTGTACGGACCGACCTGGAACGTCTCGCCCGAGTACGTGCCGCCAAGCAGCGGAGTCTGACCGTAGCTGGTCGATCCCGCGATCTGGTCGAGCTCGTTCTGCATGGAGACAAACTCCGCTTGGGCTGCTGCCAACGTGGCGGTGTCCTGCGTGCCACCGTTGGCCGCTTCGGTCGCCAGGGTGTTCATGGTCTGGAGCACCGAGGCCTCTTGGCCGAGCGCGCCTTGCGCCGTCTGCAACACCGAGACTGCGTCCTGAGTGTTGTTGATCGCCTGGGTGTACCCGTTGGCCTCTTCTTGCAGGTATTGGCCGATGACGTAACCCGACGGGTTGTCCGCCGCCGATTGAATCTGCAGACCCGATGAGAGCTCGCTAACCGCTTGGGTCAGTGCGCTGTTGGTCGCGTCGAGGTTGTTGGATGATTCGACAGCCGCGGCGTTGTAGTTAATCAATAATCCTGACATTGCGTTGTCCTCCTGATGACGATTTCTTCTTGAAAGAAGTCGGAGCTTCCCTGCTCCGCTTTCAACTACGGAACGTCACGGCCAAGAGTTGAGTGGTCAGCGACCTTTTGCGGCGACGAGCAAAGGGCTATCGACAACGACGCGATGGCGCGCTCCCTCGATCGCACTCAGGCGATCGGTCATGATCTTCGTAGAACGAATGGCAGAAAACTGCCGACGAGCACGATCCTTCGCGCGACGAGCGCGCACGGCGACAAGCTTGGGTTGCTCGATAACCAGACGCATCGCGGACGCTGCCTCATCCAAATTGGGTTCCGCCCATTGGAGCATCGGCACACCTCGAAGTTCGCCCTCGGGCACCGAGACGAGCGAACAGGGTATTTGGAAGCTGTCGCGCTCCCCGAAGTACTCGTCCCCGAACGAGTGGTGCGACACGATCGTGGCGACGCCGAGCATCATCGCGCGCGTCAAGAACAGGCCGGTACCCTCGCTGCGGTGCAGCGAGACATACGCGACAACGTCACTTGCCTGTTCGAACAGCCACCCCGAAGCAACGTGATCATCGTTCAAGACGCTGACGTCGCGATCGCTGCACCGTTCCATAAGACGGGCGTGCTCCACCGGATAGCGGTCGGCGTTGGACGTGCCGATGACGAGCCGTGGACCTTCACCAGGGTAGAAGGCGCGGCGAAATGCGGTGAGCGCGCCAAGCGGATTCTGACGTTCGAAGCCGGTCTGGTAATCAACGCTGGCCAGAAACGTCGGCCGGCCTTCGAAGGCGAAATTGCTCGCCCGAGAAGACGTCGCCCGCGCTGGCATCGAGGGAGGGATCGGCACCCGCACAACGAGGCGGTCGGTGACCTTTGCCACGGCATTCGATGCAATCGTTGAAGGCACCCAAATCTCGTGCACCATCTTGGCGGCATTCCCCACGATCTCGCTTGGCTCCTCGTAGTCCCAGAGCCATACGCCGATCATGTAGCGACCCTCGAAGGCGTTGACGCCGTGATCCATAACAAAGTCCGCGAGATCCTCGGGCGCCACCACCAACAAGGTGGTCTCGTACGGTTGATCGCCGTCGCCATAGTGCGTCCAGGGCACCGGACCGGTTCGGCCGCCGGCGTGATACGACGTCGTGGAGATCGCACAACCCGATCGTGCGAGCGAGGTAGCTACGCGCCTCGCGACGAGTCCGTACGCACTGACGGCTTCGAACGGACCCACGATGTTGACGCCCCCACGAGCCGTGATCGACGTGACCGCTCTCGTCGTCGACTCCCGCCAGAGATGACGGTCTCGCTCGGCGGGGGGTGGCGCCCATGGCGATGCCGCGGCAGGCGCCTCGTCGGGGACCTCGACCACGACAAATGGCGCCGCGTCGAGCAGGCCCGGCGCCAAGCGGCCGATCTCTTCGGTCGACTCCGCGAGCGACTCCGCATCGAGCAGCGAACGCGCGTCGTGGACCGATTTCACCACCCGACGATCGCCAAAGCTGCCAAAGGCGGCCGCTGCCGCGAGGATTCGCAGTCGCGGGTCCTGAGACTCGTCGTTCGCGACAACAACCAGTGGGCACGCACTCGAGAGCCCGCGTCCGCGCAGCCGCGACGACCACTGCAATGCTCGCGCAATCGGCAGTCGCGGACCGATCTTGCTCGCGGCGGCGAGCGGTTCCAACCGGTCCGGAAATCTGGCCCACACCCCTTCGAGGATCTCGTCCGCAACGAGCGGGGATTGACGAAGCAGACGCCCCAGCACGGGCAAGAGGTCCTCGATGCTGAGCGCCGCCGCGATCTCTGACGCGGAGCGCTGCGCTTTTGAGAGCCACGCCACCAATTCACCGAGATCTGCTTCCAGCACGCCTTCCTGGCGCACGGCGTCGAGGACCACGTCCGCCGCGTCGCCGTAGCGCTCGAGCGACGCTAGCGCCTCGGCGCGGATGGCCGACATCATGTGTGCCGCGTATTCCATGCCGTCGTCGTCGCGACCCCGCGGGGGCACGCGTGCAAGCAACGCCAGTCCGGTTTCCGTCTCGCCCATCGAGATACGCAGCGTCCCTTCAGCCACGTCGGCGCCCAGCTGGCTCGTCGACATTCGACGCAGATCGCTGAGATGGCTGAGCGCCTCGTCAAATCGGCGAAGCCGACCGAGGATGAAGACCAAGTTCTTCATCGCGAGGCGCTTCGTGGTCGGGTCCGCTTCCATGGAGACGGCTTTGCGCAGCGCCTCGACGGCATCGTCGCTTCGCCCCACCGACTCAAGCGCTCGGCCGTAGTTCATGAGTGCGTACGCCGGGTTGAGATCCGCGTCATCGAGCGCAGCTTCGGCGAGCAGCAGGTTGCGCGCCGCCTTGTTCTTTCCGTCAAAGATGTCCGCCGCGTAGCCGTGGTGGATGATTCGCGTTCCGCTGAGATAACCCACACTGAGACGCCGCGATGGGTCGTCTTTCGCCACGATCTGCTCGTGCAGGCGGTGTTGCCAGGCGCATTTGGTGCGTCGAAAGAGACGGATGGCCGTGTGCACCGATCGCGCGTTCCCTGCGCCGTGCAGGTTTTCGATGGCGACGAGGTACGCCTCAATCTCGGAGCGGAGGTCGGCAATCTGAGTTCGTAGCGCCGCGAAGTTACCGAGCAGGCGCTCGTCCGCGTCCAAGGACAGCACCCACGTCCCGCAGGCGAGCGAGAGTGCGGCGTTGCGCGCTCTGGAGAACGAATCGTCCCAATATCCCTCGACGACGCGTGCTCCCATGGACCGCGCGATCTCCACCGTTCGATCGGTAGAGCCGGTGTCGTAGACGACGACCTCATCGGCGACGCCGGACACCGACTCGAGACAAGCACCGAGCATCGCCTCCTCGTCCTTCACGATGAGGCACACACTCAAGAGCGCGAGCGGCGCGGCGCTCGGCGAACCCCAGCGACGTTGAAATCGCTGTTGATTCTCCCGTTGCTGCTCATACCAATCAACCCCGTTGGCGCTGAAGGTGGCGTGGGCCTCGTGGTGGACAAATGAGCCGTGCGCGACCATCAGTCGATGGCCGCCCGTGCGCAGCTTCATGCACAGATCGTCGTCCTCGCAGCCGCCGAGCCCGTATCCTTCGTCGAATCCATCGACCTCGCGGAAGACGTCGGTGCGCACCGCGAGACAAAAGCCAACCAGGCGTGGGCACTCGCTCACTTGACCACGGTGCGCAGCGCGCCACGAGCTCGCGAACCGGTCGATGCTCGCAAGCGACGACGCGGCGTAGTTGGGATCATCAATCTTTTGATGGCCGGAGACTTCATTAGAGCGCGGTCCCACCGCCGCGACGTCGGGGTCGCTGAAGGGATCGAGGAGCTCTTCGATCCATCCCGGCGACAGGATCGTATCGTTGTTCAAAAAGACGATGACGTCCCCGGATGCCACCGCGGCGGCCTGATTGCAACCCTTCGCAAAGCCTTGATTCTCTTCGTTGGTGAGGACCTGGACCCAGGGATAGCGCGACAACAGGGCTCCCGTGAGATCACTCGACCCGTTGTCGACGACGACGACTTGGTCGGTCTCGCGCAGCGTCGTACGTAATGACGCCAGGCAGCGCGCCGTATATTCCCATGCGTTCCAAGCGAGGATTGCCACCGTGACGCGCGGCGACAGTTGGGTGCTCATCACCTGGAACTACGGACCCTTTTAAGAAAGAATTGACCCTAAATGGCCTCCCAGCGCGCCCTTTTTCGTCGATTGGACCTAAGGTCAGGCGTGTGACGAACTCGATTGACGAGATCGACGCGGTGCTATCTCGGACTCAGCCCGTGAGCGAATACACATCACTCGATAATCTTCGAGCGTGGCGCGACGAACTCGTGCACACTTCGGTGTATGCCTCGTACGCGATCGGCGTGCTCTCCCTTGACCAGGAGATTCTCGAGCAGACGCACTCTGCGACCGACCCGCACGACCTCCAACTACTCGTCGACCGCCTCCCCCAACTGCTCGCGACCGGTTGGGTCGGCGGCGGGTGGTCGCTGTCACCCGACGCGGCAGCTTCCGTTCGGGCAGCGGACGATCTCACACGGGACTACGCACAAGGCCTGCTCGGCGTCCACGCGGACCTCGCCGCGAGCGATCTCGCCGATTCCGATACCGTCTACGACCTCGAAGCACGAGTTAAAGAGCAGCGCGGCGCGCTCTGTCGACGCCGCGACGAGCTCGAACAGCGAATTCGCTCCATCCAAATCGCCCTGCGAGATCGCTACAAGTCGGGAACCGCATCAGTCGACGACTGGCTCGAATAGAGGAGCGTTGCCATACCTTGGCGGACGCCGCGTCCGCCAGTCTCGCGTTCCTAGGAGAGAGTCTCGCGGTCGTAGACGTCAGGGCGGCGAAGTTCGAACACCGCAATTTGAGCGCGTCGGCGTGGGACCTCGTCGAGATCAATCGTCGCTACGAGCACATCTTCGCCATCGATCGTTGATTCGGCAAGCACTTCGCCCCACGGATCGATGATCATGGAGTGGCCGTACGAGGAGATGCCGTCGGACGTGGTGCCCGCCTGAGCAGCGGCGATCACGTACGCCTCGTTCTCGATCGCTCGGGCTCGTAACAGCGTCGACCAGTGGACACGGCCTGTCGCGACCGCAAAGGACGACGGCACCGCCAGCACCGTGGCACCGGCGAGACAGAGCTCACGGTAGAGCTCGGGAAAGCGGACATCGAAGCAGACCGACATTCCAAGGGAGAACCCTTCGACGTCAGCGACGACAAGTTGATCGCCCGGCGCAATGTTCCTCGACTCGCGGTGCTCAACGCCGCCTGGAACATTGACATCAAACAGATGGACCTTGCGATAACTGGCGGCGATGTCGCCACTTGGCGACAGCACCACGCTCGTGTTGTAGCTCTTGTCGGGTTCCTCGCAGAGTTCGAAGAGGCTGCCGACGTGCAACGTGATGCCGAGCTCTCGTGCGAGCGAGCCAAGTTGGTCGGTCGTCGGACCCGGGACAGATTCAGCGACTGTCCGGTACTGCAAGGTGGGGCCGCGGAAATTGAAATACTCGGGAAGTTGCACGTAGCGAGCTCCGTCGAGCGCCGCGCGTCGAACGAGGACTGTCGCACGCTCGACGTTTTCTCGAGCATCTGGACCGGACGCCAGCTGGACAGCGGCGACGCGTACTTCATGTGACATAGTGACCCCCGTTCATACTTTCACGTCGGTGAGATATTCCCGGGGGTGAAGCGGCGCGGGCCGATTAAGTTCGAGCCGGCAACGACGAAGCTGGCGACGTTCAACGCAGGCTCGATGACTCGGAGGTGAGGACATGCTGCCTATTCCCACTCGATCGCTCTCCGATGGAAGGGTCATTCCGGTTCTCGGATTTGGCACTTATCCGATGGACGACGCAGAGGCCGAAATCGCCGTCGCAACAGCGCTTGACCTCGGATACCGACTCATCGACACCGCGTCGCTCTACGGCAACGAGCTCGGCGTGGGGCGAGGCCTCGCGCGTTCCGGTGTGGAGCGCTCGGAGATGTTCGTGACCACGAAGCTTCGAGGAGGCGAACACGGCTTCGATCAGACGATCGCAGGTTTGAAGGACTCTCTCACACGGCTCGACCTCGACTACGTCGATTTGTACCTCATTCATTGGCCGCTCCCTCGAGTCAACAAGTACGTCGACTCCTGGCGCGCGATGATCCGACTCCGCGACGAGGGACTCATCCGATCCATTGGTGTGAGCAACTTCAACGAAGCTCATCTCGAGCGATTAGCGGTCGAGACCGGCGTCGTGCCGGTGGTGAATCAGATCGAACTGCACCCCGCCTGGGCGCAGTCGCACCTCCGCGAGGTCGACGCGCGATACGACATTGTGACTGAGAGCTGGAGCCCGCTCGGTCGCGACCTGCCGATGGGGGACTATCCGGCGGTCGCCGACGCGGCGGTCCGTCATCACAAGACGCCCGCCCAAATCGTGCTTCGTTGGCAACTTCAGATCGGCGCACTCCCCATCCCGAAGGCGTCGTCGATCCAGCACCAGCGTGAGAACTTGGACGTGTTCAGCTTCGAGCTCTCGAGCGAGGAGATGGCTGCAATCGCGGCAATAGCGCAATCACGCATGGACGAGGACCCTGAGGTCTTCGAGGAGTTCTAGTCAGCGCTAGGGGTGCAGGACTATCTTCCCGTGGGTGTGGCCGCCCATGAGTTCGCGGTGAGCGGCCTGGACCTCGGTCAGAGGGTACGTTGCGGCGACGATCACTCGAAGCGATCCCTGCTCCACGCGACGGACGAGTTCGAGTCGGCCCGCCGCTCGAATCTCGGTACCCGGATCTGCGCCCGGTCCGCCACCGATTGCTTTGATCCCTAGCTCGCCAGCGCGCGGCGAGGAGACAATGGTGACAATCCGGCTTCGATCCTCGACGAGCGCCGTCGAGACGTCGAGTGCCTCGTCGGTGCCCACGAAGTCGAGTGCTGCGTCGACGCCCTCGGGGGCCAATGCCTTGACGCGTTCGAGGAGTCCTTCGCCGTAGACCACGGGCTCGGCTCCGAGGCTTCGCAGAAGATCGTGTTGCGCCTTTCCAGCCGTCGCGATCACGCGAGCGCCGTCCGTGACGGCCAGCTGGATAGCCATCAGGCCAACGCCGCCCGCGCCGCCGTTCATGAGCACCGTGTCGCCCGCAATGACATTGCTTACACGAAGCGCGTGCACCGCGGTCACACCCGTGAGCATGAGCCCACCCGCCTCGTCGAAGGACATCGATTCTGGTTTCGTCACGATGCTCGTCCCAGGCGTAATGATGGCGCTCGCGTAGGCGCCGGACGTTCGATACGCGATCACTTCGTCCCCCGGTCGAATAGGCCCGCTCGGTCCCTCAACCTCGCCGCCGGTTGAGAGGACGATGCCCGCCGCTTCGAACCCGAGTCGCATCGGCAGACTCGATGGGTCGCTGCCATGTCCGCCGCCGCTGTAGAGCTTGAAGTCGATTGGGTTGATGCCCGCGGCGCGCGCCTCGACGAGTACCTCGCCCGATTTCGGCTCACCCAGTTCGGTGTCGACGACAGAGAGCACTTCGGGTCCGCCAAAGGCGGTGGCGACAACGGCTGATATCTGCATAGGGCGAAGATTAGAGGTTCGCTTCCGCGCTCGTTACGTCCGCGCGCTGACTATGGATTCCCTGCACCACACGTTGTTGAACCCACGCCGTCAGAGGACGTTAGGAGCTTCGCGGGTGCGCGCGCGACCAGCCTCGGTCGCGTCGGTAGAGGCTCTCGAGCTCACCGGACCTCGTGCGGTAGAACTCCGATGCACTCGATGGTCGGTACATCATTCCCGACGGCACCGACTCACTGCGCACGCGACTGGTCAGCGCGAGGGAGGCGAGCAGCGCGGCGCCACGAAGCTGCGCCAGGAGCGGTTCGAGAACCTGTTCCACCGGCCGATCAAGCACATCGGCATACATCTGGCACCAGAGGGTTGATTGCGCGCCGCCACCGAGAAGTCTGATGGGCGTGAGTGTCTGTCCAGTGAACTTCTCCACGTAACCGAAGAGCCACGCGCTGTTCGCGGCGACGCCCTCCATGACGGCGCGCACGAGATCGCCAGTCGTTGTCCGGACGGAGAGGTTCGTGAATCCGGCTCGGATCTTCTTATTGTCGATCGGCGATCGCTCCCCCGCGAGCCACGGAGTGAAGCGCGCGCCGTGGGCCCCGGGGGGTGAGGTCGCAGCGAGCGTGATCATCTCGTCGAAACTCATGCTCGGTCCCATCGCACTCAGCACTCCACGAAGCCACTCCAGGGCTCTTGCTCCAGTGTTCTGACTGTTGATGATCACATAGGCGTCATTGGAGAGTCCGGGCACCGACGCAATCGAGTGATTGACGTCCGTCTTTTTCTTCGCAACGGGACAGCTGATCCACGACGTCGTCGAGAGCGCCAGGTGCGTGTCATAGAGATTCGTCGCACCCGAGCCCAGTGCCGCCGCGTGAAGGTCGGGCAAGCCCGCTATTACGACTACGTCCTTCGACAAGCCCAATTCGGACATCGCGTCGACCGTCACCGTCCCGACGATGGATCCAAACGGGACGAGTGGCGGCAGCTTCGACGCGTTGAGGCCCAGCATGGCAAGCAGTCCTTCGTCGTAGCGATAATCGTCGAGACGCCGGTTGTCCGTAAGCCACCAGGCCAGGCGCGACGCGTGGGTCGCCGAGGCGACACCGGTCATTCGCATGGTCAGATAGTCGATCGGTTCCATGTACCAACGCGTCTTTGCGACGACATCAGGGCATTCGTGCTCCAGGTACAAGATGTGACCAACGGGATCGTCACCAGCCGTTGAGGGCGCGCCACCCGTCTTTCGAATCAGCGGCAGAATCTTTCGAGGGTTGTAGCCCTGCAGCCAACCACCCACAGCCTGGCGCGCATATCTCGCTCCTCGGGTGTCGAGCCACGTGAGGCACGGTCCGCATGGACGTCCATTCGCGTCAACCGGCACGGTGCAGGCGTACATGCCCGTCACCGCGACCGCCCTGACGCGAGCCGAAGAGTCGAGCGAGGCCAGCAACCGCCGCGACGAGGCGGTAATGATCGTCCACCACTCTTCGGCGTCTTGGGTCGCGGCGCCGTCGTCGCCAAACGACGTCGCCACGTGATGGATCTCGTGGCAAAGAACCTCGCCGCTCAGCGTGACGAGGGCGATCTTCGGTCCCCCGCTGCCAAGGTCGATGCTGAGACAGAGCTCCGCGTCGTCCATCAGGACGGAACGGCGGACTGCTTATCCATCATGTCGGCCATGAAGAACTTGATGAAGCTGTCAGCCTCTTCGGTCATCCCGCCTGCGACCCCGCCATAGATGGCGCCCGACTTCGCCGGTTCGTCGCGGTGTTCGTGTGCGTACGCCACGGCTTCTGCGAGATCGTTCCTCCATCGTTCGACGACGCCCGGTTGCGTCTGGGGTCGGGTGACGGCCATATGGAGCGCATTCGGGTACTGCTGGCCATTCATCCGCCACCCCCGCAAGCGCAGGAAGTCATTGACGAGATAGATGTCGAACTCATCCGACGTGAACGAAAAGAGAAAGGTGGGCTTGCCCATGAGACGCAGCGAAGGGTGTTCGCGTACGGCCGCCTGCATGGCGGTCGACGTCGCGAAGATCTGCTCGGCGTACCTCCGATACCCTGCGCGCCCGAGGTGCACCATCGCCGCCCAGGTTGCCGCGAGTAGACCACCGGACCTCGATCCGTCCATACCCGGTGAGCAGTACTTGCCGCCCGACCAATCCGTCAGATAGAAGTATTGATCGTTACGCAGCGCCTTGTCCGCGAAGCACAAGACGCTCGTACCCTTCAAGGCGTAGCCATATTTATGGGTGTCGGCAGAGATGCTCGTGACGCCTGGAACCGAGAAGTCGAAGGACTCAATGTCATAGCCCAACTCTCGTCCGAAGGGCAGAATAAACCCTCCGAGGCAACCATCGACGTGAAGACCGACGCCCCGTTCGAGCGCGATCTGGCCGAGTTCGCTGATTGGGTCGACGGTGCCGTAGCCGTAGTTGCAGGCGGACCCGATGAGCGCCACGGTGTTCTCATCGATGTTTGCTCGCACCCACTCGAGATCAACCTGCGTCGTCGTGGGATCGACCGGCGCGATGCGTACGTCGACGCCAAAGAGATGGCCCGCTTTAGAAAAGGCCGGATGCGCGGTCTCTGGTTTGATGATGTTCGGACGACCCGACGTCGGGTGATGTTCGCGGTACGCAAGGACAGCGTGCGCAATCGACGCAGATCCGCCCGACGTAACGAGTCCGACGGGAGTCGTTTCACTCAAGGAGCTCGCGCCGAGCAGGTCGAGGGTCATGGCGATGACCTCGGCTTCGAACTTGGTGTTGCTCGGACAGAGGTCACGCTGCAACGAATTCACGTAGGAGAAGTACGAGAATGCCTCATTCAAAAAGTCGTAGTGATCGTGATCACCGCAGTACATCGTGCCCGAGACTTGACCCGTCTCCCACGCCGGGTTCTCCTCTGACGACATGGCCGCCAGCGTGGCGAGAACTACCTCTTTTTCTGTTCCCTCTTCGGGAAGCCCCCGATGTACTTCGAATCTGCCTTCGTACGGAAAACCGCTCATGCCCCTCCTCATTCGCTCCACTGAGCGTAAGCGAGGAGAGCGGACCACCGCGGTGGAGAGGTCAGTCTTGAATCGACGCGCGGGCCACGGCGCCAACGGCCTCGGCCACCGCACCCACCACACTCGGGTTAAAGACGGTCGGCACGATGTAGTCCGCGGAAAGCTCGCTGTCCTTTACGACTCCCGCGATCGCTTCACCCGCCGCGATCTCAATCTCTTCAGTGATCTTTGACGCGCCGACGTCGAGCAGACCTCGGAAGATTCCCGGAAAGGCGAGCACGTTGTTGATCTGATTCGGCTCATCACTGCGGCCCGTCGCGACGATCGCGGCGTGACGACGTGCGATGACCGGATCAATCTCGGGGTCCGGGTTCGCCAGGGCGAAGATGATTGAATCCTTCGCCATGAGCTTCACGTGTTCCTCGCCGACCACGTTCGGCCCGGAGACCCCAATGAAGACATCTGCGCCCATCAGGGCGTCACTCAGTGAGCCAGTGCGCTGCTCATTGTTGCTGTGCTCCGCAAGCCAACGTCGCTCGTCGTCGAGTCCCTCGTCCTGAGCGTCAAGAATGCCGGCCCGGTTGACGCCGATGACGTCACCAACGCCCACTTTTAAGAGCAACTTGCCAATCGCGACGCCCGCAGCGCCGACGCCCAGTATGACGACGCGAATGTCGCCCATGTCCTTTTTCACGACGCGCAACGCGTTGATCAGCGCGGCGTAGACGACGGTCGCCGTACCGTGCTGATCATCGTGGAAGACAGGAATATCGAGCAGTTCGCGAAGGCGAGATTCGATCTCGAAGCAGCGCGGAGCAGAGATGTCTTCGAGATTGATGCCGCCGTAGACGGGTGCGAGGCACTGGACAATGCGCACGATCTCGTCAGTGTCTTGGGTATCAAGACACACGGGCCACGCGTCGATGTTGGCGAAGCGCTTGAACAAGAGCGCCTTACCCTCCATGACCGGGAGCGCCGCTTCCGGTCCAATGTTGCCGAGTCCGAGGACGGCCGAGCCGTCAGTGACCACCGCCACGGTGTTGCGCTTGATGGTCAGCTTTCGTGCGAGCGAGCGATCTTTCGCGATCGCGCTGCAGATGCGCGCGACGCCTGGGGTGTAGGCCATCGACAGGTCGTCACGGGTCTTCAGGGGAACTTTTGGTTCCATAGCGATCGTGCCACCCAGGTGCATCAGAAAGGTGCGGTCACTGATGGCGTGCACGTTCGTACCCTTGACGGCTTCCACCGCGGAGCCAATCAGTTCGGCGTGCTGTTCGTCAATCGCATTGCACGTCACGTCGATGACCATGCGTCCGTCTATTGGCTCCACGACGTCGAGTGCGGTTACCAGTCCCCCGGCTTCGCTGACGGCCGTGGCGATGGAGGGTATGTCCGACGCGCTTCTGAGCGCAACGCGCATGGTGATGGAATACGACGCACTGGGGATACTCATTGTATATTTACGCCTTTCAAACGACGATTTCGAGGTTACTTCTGACGTCGTGAGCGCACAAAACGCATAGCCGGATGATGGCGATGCATCGCCCGAGTGAACGAACCGAGTCATGCGGGCGTGGCTCGATGACGTGGCGGTCGGCGCTACGTGCCCGAGGGAAAGTAGATCCCGAACGACTTGAGCCGGAAGGTCATGGATGTGACGCGAGGTGGAATTTCGAAGCGCCCTCGCCGAAGAGCGTTACCTCAAAGTCGCGCTAAGAAGCGTTCGACGCAGCGTTCGCGGCTTGGCCCTCGATCGACTTACGCAATAGATGTGCGAGCGCCGCGCGCTCATCTGGCTTCAGTGCGCCGAGCATCTCGTCTTCGAGGGTCTGCTGTGCGGCCTCGGCGTGCTCGAGAGCCTTGCTGCCTTCTTCGGTCATCGAAACGATGTGTCGACGCCGGTCCGTCGGATCGCGACGCCGCTCGACGAGCCCGCTATCTTCAAGGTCGTTCAGCAGCAACACGCAGTAGTTGGCATCGATGCACAGCCCTTCAACCAACGATTGCTGAGTCGTTTCCTTGCAGTCACGCAAGTACGACAGTGCGGCGAGTTCCTTCAACGTTTGCCCGAGCAGCTCAGGCGTGCTTCGTCGATTAATCAATCGCGACAATTGCGTGACTAACAGGATCGGCCCCGTGGAAGAATTTTCGTCCATCGGCGTTAATGGTAGCGAAGTGCGGATATTCATGCTATCATGATTATACCGCTTAAACGATCATAACGAATCGTTGCTCAGTGGTTCCCACCTTACCCACCAAGGATTCTCACGATGACAGATACTCTTACCTCTTCACCAGGAATTACATCCCGACGCCGCTGGATCGCCCTCATAGTGGTCTGCCTCGCCATGCTCATGAACGCGCTTGACTCATCCATCGTCAATGTGGCGCTCCCCTCGATTCAACGCGATCTCCACTTCTCCCAGGCCAACCTGACCTGGGTGGTTGACGCGTACCTCATCGCCTTTGGCAGCTTCTTGCTGCTCGCCGGGCGCCTCGGGGACCTGCTCGGTCGAAAGAAGGTCTTCCTCAGTGGCGTCGCGCTCTTTACCCTGTCTTCTTTGATTTGCTCGATCGCCCAAAACCAAGCAACGCTCATTACGGCGCGCTTTTTCCAGGGCATGGGCGGCGCGATTTCCACCTCCGTGATTGTGGCAATCATCGTCACTGAATTCTCTGGCGCCGCCGAGCGTGCGAAAGCCATGAGCGCCTATATGTTCGTCGCCGTGGGCGGCGGATCGATCGGACTTCTGGTCGGCGGTCTGCTCACCCAAGCGGTCAACTGGCACTGGATCTTCGTCATCAATGTCCCGATCGGCGTCGTCACGCTCGTGCTTGGTTCGATACTGATCAAGGAAAATGAAGGGCTCGGGGTTCGTGCGGGTCTCGACATGAAGGGTTCGCTCCTCATGACCGTGTCGCTCATCATCGGCATCTACGCAATCGTGACGGCATCCACGTACGGATGGCTCACCGCTCACACGCTCGGTTTCGCCGCGGCCTCGGTCGTGCTGATGGTCGCCTTCTTCTATCTCGAATCTCACATCGAAAAGCCCATCATGCCCATGCGCATCTTGAAGCTTCGGAGCCTGACTACATCGAGCATCGTGCGAGGACTGTCCTTTACCGCAATGTACGCGGTCTTCTTCTTCGGCGCCCTCTACCTCGAGCGCGTGATGGGTTACGACCCACTCCGCACGGGCATTGCGTTCCTTCCCTTGACCTTGGCGATGGCCATCATGTCCCTAGGCCTGACGAGCCGCTTGCTCGCCCGCTTCGGTCCCATGAAGCTGCTCATCCCCGGCATGATCGCGGTGATCCTCGGACTGCTCGTCCTCGCTCGCGCAGACACCCACGCTGTCTACGCAACATCGATTCTGCCGGCGTTCTTATTGCTCGGCATCGGCATGAGCATCTCCGCGGTGCCGCTCCTGACAATCGCCATGGCCGACGTACCGCGCAGTGATGCGGGCGTCGCGTCTGGTCTGGTCAATGTCTCCATGTGGCTCGCCTCCTCGGCGGGACTCGCGGTCTTTGGCACGCTTGCAGCCAGTCGCACGACGTCACTGCTCAAGGGCGGCGGTTCCACCGCGACCGCCCTCGTCAGCGGCTACCACGAGACGTTCTTTATCGGAGCGGTGCTCGCCGCGATCGCGCTGCTCGTGACGGTCGTTGCGCTGCGCGGTCCCGCACGAGACGCCGTTGCCCCTCCCACGGGCGCTTCCGTCTCCGAGGAAGCGGAACTCGGTCAGTTCGAGATCATCTCGGAGTTCTAGGACGCTGTACTTGACGTCTCGGCCGCAAAGACGGCCGAGACGTCGCGGTCGCCCAGTCCGCTATCGACCGCCTGGTGCCACGACTCCAAGAACGCTTCACTTAACAAAAGGCGAGCTCCGCGTGCGCGGGCGGTCGTCACCGCAAGATCAACGTCTTTTAACGCGTGCTTCAGCGCGAAGCTCGGTGCGAAGTCGCCGCCGAGCATCTGTCGAGCCTTGGCCACGCCAAACGGCGAGCCGAGCGGCAGTCCCTCAAGCAGATCAATAATGTCCTTCGGGTTAAGCCCGAGGCTCGCACTAAACCTGATCGTTTCGACCGTCGCTTCGACGATGTCCGCGAGCCAATTGTTTAAGACGAGCTTGGCCGCACTTCCCGCGCCGGCGTCTCCCAGCCAGACAATTCGTCCGAGCGATTCAAACACGGGGGTAGAGCGTTCGCGAGATTCGACAGGACCACTCGCGAGGATCACGAGTGTCCCGTTGGTCGCCGGTCCCACGCTGCCCGAGACAGGCGCATCAACATACGTCACGCCGCGCAATGTCGCTTCCTCTTTCAAGCGAGCCGTCCAGTCGACGCCGACGGTGCTCATCTGGAGCCAGAACGCTCCTTCTGCCAACGCGTCGAGCGCACCGTCGCCGCCGAGCGCGACTGACTCCACCGTCGCCCCGTCGGGCAGCATCGTGATCACGAACGCTGCACCCTTTGCGGCGTCCGCGGGGGTTGACGCTGCCGTCGCCCCGGCGTCAACGAGCGCAGCGGTGTGCTGGGGCGATCGATTCCACACTCGCAGCGCGAAGCCGGCTCCGAGCAATCGCGTCGCCATGGGGGTGCCCATCTGTCCAACACCGAGAAACGCGATCGTCGCTTTGGTCGTCTGCGTCATGGTCTCCTCCTCGTCACCGCTTCACTCTTCGTACTAATGGAGAAGTCGGGCCAACGCAACTCCCGCTTGAACTCACCGAAGCGGCCCCCGCGGTCTAGCGTGATGCCATGAAGCTCGATGTGTACCGAAGTTGCTCGCGCCAAGAGAAGCGTCAAGTGCTCGATGCCTTCTGGCGCACGAACGCTCGCCCCACGAGCCGCATTCACGCGGCGGCCTCCCAGTATGGTCCGTACGCCGTGCTGAGCCTCCTCGCCGTCGCAGCAGAGCTGCTGGTCGTCATTCTCGTATCGATTGATCGAGTGTTGGCGATTGGCATCGTCGCCATCCTCATCGAGGCATTCGTTCTGTGGTCGCTGTGGTGGGCGGTCGCCCGATCTCGGACGCTCAAGCGCGGTGCTGCAGCTTCAGCTTGACTTCTCTACCGACTTGAGATTCAGCGCCAACGACTTCCAGTCGCCACTTCATCAAGAATGCAGTTACCACCCGCTCGAGACAATTCTCGAATTGGAGAAGCCCTCGTAAACGCCGGTCAGTTATCCTTAGGGAACGCATGGTATTTCTGTGCTGCTCACATTGAAGGTGGCGAGTATGGAATGGCTCTCCACCGAAGCGCGCGCCGATCTGTTTGATACGGCACCCATCGCGCTATTGACTATCGACTCCACGGGTTCGATCGTGTTCGCGAACTCGCAGGCGACAGACCTTTTCGGCTTTTCTCATCGGGAATTCGTGGGTAAATCACTGTCCACCTTGATGGACTTGAGTGATTCAGCTCCGAGTACCCAGACTGCGTGGATCGATGCTCAAGGCCACCGCCGCGACGGCGAAACCTTCTCAGCCGCCCTCTCGACGACGACCTTTTCTACAGATTTCGGCTCGCTCACCACGGCCGCAATCGTCGACGTGAGCGAACGTGTCGCGCGAACGGCGGAAGCGGACCGGGTGAGAACGGAAGCGGAACGAGTGCGCCTCGTCGTCGAAATCGAACGAGTGAAAGCTCACGGTGAGAAAATCGTCGCCGAGGGCGAGCGGGTGAAGGCTGCGGACGAGAAGATCGTCGCCGAGGGTGTGCGAGTGAAGGCTGAGGGCGAGAAGATCGTCGCCGAAGGCGAGCGAGTGAAGGCTGAGGACGAAAAGTCAGTTGCCGAAGACGTGCGACTGCAAGCGGTCGTCGATCGCGGCCACCTCGAGGCACAACTTCATCAATCCCAGCGTATGGAAAGCCTCGGAGAATTGGCTGGTGGCGTTGCACATGACTTCAACAACCTGCTCGCCGTCATCGTGAACTACGCCTCCTTTGTTGCCGAGGAGCTTCTCAGCGCGTCCGTCGCTCCTGGTGGCACGAGATGGGAAGGTCCGCTCAAGGATGTCGAACAGATTCAAGTTGCGGCGGAGCGCGCGAGCTTACTGACGCGCCAGCTGCTGGCCTTTGCCCGCCGTGAAGTTGTCCAAGCGCGCCCGCTGAGTTTGAACGACGCGATCACCTCGATGGAGCAGATCCTTCGTCGAACCATCGGCGCGCAGATCGATCTCGTCATCAACCTGGCCGACGATCTTCCGATGGTCATCGCCGATCCCGGTCAGGTCGAGCAAATCATTCTCAATCTGGTGATTAACGCTCGAGACGCCATGCCGTCCGGCGGAACACTGTCCATCGACACTTCAACTCGGGCAATCGACGACGATAACTTCACAGAAGATCCGCTGCAATCGTTCGTCTGCTGTCGAGTGAGCGATAACGGGACCGGGATGACCCCGGATGTTCGAGATCGCGCGTACGAACCGTTCTTCACGACCAAACCGACTGGTGAAGGTTCCGGCCTTGGGCTGGCCACGGTGTACGGGATTGTGTCGCAGTCGGGAGGACGGACCAAGATCTACTCCGACGTCGGCGTCGGGACCTCCGTATCAATTCTCCTGCCCGCTGCGTCGGCGGAAGATTCGCGCGACCTTTCGGCAACTCAGAAGCTCGCCGCCACGCCGCAGGTGGGCACCGAGACCATCCTCATCGTTGACGACGAGAGTGCACTTCGAGAAGTGACCCGTCGCATTCTGGTTCGAAACGGCTACATCGTCATCAGCGCATCCGGCGGTCGTGAAGCGATCGACCTCGCGACGGCGGCATCAAAGGATTCCATTGATCTCGTGCTCACCGACATGATCATGCCCGAAATGCAGGGACCGACCGTCGCTATCGAGGTTCGAAAGCTCCATCCGAACGTCGGCGTGCTGTTTATGTCGGGACACGCACAGCCCGTTTTAAAGGCGGGTGCCATGCTCGGCACCGATTTCCATCTCATCGAAAAACCGTTCGACCAGGCAACCCTGCTTGGCAACGTGCGCAAGATACTTGATCAACATGAATGAATTCAACGCAACGCGAGTGGTCCTCATTGACGATCATGAAATGATCCTCCAGAGTCTTGAGCGCTTGCTCCGCGATGAACACCGCATCGCCATCGTCGGCACTGCGCTCGACGCCACAAGCGGCATCGAACTCGCTCGACGAGAGAAGCCCGACGTCATCGTCATCGACTACATGCTGCCCGACATGGATGCAGCCAGCGCGATCGCCATTCTTCGCGAAGAGAATCCGGACGTCAAAGTGATTACGCTCTCAGGGTCCGAACAGCCGGGAGCGCTGTTTGCTTCGATGCGCGCGGGCAGTTCGGCCTGGGTCACCAAGACTCGCGCCGTGCAAGAGCTACGCGACACGATATTACGGGTAGGAGCCGGCTTCGTTGTGACGAGCAACGAACTTGACGCGCTTCCGTCCCTGGATGAACTTGTCGTGCACTTCCAACCGATTGTCGCGCTGATTAGCGGACGAATCGTCGGCTTCGAGGCGTTAGTGCGCTGGCAACATCCAAGGCGCGGACTGCTGTACCCCGAAGCGTTCCTTTCGATTGCCGAAACTACGGGGTTCATAGTCGAACTGGACCAGTGGGTGTGGGAGCAAGCGGCTCTGCAGCTGCGACGCTGGCAAGAGCGCTACCCCTCCCCCCTGTATATGAGCGTGAACCTCTCCGCACGAGATCTCTCGGTGTCGCACCTCTTCAGTTCTATCTCCGAGATCGTCGATCGCACGTCCGTTGATCCCAGTGATCTCATCTTTGAGATCACTGAGTCGGTGTTGCTAGACGACACCGAAGAGACGAATTCATTCCTTGCCGGTCTTAGGGGTCTCGGCGCACAGCTTTCGCTCGACGACTTTGGCACCGCCTTCTCCTCGCTGTCCTACGTCCGCCGTTTTCCGTTTGACCAGTTGAAGCTGGATATTTCCTTCATCTCAGAATTACCCGGCTCCCCACGATCCATGCTGCTCGTCGAAGAGATATGTCATTTGGCAACGACGATGGAGATGAAGGTCGTCGCTGAGGGTATCGAGCGCCGCGAACAATACGACGCACTTCGTGATATCGGCTGTGACTACGGTCAGGGCTACCTGTTCGCGCACCCGCTTCCAGCGAATGACTGTGCCTCGCTCATAGAGAAACAGATTCTCACCGGGTCCTAGACGCCAGACCCTCGCACCTACGATTTGGGAATGGCCACGAACGCGCCCGCCAATCGTTCTATCGGACATTCGGTGTGGACCGTGCTCATTGGTCGCCCACTTCGAACCAGCGATGCGTCGAAGGAACAGATCAATCCCTTCGAAGGCCTTTCCGCCCTGTCGCTCGACGCACTGACTTCGGTCGCGTACGGCCCCGAGGCAATCATCGTGGTGCTCGCCGTCGCGGGTACGAGCGCGCTGCACCTCATCCTGCCCATCACGATCGCCATCATCGTGCTGCTGGTGATTCTCGTCACGTCCTACCGCCAAGTCATCGACGCCTATCCCGGCGGGGGCGGCGCGTACGCCGTTTCGAGAGCCAACCTGGGAGTGCACGCAAGCCTCGTAGCGGGCGCCGCTCTCGTCGTCGACTACACGCTGACGGTCGCGGTGTCCATCGCCGCGGGCGTCGCGAGTCTCACTTCCGCCTTTCCCAACTTGACGCCGTATACCGTGGCGATCTGTCTCGGCGTCCTCGCCCTCATCACCCTGCTCAACCTTCGCGGCCTCGGCGACAGCGCTCGTGCCTTTTTGCTCCCCACCTTCATGTTCATCATCGGGATGTTCGCGGTGATTGCCGTCGGGTTGATCCATCCTCTTGGTCTCCACGAGTCCCAGCCGGGACGTTCGTTGCTTTCGAGCCACGGCCTCCAGGTCGTCTCAGTACTCCTCATCTTGAAGGCATTCTCCGCAGGATGCAGCGCGCTCACGGGCGTTGAAGCGATCGCGAACGGCGTTCCGCTGTTCAAGCAGCCACGCATTCAGCGCGCGAAGCGCACGGAACTCATGCTCGGCGTGGTGCTTGGGGCGATGTTGCTCGGACTCGCTGTGCTTGCGCACCGTTGGCACATTGGACCGCGAAGCAAAGAGACGGTGCTAAGCCAGATCATGGGCGTGGCGGTTGGGCGCCACTGGGCGTACTACCTCGTATCCATCACAATCACCGTCGTGCTCGCCCTTGCTGCCAACACGTCCTTCGGTGGTCTGCCGATTCTCGGAAGTCTCCTCGCCCGGGACAACTTCCTGCCACACCTTTTTGGGCTCCGTGGCGATCGTCAGGTATTCAATGCTGGCATCTGGGTCCTCGCGGTGTTGTCCGCGTCCTTGCTCGTGGCCGTCGGCGGCAACACCAACGAGCTCATCCCCATGTTCGCGATCGGCGTCTTCGTGGGCTTTACGCTCTCCCAGTCGGGGCTCGTGGTGCATTGGTGGCGCACGCGCCCTGCGCGCTGGCGATATCGGGCCGCCGTCAACAGCACCGGCGCGCTCGTCACGGGCGTCGCTACCGTGATTTTCCTGGTGACGAAGTTCGCCGAGGGCGCGTGGATTGTTGTCGTCGCGATACCCACGTTCATCTTCCTCTTCGTCCGTATCGATGCGTACTACGCGCGCACAAGAGACGCCATTGGCATTGGCGAGATACCGAGCGCGCCAATTGAGAAGCGGACGGTGGTGGTTGTTCCAATCGTCAACGTGTCAGAGCTCACACGTTTTGCGATCGGCGAAGCACTTTCCCTCAGCCATGACGTGGTCGCGATATCGGTGGTGCTCGAAGAGGGCGACGAGGATCACCAGCACTGCACCAGTCTCGAGCTCGACTGGAGGCGCTGGAACCCGGGCCCGGAGCTACAGATATTGCACACCGAGTACACGTCCGTCGTCACGCCGATCTCCGACTTCATCGACAGAGAGCGCTCAAAACATCGACAACAGATCGTGGTCTTGATCCCGGTGCTCGCCCCCCGCAAGCTGCGCTATCGCATTCTTCACAACCAGCTCGATCTTGTGCTCAGCAGCGAGCTCCGCAAACGTACCGACATCGTCGTTGCGCGAGTCCAGATGCCGATTCCAACGAATCCCAGGCGCCGAATGAAGAAGTCCTCCGCGAAGCGATCCCCGTCGTGAAACGTCAACATCCGTCGGCCAAAGCGACCGATGTCGGCATCAATGAGCTGGAGTTGATCGGTGGAGATAGCTCGCACGTCTCAGATTCACCGACGCCACGACGCGCCTTCAGCGTCACGTTTCGACGGAGCCCATCGATACGCCGAGCACGTTGGAATGTCCTTCGATGAAAGAATGTGGCTGAATTAGCTGCCTAGTAATAGCTCATACGACAGCGCTCGCGTCAACGGCAGTTTGCGCCCGCTCGAAGAGACCCTCTAAGGATCCCGAACTCGGCACGAGATTCGACCCCATCGCAACCGCAACTGCTCCGGCCTCGAACCAGGTCGCGGCGCTTTCACTGGTAATCCCTCCAGTGGGAACAAACTTGACGGCCGGGAACGGACCACGCAGCGCCTTCAGGTGTGACACGCCAAGAGTGTTCGCGGGAAACAGCTTCACAAAATCGGCTCCCGCCGACATCGCCGCCGATACTTCAGTGGGCGAGAAGGCACCGGGCAGCACCAGTAATCCACGCTCGCGAGCTGCGGCAATGACCTCAGGGTTCGTGTTGGGCGTGACAATGAATTGCGCACCGACATCGCTCACCCGCGCAACGTCGTCAACGGAAAGCACCGTGCCCGCGCCAATGGTGGCCCGGCCAGAGAGCTCGGAGACCACTCGCTCGACGGAGCGTATTCCGTCGGGGCGCTCGACCGTGATCTCCACAAACTGAACGCCCGCGTCGCACAGGGTCCGGGCGATCTCGACCACATTGGCGTGATCAACCAACCTCACGATCGCAATCAGCCGCGCTCGCTCAAGGCTCTCGATCAGTGTCTCGCGTTTCATCTAACGCATGAGCTTCCGGGTGGAGAAGTAGCCGTCCGTGAGATCGTGCAGCGTTCCCGACCATGAATCACCGGGGATCGTCAGCATCCTCGCGTACGCTCTCGCGCACCGCTCGGTACAGGTCGCGAGCGTTTCTCCCTGCAGCAGTGACGTCAAAAACGCGCCGGCGGCAGCGTCACCCGCCCCCACTTCCTCGACGACGAAGCCGGAAGCGACAGCAGCTTCGGCAGACTCTCCCACCACTCGAACGCTGACACCTAACTCTTGGACCGAAATCTCACAACGCTCTCGAATCACCACGGTTGAGGTGTGGTACTCCTCTACCAACTTTGCGGCGAGCGTGTCGACCTCGTCCTCGCACTCATAGATCAAGGCGAGGTCTTGGGGACCAACAAAAAGTACGTCAACGAATGGCAGAATTTGGCGGTAATGGATTCGCGCCTGTTCGGAATTCCAAAGATGTGAGCGGAAATTTGGATCGAAGCTGGTTAAGACGCCGAGTTCCTTCGCGGTTCGCAGAAAGGCCAGCGTGGCCGCAAACGGTCCCGTCCCGAGCGCGCACGTGACGCCGGTCACGTGCGCAACGGCGGCATCGGCGAGGACATCACGCCAGACAAACTCATCGGCGTCAATGTGGCTCGCGGCCGAATCTTTGCGGTCATAGAGCACGGTCGATGGCCTAGAGGAGCGCCGAGTTCGAGGAACAAGAGACCGGCCCGACCGTTCGCCTCGTTATGCGCTTCCACCTCGATCCCATAGGAACACGCGTGGCGTCGGATCATTTCGCCGAGTTCATTCTCGGGCAGCCGTGTGAGCCAGCGGCATCTCGCGCCCAGTGATGACGCGGCGATGAGCATGTTGAGCTCAGCACCCGCGACGTACGCGTCAAAATGATTGGCAGACTGCAGTGGCGCTCTCAACGGTGGAGAAAGCCGAATCATTGCCTCGCCAAGTCCCACAATGAGCGGTCGGGTCGCCGGTGCTTCCATGTCAGTCCAATCGTTGGGAACGCTGAGAGTGTCTAATCGCTGCACGCCGCGAAGCCGGTTCGGAGGGAATCGTCGCTTCGCCTTCGACGGAAAGGTGGAACTGTTGACGACGTCATCTGAATGCACGCTAAGTCATCTGGTGAAATGAGTCAACGCATTCTGCTTCGCTCTCCGTTCATCGGTCCTTGTTTCACGGTGCGTAGCCTTGGCCGGTACGGCGCGAGCGGCAGACCTCCGACCTCAACATCGACGCAAAAGAGTCGCCCCGCGTCCGGTTCGACCGCGAGCGCCGCCTCTGACATGTTCTCCCGCGCCGTTGTTATGTAGAGCGTCGTGCCGTTGGTCCCACCGATCGCACAACATGAAGGCTGGGCCGTCGAGAGGGTGACTCGAGCGAGGAGCTCGCCGCTCGGCGAGTAGCGCCGCACTTGATACCCACCCCAGATGGCGACCCAGATCGCGCCTTCGGCATCGACGCAGAGACCGTCCGGTCCGCCCTCCTGTTCGACGTCGAGCTGTGCAACCAGCCGTCGGTTTGAGATCTCTCCGCTCTGGTCCACGTCAAATGCGCTCAACGATCCTGGACCGGTGTCGATGTAGTACATCGTGCCCTCATCGGGACTCCAGCCGATGCCATTGGAGATCGTCACGTCGCCAAAAACTGTCTCGCTGCCCATTGACTCGTGAAAGCGATAGAGGCTCCCGCGAGCCGGCTCTTCGCTATATGCCATCGAGCCAATCCAAAATCGACCCCAAGGGTCGGCGGCACCGTCGTTTGTCCGCACTTCATTGATCTGATGTTCTTCGGGACGAGCCAGTTCGATCACCTTCCCAGATTCGTCGAGGTGGGCGACCGACTGATTCATTGCGATGATCCAGCCGTCACTGCGGTCCTCATACGGAGCGAGCGCCGTGAGGTCACCTTCAACCCGGTACTGCGCGACGATGTCGACCTGGGTTCCGTCTGCTGTTGCGCGAAAGAATCTGCCGGTCGGCAAGTCGACCCAGTACAACTCGCCCCGTACTTCGTCCCAGCGACACGATTCGCCGAGCTCGTAGAGATCAGTGGTGCACGGTGCCGCTACGAATTCGCGCATGGAGCATCCTCTCAATGGACTACGTGTTCCACTTACTGAGTTGCGGTCTACCGAGTGAGAACGTTCTGACGATATACGAATGACGAGTATGAGGCTGGTTGACGCGCCGACTGAATTCGCCGAACGGCCGCAGAGTTCTAATAGTCGGAACACTGGAGGCGTCGATTGCGGTACATACGCGCGTGCGCTCGAGCGTCACACCGGCACTCCGCTGCTCATCTCAACGATCGCGTTCCGCATCAACGACGTTGCGTGACAGGGCTGTTCTAGATATCGGAACGAGCAGGTCACACCAAACTCGTTCATGACGACACGTTGCAGCGTCGCGAGCGAGCGCGGTTGCTCAATGCGTCGCACCCCCACACCGATTAGATAGCAAACCAGTAGCGTGACCGATGAGAAACGACGTCGAAGTCGGAAGGAAGTACATGAAGGCTCTTGTGTTCACCGCCCTAGGAAAAGTAGAAGTAATGGACGTCGATGATGTCGTTGCCGGTGACAATGAAGAGATTGTGCACGTCGAGCGTGCGGGGATTTGCGGTAGCGAGCTGCACGGCATCACCGGTCCGAGCTTTCGAGTGCCGCCGCTGATTATGGGACACGAGTTCGTGGGCACCACGGATGACGGACGCCGTGTCGCGGTCAATCCACTTATCTCGTGCGGGACGTGCGAGCTCTGCCGACGCGGCGAAACCCAACTGTGTCGAACTCGGGTACTCCTCGGCGCGCACAAAGCCGGCGGCTTTGCCGAACGGGTCGTCGTGCCCCGCTCGCTGCTACACGACCTCCCCTCGGGTCTCGACTGGGACAGTGCGGGATTGATCGAGCCCCTCGCCAACGCGGTGCACGCGTGGAATCTCGCCGACGCTCCCGATGGAGCGCGAGTAGGCGTCATCGGGTGCGGCCCCATCGGGCTCGTGTGCCTGCAGGTCGCTCATTACAACGGTGCGTCGTTGGTTGCGTGCGCTGACCTCTCCGAGGATCGCCGTGCAATCGCTTCATCGCTCGGAGCGAACGCGGTGTCTTCCTCACTCGAGGGAGAGTTCGACGTGATCTTCGACGCCGTCGGATCTGCCGCGACTCGCAACGCTTCGCTCGAGCATCTCATTCCCGGTGGCACGACGGTCTGGCTCGGACTGGCAACGCCTGACGCCAACTTCGACGCCGCCGCCGTCGTTCGTCTTGAAAAGTCCATCCGTGGATCCTTCGCCTACACCGACGAGGAGTTCGTCGCTGCCATAGAGCTGGCGCCCCAACTCGATCTGTCGTGGTCAACGACGTATCCGCTTGACGAGGGCGCCGAGATCTTCACCGAATTGATGAACGGCGGCTCGACGCCGATCAAAGCGCTGCTCCAGCCGTGAAGACGTACGATCTCGACACGCCTTCCCTCGTGATCGACCTCGATCGCGTCGACGCCAATATCCAAGAGATGGCGGGACACGCGAAGATGGCCGGTGTGCGTCTACGACCTCACACCAAGACGCACAAGATGCCCGAGATCGCTCGACTGCAAGTCGATGCGGGTGCGTCGGGCATCACGTGCGCGAAGGTGGGCGAAGCCGAGGTCATGGCCGCCGCTGGCTTCGATGACATTCTGATTGCCTACCCGATATACGGCGAGGAGAAGCTCGCGCGCCTGGACGCGCTGCGCGACAAGGCCCGCATCCTCGTCAGCTTGGACTCGGTCGAGGTCGCGCGAGGGCTTGGCCGTCTCGGTGTCAGCAGCGGGCAGCCGATCGAGATATACGTTGAGGTCGACACCGGTCACCACCGCATGGGCCGAGCGCCCGGCGAGCCCACGGTCGAAGTGATCAAGCAGATTGCCGAGATCAATGGCGTGACGATCATTGGCCTGCTCACGCACGCGGGTCACACCTACGGCGCCGTCTCCACGGGTGACCGCGATCTCGTCGTCGATCGTGAAATCGCCGATCTCGTCATGACCAAGGAGATGGCCGCCGAGGCCGGAGTTGTCTTCAGCGAGATCAGTGTTGGCTCCACGCCCTCGGCGCGCAGCGAAGTCCGTCACCAGGGTGTGACGGAGGTACGCCCGGGCACCTACGTCTTTAACGACACCGCGATGATCAGTCTCGGCGTTGCCACCGAGGACACGTGCGCGGCCCGTGTCCTCGCCACCGTGGTCGCCCGACCGACCGAGGATCGCTTCGTCATCGACGCCGGCACGAAGTGCTTCACCTCGGACGGCGTCGGACGACCCGGCTGGATCCAAGCTGTCGGACGCCCCGACCTCGCTATGAGCTTTACGACCGAGGAGCATGGCGTCGGGAGAATCGATCTCGAGAAGGGCGGGCGTCTCGAGATCGGCGACAAGATTGAGTTCATTCCGAGTCACATATGTCCCGTCCTCAACCTGTTTGACACGGTCTACGTCGCACGTCAGGGCGACGTAATTGATGAGCTTCGAGTCGCTGGCCGAGGCAAAGTTCGCTAGCAGCGCTCTACGCCGGGTCGCCAAGCATCTCCTAGTGGTGGCGGCTCCATCTCGTCGATACGATACGAACATGCCTGCCTACGCCCCCTCTCCTGATCGCTACAGCTCCATGACCTATCGCCGATGCGGTCGCAGCGGCATCGTGCTGCCCGCGATCTCTCTCGGCCTATGGCATAACTTCGGCGACGATCGACCCATTGATGCGCAGCGCGCGATTCTTCGTCGGGCGTTCGACCGCGGCGTAACGCACTTCGATCTCGCCAACAACTATGGCCCTCCCTACGGCAGCGCGGAGACCAACTTCGGACGGATCCTGCGCGAGGACTTTTCTTCGTTACGCGACGAGCTCATCATCTCTTCGAAAGCCGGATGGGACATGTGGCCGGGACCGTATGGCGACCTCGGCTCGCGCAAGTACCTCCTCGCGAGCCTCGACCAGAGCCTCACACGTCTAGGTGTTGACTATGTCGACATCTTTTATCACCACCACTTCGACCCGACCACTCCCCTAGAAGAGACGATGGGCGCACTCGATCACGCAGTTCGTCAGGGCAAGGCGCTCTACGTAGGGATCTCGTCGTACTCGGATGAGCGCACCAAGGAGGCCGTCGATATTCTTCGGAGTCTCGGAACCCCCCTCTTCATCCACCAGCCGTCGTACTCCCTCTTCAACCGCTGGATCGAAGAGAAGCTCCTCAACGTTCTGGAAGAAGAGGGCGTCGGGTGCATCGCCTTTTCGCCACTCGCTCAGGGACTGCTCACCGACCGTTACCTCAACGGTGTGCCGGAGGGATCGCGTGCCACGAAGAACGACTCCCTAGAGATGTCGATGCTCAGTGATCAGAACCTGAGCCACGTTCGTGCGCTCAACGGCATTGCGAATGAACGGGGACAGACCCTCGCCCAGCTTGCCCTCGCGTGGGTGCTGCGAGATTCGCGAGTTACGAGTGCGCTCATCGGTGCGAGCAGTGTCGCACAGTTGGACGACAACCTGAATGCGCTGAACAACCTCGCATTTAGCGATGATGAGCTCACCCGCATCAACCAACACGCGGTTGAAAGTGGCATCGACCTTTGGCGAGGTCCGTCGACGAGCTGATTGCTAGGACGTCGACAGGACTTCTTCGATCACGTCACACGCTCGAGCGAGACGGTCCGCGTCTTGGGAGAAGTTGATGCGAAAATGTCCGCGACCCGCGAGACCAAACTGATAGCCCGGCGCTATGAGGACGCCGTTCTTCTTGAGCTCGACGGCCAACGCGAAATCGTCATCCCCGTGGGTGAGCGCCCACGGCGACCGCGAGACGTCGGGGAACACGTAGGAGCTGCCCGCCGGAGCCGACACCTTGACGCCGGAGATTGATCGGAACCGATCAACGAGGGTGTCTCGAATCTGTTGATGCGCTTTCGTCCGCTCGCCCAGCCACGATCCGTCCTCATGCATCCAGTGACGGAGCGCCTGTTGGCCATATCCGGCGGTGCGCAGCGAAGTGAGCGAGATCACCTGTTCCATCGCGTCGACAATCTCGCGAGGTCCGACGGCCGCCCCCACGCGATAGCCGCTCATGGATTCGGTTTTCGACGGCCCAACCAGCGTCACCGTCCGTTCCGACATGCCGCTCAGCGAGCCGAGGTGCACATAGTCGCGATCATCGAAGACCAGCCGACAGTAGAGCTGATCGACAACTGCCCACAGATCGTGCGCGACAACCCAGGCAGCAAGTCGCTCGGCGGATTCTCTGTCGTAGAGCCCGCCCGTCGGGTTGTTCGGGTGCGATAGCACCAGTCCGCGGACTCCGTGACGCGCCGCCTCTTCCAGATCCTCGTCGCGAATCGTGATCACGCCCGCTTCGTCTTGATGCAACGCCAAGCGATAGCTCGTCGCACCGAGGTACGCGCAGATCCGCTCGTCCATGAAGTACTCGACCGCCGGGAACGCTACGACGTCTCCGGGTGAAATAAGCGCCGAGAGAGAAGTGAAGAGCCCGCCCTGGGTGCCCGGGGTCAGCACCACTTGGCTATCGGGATCGACCGGACTACCGAGAAGCTCGCTCAGTCGCGGCGCGAGCGTCGAGCGAACGCTCGCACTTCCTCGATAGGCCGTGTACGCCTCCGTGTTCTCCGTGAGCGCGGCAACGAAGTCGCGCTCGGCTGACTCGGGTGGCGTGAAAGCTCGGGTATCACCATGGGTGAGGTCGATGAGCTCGCGATGCGAAGCAGTGCCCGCAATGGTCCGGTCCATCTCTCTCACGGAAGCGCCGTAGGACTTCCTATAGAGATCGAGTTCGGCTGCCAACAGTGCTGGCGGACGTGGGAATGCGCTCATCGGTATCGTCCCTTCATCGCATCGGACCCGCCGATGCTCGTGCGAGTGCTTCATCAAAATCGAGATTGAAAGGTCCGAGCTGGGTCATCAACCACGTCACCCCGGCGTCCACCCACGCAGTCGCATCGTCACCCGCAGTGCGGAGCATGACGATGTCGAAATGGTCAAGGTCCGCTCCCGCCGCAACGAGCTGTCGCTTCAATTCACTCATATCGTCGGGACTCGGCATTTGGATGACCACAATGCCCTGATACTTTGCGGCGCGTCGGATCGGCGCGGCATTCGGCCACCGTCCGGCCAGCCACACCGGAATACCACAGTCGCGCGCGGCCGTGGGCTGGAACGCAATGTCGCCGCTCGCGCGGTAGAACTCTCCGTCGTGATCGACCGGCTCTCCCGAGAGCAATCGCGTCAGGACCTCGAGGCCCTCGCTCAGCATTCGACCCCTGGTCGGCGCGTCCACGGTGTCGCGAAACGAGGAGAGCTCGCCCACCCCGTCGTCACCGATGCCGAGTCCCAACACGAGACGCCCGTGCGAGAGTAGGTCCAGCGTCACCGCCTGACGCGCGAGCACCGCTGGCCGACGCCGCACAAGGGGGGTGACCATGGGACCGATTTCGATCGTCGAGGTGGCCGCCGCGACGGCGGCGAGGCAGATGTAGGGATCGAGAATGTCGCGAACGCGGGGCCCGTAGAGAAGATGATCCCAGAGAAAGAATCCGTCCCATCCCGACGCTTCTGCCGCTTGAGCCAACTGCACGATCCGGTGGGGATCGGCGAGGCCATCGAAGGGAGGGACAAAGAGGGCGTGGCGCATCAGGAGCCTCCACCGACGAGGTGTGAGAGCGAGTAGATCAACTAATACCCTTTCGCGGTGTCGTAGATGTTGCGCATGGCTTCACCATTGCGCCAGTGTCCCAGATTTTCAATGAACAGCTCGACGAGATCGCGATTCTCGGTTTGCACCGTCGACGCAGAGTGCGGCGAGATAATGACGTTGTCAAGCCCCCAAAGCGGACTCTCAGCCGACAAGGGCTCGTGATGGAAGACGTCCAGACAGGCACCCGCGATCGCGCCCGTGCGGAGCGCGGCAATGAGTGCCTCCTCGTCGACCAGTTGGCCGCGAGAAACGTTGATCAGGATTGCGTCCTTGCTCAAGAGACCGAGCCGATGCGCGCCAATCATGCCCTCCGTCTCCTTTGTTAAAGGGGACGAGAGAATCAAGATATCGACGTCGGGTAGCGCTCCGTCGAGTTCGCTCCGATCGATAACCCGAGTGAGTCCCGCCATCTCGTAGTGTCCGCCCGCTCGGCCGAGCCCCGTGACCTCGACTCCCATGGCGTCAAACACGCGAACGATCTCGCGCCCCATACCGCCAAGGCCGACGACGAGCGCTCGCAGGCCGCGCAGTTGACGCGTGGTGTAACGCTCCCAATGATGCTCACTCTTGCGCGTATTGAGGAATGGCACGCCCTTTACGAAGTACAACGCTCCCATGAGCGCGAACTCCGCCAGCGGCACGGCGTGAATGCCCCCCGCCGTCGTGGCAATGATTGACGTCTGGTCAATGCCGGTGCGCTGCATCACTGCCCCGATGCCCGCGCTCGTGCCCTGAATCCACTTCAGATTGGGGCACCGTTCTGCCATCGTCGAAGGATCGAGCCAGTCAAAGTCGAAAAAGACATCGGCCGTGGCCCCAATCGCTCGCCACTCTTCAATTTGTTCGGGCGTGAGCGTGCGCGGCGGAGCCGAATGATCGCACGCGTAGCGAGGGATGGGCAAGAGATCGGGGCGATAGTGCACGACAAGATCGTCACCGAACGACGCAATCCAATCGACGAGATCCGGTTCCAAGTATGAGCCGATCACCACGTTGATCGTCACGCAGACTCTTCCCCCATTGCGACGATGGCGTCGATCTCAATAAGAAATCCGCGCAGTCCGGCCCGTACCGTCGTTCTCACCGGATACGGCGACGTGAAGTACGTGCGATAGATCTCGTCGAGTTCGTACACGGTCGCGAGGTCTTCGAGATAGACGTTGACCCGCGCCGCGTGCTCGAGCGAGGTACCCGCGGCGCGCGCCACCGACGACAAATTGTCGAGCACTTGACGCGCCTGATCAGCGAAGCGCTCTGGCACCTCGCCCGAAACGGGATGTTTGGGAATTTGGCCCGCAATGAACAAAAGACCCTGAGCGACGATGCCCTGAGAGTAGGAGAACGTCGGAGAGGGTGCGTCCGAGGTTCTCACCTCACGTCGAATCGGTGGCAGCACGAATCGAAGTTACCAGTCGAAAAAGCGAGACATCTGCGCGATGGTGCTTTATGTACTCGCTGTGCAGATTGCGTCGATCGTGGCGGCGAGCCGCACCAGCGCGTCGTGCGTGCGATGTCCCCACCAGAAGAGATCCTTACCATCGACAAAATATGTAGGTGCAACCAGTCCGAGCTCGGGGAGTTGACGATCGCTGAACGGATAGGGCTCGCTTGGAGCGAGCACCACGTCCGGGTATCGCGATCGAGCGTCGTCGAGCTCCACCTGCGGGTAGGCGCCATCGGCTTCGTTGACGTTCTCGACGCCAAGTTGTTGAAGCAGCGAGCTTCCATACGTGGGAGTGCCAAGCGCCATCCACGGGTGCCGCCAAATCGGAATGAACGCCCGAAGGCGCGTTGGCAGGGGCTGGCCAAATTCGACCGATCGCCATGTCGCGCCCACGCTCAGCGCGAGTTCCTCCATGGAGGGGTTCACGTCGACCAGTGAACGAATGTGCACGACACACACGCGCAGATCGCGATCGAGGAGCGCGTCGTAGTCCTCGCGCCGGTTTTCCTCTGCGTCCATCACGATGAGGTCCGGGCGCAGCGCTTCGATTCGCGAGACGTCGGGATTCTTGGTGCCACCCACATGTTCGAGATCGGGCCGCTCACAAAATCGCGTGCAGGCAATCGGGACACGGTCCCAGGCCGTCAGGGTCTCGGTGAGCGACGGCACGAGACTGACGATCCTCACTACCCCATCATGGACGAGGTGTACATCCGATCAGAGATTTATCTCAAACTCTTCGAGCACGGCGTGGCGGTCTTCCTTTGCCGGCATCTCGTAGTACGGATTTTTCTTCGCCCAGTAGTAAAACATGGGAATGAGGCCGAGGGCCATCGCGCCGAGGCCCACCCAGAGCGTGGGCGCGTTGAGCTGAGGGATAGATTCGACGAAAAGATAGGCCATAAAGACGGCCCCGACGAGTGGCCACAGCCCCATGAATATGAAGTTCGTCGCCGACTTGAAGAGCTGCCTGCGATAGAGCGCAACGACCGCAAGCCCCGCCAAGGAGTAATAGATACAGATCTGAAGACCAATCGCCTCAATGGCGTCGGAAAGTATCGATCCGATCGAGCCGAAGTACTGCGAGCCAATGAAGAGCCCAAGCGAAATAACGGTGACCACGCCCGTGGCGACCAGCGGCGTCTTTCGCTTGTGGTGCACGGTGCCCAGGATCTTTGGCAGTGTGTTGTCTCGGCCCATGGCGAACAGGGTGCGCGTCACCTGAATCAATGTCGTTTCGAGGGTCGCGACGGTCGACAGGACCACCGCCAGAATGATGAACTTGCCGCCCGTGCCGTGCCAGACTTCCTGGCCGAGCACGCTCAGGACATCGGCGGGGTTGTTGTTGATCTGCTGTGCGGTGAGCACCATGTTGGTGGCGATGGTAAAGACCTCGAACAGCAAGAACACGACGACGATGCCAATAGTGGCGCCGAGTCCGGGTGTCTTCTTCGCGCTCTTCGTCTCTTCGTTCAGGTTGGCGGTCACGTCCCAGCCCCAGTAATAGAAGGCGGCCACCAATGCTCCGCCCACAAATCCCTTTTGGCCATGAAAGATGCCGGGTGAGAACCAGTGCCAAGAAAATGTGTGCACGTGGTGGCCGTGAAAAATCGCCAGCGCCGCAAAGAGCAGCAACAAGAACAACTCAATCGTCGACATCACAATCTGTACCGTGACGGTGATCGTGACGCCAGCCGCGACCGCGGCCACCATCAGCAAAAAGAACACTGCGCCAACGAGCGTGACATCGGTGGTGTTGTTCGCCGCCGACGTGGAGAACAGCCCAAGTATGTAGGAGCCCGCGGGAACGGTGGCCGCGACCATGAAGATGAGTGCCGAGACGACGAGCGCCCAGCCAGAGAGAAAACCCAGCATGGGATGCAAAGCCCGGCGCACCCAGGAATAGCTGGCCCCCGCGTTGGTCTCGGCGCGTCCGAGATAGCTGAAGGCAAAGACGATGCCGAACATCGCGATTCCGCAGTACAGCAGTGACGCCGCACCACCGAGCAGCACCGCACCGAAGAGGACCGCCGTCGAAGCCGCGAGGGAGTAACCGGGCGCGACGCCGGCAATTCCCATAATCACCGAATCGAACAGCCCGAGCACGCCCGCGCGCAGACTGTGCTCTTGGGGATCGGCCGACTCGGGTACCTCCAAGGTCTCGGTCATGACAACAGCACTCCTTTGTTGGGTATCACCTTCTACAAACGTTTGGGCTCAAAATGCAACACACGCCCTCGCCACCCTTGATGAGTCACGCCTGACTTGGGCTCCCCCGAGGATATCGGCGGCGCGGGCGCCGTGCGTGAATGTTCGCACTGGGAAAAGCAGCCATTTTCGAAAGGTAACGTTGATGAGGTGATGGTCCACTGGCGATTCGCGAGCGCGAGGCGAGTTCATTCATCGCGGACGTTTCAAGCGTCCCGGCGCGCCTAGAGAGAGACTTCAGAACTTGCCACTCCTGCAACGATTCGACGACGACGCTATGCCAGCCCTCACGCCCGAGGAGCTGAAGGCCCGCTGGGTTGGCTTCCACCAAGAGATTCGACGGATGGCGGGTTCGCGACTGCAGCGCGTCGCCGGCCGCATGCTCGGCGAAGACACGCGTCGCTACCGGCTCGCCCGTCTGATCTTCCGGCCAGCATTGCGGGCGTGGCGAAACGCGCGCAAGATCGAAAGGAAGAAGGCCCCCCTCGTCTCAGTGGGCAACGCGCCCGAGGTCTTTCCGGTCAACTATCGGCCTCGCGTCATTGACTTCCAGGCTGAACTGGCCGTGCTCAACTTCGATGCGAGCGACGTCAACATCGTGATCATCGACGAAGAAGCCTCTGCGCCGAGTGAGTTTGTCGCTGCGCTCAACGACACGCTGAACGAGACCACCGCGGAATGGCTCTTCCTCTGTGACGCCGCAACATCCGAGGAAAGTCGTCTCTATACAGTGGCGAAGCTGCTCGCTCGAGCAACGCCTGACGACGACGTCGTCTTCGCCGACGAGGCGGGCGTGAATCAGTTCGCTCCGTTATTGAAGAGTCCCGCGGTTGGCCCGCACACGTTGCTCAGCTACAACGTCATCGGACGCCCCGCTCTGCTGCGCGTCGAAACGCTCTTCGCCGCGGGTGGCTTCTCGCCCGATGCCGGCTGGGCGTACGAGCACGACGCCTATCTGCGCCTGAGCGAAGCCAAGGCGCGGTTTCGACACGTACCGCGCGTCCTGCCGACGGGGCGCTCGGAGCGCCACTTCGACGCCACTCGCCTGAACGACGACACGTGCACCGTGGTGCAAGCAGCGCTCAACCGTCGCGGTTGGCATGGAAGCGTCACCCCTGGAGCGCTGCCGGGCCTCGTCGACTGGTCACTCGAGGCGCCTTCTCCTGCGCCCTCCATTGACATCATCATCCCGACGCGAGACCGTATCGAACTCGTTCGCCAGTGCATCGACTCGATTGAAGCGAAGACGATGTACCCGAACTACGACATCATCATTCTCGACAACGACTCCGTCGAGGCCGAATCGCTCGCGTACTTCAACGAAACGAAGTATTCCGTTATCCCGTGTCCCGGTCCGTTTAACTACGCGAAAATAGTGAACCGAGGAGTGAACCACTCGAGCGCCGACTATGTGGTCACGCTCAACAACGACACGATCGTGGTCACACCGGACTGGCTCGAGCAAATGATCTCGCTCTGCTCGCTCGATGACGTGGGCGTCGTCGGTGCCTGCCTCCTCGACCAGGAGGGGCATAAGGAGCACGAGAGCATCGTCGTCGCCCCCTACCCCCAGCACTTGCGAACCGATTCAAACTATTCGCACGTCGATTACTTCTCGCTCGCGGTTCGTGACGTCGCCGCCGTCACGGGCGCCGTGCAGATGGTGAATCGCGAGTTTTGGCAATCGCTCGGAGGCATGGACGAGCAGCTGACGGTCGTCATGAACGATGTCGATATCTGCCTTCGAAGTCAGATGGAGGATCAAAACGTGGTCTATACCCCCCACGTCAAGCTGTTTCACCACGTTGGCTCGTCACGCGGTGATCTCGATCCGCTCGACGACCGCAATCGCTTCATCCGCCGTTGGGACATCTTTGGCACGTTCCGCGATCCATACTTTCCCGAGTCACTCATCTTGCTCGGGGAAAAAATGTACTTCATCGTCCGGTGAACGAAGCCTGGTTCGCTCGTTCGACCCTTGTAGCCTAAGAAGGTGCGTTCGACCGGTGTCCGATTGATCACGCTCTATCGTCGGTTGCCTCCTTCGGCAGTAGCTATTGGTCTCATTGTCCTGATTGTGCTGTTAGCGAACGGCATGTACGTCTTCGGCTTGGCGAACAACGATCCAATCTCCTGGACAGCGGGCATTTCGCACCACCTTTGCCGCATCACCTGTGGCCGGCCGGCGATCGACCCGAACGTCGGTTTCGTTACCCAGACCCTGGGCCACCAAGCCGCCATGGACATCCTGCACGGACACTTTCCGTGGTGGAACTACTTCCAGGGACTCGGCCAGCCACTAGCTGGCGAGATGCAATCCTCCGCGCTCTTGCCGCTGACGCTGCTCTTTGCGCTGCCCTCAGGTCTCGTCTGGTTCCACATCGTCCTTGAAGTCATCGCGGGCGTTTCTACCTACTTCCTCGCGCGCCGACTTTCCATGCCAATCTTCTTCGCCACGGTGGTCGGCATGCTGTTTGGGCTGAACGGCACCTACGCCTGGCTCGGCAACTCCGTCCTCAATCCGGTCGCGTTCCTGCCAATGCTGGTGCTCGGGATCGAGATGATTCTTGACAGCTCGTCCAGCTCTTCCAAACGGGGCTGGTACATCGCCGCCATTGCGCTCGCACTCTCGCTCTACGCAGGGTTCCCCGAAGTTGCCTATATGGACGGGCTCTTCGCGGGCGCGTGGGCGATCGTACGACTCTTTCATCTGCCGCGCCTCCAGCGTCCGCGCGCGCTTCGTCGCCTCGGACTCGGTGGGGTCATCGGCGTCATTCTGGCGCTTCCCATACTTATCCCCTTCGACGACTATTTGAAAGTCGGCTTCGTCGGCGGGCACACCGCGGCAGTCGACGGAGCGCTTCGACTGCCTCCAGAGTCTCTCGCTACCTTCTTCGACCCCTACGTCTTCGGGACAATATTCTCCAACACCGTCGTCGACTCAATGTGGGGCGAGATTGGCGGCTACTTCGGCGCCGGCATCTGCGTGCTCGCGCTGGTGGGGCTCTTTGGTTCAAAATTGCGGCCGCTGCGCATCTTTCTCGCTGCCTGGACCGTCATCGGGCTGGCTGGCGCATTCGACTTTCTCGGTACCAAATTCTTCTGGAATTTGATACCGCTCGTCAGCTCGTCCTCGTACCCTCGCTACATCATGCCGAGCTGCGAGCTCGCTGTCGTCATCCTCGCGGGATTCGGGCTCTGGGATTTCACGCTGAGCACGCGCGCGAAACGATTGTTTACGACGGCGGGGATCCTTATGGTGCTCGTCCTCGTCTGGTGCCTCAACGAAGCGCGCCCCTACAACCAGGGCGTCACCTTCAGCTCGTCCAAGGTCCACATCGTCTACGTCGGTCTCCAGTTCCTACCGTTCATCGCGGTCGTGCTGCTGCTCCTCCTCGGGCGCCTGCATCGTTTCCGATGGGCCCCGTTCGTCATTGCCGTCGTCATCATCGGAGAGTCGCTGCTGTACTTCTTCGTGCCGACCGCCGAATCGCCGAAGCAGATCACGATCGACTACGCGCCTATCAGTTATCTCCAGACCAACCAGGGCCAAGAACGCTTCTTGGACTTCGCTGTCCTCTATCCGAACTGGGGCACGTATTTCGGCCTCAACGAGATGAGCGATATCGACTTGCCCTTCCCACGATCACTCAAGAATCTGCTCGAGGACCAGCTCGATCCGGGTCTCACGCCCGGCAATCAGTTCGTCGTCAAGGGCGGCATGACGGGCGTCAAGCATCTCGAGTACGAGGTGGCCAATCACTTCCAGGCTTACGAGAACGCCTCGGTGAAGTATCTGCTCATGCCGAGCGCGGTCGTGCTCAACAAGCGTCTCGCCAAGGACGGCGTGAAGCAGGTCTTTAGGGACTCGCTCGCGACGATCTACGAACTTCCTCATCCTCGGTCGTTCTTTTCGACGCCGAATTCGTCCTGCACCATTACGAGCACGAACGACAGCTCCGCGACGGTTGACTGCCCGAAGCCGACGACATTGCTTCGCACCGAGCTCTCGATGAAGGGCTGGAAGGCGTCCGTGAACGGCAAGCCGGCGACGATCGTCACGAAGGACCACGTCTACCAGCAGATCGCCGTGCCCGCAGGAACGTCCACCGTGACCTACAGCTTCTCGCCACCCCACGAACGTGACGCACTGATTGTCGGTTTTCTTGCCGGCCTCTTCCTCATCGGTTCGTTGGTCAATGAACGCTTCCCCTTCGTACCGACGAGACGGCGCCCGAAACACGGCGAGTAGGCAGTCGGTCGATTTCGGTCGACTACGTTGACTCAGAGCCCCTAGTGCGAATGGAGTGCCATGAGCCGCGTCGACGACATTGATCTCACGAAGTCCATGAGCAAAGAGGAATCGGACAAGCGGGTTCGTAAGGCTCAAAAGCGACTCACGCAACTACGACTCTTCAGCGCCGGGCTGCTCGAGCCCAAAGTCACAGGTCCGGGGCTCGTCGTCCTTTTCGAAGGATTCGACGCAGCGGGTAAGGGCGGCGCGATCCGTCGCCTGACGGCCAGTCTCGACCCGCGTCACGTACTCGTGCACCCTGTCGGACCACCCACCGAAGAGGAGCTGCGTCATCACTTCCTCTGGCGTTTTCAGGAAGTCTTACCCGGCACGGGAGAGATGACCGTGTTCGACCGCTCCTGGTACGGGCGGCTTCTCGTCGAACGCGTCGAGGGCCTCATCAATGAACGGGCGGCAGAGCGATCGGCAAAAGAGATTGTCCAGTTTGAACACATGCTCACGAACGACGGCACGACGATCGTCAAGTTCTGGCTCCAGATCTCGGACAAAGAACAGCTGAAGCGATTCGAGGAACGACAGAACAATCCGCTCAAGCGATGGAAGCTCACGCCCGACGACTGGCGCAATCGCGAAAAGCGCGACGCGTACCTGAAGGCCCTTCGCTACATGGTCGATACGACCGATGAAAAACACTCCCACTGGGAGCTCATTCCCGCCGAGAACAAGCACTACGCGCGAGTCGCGGTACTGGAAACGCTCATCGAGCGATGGGTGCAGGACCTCGAACGACACGGGCACGAGGTTCCTGCCTCCACGGGTGGCGACTTTCTCAACTAGGCCCCCGACGAACTCGGCCATCTGGAACACTTAAGCCATGACATCTCGCTACGGCATCACGATTCCCTTTGAAGGCGTCACACTGCTCGAGCACCGTAAGTGGTTTCACCGGCTCGCCGATCTTGGCTACACCGACGTATGGTCGGCCGAAGTGGACGGCGCCGACGGTTTCACTCCCTTGACCATCGCGGCGCTCAGCGAAGCACGTCTTAATCTTGGCGTCGCCGTGACGCCAGTCTTTACTCGGGGAGCGGGGCTACTCGCCATGAGTGTCGCGGCCATGGCCGAAGTGGCAGACGGTCGTTTCACCATGGGTCTCGGCGCGTCGAGCCAGCCGGTCGTCGAGCGATGGAATGGCATCGCCTACGAGCACCCCTTCGCCAAGACGCGCGACACGCTGCGATTTCTCAAGCGTGCCCTCGACGGAGAGAAGATCGACGAGGCCTTTGAGACTTTCGAAGTCCACGGATTCAAGCTCTCGCGTCCGGTGATCGTGCGCCCGCCCATCCTCCTCGGCGCGCTTCGACCGGGGATGTTGCGTCTCGCGGGACGCGAAGCAGACGGCGCGATCCTCAACTGGCTCGCGGCGAGTGATGTAGCGCAATGCCAAAAGGAAGTGGGCGACGGCAAGACGATTGCGGCACGTCTCTTCGTCATCCCGAACCCCGACGCTGAGGCCGCACGCTTCATCGCGCGACGGATGATCTCGTCGTATCTGACTGTGAGCGCCTACGCGGAGTTTCATCGGTGGCTCGGTCGTGGTGACGTGCTCACGCCGATGTGGGACGCATGGTCCGCGGGCGATCGCAAGCTCGCCAACGAGATGATTCCCGATTCGGTCGTCGACGAACTCGTGATCCACGGTTCCTACGACGCCTGTCGCGAGCACATCGGTCGCTACATCGAAGCCGGAATCGACATTCCGACGATCGCCATCGTACCCTTCGGGATCGACCTCGCTGAGGCCGTGCAGGGGCTCGCTCCGCGCTAGACGGCGCTCGCCTCGAGGAACTCGAGCACCTCGGCGAACTTCAGCCGCGCCGCCGTGGTGCGCGTGGGCACGTGATCACTCGGAACCTCGTGGGCCTCGTAGTTCTTTAAGGCGTGACGCGCCACGGTCTGCTTGTGCACTTCGTCAGGGCCGTCATAAATGCGCGCGGCTCGTGCGGCGCGGTACATGGACTCGAGCGGCATATCGGTCGAGTAACCGAGCGAACCGTAGGTCTGGATGGCCCGGTCAATCACGTTGTGCAGAACGCTGGCGCCGTAGTACTTGATCATGGCGATCTCGTCGCGCGACGCCGACGCGCCGACTTGATCCATCTTCCACGCCGCGTGGAGTGTCATGAGTCGCGCGGCGTGCATCTCCGCCTTCGAGTCGGCGATCCAGTTTTGGACCGTCTGCTTGTCGGCGAGGAGTGATCCATGGGTGTAGCGGCTCAACGCACGTTCGCACATCATGTCAAAGGCGCGTTGGGACTGGCCCAGCCAGCGCATGCAGTGGTGAATGCGTCCCGGGCCCAGGCGGGTCTGCGCAAGAAGAAACCCCGAGCCCTCGGGTCCTATGAGGTGGTCGTTCGGGATTCGAACATCCTCGTAGAGAATCTCTGCGTGATTGCCGAACTGTCCGTAGATCACGTCAGGGTGGTCCATCGCACCCACGTCGCGCAGCACGGTGAGACCCGGCGTGTCAACTGGCACGACGAACATGGACGAGCCTTGATACGGGTGAACCTCAGGATTCGACACGGCCATCACAATCAGGATGTCCGCGACCGATCCATTGGTCGTGTACCACTTGTGACCGTTGATGACCCACTCTTCCCCGTCCTTGACGGCGCGAGTCTTGAGCAATCGTGGATCGCTGCCCGCGGTGTCAGGTTCCGTCATGGAAAACCCCGAGCGAAGCGTGCCCGCGAGCAGCGGCGCCAGCCAGCGCTCCATGATGTCGTCGCGTCCCGTCATCTCCATCCCGGCGGCCAGCAGCTCAGCGTTGCCGCTGTCGGGAGCGTTGTTGCCAAAAACGACCGGTCCGTACATCGATTGACCGAGAATCTCGTGCATAAGGCCGAGCTTCACCTGACCAAAACCCATGCCGCCGAGCTGGGGCGGCAGATGGGCGGCCCAGAGTCCGCGATCTTTCACCTCTTGCTGCAGCGGGCGCATCACGGTGAGCAACTGCTCGTGCTTGAGCGAGAGGACCTCGAGCGGCATGATCTCGTCGCGCATGAAGCCGCGCATCCAGACGAGCTGCTCTTCGAACGCGTCGTCGGTTGAAAAGTCCCAGGCCACGGCCACCCCCTCTTCGTTGCCCCACTCTAGGGCAGGCTAAAAAGCGGCTCAGGTGAAGCGCGGGTCAACTGTCTACACTGTGTGTCGATTGGAGTGCCATGGCAAAGAAAAAGAAAACGAAAGCTGACGCGAAGGTGTTGATCGGAGTGGTCGACACGATGTTCGCTCGTTACGACATGGGCGCCACCGCACGCAAGGAGCTCGCAGGCTGTCCCGGCTACGGCACGACCTTCGACGTCATCTCGTCGACCGTGCCGGGGTTCAAGGACTTGGCGGTCGCCGCGAAGAACATGATCGAAAAAGACGGCGCCTCTATCGTCGTTGCCCTCGGCATGCCGGGATCTCAGCCAATCGATAAGCAGTGCGCGCACGAAGCATCCCAGGGGCTCATGACGGCTCAGCTCATGACCTCGACCCCCATTCTTGAGGTCTTCGTCCACGAAGACGAGTCCGATGACGAAAAAGTCTTGGCGTCGGTCTTCGAGAATCGCTCGCGTGACCACGCGCGCAACGCGTACTGGATGATCTTTGAGCCTGAGCAGCTCGCCAAGCGCGCCGGACAGGGCATTCGTCAAGGTTTCGCCAACGCGGGATCGTTGAAGAAGAACTAGTACGGACAACACTGAGCGAGTCAGTATGCTCGCCAGAGTCACGTGAACCCTCCAGGAGGACCCCATGCCCGAAGCCGTCATCGTCGCCACCGCTCGCAGTCCGATTGGGCGAGCATTCAAAGGTTCGCTCGTCGACATGCGACCCGACGATCTCACCGCGCTCGTCGTGCGCGCGCTCTTTGAAAAGGTCCCCGAACTCGACCCTCACAGCGTGGAAGACCTCATGCTCGGGTGCGGACAGCCCGCGGGCGAGTCTGGCTTCAACATCGCGCGCGTGGTTGCGATTCTGGCTGGTCTCGACGACGTCCCTGGTGTCACCGTCAATCGGTACTGCTCCTCGTCGCTCCAGACAATCCGCATGGCGGCCCACGCCATTCGCGCGGGCGAAGGCGACATCTTCATTTCTGCGGGTGTCGAAACCGTGTCGCGGTTTGGTAGCGGTGCGTCGGACAGCGGCCACAACATGAACCCGCTCTTCCACGACGCCCTTGAGCGGACCAAGGGTCGCTCGGAGAAGTACACCGAACCCTGGACTCCTCAGCCCGGTCTCCCCGATGTCTACATCGCCATGGGCCAGACCGCAGAGAACGTCGCCGAGTTCGAGCGCGTCTCGCGCGAGGAGATGGACGAATTCGCGTTGCGTAGCCAAGAGCTCGCGGTCCGTCACCAAGAGAACGGATTCTTTGAGCGCGAGATCACCCCGGTGACCTTGCCCGACGGAACCATAGTGACGAAGGACGACGGTCCTCGCGCGGGGACGACGCTCGAAAGGCTCGCGAGCCTGAAGCCGGTCTTCAAGGAGGGCGGCACCATAACTGCCGGCAACGCCTGTCCCCTCAACGACGGAGCGGCGGGGGTCATCGTCATGAGCGACACGCGCGCCAAGGAGCTCGGGATCAAGCCGCTCGCGCGCATCGTCGCGAGCGGCGTCAGTGGTCTCAATCCCGAGATCATGGGACTCGGTCCGATTGAGGCCTGTCGTCAGGCGCTCGGTCGAGCCAAGATGACCATCGACGACATCGACCTGGTCGAGATCAACGAGGCGTTCGCGGCTCAAGTTATCCCGAGTGCCAAGCATCTAGAGATTCCCTTAGAGAAGCTCAATATCCGCGGTGGGGCCATCGCGCTCGGTCACCCGTTTGGCATGACCGGCGCGCGCATCATGACGACCCTGCTCAACTCGCTCGAAGACGCGGACAAACGATTCGGCCTCGAGAGCATGTGCGTGGGTGGAGGCCAGGGCATGGCCATGATCGTCGAGCGACTCGTCTAACCGGTGGCGGTCGAGATCGAATCGCTCGACCTGGTGACGCTCGGCGGATCCGGCATTGCGGTGCGCGCTCGCAGCGCGCGACACGCGTGACGCGCTCGGCACACGACCTCGCTCACGTTCGCCAGCTCTTTGACGAGCAGGTCCGTCGCGGCACCGCGAGCGACGGCACGGGCAACGTGGTGGTGGCGACACCTCGGGCCGTGCGATGGTCCGGGGACAGGGATGGCGGCTGGTCAGAGGTCGCCTGGTCGGGCCTTGATGAGTCGACTGCGGACGCTGAGATATCGGACCAGATCAAGTTCTTCTCTTCGCGGGGCCTCGGCTTTGCGTGGCGTGTGTACGACGGCGACGCGCCGGTCGACTTGGGCACCCGCCTGGAACACGCGGGGTTCGAATACGAAGGAACGTCGGAGTTGATGGTGGCGGAGATCGCTGATGTACCTCGTAAGGTCATCCTTCCCTCAGAGGTGACATTGACATTCGAACGCGGCGCCATTGGAATCGATCGACTCATCGAAGTGCACGAAAGGGTGTTCGGCACTGACCATTCCCACTTGCGTCGCTCTCTGCAGGCGCAGTTCTCGGCATCACCGCAGCTGAGCGAACTCGTTGTCGCCATGGCCAATGATGTCCCTATCGCATCGTCGCGAGTTGAGTTTCTCCCCGACCGTCAGTTCGCGAGCTTCTGGGGAGGAAGCACGCTCCCGCAGTGGCGAGGCAGAGGTCTCTTCCGCGCCATGGTCTCCCATCGAGCTCGCGAGGCGGCCGAACGCGGCTATCGCTACGCGTACGTCATTGCGTCATCGGATAGCCGGCCAATCCTTGAGCGGCTTTCGTTCGCGTCGCTCGGTCCCGTATCCACCTACATGTGGCAACCGACCGAAGTGCCAGCCTGATATATCCGCGGATTTGGCACTGCTTCACACGAACACTTCACGCTGGCGTCAACAACTCGTTTTTTCCCGATGTTCTCCCCAGGGGCATTGTGTTCAGATCATTTTCCAGCCGGTCTGGGAAAATCACGGTCCCGTTAAGTTCGCGAATGTCGCCTCGTGTGGGGAGAGATTCGCATGGACCGGAGAGCGCTGCTGCTGACGGGTTCGTTTGGACTCGGGCACGAGATGCTCACGCGCGCGTGCGGTGACCTCCTCGAGCAATCGAAGTGGCACGTGCGCACGCTCGACAGCGTGAAGTTGCTCGGATCGAGAAAAGGGCCCCTCGCGGAGAAGGCGTTCGCTCAGCTCGTCAAGGTTCCGGGGCTGTACGACGGGCTCCACTTCGCGCACTTGCGCACTGGCAGCAAGTTTGCCGAGCTAATGGATCGCGCGTCACGCGCGAGTCTTGAACCCGCGCTTCGCGCGGAGCTCGATCGTGAGCCCGCCGACCTCATCTGGAGCGTGTTTGCGACCGGAGCCTCCGCGGCGGCCAAGGTGAGCTTCGCCGATCCGTTCTGTCGAAGCGTCGTCCTGTGCACAGACGTCTCGGTTCACCGCTTGTGGGTTTCGCCGGGAACTGACTTATTCATGGTGACGTCTCCCGCCGCGGCCGCTTCCGTACGGAGATATTCGCCCCGAGCGCACATCGCAATCGTCTCGCCTCCCGTACGAGAGGAGTTTTACGCGGCACCTTCCCAGGAGTCGGCGCGGGAGAGCCTTGGCATACCGCGTAATGCCCCCTGCGTGCTGATGATCGACAGCGGGTGGGGCTTCGCACCCTTCGCAGAAAGCGCGGCAATTCTGGCCCGGGCCGGTGTTCGCGTCCTGTGCGTTGCGGGACGCAACGACGACCTCGCACGTCGGCTACGAATGATGGCTGCTGATACGCCGGGCATCATTCCGTTCGGCTTCACGTCGGAGGTGCCGACGCTCATGGCGGCCTCGGACCTCGTCGTGGCACTTCCTGGAGCAACCACGTGCAGCGAGGCACGCGTCATCGGCCGACCGCTCCTGTTGCTCGACGTCATGCCGGGCCATGGGCGCGACAATTTGCTCCACGAATTGGAGCAGGGCGACGCGGACGTCTGTTGCTCAACGCCAGCGGGGATCGCCAAGAGTGCGCGAGCTCTCCTCGAATCGGTTCCACATCCCATGAAGAACGCCGCATCGCCGCCACGGTGGCAGCCCGGTGTCATTGAAGCACTTCGGCGTATCAACGTCGACCTGAGCGCCCCCCAAGCGGTGACGGTGCCCCCCTCCAGCAACGGAAGCCATCCTGTGCTGAGGGGGGCACCCGTCTGGTGGTGAGGAGAGTAACGACATGATGCGAACGTTGTTCCTCAACCCGCCCTCGTTCGAAGGCTTCGACGGCGGGGCCGGCGCGCGTTACCAGGCGAAAAGGGAAATCCGCTCGTATTGGTATCCCACGTGGCTGGCGCAGCCCGCAGCACTCGTGCCAGACAGCCTGCTCATCGATGCGCCTCCCGCCGGACTCACCATCGACGACATCGCTCCTCAAGCCAAGAGCTACGACCTCGCCGTCATTCACACGAGCTCCCCCACGTTCCTTGGCGACCTCAAAGTCGCCGCCGCGCTGAAACAGGCGCAACCGTCGCTGCTCGTCGGCTTGGTCGGCGCCAAAGTGGCGGTCGAGCCCGAGCGCTCGCTCCAGATGGGTCTCGGCTCGATCGACTTCGTCGCTCGCGAGGAGTTCGACTTCACCATCGCGGAGATCGCCGATGGGCATCCGCTCGGCACTGTCGCCGGCATCAGCTATTTCGACGAGAACTTGCGGATTCAGCACAATCCGGACCGGGAGATTCTCGAAGACATGGATCGTTTGCCGTTCGTCACGCCGGTATACAAGCGTGATCTTCGGATCGAGGACTACGCGATCGGCTACCTCTTGCACCCGTACGTCTCGTTGTATACGGGTCGAGGATGTCGATCTCGTTGCACCTTCTGCCTCTGGCCGCAGACGGTCGGCGGCCATCGATATCGAACTCGCAGCGTCGCCAAGGTCTTGGAGGAAGCAGCGCTCGTTCGCGACCTCTTTCCGACCGCAAAGGAGCTGTTCTTCGACGACGACACGTTCACTGACGATCGAGCGCGAGCCGAAGAGATTGCTCGCGGACTCTCGCGATTGGGAATGACGTGGTCGTGTAACGCCAAAGCAAACGTCCCGCGCGAAACATTGGAAGTGCTGCGCGACAACGGGCTACGGCTCTTGCTCGTTGGATACGAGTCGGGCAACCAGCAGGTGCTCAACAACATCAAAAAGGGCCTCAAGGTCGACCGATCTCGACGCTTCGCACAGGACTGCCGGGACCTCGGCATCACAGTTCATGGAACCTTCATCCTCGGGCTGCCCGGCGAGACGAAGGAGACGATCCAGGAAACCATTCGTTTCGCGCGAGAGGTGAACCCCCACACCATCCAAGTCTCCGTGGCCGCTCCGTATCCGGGCACGGAGCTCTACGCACAGGCCATCGAGCGCGGCTGGCTGCCACCGGAGGGCGAAGACGGCGTCGAGCTCGTGAGCGAGCAAGGAACACAACTGGCCGCGCTGTCGTATGACCACCTCGGTCATACGGAGATCCTCGATTCGGTCGACCTCTTCTACAAGCGCTTCTACTTTCGAGCTGGGAAGCTCGCAGAAATGACCGCCGAGTTGGTGCGTCGGCCGGAGATGATCACGAGGCGACTGCGCGAAGGGAACGAGTTCGTCCACTTCCTCGGTAGGCGTTCTCATCAGGAGACGCATTCGTGAACGCCGTCCCTACGCCATGACCGATCTCGTGGGACTGCGTGCGCTCATCACGGGGGGCTCGAGCGGCATCGGCGCGGCAACGGCGAAGACGTTTTTCAACCGCGGAATGCGCGTGGCGATCACCGGGAGAAACGTTGAAGCCTTACGAGAGGTGGCGGCGTCCGTCAAAGGCCCCTACCTACCGGGCGATCTACGCGAAGCTGGCTGCGCCCATTCGATCGTCGACGCAGCCGCCACTGCGCTCGGCGGCCTTGACATCGTGGTGTCAAGCGCCGGGGTCGGCTGGGCGGGACCGTTCCTCTCGATGAGCGAGGCGGAGATAGATGCGCTCGTCGACGTCAACTTGCGCGCAGCCCTTCAGCTCGCCCGCTTCGCGGTCCCGCACTTGCAGATGGAGAAGGGTCGACTCGTGTTTGTCGGATCGATCGCGGGTCTAGTGGGCGTGCCCGGTGAGGCCTGCTATTCGGTGACGAAAGCGGCGCTCAGTTGTATGACAGATGTCTTACGCGAAGAGCTTCGGCCGGTCGGTGTCGGGGTAAGCCTGATATCGCCAGGTGCCGTCGATACTCCATTCTTTGAACGCCGACAGGTTCCGTACGTCCGGCGTCGACCACAAATGCTGAGCGCCGACGACGTCGCCGAGGCGATTGTCGACGTCATCATTCAGCACAGAGACCATGTCATCACCCCCGCATGGCTTTCGCTCCCCGCGCGGCTAAAACGCAACCTGCCCGGGGCGTACCGAGTGCTCGCGAACCGGTTTGGCTAGTCTCACTCGCATACAGACCATTGATTCGACGAACTTGAGGCGTGACAGGTAAGAACTCGTGATCAGGGCAGTTCTCCTTGCGCTCAGCGCCAGCTTCTTCACCGCGACGTCGTCCGTGTGCCAACGTCTTGGCGCCAAAGATGCCGAGAGCGGGTCGGGTTTCGACGCGGAGATTATTCTGCGACTGATCCGCCGTCCGATCTGGTTGCTCGGAATCCTCAGCATGATCGTCGGCTTCGTGTTGCAAGTCGCCGCGTTGCACTTTGGAGGTCTCGCCATCGTGCAGCCAGTGATCTCCTTCGAGCTCATCTTGGTGTTCGCGGCCATGCGCGTTCTCGGGAAACGTTCCGTGGCGCGACGAGACTGGTTCGCTGCGGCATCGATGTCGGCCGGCTTGGGGCTCTTCCTCTACGCAGCCTCACCCACCAATGGCAGAGAGGGCGCATCCGCGTCGTCGTGGTGGTACGCCGGTCTGGGTGTCGGTGCGGCCGTGCTGGTCGCTATCGCGATCGCGTACGACTGGGGCGGTCATCGACGAACGTCGCGCACGCGGCGGGCCGCCGCCCTCGGAGTTGCGACGGGTGCTTCGTGGGGTTTTGCTGCGGCAATCATTCGAGAGTTCGGTTCTCGTCTCGACCACGGTGTCGGAGCGGTCTTTACGAACTGGTCCCCCTACGTTCTGATCGGCGTCGGCATCATCGCCATGATCCTGGAATCTAACGCGGTGAGCGTAGGCTCACTTGCCGCGTCCCAGCCCGGGTTCACTATCACTGATCCTTTGGTCGCCACGTTGCTCGGCATTGTGATCTTCGCGGAGAGGATTCGCCTCGACGCGCTCGATCTGTCGGGCGAGTTGGCGGCTTCGGTGCTTCTGATCGTTGGAGTTGTCGTGTTGAGTCACAGTCCCATCGTCGCTGCTCCGACACAGACCGAATGAGCGAATCAATCGCTGCCGGCGCGACGTGTGGCACTCGCTCACTGCGTACACACACGACTGATCATCGGGGAATTTCGGAGATCCTCAACATTATGTAATGACGTTCTCATTGGCTCTCTATCTCGAGAGGGGAAGCCAGCGATACCCTCGAGACCGTGGCCAAAAATGCGTCACTCGAAGAGCGTGATCTACTTGCGTCGATACCGGGTCTTCCCGAGGGCCGTTCGCCGACCTACCGGCCCGACATTCAGGGAATGCGAGCGGTCGCCGTCATCCTTGTCATCTTGGTGCACGCCTCGGTGCCGGGCTTCGAGGGTGGCTACGTGGGCGTTGACATCTTTTTCGTGATTAGCGGTTTTGTCATCACGCGCTTGTTGCTGCGTCAACCGCGTCGAAGCGTGGCGCGCAATCTCGGCGACTTCTACGCCAATCGGATACGCCGAATTGTGCCGGCGGCGACGCTGACACTCGTCGTCACCGTTGTTGCCGCGTACGCATTGCTTGGTTCCAACTTCGACGCGTCGCTGCTCATCGACGTACGTTGGGCGGCGTTGTTCGGGGAGAACTTTCGCCTCATTAATACCGCCAGCAATTACTTTGTGCCGGGTCTCGCACCCTCGCTCGTTACTCACTTCTGGTCCCTCGCCGTTGAAGAGCAGTTCTACCTGTGCTACCCGATCGTTGTCTTCTCGCTGACGTGGCTCACTCCCCGTCGCTTTCGCACGCTGGCGATCGCCAGTTTCCTCGTGATCGCCATCGTGCTGTCTTCGTGGTGGTCCTGGCATCTCACTTCCCTCAATCCCGTGTCGGCGTACTACTCACCCTTGACGAGATTCTGGGAACTAGCGCTCGGGGGACTGACGGCGGTCGCGCCCGCGCGGTGGGCGAGGCGAACGCCACGAGCCAACTCGTTCGTCGGGGTCGTGGCCATGGTTGCATTGTGCGCGGCCGCCGTACGACTCAGCGCTTCGAGTGTCTTTCCCGGGACGCTGGCCTGGTGGCCGTGCGCAGCGAGCGCCGCGCTGCTCTGGACCGGACAGTCGAGCGTGCGAGGCGCGCCCGCGTCGTGGCTCTCGTGGCGACCTCTGCGCTACGTCGGGGACATCTCATATTCGCTCTACCTTTGGCACTATCCCTGGCTGATTCTGCCGCTGCAGATGGTGCATCCCTTCACTTCACCCGTCGCGCGCGTCCTCGAGATCACGGGCGCGACCGCGTGCGCCGTTGTGTCATATCACCTCGTCGAGAACCCAATTCGCCATTCGCGACGCCTGGTGCGCGACGGATGGGCGACTGCGGTGCTGCTCTTCATGTGCATCGCGCTTTCCTGGGACGCGACGTTGCTGATCGGACACCTCCACTCCTGACGTACCGCTACGGAGCGACGATCGCAGGCTGGGTGGGCGTGACACGAACGCCGTAGAGCGAGGAGAAGTCATTGGCAACGAACGTAGCGAATACGTTCTCGCCCACGTAGCTGAAGTGAATGCCGTCAGGCGCACGTAATACGGCCGAGGCATGATTCACCGCAGCCGAGCTCTCGTACTGTCCCTGCACGTTCGCAAACTCGTACCACGATGAGAGAAACGTCACGCCCGGCACCGTGCCGGCGACTGATCGGTAAATGGCGTTGAGCTCAGCTGCACCTCGATTGAAGATGGGCGGCTGCATCACCGGAAGTCCCACCCAAAGGACGTAACTGTTGGCGTGCGTGACCATCGTGTCAATCTGACTGACAAGCACGCGGTATCTCGCTCGCCACTGCGGAGTATCGAAACCATAAGCGTGGCCGTCTACGAGGAGACCCTGTTGATCGTCACCACCCAAGCACACGATGACAAGGTCGGGGTGATACTGCGCGAGGAGTGTCTTTAGATGGCGTGGCCAGTTGTAGAACCACGACGCCACGAGACCTGATGCCGATTTGTCCTTCTGAACAAGCTTGAGCCCAGAGCTAGACGTGACCTCACGCGCGAGACCCCAGCCCAGATCGTTGCCGAGTGAATCGCCGACTTCGAGGATCGTGCAGCGACCGACTGGTCTCGGAGGCGCTGCGCCGTTCAGCGTCGTTGTCGTTGTCGACGCAACGCTCGACGTTGTGGATGGCGCACTTGTTGACGTGGTAGCGGGCGTCGATGTCGTGGTGGTGGTGCCCGGCGGCGAGCTGGACGCCATGACGAATCCACAACCGCGCGTCGGCTCGTTGAGCGTCAAGGGGTCCGAGATCGACGATTGGTTTGGCACCGACGTCGTCGGAGGCGTAGTTGTTGATGTGGTGGTCGTCACTCTCATAGGCGAGGTGGTTGTAGTCGTCGACGACGCCGTGGTCGCGGTCGTGGTCGTGGCGGCAGTCGCTTCAGTGGTTGTGGTCGAGGTCGCCGACGAGTTCTTCGTTACGTCGAGACCTATTCCGGTGAACACGAGACCGAACAATGCAACTAAGAGAACCGCTCGCAGCGGCCATCGGCGAGTAGACGGGGTGTTTCGTGATGCGGGCACTCTTCGTCACGGTAACAGCCAAAATCCATAGGGACATTGCAGAGATCGCAACGCTCACCGTCGTGGAGTTTGCAATCTTTTGTACAACATTTGAGTCGCTTTTATGCGGGAGGCCCCGTCAAGCGCGCGTGCTCGTCGTCGTTGAAGAGCTGCTCTTCTTCCTCGCTCACGGCGCGCGATTCGTCGGGCAACATGACCGGAATCGAGTCGCGCACCTCGTAGGCAACTCGCAGGCGCGGGTTGTACAAGACGTCCCTTGAGGGCACGTAGAGCAAAACGCCGTGATCAACGGGGTCTTCCAAGAGGTCGAGCAGAAAATCATCGAGCGCCATCAGTCGAGCTCCTTTAGCAGTGCCAGAACTTCATCAATGTGCTGGCGCAAGGACTCCTCGTCCTGCGCCTCAACGTTCAAGCGAAGGAGTGGTTCAGTGTTTGATGGTCGAAGGTTGAACCACCAGGACCCATAGTCGGCGGTCAAGCCGTCGAGCACGTCAACGTTCACGCCCTCAGCTTCAAGCTTCACTCGAGCACGCTCCACCGTAGCTTTGGGGTCCTTCACCTCGGTGTTGATCTCGCCCGAGTCGGCGTAGCGCTGAAAGGGCCGAACGATCTCCGACAGCGGTAGGTCTGATTGGCTCATCAGTTCCAGCACAATGAAGGCAGTGATGATGCCCGAGTCCGCGCGATAGTTGTCGCGGTAGTAGTAGTGCCCCGAGTGCTCGCCGCCAAAGATGGCTCCGGTTTCCGCCATCGTCTGTTTGATGAAGCTGTGACCCACGCGCGTTCGAACTCCCACCCCGCCCGATTCTGCGATCACTTCCGGCGCAGCCTTCGAACAGATGAGGTTGTAGAGAACGGTGGCTCCCGGGTTATGGCGCAACATCGCAGCCGCCACCATCGCCGTGGTGGTCGAACCGCTGACCGGCTGGGCCTTCTCGTCAATCAAGAAGACGCGATCGGCGTCTCCGTCAAAGGCCAGGCCGACGTCAGCGCCCGTTTCGAGCACTCGGCGCTGGAGGTCTTTCACGTTGTCAGGGTTGAGCGGGTCGGCCGGATGATTGGGAAATGAACCATCGAGCTTGCCGTACATGATCTCGAGGTCAAAGGGCGTTCCGGCGAAGACGAGCGGCGCGACAAATCCGCCCATCCCGTTCGCCGTGTCGGCGACAATCTTGAGCGGCCGAAACGTCGTCACGTCCGCGAACGAGTGCACGTGCTCAACCCACTCTTTGGTGAGATCGAGCGTCGAGTACGCGGCTAACTCCCCGTGGGCCGGTGTTTCGTAAAACTGGTTGGTCATCTCTTCGATCTCGACGAGCCCCGACTCGGTCCCCACCGGCTTCGCCCCCGCGAGGGTGAGCTTGATGCCGTTGTATCGGGCGGGATTGTGCGAGGCGGTGAACATGGCGCCCGGCACACCGAGATAGCCGGTCGCAAAGTAGAGGAAATCAGTCGAGGCGAGTTGGAGATCTACGACCTCAACCCCGACGGAGCGCGCACCCTTCGCAAATGCGCTCGAGAGAACTTCGCCCGACGTGCGCATGTCGCGCGCAATGACGATTCGTGGCGTCTTCGTGAACGTGCCAAAGGCAGAGCCCACGGCTTCAGCAACCCGCTGGTCAAGCTGATCAGGGTAGGTACCGCGAATGTCGTAGGCCTTGAAGATAGCGGTCGTGTCCACGAGGGGCAGTCTACCGACGGGCAATTCGACGGCGCCGCAGAGCCACGACGAGCGTGATGAGTCCCGCGATGACAGTGACGTCGCTCAGCACATTGCCAAACGTCACGATGGGCGTGTTGCCGTAGACCAGCGAGACGTTCTTCGACGTGGGCACCACCACCATCAAGTTCGGACTGACGCGATAAGGACCGCTCGCTCCCGCCACCTGCCAACGCGGGTAGTACGAGATCTTCACGAGCATCGGCACGCCTACGCGGTTGACGTGGAACGACAGCGACTGCAAGCCGACTTTCACGTGCGTGACTGCCACCTTGGGCAGTGACGCCGTGGTCGTCATAGTCGAAACGCTTTTCGCACGGGGCCACGAGGCCGGTCCCGACTCGGCCAGATAGACCGGCCAGAGCGTGGGCGTAAGCCACCAGGTCTGGTTCGCGTTGAGCCAGTTGGCCATACCCGTCGAACTCGACACGATGTTCGGCGTGTGAGCGAGCGAAGTGACGATCGGGCTGTTCTTGATCAGATAGACGCGCCACTGCGCGCCGGGTGCCGGCCACGTCTTGGTCGTGGCAACGAGCTTGAGGCTCGGGTCGCGCGACGCTTGCGCGAAGACCGCCGGCGAGAAGGCGAGGAAGTACTTCACGCCAAGAATCTGAAGATGCTCGACACCTTCTTTCACATTGAGCGGTCCGTAGTTAAGCCCGACCTGAGGGTCGCTCGGCGCAACGCTGAGCTCAGATTGGTCGAGGTAGTGATACGGCGTCGTCGGTGAGGACTCCATCAAGAGCCCTTCCATGGAGTCGACGCAGTTGTTCGTCCAATAGGGCAGCAGCATGAGGGCTTCGGGCGTACCGAAGCGATTTTCCGACGAACTGTACTCCCACATGGCTCGTCCGCATCCATAGCGCGACGCGACCTTCGACATTGTCGTAATGATGTCGTGGTACTCCGGCCAGGAGGCTTTGCTCTGGTAGCCCGAGTAGTTCCATTCAGCCCAGCTGCTCACTTGGTTTCCACCCGTGGCCAAGTGCAAGTCATTCGCGAGCGGGGTGATCAGTCCGGGCAGTGTCGAGAGCAGCCCGATCACCGCGACCACGCTCGTCGCGCGAAAAACGCGTGTTCGTCGCCAGAAGGAATCGTTCGAGGTATCTGGCACCTCGGTCAGTGCGGGGGGTTCGCCCGATGCGACGACCGATGTCGTGTCGATGGCCGCGGTGCGTGCTACGTGCTCGCTCGCCTCATCGGACTCGCCCGCGTAGCCAATGTCGCTGCCCTTTACGTAGAACGGCACGCGCCGGTATCGCGCAGGGGTACGGTTCGCCCACCGCCAGGCGAGATATCCGACAAGCCAGCCGGCGGCGAGGTGGATCATGATGAACCAGAACGGAATGAGCCGCTGGTTCCAGATAGCACTCTGAGGGTCAAGGACGAACGCCCAGAAGGACAGAATGGTCAAGGTCGCGAGCACCATGCCGAGCCGGTCTCGAACCGCGAACGCCACGATGATGGCAACGCCGGCCATCACGATGACCCACCGATCGCCAGCGGCGCCGCCCGTGGCATTGAACCAGCCGAGCGTCGAGAAGATCGCCCGCAGGTTGACGACGCTCACGTTCGTGTAACCGAGCGAGTCCGATAACGACTGGCTCGTCGCGAAGGGAAACAACCACCACGCCGAGAGTCCAAGCGACAGCACGCCCGCGCCAATGGCGAAACGCAGCGGTCGCGAATAGTCACCACGTCCTTCGAGCCGAGGGTGCGTGGCGTCGCCGCGGCGAAGGAACAGTTCAAAAGCGATCATCGCAAGGATTGCTGCGAAGGAGAATCGCAGAGCGACGAACAGAGAGGCGATCGTCGCGGCGGCGCCAAAGGCGACGAGCCAGTACCCTCGGCGCGAGTAGTAGGTCTGCCACGCTCGCGTGAGCGTGAACAGCGCGAGCAGGACGCTGAACAGCAATGAGTACGTGGCTTCGCGAGTGGAGAGGAACCCCGTCGAGTTGGTGGTGGCGGCCGTGTCGAAGAAGAACGGGATGAAGGCGAGACAGAGCAGGCCGACGCCTACTGCGAACGGGTTGGGCCGGCCTTCGGCGGCGCGACGACGATCAAACGGATCACCGACGCCGCGCCGGTACATCAGCTCAACGACGACGAGCACGGCTATTGCTCCGAGGGCGAACATCCACGGCAAGACGTGCGAGGCAAGCGTCAAGCTGAGGCCGATGGCAGCGAGCCAGTAGCCCTTGCCGCTACGTACGCCCCGTGCGAACAGGCCAATGGTCAGAAGCGCCAACGCCAGCGAGAGAGAAAATGCGTACTCCCCCGCCATCGTGGAGAAGAGGTTCCCTCCGTCAATGGTGAACGTCGCGTCGAAGAGAAACGGCAGCGTCGCCATGGCCAGCGCGATTGGAATTGGTCGCGGCGCGCGAAAGAGTCGCCCCATCGTGTACGCGGCGATCGGCATCAGCACCGAACCAAGCACCGTGGCAAGTTTGAAGGCGACGGCAAAGCCAACGATGTAGCTCGCGAACGTCGCCAACACGTCGGGTAGGACGAAGTAGTAGGTGTAGGCGGGGAACCCGGCGAACCATCCTGGATCCCACGGTGTGAAGTTAAAGACGTTACCGGTCGTCTTGAGGTACGCCGGCACGGCGAGGTGCGATCCGGTGTCGCCGCCCGTCAGCAGTGATGACGAGAAGACCAAGTTGGGATGCAGCGACCAAATGGTGATGACGATGACTGCCGCAATGAGCGACGCATCAAGGACGCGCGCCGGCGTCCAAAAGGTTCGAAGCCGATTCATCAGTGCCCGGCCCGCTGCAGCACGAGTGCGATAACAGCCGTCGCGTTGAATGACGCGTGCGTCACGTAGCTCGGCACGAGCCGCTTCGTGCGATAGACCACCAGCGCCAGCACGACGCCGAGTCCCGCGAGCCCGGCGAACTCGAGCGGTTCACCATGTGCGAGGCCGAACAGCACCGCACTCGTCACGACACCAAGCGTAAGGGCCGCGCGATGGCTGAGGTTCGTGAGACCTTCCGACAGCGTGCGAAAGATGACACCGCGAAATAGCCACTCTTCGAAGAACGGGGCGACGAGCGTCGTCAAGAGTGCAATGAGAATGAAACCCGGACCGTGCGCCGCTTTGAAGAGGTGATTCTCCGGCTTGTTGAGTGACTTGAAATGGAAAGGAGCGTACGCGAGGTCGACCGCGAACTGGCACGCAACACCGAGCAGCACGTATAGAGCGTCACTGGCACGTGGCCGCCACTGGTCGGGCAGCGCACGAAGGTGCCCTTCGCGATGTGCGAAATAGATCGCCGCGCCAAAGCCGATCCAGAGCCCGACGAGGCCAACGGCGTTGGACCAGGCGGGTGGATTTGCCGCTTTATTGAGCGCGTTCACCCCTCCCGGGTAGTGCGTGAGCGCGGCACCAAGGGACTCGAAGGCAACCGCGAGGATCTGACCGACTAAGAATCCAATAAAACTCGCAACCAAGATCGGCACGACGCGTGGCCGATCGGCCTGTTCTACAGGGAAAGGAGAGTTCAAAGGGTGACGCTTTCAACTTGAGGTTATGCACAGGCCCAAACGACTTGCCACTATTCACCTCTAGATTAGATACGTGGCCGATGCACCGAATGATCAGAACGGATACAAAAAGTTTCTCCCGAATGGAGAGCGGCCTATGGCGCCTCAAATGCGTCGGCGTGTCATCACGATCGCCATCATCGCGTTCATCCTCGGTTTATTGATTATCAACTCACTGTTTTCGCGCCAAAACGTGAAGACGCTTGACTATTCGACGCTTCTGCACGACGCGAAGTCCCAGTCCGTCGATTCCGCGGCTATCAACAACTCGAACGGCGTCATCACTGGTCAACTGACCGACGGCACCAATTACACAACCAACGGACCGGTGCCAGCCCTCTCGTCAGAGGTGAATACGCTGCGCACGGATGACGTCCTGGTCACGTTCGCCAATCCCTCCAGTTTGGCTTCAGATCTACTGCCGTACCTCATCTGGATCTTGATCTTCGCCGCCTTCATGTACTACGCAAGCCGTCAGGCCCGCGGCCAGATGAACGGGATGATGTCCGTTGGTCGCTCTAAGGCGAAGCAGTTCAACGAGGACCGACCCAAGACGACCTTCGCGGATGTCGCGGGCTATCTCGGCGTGAAGCAGGAAATCAGCGAAGTCGTGGAGTTCCTGAAGAATCCGATCCGCTACAAAACCATCGGCGCGACCATCCCCAAGGGCATCTTGCTGGTCGGGCCCCCCGGAACGGGAAAGACCATGCTCGCGCGTGCGGTCGCGGGCGAAGCCGGTGTGCCGTTTTTCTCGGTGTCGGGCTCTGACTTCATGGAGATGTTCGTCGGCGTGGGTGCGAGTCGCGTTCGTGACTTGTTCGCCACCGCCCGCAAGCAGTCACCGGCGATTGTCTTTGTCGACGAGATCGACTCAATCGGGCGCAAGCGCGGTGCCGGTCTCGGGGGTGGACACGACGAACGCGAACAGACGCTGAACCAAATGCTGAGCGAGATGGATGGCTTCGAACCCACTGAGGGTGTCGTGGTCATCGCAGCGACGAACCGCCCTGACGTGCTGGACCCGGCACTACTTCGTCCGGGACGATTCGACCGCCAGATCGTCGTACCGCTCCCCGACCTGGAAGAACGACTGCCGATCCTTGAGGTTCACGCCAAGGGTAAACCGCTCGACCCCACCGTCGACCTCAGCCTCGTCGCGCGCGGGACGCCGGGCATGAGCGGTGCGGACCTTGCCAACCTCGTCAATGAAGCAGCGCTGCACGCGGTGCGCCGTAACTCCGCAACCATCGGCATGGAGGACTTCGAGTCCTCGCGCGATCGGGTCCTTATGGGTCAAGAGCGCGACACCATGGTGATCCAAGACGACGAACGCGAGCGCATTGCCTTTCACGAAAGTGGTCACGCCCTCCTCGCGTACGTTCTCGACAAGACCGATCCATTGCACAAGATCACAATCATCCCGCGCGGTATGGCGCTCGGTGTGACGATGACGCTCCCCGAAGAAGACCGTCACATCATGTCGCGCGAGCATCTTGAGGACTCACTGTGCATGCGCATGGGCGGGCGCGTCGCGGAGCTTCTCGTCTACGGCGACCTTTCCACCGGCGCCGCTGACGACCTCCAGCGCAACACGGAACTCGCTCGTCGCATGGTGCGCGAGTGGGGCATGTCCAAAGAGATCGGTCCTATGGCCTGGGGTTCTAACAACCAGGTCTTCTTGGGTGAGGATCTGATGCACACCCGGGACTACTCCGATCACACCTCAAAGGTCATTGACGATGAGATCGAGCGCATCTTGCGCGAACAAGAGTCTCGCGCCATTGAAGTGGTGACGCTGCACCGCCGAGGCCTCGAAGCGTTGACGCGAGCGCTGCTCGAGCACGAAACGATTGATGGCGCCGAGGCCGCTCGCCTGATTGACGAGGCGAATGGGGAGCCGGTGCATCCCGCCGGCACCAAGACGGTGAGCGCCCTCAACGGCGTGGGCAAAGCTGCCGCCTCCAAGGATCCGACGCCCGTCGTTGCCGCGCCCGCAGCTCCCAACTGGCAGCCGCCCTCGCTACCTGCCATTTAGGGTCGAGACAACGTAGAGTCCCCGCGGGCGACTCGGAACCGTTAAGGACACCACGAGCACTGGCTTGGTCGTAGAGATCACGTAGGTGTCGTTCGGTTCCTTCATGAACGCCGAGATGATCGTCGAGAGATTCTCTGTCGCCCCCGGCGCGAGCTTCACTCCCGAAAGGGTGCCCACATCCGACGCCGACGGGTCATAGGACGTGATCGTCAGTGGCACGCTGTGTGCCGAAGTATTCGTCACGGTCGCCGCGTCGAATCCAAGTTGGCTGAAGTTCCGCACGAGGTAGGCGCTGCTTGGCAGCTGCGGCGACGTAAGCGCCACCCACTTACCCGTGCCGGTCGCGAGTCCTGTGACGATCGCCACGTTCGAGTGCAGCGTCAAATTGGCGTATCCCGCGGCAGGAATCGCCGAATTCGGCGTGATGGTGATGGTGCCCGTGCTGTAGGGATTGATCGTCGCGGACTGTTGGGGCACTTTATAGGTGCCCAGGCCGACGTTCACGATGACCGTAGCCGGGCGGCTGCTCGGATTCGCCACGCGAATCTGCGCCGTCGCGGACTGCTCGGTCGTCACGTTGGGAAACCACGCCGTCTTTGCCTTGGCGTAGATCCCTTGATCGTAGGAGAGAGTGCCGTCGGAGTCCTGCACGCCCACGATCTCGAGCGCACCACGGAGCACCTTCACGCTCACCCCGATGTCGGAAGTGTTAACAATCTCCTCGCCGAGGTTGACCTCAATTTGAGCGTGCGCGGGCACCGACAACCCTTGGAAGGCTTCGGGCGCCGAGAAGCCGCCCGCGGTGTAGGCCGAGATGTTCATGACGGCGGGAGTCCCTGTCGGGTTGTAGACGCTCAGCTCGCCACTCGATCCCACGGTCGTGTCAAAGCCCGTCGCGTACCAGCGCGACGTACCAGCCGAAGCGCAGGGCACTTCGGCGTCGCCGTGCGCCGCGATCTCTTCGGCGATGACACCCCCGCCAGAGATTTGGACCCCGACCCCATACGTCACAACGAAGGGAACCTTCGCCTTTGGTCGAAGGGGTGGTTTGTCAAGATTGCCCGGCACCAACGACTGCGTGCTGTGCGCCGCGACCTCGAGTGTGCCGCTCCAGAGCCGACCTTGACTCGACACCACACTCACGCTGAGACGGCGCGGTTGGCTGGCCGTGTTGTAAAAGGAGATGTGCCCCGGTGCGGGACCACTCGAAAGACCAGTGCAATAGAGCGCGGTCGACTCGGCGTTCACCGACACCGAAAGTCCACTCGGCAACTGCGAAGGATTGTGCGTGCGGTGGAACGTGGTCGCAAATCCTGTCACGACGAGCGCGACGACGAGGAGGGCCAGGAGCGGAACCCGCCGAATGCTACTCATCGCGAACTTTTCGGATACGCGGTGCGGCACGGCGTCGCCGTCCGGTAAAGAGCCACTCCACGCGCTGGATCCAGCCAAAGCCGAGCCACACAAGGATCCAAACAGCCAGGGTGAAGAGGGCGAGCACTCCATTGAGAGGGAATCGGTGCATCACGATTGTTGCGGTGGTGGTGGCGGGAGTCGCCGGCACTTGAAAGTACGGCGTCCAGGTGCCCAGGGTGGTGCGAGAGGCTGCCTGCCCGTCAACGTCCAACCCGAACGCGCTGGCGGGCGCCAGACCCGCGACGACGGTCGATCCACCCGTGACGAGACCAGTCGCGCTCGTCGAGCTGAAGATGGGGGTGAACCCCGACGATCCTGGCGTCGTCTCTGCGTAGATGCCGTGGAAGTCAGCGTTCGAGAAGACTTCGGCGGACGACGTCTGCAATTCGAGTGAAAGGTCACTCTGGCTGGAGAGCGCGCTCATGAGCATGCCCGGCACGTGGCGCATTGGTGAGCTCTCGACCCCGGAAACCTCCGGTGACGATGAGTTCATGACGACGATCGTCGAGATTCCGGCGGGAGCGAGGAGCGATCCCAGCCGGACCGTGTGGCCCATCATCGCGCTCTTGACTGCTTGGAGGATCACGCTGCTCGCCCCGGCGTTCGGCGGACTGAAGAGCGTCGAGCCGGCCGGCAGTCCGTTCATGGAGGTCGCGGCCTCGAGGCCGGGCGCCACCGTCCAGCCGGCGAGTGGAAGGACTGACGGGTCCCCCAGCCACAGCACGCGGTATCCGCCGCTCGTACTGGGCGCCAAGGTGTTGAGCGATTCCGCAACGCTCGACGTGGGCAGATCGAAACGACCCGAGCCGAGACTCTGAAGGAACGGAAGGCTCGCCACGACGAGCGTCGCGACCGAAAGCGCTGCTGCGACCTGTCGCCATCCAAACCCCGCTTCTCGCAGGTCGTGCTCCAGCGCACCGACACCAAGACCGATGAGTGAGGCCAGGGCGAGGGCGTAGAGCACCAGGACGACATCGAGATCCGGTGTAAAGGAACCAAGCCAGTGTCGTGACGCGAGCGTCACGAGTACGAGACTGAGCGTCGCAATCGCGGCGAGCTTCGACGCGACACGGCGGCGCTCGCCGCGACACAACACGAGCGCGAACGCGGCGGCGAGTGGCAACAGCCAGCCCCACCACGCGGCGCCGAAGCTGCCGTCCGCACCACGCAACAGAAACGAGAATGAAGGAACCGACCAGGGGCCCCGAGGTAGTCCGAAGACCTGGAGCGCCTGATGACCAGCCAGCAGCGTATCGATGGTCATGGGCAAGACGAAGATGGCGACGTTAAAGATGATGGATCCGAGCAGTCGCGGGGTACCGCGAAAAGTGCTCACCGGATCTGGTTCGAACAGGCGCGCCAGCGCGACGCCAAGGATGACCAGCGCGACGAGGACGATGGTCGCGGGCGCCATGGCAGTGAGGAGCGCGATCAGCATGATCACCAACATGCGTTGGCCCCCCTGCGTCGTGCGCCACCCTCGATGCCCGAAGGGGACCGGCTCGCCGTACGGACGAGTCCTGAATCCCGGTACATCCATCACTTCGAAGAGTCGACGCATGATGAAGGGCAGGCCGGCGACTACGACGAGTACGTCAACGCGTCCCTGGCCAATGGCGTTCATCCCAATCGGCATGGCGGCGTAGGCGAGAGCGCCCACGAGCCGCGCGCGATTGGACGCGCGGTCCTTGAGCAGTCGCCCCACTCCGATCGCACCCACCGGTACCGCGAGGATCAGCGCAAGGCGCGGCAGGGCTCCCATTCGGCCGAGGACGAACGTGCCCGCAACGCCCAGCACGCCGTAGCCGGGCATTCCCGGCGTGCCCGTACCCACGCCGTTTGCGGACCAAGACGCGAAGTAGTGACGCCACATTGACCACCACGAGTCGAGAGGCGCGAGTCGTCCAACGAGCGGCAAATGCATCGCGACAAGGTTGCGCGATCCAATCGCCCACAAAATGGCGGCGACCACGACGACGGTCGCCTGGGCACGAAATGAAGTCATCACCCGTGACGGTCGGGTGCGCAGCTCTAACTGCTCACTTTCCGCGATCTCGTCGAACTCTTCGTCTTCGGAGAAGGCCGCGGCAAAGCCAACACCCGCCTCCGCCGGTTCGTGCAGGCGATCCTCATTCACCTCGTGGGGCAAGATCCCCCGGGCCCGGTCGTAGCCCTCGCGCAACAACGTCACGAAGAAGTGGCGCAGGCGAACGGCCCCACCTATCTGCAATCGGTGCAACTCCGCGTCCGAGAGCACGCGCAACGCACGGAGCTCGCGACGACGTTGGCGCACTCGGCGACGATGCTTCAAGAGCCAGCGCCACGAACCGACGACCGCTCCCGCACGATCGGTATCACCGCCAATAAGGGAGATCGCGGTCTCAAGGACGTCGAGCACAAGCAGCGCGGCAAGCGTCCAGGAACTCGAGCGTCGACTCCAACCGGTCGCGACGACGAGAAGTTGGTGGCGACGCTGGAGGTCGCGACGACTGGCGCGGCGAGTGCCGAGCGCTGCGAAGGTACGCTCCCCTCTCGCGATCATTTCACGGTGAGCAACTTTCGCCAGCGGTGCGACGATGATGCGAGCCCCGGCCACCTGCGCGCGCCAGGACAGATCGAGATCCTCGCCGAGCAGCGTGATGAGTGGGTCAAACCCTCGCAGCGTCGCGAAGAGGTCCGCGCGCACGAGCGTGACGCCGCCGGGTGCGACAAAGACGTCGCGCTCAAGGTCCTGTTGGCCGTGATCGATCTCGCCCAGATCCACGCGTTCGCGCACCACGCCAAATCGGTCCGAGGTCTGTCCAACGTGCAAGAGCACCAGAGGGTCGTCGTACGCGACGATCTTCGGCGTGACGACACCCGCATTCGCCCTGAAGGCAGCCTCGACCATGAGTTGCACGGCGTCGGGCTCTAGTCGCACATCATCGTGGCAGAAGAGGAAAAAAGCGGATCCCTGGACCATGAGGGCGCCTTCATTGCAGGCCGCTGCAAAGCCGCGATTTTCTTCGAGCACACGCACAAACGCGTGCGGGGCGACCGCCGCCACGCGATCGGCGACGTGCACAGCGTCGCCATTCGCCAACACGAGCAGGCTCAGTTCCTCGTAGTTCTGCGCCGCCAGAGAGGCTGCGGCAGCTTCGAGTCCGGGCCCAGCACCGGTAGTGACAATGACGGCAACAACGGCCGGAGCACGAGAGTCCATCAGTTAGTCAAGGCTAGTTGGCTCCGGCGCACGGATTTGACTCCGCAAGTGCGCTATTCACACGGACGCAGACAAATCATTCGCTGCGGCTGCGTCGTGCAGTGAGATCGGCGACGACGTCTCGGAGTGACTCGTCGAGTGTGATACGCGGCGACCAACCCGTAGCTTTGTTCAATTTGTCAAAACTCCCGCGAAAGACTGGTATGTCATTCGGACGGAGCAGCTCGGGATCGACCACGAGCTTGACATCGGGCGCGATCTGCTCCACCAGACGCTCTGCGATATCGCTTAGGGCGACGTCGTGGCCCGACGCCACGTTGTACACCTCGTTGGACGCACCGAACTCGGCGAGCAAGCGATACGCGCGTACTACGTCACGCACGTCGCTGAAGTCTCGCCGGGTCGAGAGGTCGCCCACGGGTATCTCGGTGGCGCCGCGCGCTCTCGCGTCCAAGAGTCGACTGGCGAGGGCGGGAACCGCGAACGTCGGCGACTGACCTGGACCAACATGGTTGAAGGGGCGCACGATGACGACTCGCTGACGCCGATCGTGCCACATGGCGTGAGCAACGTGCTCGGCTTCCACCTTGCTCGAGGAGTATGGATTGGCGGGGGCCACTCGGAAGTCCTCGCGCAACGGTTGGTCACCTTCGCTCACCACGCCGTACACCTCAGATGAGCTCACCACGATGGTCGTCGAGTCGTGCGCCACGCCATACGCCGCGTCGAGTACTCGTCGCGTACCCACGACGTTCACGCGCGTGAACTCCTCGGCGTGTTTCCACGACTCACCCACGTGGGTCAGTGCCGCGAGGTGGTACGTGACGTCCGGGCGAAACGTCTCAAATATTTCGCGCATACTGTCTTCGTCAGTCACGTCGCGTTCACGATCGATGCCGTAGGCCTCGTCACCGCTCTCACGCAGGTGCTGCATCAGCTGCGTGCCAACAAATCCGGTCGCACCGGTCACCAACGCGCGCATCAGCTCTCCATCGCCATGGAGTATGCCAGGAGGTGCTGGTCAACGCAGGCGTCCCACGTGAAGAGCTCCGCGCGAGATCGAGCCCGTCTCGACCACTCGGCCCGCTGGGCGTCGTTGGCGTTTATCGCCTCATTGAGCGCACTCGCGAGGGCAGGTACGTCGCCGATCGGCACGAGACTCGCCTCGTCACCCGCCACCTCGGCCATCACGGTGTCTCGGGTCGTCACGATCCGCGCGCCACACGCCATGGCCTCAAGCACCGGCAGACCGAATCCCTCACCGCGCGAAGGATAGGCGACAACCTTGGCGCGGCGGTAGAGAGCAACGAGCAGCGCGTCATCGACGTAGCCCAGGCGCCGGATTCGCTCACGGTAGGGATGCGTGGCAATGGCCGAGCCAATCGGATCCTCTCCCCAACCAGCTTGACCCGCGAGCCATAGTTCGATCGATACGTCATCGCGGGCGACCTCGCGGAATGCGGCGAGCAAGACATCCACTCCCTTGCGCGGTTCGATCGTGCCGACGAAGAAGATAAAGGGCACGTCGCTGTCGAGTCCGTGCGCCGCGAGGATCTCCGAGTCGCCGCTCGATGTCGTGGTGAATCTCTCCAATTCGACACCGAGCGGCGCCACGATGATCGGTGCGTGCGTAGGGAGGATCTCTTCGAGTGCTCGAGCGCTGAAGGCGCTCACGCAGAGGAGCACTCGCGCATGCGCGGCCGAGTACTTGATTGCCCGGCGGAAGAACTCGACCTTCGAGCGCTCGTGCCATTCCGGATTGGAAAAGAACGTGAGGTCGTGCACCGTGACGACCGTCGGGACGTTCCCAACGTGAGGCATCGTGTAGTGCGGACCGTGCCATACGTCGTTTGCTCGCGCCGTCGAGCTTCGACCGAGCAGCGCGGCTTCGGTCGCGAGGCGCGCGACGCGACCCGCGGGCACGAGCGGGGCGAGCGCCGCCTCAGGCGAGAGGTCGCGCCAGCGACCGACGTCGTCACGGCGCGTAACCAGCGTGGTGTCGACGCTTCTCGACGGAAGCCGCCGAGCGATCTCAACGATGTAGCGTCCCGCACCGGCCGCCTTGAGCGGGACCGCGGAGACATCCAGTGCAACCTTCATCGCCAACTTTCCAGATGGTCACGCGCCACGTTGCGCCACGTGAGATCAGCGACGCTCGCTCGGCGTCGTGCGCGCGCGTCGTCGTGGTCGGACAGCTCGAGTGCCGCCACCAGCCCGGCGGCGATGGCGGAGACGTCCAATGGGTCCACGAGGACGACTTCTGAATTGTTCACTGCGCTCGGCGTCGTGGCGCTCGCCACCACGCGAGTTCCTTCGTGCAGCGCTTCCATTGGGGGCAGGCCCCACCCTTCGGCTCGCGGCACGTAGGCAAATACCGCTGCGTCGCGATAGAGGCCCTTCAGCATCGAGCGCGACACGAGGCCGAGCACCACCGCATTGCCAAGATCGACGCCGCCCCATCCCGCCGGACCAACAATCACGAGGGGTCCAAGTTCCGGGTGCAGGGCAGACGCGTCCGCGTGGGCCTCGCGCAGACGTTCGAGGTTCTTTCTCGGCTCCCGCGTGCCCACATAGAGCGTGAACGGGCCAGGAACACCGTGCTCCTTCAGCAACGCGCGTACTTCTGCGTCGCTCTCTGGCGCTGTTCGATCATCGTCGACGCCGAGGCGAACCTCGTGCAGACGGGCCGGATCGAACCCTTCATCAACGAGTCGGGGGAGCAGGCCCGGTGCGGTCAAAATGACGCGCACCTCACTTCGACGCTTTAACAGCTGCAGCCGTCGTTCGTGGAAGCGGATTCCCCGCGGGGTGCTCGCTCCCGGCTCGTCACGCCAGAGGAGATCGTGCACCGCAAGCGAGTGCACCGCGCCGGGGACTCCGCCGCCGTACGGACCCGCAAGTGATGTCGCGTGCACCACGTCGCTCGCGGCGGGCACGCCGAGCGGCCGGTACGCCCAAACCTTCGTGAGCACCCGCACGGATGCGGAAGCGCCCACCTGCTCAAGGGCGAGGTCAGACGTCGACTGGATCGGCGTCCCCGTCGGTGCGATGCCAAGAACACGAAGTGAGGATTCGTTCAGCGAGGCGAGACCATTGACGAGGCCGCGAACGTAGGTGGCGATGCCTCCGGGCTGGGGTCGATAGAACTGATCCAGCGTGATGCTGACGACTCGGGCCACGCGTTTAGCCTCGCACGACTTCACGATAGAGCGCGACGTACGCGCGTGCAGCGGTCGATGGAGCAAAGTCTTGCGCTCGCGACCTGCCCGCCGCGATCATGATCGACCGACGCGTGGGGCTGTCCCAGATCTGCTCGAGAAGGGGTACGACTTCGTCGTCGCTGCGTGTCAACGCGGCAGCGCCGTTCAGGAGTTCTCGATTGATCTCTGTTGCGCGGGCAATCGTGGGCACCCCGGCGGCGAGTGCCGCAATCGCAAACGAGGGAAAGCGTGCGCCGTCTGAGATGTGCAGCACCACGCGGGCGTCACTCAACGCCTCGCGCGCCTCGCTGCGCGGCCGGAGGTGCACGGCCAGTCCGCGGGATCGAATTTGTTGTGCCACCTTCGAGCTCGTGACCGCCTCCACGCGCGCGCCAACGCTCTCGGCGAAGCGAATGAGTTCGGGCGCCATGTTGAGAAACGGCTCGACGATGCCGGTGAGATTCACCACGAGCGCAGCGCCGTCAACCGTCGGGTTCACGAGCGGCACCGCCGGGTGCACCACGACAACCTGAGGCCGGTCGACACCCAGCACGCGTAGCACCTCGTGGCTCGCGCTCCGAGAGGAGGCGACGAGCAGTGCGCCCTGCTCCACCGCACGGCGCAGCTGGGTGACCCGCTGGTGCTCTCGCGACTCGCTGCGCAGTGGTCGCATGTCGTCCACCGAGATGATGAGCGGTGTCGCCCTGGTCGGCGGCGTCGCGCGGCCCGCCACGTGCACCACATCAAGCGGCTCGACGAGACGGTCGATAGACAGACCCATTCCCCGGCGCCAAAACGGCGCCCACAATGGCCGAAGAAAGAGCCATGCTTCCTTCGGCGAGCGTCTGCGCTCACTCGTTCTGAAACGGACGAGTTGACACGACTCCGTCGCGTCGAGCGCGTCGGCCAAGTCGGTCATTGAGTTGCCGAGCGACTCGAGCGAGCCGTCGAGATCGAGGCCCACTCGTGGCAGCTCAGAAGTCACGATCTGAGTGCTACGACGCGCATTGCGCTCGTCCACTGAGGCCAGAGCGCAACGGCCCAGGGGCCGAAGTCTTCGGTGGTCGTCGCCACCACACCGATGCCTTCGTCGACATTCAACAGCATCAAGGAGCCGCTCATGCCGAAGTGTCCAAAGCTCGAGGGGAGCCACTCGCCCATCCAGTGGCTCTTCTGCCCTCGAATTTCCGGGCCCATGCCCCAGGGACACGGGGTGAATCGCCCAAAGCCCGGCACGATGCCCGCGAGCTCAGGTAGGTAGGGCCGGGTCATCCGGTCGCGCGTGGGCGCGGAGAGGGCGTCGGAGCGAAGCCACGCGATGGCGAGTTTCTCCATGTCCTCTGTCGAACCGCGGACCCCCGCGGCGGCCCGCCCGTGCAGCGCCGATGACGTCATGCCGAGCGGTGAGAACACCCGATCCTCCAGCCAGTTGGCGGCCGGGTTCTCGCCCACGATCTTGGCGACGGCGTAGTCGACGCCGTAGTTCGAATAGATCCGCTTGGTGCCGACGGGAGCGATCGGGTCACCATCCTCTAATCCGAGCCCGCTTGAATGGGAGAGCAAATTGGCGAAATTCGCTCCCCGCGGTCCGACCATCTCGCTATAGGTGTGAAGTTCCCAATCCATCTCCACGCCAAACGCCATCGCGACCGCCATCTTCGAGACCGAAGCCCAGGGGCGAACCGCCGTCACGTCGCCGTACTCGCGAACTCGCTCAACTGATCCGTCGCCCATACGCACCACGATGTACGCCAGCGAGCCGTGCCAGTCGTCATCCAGAGTGCTCACAGCACTCGATGTTATCCAGGGCCACCTAAGATTTCGGGGGTGATAACCGTTCTCAGTGGAGGCGTCGGCGCTGCGCGCCTCCTTCGCGCCCTCAGCGATGTCGTCGATCCCCACGAGCTCGTCGCTGTGGTCAACGTCGGTGACGACCTCGTCCTCCACGGACTGACCATCTGCCCCGATCTCGATACGATCACGTACACCCTCGCCGGTCTCAACAATGACGAGCTGGGTTGGGGGCTCCACGGTGAATCGTGGCGAGTGATGGAAGAGCTCGAACGCCTCGGGGGTGAAGCGTGGTTCCGCTTGGGCGACCGGGATCTCGCCACGCATCTGTATCGGAGCGAACGGCTGCGCCAGGGCGCAACCAAGACTCAGGTGACCCACGAACTCTCGGCGCACCACCAACTCGCTGTCACTCTTCTTCCGGTCACCGACGACCCGCTGGCGACGGAGTTCCTCACGCCCGAGGGCCGCCTGACCTTTCAGGACTACTTCGTTCGACGTCACCACGATGTGGTCGTCTCAGAGATCGAAGTGGTCGGAGCAGCGGCCTCCTCGCTGAGCGCCGAGGCGCGCGATGCCATCACTCGAGCGACCCGAATCGTCATCGCCCCGTCCAATCCGTTGATTTCAATTGACCCGATCCTCCGAGTTCCCGGCGTTCGCGAACTCATCCGCCAACGCCAGAGCGACGTGATCGCCGTCTCTCCGCTCATCAATGGCCAAGCGCTCAAGGGTCCCGCCGACCGACTGATGCGCGAGCTCGGTCACGAATCAACCGTGCTCGGAGTCGCCGACTTCTACGAAGGACTCGTCGGGACGTGGGTCATCGACGAGGCAGACCGTGCGCTCGCTGACGATCTCCGCACACGCGGCGTCAATGTCGAAGTGACGACGACGATCATGGCCGATCCCGACAATGCCCGTCGACTGGCGAAGGTGGTCGGATCGTGAGCGAGTTGCGCCTCGTCGCGCTGGCGTCGAGTGTGAAAGTGCAGCGCGATGACGATCTTGTGACGCTGCTGCTGGCGGCAATGGAGCAGGCTGGCGAAGAGCTGCGTCACCACGACCTCCTCATCGTGACCAGCAAGGTTGTCTCAAAGTCCGAGGGGCAGGTGGTCGACTTCGACGGGACCGAGGAGCACAAAGTCGCCATCGTCGAAGGCGAATCGGCCCGAATCCTTCGCCGCAGAGGTTCACTGCGGATCACCGAAACGCGCCACGGGTTCATTAACGCCAACGCGGGCGTGGACTTATCGAACACCGATGAGGGGACCGCCGTGCTGCTGCCGAAAGATTCAGATCGTTCAGCCCGGCGCATACGCGCGGTCGTGCTGCAGCGCACCGGGATTGACGTCGCGGTCGTCATCACCGATACCTTCGGGCGAGTCTGGCGTCGGGGCGTCACTGACGTGGCGCTCGGGTGCGCGGGACTGAAGCCGATACTCGATCTGAGGGGTTCGTACGACGCCAATGGTCGATTGCTCGAGGCGACCGAAGTCGCGATCATTGATGAGATCGCGGGTGCGGCGAACCTCGTGCTGCACAAAGCGGCAGGCACACCCTTTGCGCTGGTGCGCGGTCTGGACGAATCGTTCTTCGGGCCAGGCTCGGTGCGCGATGACGTCGTTCGTCAAAAGAATGAAGACCTCTTTCGCTGATTACACCCCGCCGAGACGCACGTCGCCTGAGAGCTGAGAATCGGCGGCGACGTGCTCCTTGGCGCCGACGACGCACGTAGGTCCGAGCACCGAACCCGAGCCGATCACTGCTTGAGGACCAATGATGCACGAACGAATCACACATCCGCTCTGCACGACCGCGCCGGGCAAGAGCACGGTGTCTTCCAGCACGACATCGGCACCGACCACGCAGTCCGCGTCAATGACGGTATTAAGCGTCCTCGCCGTCGGATCGACCGTCGACGTCGGAGAGCGCCACGTTCCGTTGAGGATGTTCGTGAAATCGTGCTGAGAGTTTCGTCCCTTCAAGACATCAACGTTCGCTTGAAGGTACAGCCGAGGTGTGCCGGTGTCCAGCCAGTATGCGTGGTCAGCCATGGCAAAGAGCGTGCCCGCTGCGGCGAGTATCGGGAATGTCTCTCGCTCGATGCTCACGCGGCCTTCGCTCGCGATGCGATCGAGCGCGCGGGGCTCGAAGACGTACGTGCCCGCGTTGATGAGGTTCGTCGGAGCCTCGTCCGCCGGAGGCTTTTCGACAAAAGCGATCACGCGTCCGTTCTCTTCGGTGGGTACGACGCCAAAGTGCGAAGGGTCTTCGACCGGATGGAGCGCGATGGTGACTTCCGCCTCACACTCGCGGTGGAACTCCAGCAGCTTGGTCACGTTCAGATCAGTGAGGACGTCACCGTTGACGACGAGAAAGGTATCGTTAACGCCCGCGAACGTAGCCGCGTAACGAATCGCTCCTGCGGTGTCGAGCGGTTCTGGTTCGACGGCGTAGGTCACGCGAACCCCCGAGATGAGGTTCGAGGGGTAGGCCTCGGTGAATCGATCGGGCAGGTAGCCGAGCGAGAGCACTGCGTCGGTCACCCCGTGACGCCCGAGCGCCTCCAGCACGCATTCAATCATCGGCACGCCGACGAGCGGCAGCATCTGCTTCGGCGTTTCGTAGGTAAGGGGCCGAAGTCTCGTTCCCTTGCCTCCGACGAGGATGACCGCCTGCATCAGCCCTTGGTCGTGGTGGTGGTGCCCGAAGTGGTCGTAGTCGTCGTCGCCGGTCCGACCGTCGTGGTTGTCACGGGCAATGTGGTGGTTGTCGTGGCACTCGTCGTCGACTGCAAGACCATCTCATTTTCGGTCGCCTGGGACGGCGCAGTAGGCGTCACGCCCGTCGGCTCGAAGGCCATCGTGAGTCGCAGATTCTTCACGAACTTGATCTTTGCCGGATTCGTGGTGAGGGTCGGCGTCTTTTGGGCCAGCGTGGTCCAGTAGGCGTAAACGACCTTGCCGGTCTTTCCCGAGTACTTTGTCGTCGGACCGCACACGTCGCCATTCTTGAACGTGTCTGCGGCCGTTGGCGTACCACCAGCTGCCGTGGGTACCGCGAGTTCCTTGGAGGTAGCAACAAGTCCGGGGTACTCCAACGCGAACGTTGCGACCGTGGCGTTGTTGCCCGCGTCCGAAGCCGAAACAGGCGACACCCTAATAACGTTGTCGCTGCCGACGATGAATCCGCCCTTGTCGGTCGAATCCGACTTCAGGTATGGAAGCGTGGTGCCGCAGTCTTGAATCGACAGGCCCGCGAACTCTGTGGTTCCGATTGCGGGCTCGACCACGACTTTCTTTACGGGGTGCTGGTACTCATAGCGCGAGAAGACAACGAGTGCCAGACCCAATACGACGATGAGCACCACGACCGCGTAGAAGCTGCTGGGGCGAGTTTTGCTGTATGTTTTGCCGCCGCCAGCGGAGCCGACGCGACTAACCCATTTGCCTGAGGTGCTTTTAGCCACCCTACAACGCTACTAAAGAATCGATAGGGCCCACGCTGTGTGTAGGGGCGAAGGGACTCGAACCCTCACTGGAGGCGGTTTAAGCGCCCTGCCTCTGCCAATTGGGCTACGCCCCCAACGCAGCGTCGTCGCGTCGTAACGATAATGCAATTTTGAAAATGACTGAAACAACCCGTTTTCATTGATCGGCTCAGTAGGCTTGAAATCATGTTGCGCGTGCGTCGTCGGGGCACGATTCGAAGTTTTGCTCTTGTCCTTTTGGCCACGTTGAGCGCCTCGTGGCTCGTACTGCCCGCGGTGGCGGGCGCCGGATCGATTGCCCAGACGCAAAAGGCCATAGCGGACCTCTCGGCTGCCCTCAACCGCCAGGAGCAGCGCAGCGAGATTTCAGCCAACGAATATGACGCCGACGTGGCCAACCTTGCCGCCATCAACGCCAATATCGTCAAGCTGAAATCCCAAGAGGTGAGAAAGCGCGCCCAGATCAAGGTCACAACGGCAAAGCTCGTGACCGACGTGGTGCGTGCCTTCGTGCTGGGGGCGTCCAACGACCAGATCACGTCGCTCTTCAACCAGAACGTCACGCGCAGTGACGCTCGCACGGTCTATCAAAACGAAGCCATTGGCAACCTCAATGTGTTGAAGGCGCAGCTGCAACGAGAAAAGCACTCGCTGGATCTCACCGTGGTGAAGGTCGCGAACCAGCACAAGAGAGCCGTGACTGCGTCGTACAACATGAAGGCCTTGCTCGAGTCGAACGTGGAACTGCAGAATCAAACGCAGGCGTACCTCGCCACCGTGAAGGGGAAACTCAGATCTGAGATCGTCAACTATGAGATCCAGGCGGGCGTGAGCGCGGCGAAGGCGCACGATACTGCGGCCGAGGAAAAGGCCATCACCGCGGCGTCGGCCGTTGGAGGTCAGAGCGCGGCCAACCAGGTGATCGAAGCGGAACAGGAAGCGACGACGACGATAACGATTGCTGAAGTCGGCAGCACAGCCCAGGGACTCGCGGCGGTGAAGAACGCCGAGCACGAGATCGGGGTTCCCTACGTATGGGGTGGTGAGACTCCCGGGGTCGGCTTTGACTGCTCGGGGCTCGTGCAGTGGGCCTGGGGCAAAGCTGGCATCTCAATTCCCCGCACGACCGAGACGCAGTGGCCATCGATGCTGCACGTTGCCCTTACTGACCTCCAGCCCGGTGACCTGCTCTTTTATTACAACCTCGATGGCGATGACGAAGTCGATCACGTCGTGATGTACGTGGGATCCGGACCCTGGGGAGTCGACACCACGATCGCCGCTCCCTACACCTGCACGGACGTCTCGATCGCTCCCCTCTTTACGTCCG
>DASZLS010000019.1:0-28605 GCA_035552255.1 Acidimicrobiales bacterium | reverse complement strand
ACGGCGTTTCGATCCATTCCTGGCAGCTCATTATCGGCAGCGCCCTGGCGCTGCCGTTGCAGATGATGATCTGGAGTCGCCTGAAGCCCTGGACACGTCCGGGAGTCGCCCTCAATTCGCTCCTCTTCTTCGCGGCGTTTTGCTGCGCACCGGCCATCTTTTGGGGTTGGTCGGGGGCTGCCGTGGGCGCCGGCACCGCAGGCTGGATCACTCGGAGCCCGCAGCTGGTGCAACTCGTCCGCCACGAAGGGGCGACCGGCGTCTCCGCCAGCTCATGGTTGACCGCCGCTGTCGTGAGTGGACTGTGGGTCATTTACTACTCGGGCGAGCGTCTCTGGCCGGTTATGTCGGTGACGGCGGTCGCCGGACTCGTCAGCCTCTCGATTGCGGCGCTCGCTGGCTGGCGCCATCGCCAAGTGGACGACGTGTTTCCAGGGTACGGCCACGCCATTGCTGACTGAGCCATCGAGTGACAGTGCTGCGCGCGATCGTGCAGCGTCAGCTCAATGGTTGTTGATGATGACTTCCTTTAGCCGCGTGAACTCCTCGACGCCCGCGACGCCGCCCTCCTTACCGTAGCCAGAGGCGCGAAAGCCGCCCACGGGCATCTCGGGCGCGAGGATCAAGTGATCATTGATCCACACGGTGCCGAAGTGGAGGGCGTTCGCAAAGCGCGTCGCGCGACCCACGTCGCGAGTCCACACCGAACTGGCAAGCCCGTACTCGACGTCATTGGCCATCTGGAGCGCCTCGTCATCGCGGGCGAAGCGCTGCACGGTGACGACCGGCCCGAAGCACTCTTGCTGGATGAGTGGATGCTGCTGGTCGAGGCCGGTGACGATCGTTGGTTCGTAGAAGAAACCGGGGAGATCGGGTGCCGCGCCGCCGATGACGACTCGTCCGCTCGACCTCGCCTCGTCGACGAAGCCGCGCACTCGTTCGCGCTGCACGTGAGAGATGAGTGGCCCGAGCGTGGTCGAAGGATCTTCGGCGCTTTGTGGAGAAAAGCCACGAAACTGCTCGACGAGGCCATCGACGAATGCGTCGAACGCGCGGTCTTCGACGAGGATGCGGGTGGCCGCAGTGCAGTCCTGGCCCGCGTTGTACAGCCCGCTCGCGGCAATGATCGGCAGTGCGTGGTCGAGGTCGGTGTCGGCAAAGACAATTACTGGCGCGTTGCCACCGAGTTCAAGGATGACTGGCTTGGGGGTCTGTGCCGCGAGTTCGGCTATACGCCGCCCGGCTCGCGTCGACCCAGTGAACGTGGCGAGGGCCACGAGGGGGTGGCCCACCAGTGCTTCGCCGGCGACGGGACCACGACCGTGCACGACGTTCAACACGCCCGGCGGAAGCACTTGGCTCGCCAGTTCCGCGAAGGCGGCCGCTGACAGCGGCGTGTTTTCCGAGGGTTTCACCACAATGGTGTTGCCCGCCGCGAGCGCGGGCGCAATCTTCCATATGGCCTGCCACAGCGGATAGTTCCAGGGCGTCACCGCACCAACGACCCCCAACGGTTCGCGTCGTAGATAGAAGCTGTGGCCCTTGACGTAGTCACCAGCGCCCTGTCCCGTCGTCGTTCGAGCCGCGCCGGCGAAGTGGCGAAGGGCGTCAGCGATCGCCGGGAACTCTACCTGGCGAGCCGCGGTCGTGGGTTTGCCGGCGTCGCGTACCTCAAGGTCAGCGAACCGATCGAGGTCGCGCTCAAAGAGGCTCGTGAGCTGATGGAGGTACGTCGAGCGCTCGCCAGGGGTAAGGGCACTCCACTCGGGAAAGGCGCGGGCAGCGGAGCGAACCGCGTCGTCAACGTCATCGGCGTTTGACGCCGCGACGGTGGCGATGCGCTCACCCGTCGAAGGATTGACGACGTCCATGATGTCGCTTGACGAGGCGCCTTTCGTCACACCGTCGACGAAGTTTTCGACGTGCACGATGCTGTCCATAGTGGATCTCCTTTGAGTTGAGCGCTGTGCCCAACGTACTGTGTCGCCCGATTACGAGGTAGACGAGGTGGGTGCGAGCGTGTGAGGATCGGTTGAGAGCAGCGAGTAACGCCACTCCTCGGTCTCTTGTAGCTGATTGAAGGTGAAGACGTGGAGGCCCTTCACGTTCGAGCGCTCGTCGCTCAACGTCGAACCGGCGCGCGCGAGGAGGCGCGCGGGGTCGTAGCCACCGGGCGTGCCCATGCGAATGAACCAATTGCTGTGCTTCGCGAGGACTCGTATCGAATCGCCCACGCCGATTTTGGTCGCCATGCGCAGCAGTTTCGCCTGCTCGACCGGTCCCGCCAGCCCGAAATAGATCGGGAGTACCACCCCGCGGTCGCGAACGCGACCGATCCAGTGGCGTACCGTCGCCGCGTTGAAGCAGAGATTGCTCACGATGTACGTCGCGTAGTTGCGCTTGTCCCACATCGCCTGGACGGTGAGATCATCCGAGATGCTCGGATGGCTCTCGGGATAGCCGGTGATGCCGACATCGCGAAAGGGACGGCCCAGCTCGTCGAGTTCTCTGAGGAGTGGCAACGCACTGTCGTAGCGCCCGAGCGGGGGATCGGCGTCACCCGCGGGGACGAAGACGTCCTCCACGCCGCAGCTGACGAGGCGAGCGACGATGTCCTCCAGGTGGGCACGATCGCCCACGAGACGGGCCGAAAGGTGCGGCACTACGCGGTAGCCCTGCGCACGGAGCCGCTCGCTCAATTCGAGCGAGGCGTCGAGTCCCTTGGTGGGCGAGGCAGTGATCGTGACGGTCACCGTCTTTGGCACGGACGCGAGGACCTTCTCTTCGATTGAGGCGGTCGGAATGATCTCGTAGCGCGCGTGATGAAGGAGCGTTGCAGCGACGTGTGTGTTACGCGCCACGGTCGCTCCGTTGGCGATCTCGTGAGGTGACATGTGTCGTGCCGAGGAGTGCTTCGAGCTCAACTTCGAGTGAGATCGTGCCCACATCCACGATGACCAGTGGCAGCCCGAAGCGCTCGACGATGCTACGAACCTCTGCTTCCAGGGCCGGCGTGCGGTGTTGGGCGAGCCAGATGACGCGACGGTAGTTGCCGAAGTAATCGCCCCAGAGCTCGGGGTGGCGGTCAAGCCCGAGCTCACTGATAACGGTCTTGCGGAAGGTTTTCACGAGAAAGTCGGTCAGGAGATAGCTACCGGGTTCTTCCGCGAAGAGCGCTTGAATGCTCTCGGGTTTGGCGAAGACGTCGTAACAGTGCTGACCGTGGAGCCGACCAATGCCGAGACGATCGCAGACCTCATCGAGGGCTCCATAGGTGCCGCAGTCGGCGTACGCGACGGCGACCGTTTGACCGCCTGCTTGGAGCTGTTGTGCGATTTGCTCAACCTTCGGGGCGATCAGACTGGGTCGATTGTGCAGCAGGGCAGGCAGTTGGTGAACGTCGAGGTGCCACGAACGACGCGTCACGATCTCGTTGATGGAAGGCCCGAGCGCGCCGCAGGCGACGACCGCGAGGGTCGCGTTTGATTTAGCTCGGGAACGCGAGTTGATCGACAAAGGCGTCATTGAAGTCACTTCGATCGGAGAGTTCGACATATTCCACCTCCTCCAATAACGCCATGGCGCCAGAGCGCTCCCTCAAACTCAACAGGGCCATCTTCGCCCCCTCGCCGGCGACGTTGCCCGCACTCACGATGCGCAGCAGCGGAAGCTTGGGGACGAGCCCCAAACGAACGGCGCTGGCGGGCGAGAGATAGCTGCCAAAGGAACCGGCCAGCAGCACCTGTTGGAGTTCCTCTTCTTTCACGCCCGCCTCATCGAGCAACAACCGCCAGCCCGTGGCGATCGCGGCCTTGGCGAACTGCAGCTCGCGCACATCGCGCTGCGACAGAAAGATCGACTGTTCGACGTCACCCACGTCACTCTTCCAATGCAGGACAAAGACTCGCTGTCCTGCGAGGTCGCAGAGCCGATCGGCGATGCCCGGGGCGATCGACGCGATCTCCTCGTTCGTGACGTAGCGTCCGCTCGAATCGATGATCTTCAGCTGCACCAGTTCTGCCACGACGTCGACGAGACCTGAGCCGCAGAGACCCTCGGGTTCGATGTCGCCGATCACGCCGAGTGTGACGTCGTCAGCAGTTACCTTGACGACTTCGATGGCGCCGGGCGCCGCCCGCATCCCACATCGGATGGCCGCTCCTTCGAAGGCCGGCCCCGCGGGTGCGGCCGTCGAGAGCAGGCGATCGGTATTGCCGAGCACGAGTTCGCAGTTGGTGCCGATGTCGAGAAAGAGCCGTAGCCGCGAGTCGCGATCCATGCCCGAGGCCAGCATCCCGGCCACGATGTCACCTCCGACATAGGCGCCGAGCGAGGGAAAGATCACCGCGCGAGCCCGTTCGTGCACTGCCACACCGACATCGCGCGCGAGCACGTCGGGAAAGTGCTTGGCCGTCATGATGAACGGCGCCACGCCCAGCGACTCGGGGTCGATGCCGAGCACGATGTGGGTCATGGTGGCGTTGCCAGCCAGGGCGACCTCGTAGACCTCGCGTGGGTCAACGCTGCCTTCCTCGCAGACCGCTTGTGCGAGCTCGTTCAGGGTTTGGTGGGCGAGTCGAGAGAGTTCACCGAGTGCCTCAGGCTTCATCATGATCGCGCTGATGCGCGTGATGACGTCGGCGCCGAAGGGCTGCTGCTGGTTGAGCATCGACTGGACCGCGACCGGTGCGCCGGTCGTGAGATCGAGCAACGTCGCCACGACGGTGGTGGTGCCGAGATCAAAGGCGATGGCGAAGAGGCGCTCCGTGGTGTCGCCGGGTTCGACGCCGATCAGCACATCGTCGACAATGACGGCGGTCACGCGGTAGTCATTCGCTCGAAGCACTCGGCCGAGGTCGCGCAAGACGCTGAGCTCGCAACGAAGTTCGAGGTCGTCAACCGCGGCGAACAACCGTTCAAGATCGGTCGTCTGGTCCGAGAGCGAGGGTTCCGTGAGCTCGACGTAGCGCTTTTGCACGGCTGGGCGGAGAATGACCTTTCGTCCGACACCCACCGTGGCTGCTTTTGGACGAGTGACTAACTCGGGAACATCGACGCGCAGATCGCTTGCCACCTGGACCCGGCAGGCGAGGCGCCAACCGTCGCGCAACTCGGTGGTTGAAAACGCTCGAGTGTCGAGCGACGTGATCGGCGTCTCTCCCTCGAGAATTTGGACCTTGCATTTGCGACACGTGCCGTGCCCGCCGCAGGTTGAGTCGATGGCAACGCCGTTCCAGCTCGCTGCGTCGAAGAGCATCACGCCCGGTGGGACGCGCACCTTTTTACCCGCCGGCTCAAACAGCAGGTCGAGCCGACCGTGTGCATCGCTCGCGACCGTGCCGCCGGCGACGTTCGCCACTTCATCGCGGGTGCCCTCGGGCACCCGAAGCTCGCTCATGACGCGTTGGTGCTCTGTTGACGGTGAGCCGCGATCCACGCAGCACCCCACGGGTCGCGATCAAGGAGCAGGTCACCGGCTTGGACCGCTCGCACCAACTGAGGCGAGCGTGCGTCCATGATGGCGCTCGTGAGTCCAGATCGCATAGCGATCGGCAGAAAGGTCGCGCCGAGGGTTCCGCGATCGGGCATGCCGAAGGAGACGTTGGAGGCGCCGAGGGTCATGTTGACGCCGAGCTCTTGGTGGATCATCTCAATGGTCTCGAGCGTCTTTGCGACCAGGGAGGTGTCGGCACCAATGGGCATGGCGAGAGGGTCGATCACGATGTCTTCGATGGCGATGCCGTACTGACTGGTCGCCACGTCGACGATCTTTCTCGCAAGTTCCAAGCGACGCTCGGGCTCGTAGGGAATCTCAAACTCATCATTCGGGAGCGCGATGATGGCGGCGCCGTAGCGCTTCACGAGGGGCAAGATCACCTCGAGTCGGTCATCTTCCGCGGTGACGGAATTGACCAGGGCTTTACCCTGATAAGTCGCAAGACCCGCTTCAAGCGCCTCGATGACCGAAGAGTCAATGCAGAGCGGGAGATCGCTCAGACTCTGGATAAGCTTGACTGCCTGCACCATGAGCTCGACCTCGTCGGCCAGCGGGACGCCCATGTTGACGTCGAGCACCATCGCTCCGCCCGCTATTTGCTGGGCGACGTCAATGTTGATCCGCGACAGATCCCCTGCGCGAAGCTGTTCCTGGAAGATCTTGCGACCGGTCGGGTTGATGCGCTCGCCGATGATACAAAACGGCTGGTCGTCGCCGATCACGACCTCGCGAGTGGCTGAACTGAGTTTCGTGTGCATCGAGCTAGGCCGACGCCATGGAGCGTTTGCGCTGCAGGAGGTCTTTCGCCTTCTTCACGGCCGCCGAGGCGTCTGCGGCGTAGCCGTCAGCCCCGACCGCGTCGGCGTACTCCTGGGTGACCGGCGCGCCACCCACCATGACAATCACCTGATCGCGAAGTCCCGCTTTTTCGAGAGCGTTCATGTTGGCCTTGAACATGGGCATCGTCGTGGTCAAGAACGCGGAGAAGCCAACGATGTCGGGCTTGTACTCGTGAATGGCCTCGATGAACTTTTCTGGCGACACCTGCACACCGAGATCGATGACGTGAAAGCCTGCGCCCTCGAGCATGATGTCGACGAGGTTCTTGCCAATGTCGTGCACGTCGCCTTTGACAGTCCCCATCAAAAACGTGCCGACCGGCTCGACGCCGGTTTCGACCATCAACGGACGCAGCACTTCGAGCGCCCCCGCCATGGCGCGTCCCGCGATGAGCATCTCGGGCACGAAGAAGTCGCCCCGTTCGAATCGAGCGCCGACCTCCTCGAGCGAGGGGATAAGGGAGTCGAAGAGCAAAATCTCGGGGGTGAGACCCATGGCGAGACCCGCGTTCGTGAGCTCCAGCACAACCGGCGCGTTACCCGTGAGCGTGGCCTCGTACATCTCTTTTAAGAGTTCGTCCTGATTCACGCTGCTCCCTTTCTGTCGACTCGATAGCCGAGCGCCGCCGAAAGGGCATTCGCTTCGGCGACGCACAGCGCTCCCACTTGGGCGATGCGCGGCTCGTTGATGCGTGTCGAGGGACCCGACACCGAGAGCGCGGCGATCACGATGCCTTCATCGCGGCGCACGGGGGCGGCAATGGCGATTAGCCCCACTTCGAGCTCCTCTGCGCCGACGGCGTAGCCCTGGACCCGAATCTTCGCGAGCTCCAGTTCGAGGTCACCGCGCGAGGTGATGGTATTCCTCGTCAAGCGCTCGAGACGCCCCGGGGGTAGCTGTGCCGCATCAAACGCGAGGAGGATCTTGCCGAGCGCCGTCGCGTGGAGTGGCTCGCTGCGACCGAGCCAGTTGGTACCACCGAGCACGTAGTGACTATCGACCTGATCGATCTGGATCACCATCGAATGGCGCTGGACGCCAAGGTTGATCGTTTCGCGGCTGACGTCGCCGAGCCGCTCGAGGTAGGGGTGGGCGACGCTCACGAGATCGGTCTCGGTATTGCCGCGTAGCGCATAGCGCACGAAGGCGTCACCCGGGAGAAATCTGCCGTGGGCGTCGCGGCGAAGCAGGCCGTTTCGTTCGAGCGCGTTCAAGATCCGTGACGCGGTGCTCTTGGCGAGACCCGAGGCTTCCGCAAGCTCCGAGAACGTGACGGGCTGCATGGCGTCGACGACCTGGCGGACGAGGTCCCCGGCACGGTCGATGGCTTGCGATCCGGATGGTTTGTTCATTGCGCTCGCTTGCACTCGTTCCATAGTACAGTACAGAGTTTTACAATGTGAATCAGATCGCGCTCGAGTGACTCGAGGCGGAATGGGGTGGCGATGTTCGTCAACAAGATGGCTCGGTACGAACTGCTCTCTCCTGACGCCATCGAGGTTCTCGATCGAGGTTGGCGGCGCATCGTCTCTGAGATCGGGGTCCAGTTCGTCAAGCCCGAGGCGATCGATCTCTTCGCCAAAGCCGGCCAAAAGGTTGACGGTCAGACCGTGTGGCTCGATCCCGACTTCGTGATGGAGCAGGTCGCAAAGGCTCCGCGCGAGTTCGACATTCAGGCCCGAAACCCCAAGAACAACGTGCACATCGGTGGTGATTCGATGGTCTTCAGCGGTGTCTACGGCCCACCGTTCGTACGAGCGGGCGACGTGCGCCGCGAGGCCACGCTCGAAGACTTTCGCAAGTTCACCATGCTCGCCCAGAGCTTTCCCGAGCTGGATTCGGCCGGCGGGATCATCTGTGAGCCGAACGACGCGCCACTCGACTCGCGCCACCTCGACATGATCTACGCGCTGCAGACGCTCTCCGACAAGTTCTACATGGGCAACGTGGTCTCGGGAGTAAACGCCATCGACACGATCAAGATGAGCGAAATCCTCTTTGGCGGACGCGAGAACATCGAGAAGACACCCGCCATGATCTCGCTCATCAACTGCAACTCGCCGCTGCGCTGGGATGATCGCATGCTCGACGCGCAGTTCGAGTACAACTTGGCGAACCAGCCAGTCGTGCTCACCCCATTTCTCCTCATGGGCGCAATGTCGCCCGTCACGATTCCCTCCGCCCTGGCCCAGCAGCTCGCCGAGGCCCTCTCGGGGATCGCGCTCGCCCAGCTCATTCGACCGGGCTGTCCGGTCGTCTTTGGCTCGTTTCTCTCCAACATCGACATGCAGTCGGGCTCGCCGACATTCGGTACCCCAGAGTCAGCGATGGGGCTGCTCTGCACGGGACAGCTCGCTCGGCACTACGGCCTGCCATTTCGCACTGGAGGGGGCCTCACGTCGAGCCAGACGCCCGACGCGCAAGCGGCCTATGAAGCGTTGATGACCATGCTGCCGACGTTCTTAACCGGCACGAACTTCGTCATGCACTCGGCTGGCTGGCTCGAGAGCGGACTCGTCAGCAGCTACGAGAAGTTCATCATCGACATTGAGCTGCTGCGGATGTTACGCGTGCAGTTCACCCCCATGGAGATCGACGAAGCGGCGCTCGCCTTCGACGCCCATCTCGAAGTGGGCCACGGGGGTCACTTCCTTGGCGCCGAACACACGATGACGCGCTTTCGTGACTGCTTCTACCGACCGCTCCTGTCGTCGTCCAAGAACTTCGAGCGGTGGTCGCGCGACGGCGCGCAAGACGCGGCCGCCCGCGCGACCGACATCTACCAGAAGACCCTCGCCGAGTACGAGGCGCCGCCACTCGACGACGCCATTCGTGATGAGCTTGGCGAGTACGTCATTCGTCGGCGCGCCGAGCTGGGGGACTGATGACTGCCGACGACGTCCGGCCTCGCGGCTGAACCATGTCGTATTTGACGTTGCCTTCGACGCTCGGTTCCGCGCATGTGCTCGCCTGCTCTCGGCCGCTCCTTTCTGTACACGCATCGCCACTCACGCAACGTCATCACGGGAGACGAACATGACCACGAATCAACCGAGCAGCACGAACGATCTGCCTGCTGATGTAGAGCGCACGTACGAACGGCTGGGAATCCCCGACGCTGAACGCACGTCGCGTGGCGCCCCCGCGCGCGCCGTCATCATTGGCGCGGGCATCGTCGGGAACTCACTGGCGTATCACCTGGCGCGATTGGGCTGGCGTGACTTGGTCCTCGTCGACAAGGGTCCCATGCCGAATCCGGGCGGTTCGACCGGTCACGCCTCCAACTTCATCTTTCCGGTCGACTACTCAAAGATGATGACCGAGCTCACCGCGGATTCGACGGCGCAGTACAAAGAGCTCGGCGTTTTCATCGAGAGCGGTGGAATCGAAGTCGCGCGTACCGAAGCGCGCAGTCAAGAGCTTCGTCGGCGAATGGTGGCCGCCAAGGCGTGGGGGATCCCCTGCGAGATGCTGAGCCCCGAAGGCGTCGCCAAGCTGGTGCCCTACGTTGATACCTCGGTGATAATTGAGGGTCTGTATTTCCCGACGGTCGGCGTCGTCGACTCACTTCGCGCAGGAACCTTGATGCGCGAACGCGCTCAGGAGATGGGCGCGCTTGAGGTTCGAGCGAACACCGAGATTCTCGGCATCGAACTCACTGATGATGGCGAGCGCGTGCGCACCGTCAGAACGAGCTCAGGCGCCATCGATACCGACGTCATTGCGGTGTGCTGTGGCGTCTGGAGCCCGAAAATCGCGAAGATGGCGGGTGCCTCGATTCCCTTGACGCCGATCGTCCACCAGATGATCAGCGTCGGACCGATCCCTCTCTTCGCCGACACCGTTGGCGAGATTGTTTACCCGATCATCCGCGACATGGACACCAACATGTACGAGCGCCAGCACGGTGGGGATATCGAAGTTGGCTCGTACGCGCACCGCCCGATCATCGTGAATCCCGAAGAGATTCCCTCAATCGAGGAATCAGCTCTTTCGCCAACGGAGATGCCCTTTACTCAGGATGACTTCGACCCCCAGCTGCAGGACGCCCTCGAGCTCATGCCCGAACTCTTGGGCGACGAGCGCGTCGGCGTGCGATACGCCATCAACGGCCTCATCTCCATGACGCCCGACGGCCACCCCCTGCTCGGCGAGACGCCTGAGGTCAAAGGATTGTGGTCCGTTGCCGCGAGCTGGATCAAAGAGGGTCCAGGCATTGCTCGCGCGGTGGCCGAATGGATGAACGGCGACGTTCCCGGGATCGATCTCCATGAAGCCGACGTCGCGCGTTTCTACGACCATCAGCGCACTCGCCTCCACGTGACTGCTCGCGCTCGAGAGAGTTTCAACAAGATGTACGGCGTCGTGCATCCGGCCGAGCAGTGGGAGTCGTTGCGTCCAACGAGGCTCAGTCCGGTCTACGAACGAGAGCGCGACCTCGGCGCCTTCTTCTACGAGACCATGGGCTGGGAGCGGCCGTACTGGTACGCAAGCAACGAGGGGCTCTTAAAGAAGTTCGCGGGCCGTGTGATGGAACGAGAGGCGGAGTGGGAGTCACGTTGGTGGTCACCGATCATCAACGCCGAGCACCTCGCCATGCGCGAAGCCTGCGGACTGACCGACCTGTCAGCGTTCGTCGTGATGGACATCACCGGACCCGGCGCGCTGTCATCCCTGCAGCACCTCGCCGTGGCTCAACTCGACGTCCCGATTGGTCGCGTGGTCTATACCTCGCTGCTCGACGAGCGTGGTGGCTTCAAGTCGGACCTCACCATCATGCGCCTCGGCCACGATCACTTCCGTGTGGTGACGGGTGCTCACACCGGCATGACCGAAAAGAAGTGGTTTGTTGACCACCTGCCGAGCGACGGCTCAGCGCAGTTGAGCGATCTCACCTCGTCGTGGGCGACATTCGGACTCTGGGGCCCGAGGGCTCGGGACATCTTGGCGAAGTGCACCACTGACGACATCAGTCACGAGGGCTTCCCCTTCGCGACCTGTCGGACGATCGAGCTCGCGGGCGTTCGCGTGCTCGCGTCACGCATCTCCTATATCGGCGAATTGGGGTGGGAGATCTATGTGCCGGTCGAAGAGGGCGCCAAAGTCTGGGACGCGATCTTCACCGCGGGGCAAGAGCACGGGCTCGTTCCTGTCGGCATTGGCGTGTACGCAACGACCGGTCGGCTCGAAAAGGGCTATCGCGCGCTCGGCAGCGAGCTCACGGCCGACTTCACGATCGTCGAGGCGGGCATGGCCCGCCCCGCGGTAAAAAAGCAGGACTTCATCGGGCGTGAGGCCTACCTCGCCCAGCGCGACGAGATTGCCGTCGCGCACCTTTGCACCCTCACCGTGAACGATCACCGCTCATCGAGCGGAGTTGCGCGCTACATGCTCGGGGGAGAGCCGATCGTGTCGCTCGACGGTGAGCGCCTGGTCGACGAGAAGGGGCGACCTTCGTACGTGACGAGTGCGGGATCGGGACCCTCTCTAGGGAAGCACATACTTCTCTCCTATCTACCGACGAGCTACGCCGAGGTTGGTCGACAGCTCATGGTTGAGTACATGGGTGACAACTTTCCGGTGACCGTCGACGTCGTCGGCTCAACGCCGCTCTTTGACCCCGAGAATTCGCGCGTCAGAAGCTAACGGTGAACGTTCTCGTCTGCGTGAAGCGAGTGCCGATGGTCGGTGCGCGCATCGTGCTCAGCCCCGATGCGCGCGAGATCGACGTGCGACAGCTCGGCTTCACGATGAGCCCTCACGAGGAGTGCGCCGTCGAAGAGGCCGTGCGCATTGTTGAACAGCGCGGCGGGGCGGTGACGGTGCTCACGCTTGGGCCTCCCGAAGCGTCAGAGCAGTTGCGCGACGCCGCCTCGATTGGCGCCACGCAGCTCGTGCACCTCGTGACCGACGGGCGAGAGTGGGATCCGATCTCTACGGCGGAAGCGATCGTGAGCGCCGTGCGAACGCGCGAGGAGACGCAGGGTCCCTACGACCTCATCCTGTTTGGTAACGAAGCGGCCGACAGCGGTGGATACCAAGTGGGCATTCGCGTCGCCCAGGCGCTGGGCCGTTCCTCGATCAGTGGCATCAAGCAGCTCGCGATCGGCGAGGGGGTGCTCGAAGCTCGCAGGGAGTATCGCGGAGGCGACGAGCTCTACGACATTCCGCTGCCCTGCGTCATCTCGGTGAAAGAGGGCATCAATCTGCCTCGATACCCATCGCTCCCCGGGCGAATGCGCGCGAAAAAGTTAGCAATTGAAGAGATCCCCGTCGCGTGGCGTGAAGGTCCTCTGCGCATCGAGCGGCTCCGCGTTCCTGAAGAACCGCGTGAGCGCGCGGAGGTTCTTGGAGGCGTCGACGGCGTACCAGCGCTCGTCGCGCTGTTCGAACAGTGGGGGATCGTTTCATGAGTGAAGAAGTGTCGCACCCGCGGGCCGACGAGGGGCGCGGCGCGGTCCTCTGCTTTCTCGAGCATGACGAAGAGGGCGTCCTCGACGCGTCACTTCGAGCCCTCACGCTTGCGAGGTCGCTCAGTTCCTCATCGGGTCGCGCGCTCATCGTCGCGGCAATTGGTGAGATGTCAACTTCGAAGATTGAGACACTCGCCGCGTTCGCGGTCAGCGAGGTATTTCAGGTTTCGATCGAAGGTCTTGCCTCGTATTCGCCGGCGGGCTGGTCGCACGCACTCCTCGATCTGCTCGATATCCTCGGCGCCGACACCCTCGTGTCAGCGGGCACCGATCGCGGACAAGAGATTGTGGCGAATATCGGTGCGACGACCGGTCGCCCAATGGCTGCGAACTGCCTTTCTGCCTCGTGGATCGACGATCAGTCACTCCGCCTCAGCCGGCAGCGCTGGGGTGGCAGTCTCATTGAAGACGCCGTGCTCGAGGGAACGCCCGCGTTGCTCACGGTGGCCTCGGACGGAGTCCTGGCCGAGCGAGCAGAGACGCCGACGTCGATCACCGTGCACGACTTCGCCACGGTTGCGACCGACGCTGATCGCCGAGTCCTCGTTGGCGAATGGGTTGCTCGAGGCGGGGGCGTCTCACTCGCCGACGCTCGTGTTGTGGTGGGCGGCGGACGTGGGGTCGGCAGCGAGGAGGGCTTTGCGGCTCTCGACGAGTTGGCGAATCTCCTGGGAGCGGCGGTGGGCGTCTCAAGGGCTGTCACCAGCGCCGGGTGGCGCCCTCACGCTCAGCAAGTGGGGCAAACGGGAACGAAGATCTCGCCCGAGCTGTACCTTGCGTGCGGGATCAGCGGCGCGACCCAGCATTTGGCGGGATGTCGGAGCGCCAAACACGTCGTCACAATTAACACCGACGCGGATGCTCCGTTCCTTTCGCGCGCAGATTTCGCGCTCGTCGGCGATCTCAGCGTTATCGTGCCGGCGCTTACCAACGCAATCCGGTCGCGTGCGTAGTCCTAAATCTCGTTCTACCTGACTATTCGGACGTCGTACGTTCGAGCGGACTCTGGTCGACACCGTGTCGATAGAAATCGACGGTCGAGGGCGAGAGCGGAGTGTTCCCCAGTATGAGGTCGGCAGACTTCTCCGCCACCATCATGACGGGGGCGAAGATGTTCGCGTTCGGGACGTACGGGAAGACCGAGGCGTCGACAACCCGCAGGCCTTCCACACCATGGACGCGCATGCTCGTCGGATCCACCACGGACATGTCGTCCGTGCCCATCTTGCACGTGCACGAAGGGTGCAGAGCCGTTTCGGCGTCACGGGCAACCCAGTCCAGGATCTCCTGATCGCTGGCGACACTTGGCCCTGGTGACAGCTCGCCTCCGCTGTAGGGATCAAACGCGGATTGGCCAAGAATGCTGCGAGCGACGTGGACTGCTTCAATCCACTCGCGACGGTCCTGCTCGGTCGAAAGGTAGTTGAAGCGGATCGCCGGACGCATGAAGGCTCTTGCCGACTTCAACTTCACTGATCCACGGGCATCGGAGTACATCGGCCCAATGTGCACCTGGTAGCCATGACCACCTGCCGGCGAGGAGCCGTCATAGCGAATCGCGATTGGCAAGAAGTGGAACATCAAGTTCGGGTAGGCGACTTCTTCGTTGCTGCGCGCGAAGCCCCCGCCTTCGAAGTGGTTCGTCGCTCCGGGACCCTTACGCAGGAACAGCCACTCCGCCCCGATCAAGGGACGTTTGCGCATCTTGAGAGACGGCGCGATCGAGACGGGTTGCGTGCAGGCGTGCTGGATGTAGACCTCCAGATGGTCCTGGAGGTTTTCTCCCACACCGGGCAGATCTTGAACGACGTCAATCCCGAGCGTAGACAGCTCGTCGGCGTTGCCGACGCCGGAGAGCTGTAAGAGCTGTGGCGAGTTGAACGCGCCGCCCGAGAGGATCACCTCACCGGCATGCACCTCTCGGCGTCGTCCGTGCTCGGAGAACTCCACACCAACTGCGCGATTCTTCTCAAAAATTATCTTCGTGGCGAACGCGTGACACTGGACCTCAAGATTCGCTCGGCGCATCGCCGGGTGCAGGTACGCACGCGAGGCTCCGAGGCGACGACCGCGAAAGACGTTGCGGTCAAACGGCGCGAATCCTTCTTGTCGATAACCATTCACGTCGTCGGTGAGGGGATAACCGGCTTCTTGCACTGCTTGAAAAAACGCGCCAAAGAGTGGATTCTCCACCGGCCCCCGCTCGAGGATGAGTGGACCGTTGGTACCGCGAAAATCGTCGCCTCCGGCGAGGCAGTTCTCCATTCGCTTGAAGTAGGGCAGGCAGTGTCGGTAGTCCCAATCACTCATGCCAGCATCGCTCGCCCAACGCTCGTAGTCGAGAGGGTTGCCACGTTGGAAAATCATGCCGTTGATGCTGCTCGACCCGCCGAGCAGCTTTCCGCGCGCGTGATAAATGCGTCGGCCATTCATGTACGGCTCGGGTTCGGATTCGTACTTCCAGTCGTAGAAGCGGTTGCCGATGGGAATGGTCAGCGCAGCCGGCATGTGGACGAAGACATCCCACTTGTAGTCGGACCTCCCGGCCTCAAGTACCAGTACTTCGTTCGACGCGTCACTACTGAGCCGATTGGCGAGGGCACTCCCCGCAGAGCCGCCTCCCACAATGACGAAGTCGTACTGAGCCCGTTTCATAAGCCTCCTGCACCGATCACGAACGCACCAGCAACGCCGTGAAGTGTTGCTCAGGTTTAGTCCACTTTCACAATCGTCTCAACTCTTGTCGTCGTTGATATTCAACTTTCCACAATGTGGATTGTTCGAACTCCGTTGGCCATTGTTCCGTTGTGCAGATGAGCGCGTCGCGACAGTACGCGCGTGCGCCATCATAGGTAGCAATAGAGAAGGATCCGAGTGTCGCACTCCCGAACAGTCGCAAGAACGAATGGCTTCGCACCCGAAAGCACGTTCTCGTGACGCGTGCCCTCGTCCCGTCTGTCCGATTCGACAACATGCGCGACTTCACGACGACAAAGCTCGGAGCCTTCGAAGGAGAGCTCCGAGCAGACGGTCTGGACGACGTCGAAAGCGTAGTGAAGCAGGCAGAAGAGGCGGCGCGTCGCGGTCGATGGGTGGCCGGTTACCTGTCCTACGAGGCGGCACCGGCCTTCGATCCCGGACTGGTCGTTCGAGCGAGAAGTGGCGATCCGTCAGGTCGCGTTTCCCTGGCGTGGTTCGGCGTGTTTCGAGACGCGACGACAACACCACTTCGCTTGCCTCGGCGTCGACACGCGGATGGGCGCACCGCGTGGACACCTTTGATCCAGGAAGAGGACTACGTCAAGAAAATCTGCTCCATCCTGGACGAGATCGAGGTTGGTACGGCGTATCAGGTGAACTTGACCAACATGTTGGTCAGCGACGCGAGCGTCGATCCCGAGCTGCTCTATCGCCGGCTCCTGATCGCGCAGCAGCCGGCGTACGGATCGCTCATCCAGCATGACGACGTGGCGATCGCTAGCGCGTCGCCGGAGCTCTTCATCGACTGGGATGGCGAGCTCCTGCGTAGTCGGCCCATGAAGGGGACCTCTCGTCGAGGACGGTTTTGCGCGGAAGATGAAGCTCGAGCAGCGGCGCTCGTGAGCTCTCCGAAGGAATTGGCGGAGAACGTCATGATCGTTGATCTGATTCGCAACGACATGGGACGGGTTGCCGAGATTGGCACGGTTAAGGCGACCGAGCTTCGGTCCCTTGAGGCGTATCCGAACGTCTGGCAGCTCGTGTCAGAGGTCCAATGCCGAACGAGAGACGGCGTCAGCCTGGTCGAGATATTTCGAGCGATGTTTCCGTGCGGTTCGGTGACCGGAGCGCCCAAGCAGAGCGCGATGGAGATCATTGAACGTCTCGAAGTGGCCGAGCGGGGCGTGTACTGCGGAGCGGTGGGTCTTTTGTCGCCAACGGTCGGTGGCCTGCACGCTCGATTCAGTGTGGCCATTCGAACCGCCGCCATCGCCGGCAGTACTGCAAAATTCGGTAGCGGTGGTGGCGTCGTTGCCGATTCTGATCCCGAGAAAGAGCATCAGGAGATGGCGCTCAAGGCCGAGATGCTCGGCGCGCCGCAGCGTCCGTTTCGTCTCCTCGAAACGTTTGGGTATGGCGGAGACGACTCCGTTGGGACGATTCGACGTCATCTCGATCGACTGCGAACGTCGGCCATCTTCCTTGGATTCAAGTACCCCGTGGATCTCGAGGAACGAGTGATTGCCACGCTCGTGAACAAGGGCGACCATTTGCGGATCCGTCTGATGCTTTCACGGGGCGGCGAGGTGGATCTTCAAAGCGAAGAGGCGCCCTCGGCGCGCACAACACCGGTGCGACTCGCAATCGATGACGAGCCCGTGTGCAGTGAGTCGATGATGCTCTTTCACAAGACCACTTTGCGAGACATGTACACGCGGCGACGGCGAAAGTTCCCCCTCGCGGACGACGTTGTCATGATCAATGAAAAGGGCGAATGCACGGAAACCACGATCGCCAACATCGCTGCACGAAGGGGCGGCGCGTGGTTTACGCCGCCGCTCGCGTCAGGCTGCCTTCCGGGAATTGGACGTGCGCGTTTGATCGAGGAGGGAGTTTTGATGGAGGCGGACTTACGTCCAGAAGACCTTTTCGCTGCTGACGAGCTCGCCGTCGTCAACTCTCTTCGTGGGTGGCAAGTGGCCACGCTGTGGCGCGGGGAGGATCCCGAGCGCGGAGGATCGGCGACAGTTTCCGTTGGGCAGCGGACGCGACTCTAAGGTTGATCGATGGAACGCTTCGTCCTCACCCTCCGATGCCCCGATCAAGCGGGCATCGTGCTCGCGACCGCCCAGGGAATTGTCAAGGTCGACGGCAATATCGTCGAAAGCGACCAATTCTCTGATCCGCCGACAGGTCAGTTCTGCATGAGGGTGGGTTTCGACAGTCCTCGGGACCTCGACGAGGTGCGAGAGGTGCTCTCCGCTCAGGTAGAACGCTTCGCGCCACTGCTCGACGTTCGCATGGCCTCGCAGCGTCGACGCGCACTGATCATGGTGTCGAAGCTCGATCACTGCTTAGTGGATCTGCTTTACCGATGGAATCTCGACGAGCTCGCGATTGATATTCCATTGATCGTCTCGAACCACCCCGACTGCGCGCCGATCGCCGCCCGCTACGGCATTCCGTTTCGGCTCGTCCCGGTCTCGCCTGCGACCAAAGAGCACGCGGAAGCTCTGCTGCGCGAGCTCGTTGAAGAGCACCGTGTGGACTTCATCGTCCTGGCCCGATACATGCAAGTGCTGTCACCTGACTTCTTTGAAGCGATGCCCGGGAGCATCATCAATATTCATCATTCGTTCTTGCCCAGCTTCAAGGGCGCGCGTCCGTATCATCAGGCGTACGAACGAGGCGTGAAGCTCATTGGCGCGACCGCTCATTACGTCACTGCTGACCTCGACGAGGGTCCCATCATCGAACAGAGCGTGATTCGAGTGACGCACGCACAGTCTGCTGAGGATCTGGTCGCGCTGGGACGCGATATTGAGCGAACAGTTCTCGCGAGAGCCGTGCGATTGCAGAGCGAGGATCGCGTAGTCCTCACGGGCAGTCGAACTGTCGTGTTTTCTTAACTGTTTGCTCCGCACGCGCGAGCGAGTTGAGGGCTGTGACGCGCTCCTGGGTGCCGCGAGGCGGCTGCGCTCGTTACTGATGCCAAGAAAGTAACCTCCGGGCTTGGCCCTTGGGACCAGGTATTTCACTGACGAGGTCACATTGCCGACATTTAACAATAATGTACGTAGCGTATTCTAATTACGAGGTAGATATGAATTCGACGCAAGTACGAAGCGCAGTTTCTTGGCGGAAGAACGCGGGGGGTAGCAGCCGCCGACGCCTGGCCCACGCCCCATCGGTGAGCGAGTCCAGCGTCGTGTTGGACGCGGGCGCGTCGAACACACACGTGTTGTCACCCTTAGCGCTGGCGCTCGTGTTGGTCGCGTCGTTCATGGTCGTCCTCGACTTCAGCATCGTGAATGTCGCGTTGCCATCCATTCGCGACTCGCTCGGCTTCTCAGGGGATTCCGTGCAATGGGTCGTCACCGCCTACGCCATTACCTTCGGTGCCTTGCTCGTCCTTGGCGGCCGTGCAGCCGACCTCTTCGGCCGCCGCCGGTTCCTCATCGTCGGGCTGCTCGTGTTCGCGGCGGCCTCACTTGCGGCGGGAATGAGCCCCGACGCAACGGCGCTCATCATCGCGCGCGCCGTCCAGGGAGTGGGCGCCGCGATCGTTGCACCCGCGTCGCTCTCGCTCATCACCTCGCGCATTGGCGAAGGACCCCGTCGCACTCGTGCGCTCGCCCTCTACGGCGCCACCGCCTCGATCGGCTTTGTCGCCGGTCAGGTGTTAGGTGGTGTGTTCGTCCAGTACTGGGGGTGGGCGTCCATCTTCCTCGTGAATGTGCCGATCGGTGTAGTGGCTGCGTATCTTGCGACGCGCGTCATCTCGAGCGATCGGAAGCGGGGGAACATGGCCCACCTCGATGTTGCGGGTGCCGTCTTGGTTACCGTGGCCGTTGCGTCGCTTGTGTATGCAGTGTCGCAAGGCGCCGTGCTCGGATGGACCCACCCACTCGTGGCGGGTGCGCTGGTGGTCGCGATTGCGAGCGCCGTTGGATTCCTCAGGGTCGAGCGCACACACCCCTTTCCGCTTCTCCAACTTCGACTACTGACGCGCGCGAACCTTTCCTCAGCTTCGATCATCACCCTGCTGATGGGCGCATGGAACGCTGGCGAGCTTGTGGTGCTCTCGCTCTATCTGCAACAGACCCTTCACGACTCGCCGCTCGCCGCCGGTCTCGTGATCGCGCCGCAGGGCGTGGTGGGCTTTATCACCGGGATGTTCGCGAGCCGTCTGGTTCGTCGCATTGGCATGCGGCGTTTGCTGATGTGCTCTGGATTCTCAGCGGGCCTCGGGTTCTTGGCACTCATCGCCATCCCCTCAAGTGGGCACTACGGGATCGCGCTGGCTGCCGTCGTGTTCGTCGGGTTCGGAACCGTGGGCTCGGTGTTCGGATCGACGGTGATGGCGACCGCCGGCATGGCCAACTCCGATCAGGGCCTGGTCGGAGGCGTCATCAACACGACCCGCCAGGTCGGTGCCGCGCTTGGCGTGGCCGTACTCGTGGCGATCGCCGAAGGCGCCCACGCGGCCTCGGGAACATCGAGCGTGCATGGCGACCGACTCGCCATGCTTGTGTCAGCGTGCATCGCGTTCGCCGTTATACCCGTGGCGTGGCTCGGAACGCGAGCGGTTGTCGCGTCGTCGACAGCCCCCGTCCGCGCTGGCGACGTCACTTCTCTCACGACCAACCACTTCAACCAGCAAGGAGCAAATCATGAAATACATCACATTGGGTAAGACCGACCTGACGGTGTCGCGCATTGCTTTTGGCACCTGGCAATTGGGCGGCGACTGGGGAAGCACCGACGCAGAGGGCGCGGCGAACGCGATTCGCACTGCCGCAGACAATGGGGTCACGTTCTTCGATACCGCCCAGGCGTACGGCTTCGGCGCATCCGAAGCACTTCTCGCCAAAGGTCTTCAGGGTCTTCGTCGGGAGGACTTCGTGATTGCCACAAAGGGCGGATTGCGCAAGGAAGGCAATGGTGTCGCTCGGGACTCGAGTGCCTCCGCTATTACCGAAGGCGTTGAGTCCAGCCTGCGCTCGCTCAACACGGACTACGTCGACCTCTATCAGGTGCACTGGCCCGATCCGAAGACACCGTTTGAGGAAACGGCCGACACACTCGCGAAGCTCATCGCTGCCGGCAAAATCCGCCACGTCGGGGTGTCCAATTTCGACATCGCACAAATGGATGCGTTCAGTGAGAGCTTGCCAGTCGAGACATTGCAGCCTCCGTATCATCTCTTGCACCGCAACATCGAAACGGACATTCTTCCCTATACGAGTGGGCACAACATTGGCGTGCTCGTCTATGGCCCGCTGGCCCACGGCATGTTGGGCGGCGCGCTGCGCCCCAATACCGAGTTCTCGCCCGGTGACTGGCGCGCAAAGAGCGCGGACTTCCAGGGTCAAGTGTTCGCGCACAATCTCGATCGGATCGAAGAGCTTGCTGACTTCGCTCAACGCGAACTCGGTGTACCTATCGGGCAGCTTGCCGTTGCTTGGACGTTGTCGAATCCCGCCGTGCATGTCGCGATCGTGGGCACTCGAAACCCGTCGCACGTACAAGAATCACTTGACGCGGCCGATCTCATCCTTTCGTCCGACACGCTTGCGCGTATCGACAAAATCATGAGCGACGTCACGCCACTTGCAGGTCCCTCGCCAGAAACGGTCTAACTCTCCGCGCGTCGTCGCCGCGGCGAAGACAATCGAGGACAAAGCGCCTCTGCGCATTGTTTCCCTGATCAGACTCCGTGTGAGCGAGTTGATTAACTGCACTCGCAAGCGGAGTGTGCACTTCACATCGTACCTTCACAGGAAAATTTGGGCCTTTCGAAAATAAAATTGGTGGTGACAAAGGAGGATGTATGGCCTTAAGACATCACTCAACGGATACGAGGGTTGAAGAAGCTCCCGTGGAAGTGGACACAGTAAGCGGCGTGAATGCAACGCCCGACACGGTCGGCGGCATGCCCGCAACCCCGATGACGGTAACGCCGACGACAGTATCGCCGACAACACCGGTCGCGAGTCCGTCGGCGTCGAACAATGTCTCGGTGCGCGTTCAGCAGACGGATACGTTCATTCCTGGCGCTTCGGTCGGACTGATACTGGGAGGTTTTCTCGCACTCCTCATATCGGCATGGGCGGGAATCATTCCCTTCGTGGGTCCGACGTTTGGGTTCTCCGCCGACGGCACGTCGTCGTGGACATGGAATCAAGTTCACGCGCTGGGCGCCGTGGTGCCGGGGGCGGTGGGCGTGTTCGCGTGCGCAATCGTGCTCGTGTGCGCTCGTCGACCAATGGGACTTCAGTCGGCGGGATCACTCGGCGCTGCAGGATTTCTCCTGTTCATGTCCGGAGCGTGGCTCGCGGTCGTTCCCGTCGTGTGGCCGGTGCTCGTCGGATCGTATTTTCACGTAGCGTCCCCTTCGCTCACCCTCGGATATTGGATGGGCTATGCGAGTGGTCCGGGAATATTGCTCGTGTTGTTCGGTGGTCTGGTGATGGGTCGTGCCGGGCGCGAGTCCACGACGGGTCAACTCAACACGGTCTGAGGCGACAGGCCATTGAAATAGTCAGGTTGGGTCTCGTCACCGCAGCGGCGCATGGTTGCGAGCCGGTGACGAGACCCCAAATGGGTCCGTTTCGAACGGTTGACTGTGTGCCATCAGTTAGTGAGTTTCACACCAACGTCGGATAATCGAGGTATCCGCGCTCGCCCCCTCCGTAGAACGTGGATCGGTCCGCGGCGTTGAGCGGCGCACCAGATCGAAGGCGAGCCACCAAGTCTGGATTGGCGAGGGCTTGGGTCCCCACGGTGATTGCGTCGGCGAGGCCGCTCTCGACGTCGAGCAACCGCGTCTCGAGATCCGCATCCCCACGATTCAGGAATAGCACTCCTGGCCAATTCAAGCGAATGAACTCGACCATGTCGCCGTTGCCCTTGTAGCTCAGGTTCAGGTAGGCGGGCTGCAGCGAGGAAAGGGCGCGAACCAACACGCCGTACACGACCTCGATGTCGTCTTCAATGATGTCGTTGAGCTGGTTGCCAGGAGAGATGACGACGCCGGTGTGATCACGCCCAATCTCGTGTGCGACCGCGTCGACCAACTCCACCGCGAAACGGATGCGACGCTGCACGGAGCCGCCGTAATCGTCACTTCGTAGGTTCACGTTGCTGGAGAGGAATTGGTGGGCGAGATAACCGTTGGCTGCATGAACTTCCACTCCATCGGCGCCCGCCGCCATCGCTGCCGTGGCGGAGCGACGGTGCTCGTCGACGATGACTCGTATCTCACTCGTCGAGAGCTCACGGGGTTCGGGCATTTCGAGTAGCCCGTTGGCGGTAAACATTGAACCGGCGGGTCGCACCGGTGACGGCGCCACGGGTTGGCGACCGTGCGGGGTGTTCGAAGGATGGGCGACCCTTCCGACGTGCATGAGTTGAATGACGATGAGGCCGCCGGCGTCGTGCACGGCGTCGGTGACGACGCGCCAACCAGCTACGTGATCGGCGCGGTAGATACCCGGCGTGAGGGGATAGCCCTGACCGTCGTCAGAAGGTTGTGTTCCCTCAGTAATGATGAGCGCCATCGACGCGCGCTGGGCGTAGTAGGCCGCGTTCATGTCGGTGGGCACGCCCTCGGGCGTTGAGCGCGCACGCGTCATCGGCGCCATGACGAGTCGATGGGGCAGTTCGAGAGCGCCGACTTTTAGTGGCTTCCAAAGGTTCGGACTCATTGCATTTTCTCCAGTTCTAACGATAATCGAAGATATCCTAGTATTTCTATTGACATGATAGAAATAGTCATGTATCGTCTCAACCCATGACAACTGCCCCCGAGATCTCTCCCGTAATTCCTCGCACTTCACGTCGAATTCTTGGCTCGCTGCTGGCGGCCACACTTATCGCCACACCGATCACCTGGCTCGGTGGTCGGGCCGACGCTTCATCGACCAAGTCCACCGGAAACAAAATCCCCTCGGGCACCGTCCTCAACATCGGCGACCAAGAACAGTTCCTCCAGAGCGCGCTCGAGGACTCCGGCGCACTGAAGGGCGTGCCCTACAAAGTCAACTTCGTGGAATTCGGCAGCGGCCCGTTGGTGAATGCCGGATTTGCCGCCCATCAGATCGATCTCGGTTTCATGGGTGACCTACCAGCAGCGCTCGCCGTTCAGTCGGGGCTGCCCGTGAAGGCCGTCGCGGCGTTCTTGCCGATTGGTGCGTCAGAGTTTCTCCTCGCGAAGCCGGGCATCACGTCCATCTCCCAGCTCAAGGGACAGACCGTTGGCTTCACTACGGGCACGGCCGAGCAGGCCTTCGCGCTGCGCGCGCTCGCATCAGCCGGACTGAGCCAGAAGGACGTCACGCAGGTGAATGTGGCGCTCGACCAACTTGGCACGGTGCTCCAGTCGGGCGCGGCGGTTGCTTCCGTGGTGAGCGTTGAGCAGAAGGTTGAGTACGAACAAACCAATCCTCGCGCGGTGGTTCTCGCAACCCAACAGACCGTGAAGCCCGCGAGCTACGACTACATACTCGCGACGACCACAGCGATTGCCAACAAGGCGAAGCTCGCGGCGCTGAGTGACTTCACGGTCCGTCTGATCAAGGCGGAAAATTGGGTGAAGACGCACGAGAGCACGTACGTGAACGACTACTACGTCAACCTGCTGCACCTGTCCACCACCGATGCTCGTCTTATCCTCGCCGCCGGGGGCACGGACAAATACGTCGCGCTGAACGGATCGGAAACGAATGCGTTGCAGAACGTCGTCGACCTCTTGGCGAACGCCGGCGCAATTCCGAAGAGCTTCAAGGTCGGGGCGTTGTTCTCGCCAGCAGTCTCTAAGCGATACAACGCCATCATCAAGACCAACGCGCAAGTTGGATAGCGACGGCGCTCGCGAGTCTCGCTCGATTGCGCGCGAACTCGTTCGCTCCATGCCCGCCATCACCCGACCGGAAAGGTAGTTGCGATGTCCCTATTGAAACTGGCACCCCCTGTACTTGATCACGAAACCGCTGTCTCAGCCATCGTTCTCACGCCGCCAAATGCGAGAAGTCGCAAGAGGAACCGCGTGCGCATCCCACGGCTCGTACGTCGGACCGTCGGTCCGATCGCCGTATTGATTCTCTGGCAAGTCGCCTGCTCGGCGGGTGTCTTTACCAGCTACGAAGTGGCGTCTCCCCTCGCTGTCTTCGACGCTGGTCGACAACTCGCCGAGCAGGGTGTCCTCGTACCGAACCTGTTGATCTCGCTCCGTCGTGTGGCTGAAGGTCTCGGGTTGGGCGTCGGCATCGGCGTCGTGCTGTCAGTCCTTTCCGGACTCTTTCGCATTGGTGAGGATCTCCTTGATCCCGTCGTTCAGGCTGCGCGGGCAGTGCCAATCCTCGGTCTGGTGCCACTCGCCATCATTTGGTTCGGGGTTGGCGAGATGCCCAAGATCTTTCTCATCGCTCTCGGCTCGACGTTCGCGATCTACATCAATACCTTTGCCGGTATCCGAAGTGTCGACTCCAAACTCGTCGAAGCGGGCGAGACCTTTGGACTCTCTCGCTGGGGACTGGTACGCCGGATCGTCCTTCCGGGTGCGTTACCGAATTTTCTTGTCGGCTTGCGGCTGGCGCTCGTCGGTAGCTGGCTCATCGTCATCGTCGCCGAAGAGATCAACGCGCAAAGCGGCCTCGGGTATCTCATTATGCAGGCGCAAACAACGGACCGCACCGACATCATGATGCTGGGCCTTGCCATCTACGCCATCCTCGGCCTCCTCGCCGATGCATTGGTTCGACTATTGGAGCGTCGACTACTCACGTGGCGCCGCGGATTTGTGGGGGCGTGATGACGAACATAAGGAATTGGCTGGACCCCGTCGAGGCGACGGATGACGTGGCGGTCGTGGCGCGCAATGTGGGGCGGACCTTCAACGGCCGCGAGGTGTTGCGCGACGTGAACCTGACGATCAAAGCGGACGAGTTCGTGGCCCTGCTGGGTCGTAGTGGCACTGGCAAGAGCACGTTGCTGCGTATTCTCGGTGGGCTCGACGCCGACTACGAGGGCGAAGTGCTCGTGCCCGAGCGCCGTGCGGTCGTGTTTCAAGAAGCGCGCCTGGTGCCGTGGCTGAAGGTCGTGAACAACGTGCTGCTCGGACTCGGATCGCGCGGAGAGAGTCGCGGCGCACTGCGCGAGCGCGGGCTCCACGCTCTCGATGAAGTTGGTTTGTCCGAGCACGAGAGTGATTGGCCGCTCACGCTCTCGGGCGGGGAAGCGCAGCGCGTCGCTCTCGCTCGTGCCCTCGTGCGGGAACCTCAGCTGATGCTCCTGGACGAGCCGTTTGGTGCGCTGGACGCACTTACGCGCATCAAGATGTACGCGTTGCTCCAACGACTGTGCGCTCGTCACCGTCCCGCAGTATTGCTGGTCACGCACGACGTCGACGAAGCGATTCTGCTCGCTGACCGAATCGTGGTCTTGGTTGACGGCGCGCTCACTTTTGATGCGTACGTCGATCTCGAGAATCCGCGCGATCGCGGCGACGCGAGTTTTCTCGCATTGCGCAGCCGCCTCTTGGGCGAACTCGGCGTCGACGAGCGTGCGCCGACGCCGCTCGCGCCCTCGCCGCACGTGGTTCGCTCCGCACCCGCATTTCGCGAGGGGAGCGAATCCGTGCGCGAATCATATCGAGACGAATTTGAAACAAAGGAGAAAGTCCAATGACCCGACAACTACACCTCAACGCGTTTCTGATGGGAACCGGACACCACGAGGCCTCATGGCGCTTGCCCGAGAGTGACCCCGTGGCCACGACGAGCGTCAAGCACTTTCAGGACCTCGCTCAGATTGCAGAGCACGGAACGTTCGACTCGCTGTTCCTTGCCGACGGCCCCGTCATGTTCGGCAACGTTGCACAACGCCCCTCCGGTGTGATCGAACCGCTCACGCTCCTCACGGCATTAGCCCTCGTCACGGAGCACGTGGGACTGATCGCGACGGCGTCGACGTCGTACAACTCGCCGTACAATCTCGCGCGACGATTTTCTGCGCTCGACCACGTAAGCGGGGGTCGAGCGGGCTGGAACATCGTGACGACCTCGGGCGTCGAAGCGGCGAAGAACTTCGGTGTCGATGAGCAACCGCTCCACGCAGATCGCTACGCGAGAGCGGCTGAGTTCATCGACGTCGCGCTCAAGCTCTGGGACAGTTGGGAGGACGACGTCGTCGTCGCGGACAAGGCAGCCGGCGTGTGGGGAGACAACTCCAAGATCCACCCGGCCGCGCACAAGGGAACGTACTTCTCGGTAGCGGGCGCCCTCAACAGTCCTCGCTCGCCCCAGGCGTATCCGCTGCTGGTGCAAGCGGGATCGTCAGAAGACGGGAAGGACCTCGCCGCGAAGTATGCGGAAGCCGTCTTCGTCGCCCATCAGACGTTGGCTGACGCGCAGACGTTCTATGGCGACCTCAAGTCACGCACCCATCGTGAAGGTCGCGATCCCAACACCATCAAGATCCTCCCGGGCATTGTGCCCGTACTGGGCGGCACCGAACGCGAAGCAAAGGAGAACGAGGCCGAGCTCGAAGCGCACATCGTCCACGAACACGGTCAGCGCATGCTGGCGGGACTGCTCAGAGTGCCGATCGATCAGCTCGACCTCGATAGCCAGCTGCCCGACGACTTGCCAGCCGAAAGCGAGATTGAGGACTTCAAGAGTCGATACTCACTCATCGTCGAGCTCGGTCGCCGCGAAAACCTGACGATTCGCCAGCTCATCGGCCGACTGGGCGGCGGCCGCGGGCATTTCACGTTCGCCGGCACACCAGAACAGGTCGCCGACGTGATGGAGGAGTGGTTCACCAGTGGCGCGGCCGACGGATTCAACATCATGCCGGCGCTGCTGCCGTCGGGTCTCGAAGCATTCGTCGAGCAAGTCGTGCCGATCCTTCGTGACCGTGGACTCTTTCGACGCGAGTACACGGGGGAGACGCTTCGTGACCACTATGGCTTGCCGCGTCCCGAGAATCAGAACGTCCGCCGCGTCGCGGGGAGTGTCGCGATTTGAGCCTGCGCTCTAAAGGACTGAGATGTTGTTGCAGCGATGCGCAGCACGTGCTGCGTCGAAAGGAGCCCCATCGTGACACCGATCGATAGGGAAGTGAAAATCGACGTCGAGCCGTTATCGGGATCGATCGGTGCGGTGATCCGTGGCGTCGATGTGCGTGACCTGGACGAAGAGACCGTCTCCGCGATTCGCCAGGTGTGGTTAGAGCGAAAGGTGGTGTTCTTTCCGGGACAGCACCTTGTTCCCGATGATCACCTCGCTTTTGCGAGTCGTTTTGGTGCACCGACCGAAGGGCACCCGGTTATTCCCGGCATCGAGGGATACCCCAACATCTTCGAGATCGACTACACCAAGGCGCGTGAGCTCTACGCCGCCTACGGCGATGTGTCGACTCGTCGCCAAGGTATCGACTGGCACACTGACGTCACGTTCGTGAAGCGGCCGCCGCTCGGATCGATTCTCAACGCGAAGGTGATTCCTCCCTCGGGCGGAGACACCATGTGGTCCGACCAAGGGGCCGCGTTCAGGGACCTCAGCCCGTCACTCCAGGATTACCTTTCGACCTTGCATGCCGTGCACGACGGCCGCGACACGTTCAAGGCCGCGCTCGAGCGTTTCGGGAAGGCGAAGTGGGAGGGCAAGCAGTTCGACGAGCTCGAATCGGTCGCCCACCCTGTTGTTCGCAGGCACCCCGAAACGGGCGAGTGCTCTTTGTCAACCCGGGCTTTACTTCGCACATTGTCGAGCTCGACCGGCGCGAGATTGATGTGCTGTTGAAGTTTCACTACGAGCGCTCGGTCCGACCAGAGTTCGTCGTGCGACACCACTGGACGGCGGGGGATATTGGATTCTGGGACAACCGCTCAACTCAACACGCGGTGGTCGGCGACTTCGGCGCGCAGCATCGACTGATCCAGCGCGTGACATTGAAGGGCGATCAGCCAGCATAAAGAGACCTTGGGTGGGCACGCGCGGCCTCTTTATGCAGGGACTCACCCACGTTGTTACTAACCCGTTGCGTAATTCGCATCAACGGTTTCGACGTTGGGTGTATGTCAATATCCCG
>DASZLS010000018.1:0-38132 GCA_035552255.1 Acidimicrobiales bacterium | reverse complement strand
CGATGTGGCGTGGCGTGTCTTCATTGTCATGGACACGATCAAGGCCGTCGGCATCGCTGCGGTGATCACGATGAGGGATCTCCTGGCGCAGCTTGGAATTGCAGGAGTTGACGACTACGCGGTAGAGCCACGGTTTGAAGCTCGACTCCTGGGCAAGCGCGTCGCGGAACGTCCACGCGCGAAGAAACGCATCCTGGACCGCGTCTTCGGCGTCCAGACGATTGCCCAAGATGAGATACGCCGTACGTACGGATTGCGAGTAGCCCTCTTCGAGCCACTCGGCGAGGCCGGTCATGTTGCTAGAGCCTTGCACTCGACGCCCACCAGGACCCATCGACGAAAGATGCGCTCTCATATGTATAGAGACGCGTCAATGCTCCAAAAGGTTCGCGGGAATTTTTCGGGAGGTCGGGTCCCTCCCAACAGCATGAACGCGTGCGTTCGGCACTCGCCGTTAGGCGAGGTGCGGGCGGAGGAGGTTCACTATCGGGCTGGCGGCAGACGGTCGTCCGCGCCCATGGCCTGACTCAGGACTCTTGATGAACGATCAGCACTGAGCACGTCGCGTGCGAAACGACGGCGGCGGCAACACTGCCGAGCAGGTGACCGACAAGACCGCTGTGTCGGTGAGCACCGAGCACAATCAAGCTCGCGCGATGCTCTTCGGCGGTCTGGACAATTCCCTTCCACGTCGGCGACGTCTCGACGGTGAGACCCTGCGCGCGAAATCCCGCCTTTTGTGCCAGCGCTGCTCCGAACGCGGCGGTTTCCTCGGCTGCCTGTCGGACTTCGTTCGCAGCATCAGCGTCGAAGTGGCGCTTGTTGACTGGCTCGAAGCCGACGTCGGCGGGTTGCCACACGCACAGCACCAGCGCGTCTCGGCCGGTTGCGAGTTCGCGTGCCGCGCGCTCGATGGCCAGCGCGGCCAGCGCTGAGCCGTCGTACACGAAGAGGATGGGGCGATCGTCGGTAGCCATATCAGTCGTTGCTTTCAGCTAGCGCGCCCGCCATTGCGGGGACCTTATTCTCGGGCAACTTCCCGCGAACCTTCGCGAAGAGCGGCGGCGACTCCCATGCGGGATCGACCCCCGCGAGGAAGCGATCAAGATCAGGTGCCTGGGGACGAGCGCCGCTGAGCACGTAGATCACCACACCGATGATTGCACCGCCGAGCGCGAGACCGAGCCCGACCCACAGCGCGATCGCGGTGCCCGCATCGAGGCCTCCGCCGGTCGCTGCAGCGAAGTGGATGAAGATTGGAGCGACCATGAATGCGGCCGCTGCGCGAAAGAGCTCAACAATGGCGAACACTCGCTGGAGATTGGCCGCCGGCAGTGAGAAGCCTGCGACGAACAATGCCGGGGCGACGGTGGCGCCGAGCCCGATCCCAGTGAGACCCGAGCCGAGGAGGGTCATTGCCTGGCTCGACGGGACGGAAATACGAAACACCACGATTCCCGCTGCCAGCATGATCATGCCCGCGAGCGGGAGGTAGTGCATCGCGCGTTTGCGCACGACGAGACCGAGCGCGATCGCCGAGAGCACCGCGCCGGCTACTTCGGGCAGGTAGAGAAGGCCGATGTGTAGCGGGCTGTAGCGTGCCTCGAGCACGCCGACGGTCAGCGCGGTCGCCGACACCGATGCCGCGGCGGCGAACAGCGCCACCACGATTCCGGCGACGGGTATCGAGCTGGTGACCATTGATTTGATCGTCAGCAACGGCCGCTTCGCGCGGCACTGATAGACGACGAGAACGATGAGGAGTGCGAGGCCGCCGAGCAGCGGCACGATCGTCTCCACGTTGAGGAGCGCGTGAGTGGTGAGCTCGGACGCACCGAAGAAGGCCGCCACGCAGCCAACGGCGGCGAGCCCGATGGCGGGCAAGTCGCGAGGGGAGTCGGGATTGGCCGCCGGGGCGTCCTCAAAGGTCAGGATGACGAGGATGAGCGCCACCACCGCAATTCCAACGACGATCCAGAACAGCGGCCGCCATGCGTTCGATTCGGCCTGTAGTCCACCAACGAGTGGGCCGAGCGCAACTGCCCCGAAAATGCACATGTTCATGATCACCGCGGTGTCGCGCAGCTTGTTCGCGGGGAAGCTGATCGCCAAGGGCGGCACCGCCGCGATCAACAGCAGGCTGGTGCACAAGCCCTGGATGATGTGGCCGGTGATGAACATGCCGGCATTCGTTGCTGACGCGGTGAGCACGGATCCGATGACGAGCATGATCGCGTAGCCCACCAGCATCCGTCGCTGCGGGAAGTGTTGGGCAAACTGAACCGCCAGCACCGTGCCGAGTGCGTAGGCAGCGTTGGCCAGCCCCGTACCGAAGCTGAACGTCTGGGCCGACATGTGGAGCTGCTTGGAGATGATTGGCGTTAATGGTCCGAGTGCTGCGGATAACGCCAAGTACGGGATCAGCGCGAACATCACCATCGTGGCGACAGCCGAATACCGGCCAGCGAGTGGTCCTTGGAGCATTACATCACTCCGTCGGCGGTGCAATGGCCGTGGGGAACGGACATCCATGCGCGGTTGATTTGGGAGGGCATTGACGAGCACCTTTCCGTTAATAATCTCGGGGGAAAACGGAAACTTCCTCCACTTACTATATACGGAGAGTGCCTCCGCATTGCAACTACGATGGCTATGAAGTCGATCGAGGGCGGACATATGCTTCGACCAGTGACCACATCCCCGGAGCCTGCGAGCGACGCGGCGCAGGGTAAAAACGGTCGCGCGATCCGCTCTGACGCACAGAGGAACCATGACCGACTGGTCGTCGCGGCGCGCGAGGTTTTTGCGCTCCAGGGCAGCGATGCCTCGATGGAAGCGATCGCTCTGCAGGCGGGCGTCGGTGCAGGCACGTTGTATCGGCACTTCCCCAAGCGCATTGACCTTGTCGAGGCGGTCTACCAGAACGACGTGGACGAACTGCTGATTGCGGCAGAAAAGGCAGTGGCTAATCATGCGCCGTGGGATGCGTTGGTTGACTGGCTGGATGCGTTTCTGCGCTACTCCCTTGGCAAGCGCGTTTTTCTCACCGAGCTTCGTGAGTCGTTCGAGAAGAATCCTCAGCTGCGGCTCAGCTCTCGCGAGCGAGTCGAGCAGAGCTTCACGCTCGTGCTCGAAAATGCCCAACGAGCGGGAGTCGCTCGCGCTGATATTGACGGATCGGACCTCATGCTGTTGGTGGGCGGAATGTGCACCGGTCCGACGCTCGGTCGCGCGCAGGGCGAACGCTTACTCGCCATGGTCCTCGACGGTCTGCGCGTCGCAAGCTGACCGATCGGCGGCAAACCTCCCGTGCCGCACGGTCGAAAATACTCTCGTATTTGTGGTGCTCCCTTGAATCCACTCGAATAAAAGCGGGTAGAAGGGAGTGAGGAGGTCGATATGGCTGGCACGATGCGCGCGTGGGCGGTCTCGACACCGGGGTCCGTGGACTCGGGGCCTCTCGTGCCCATCGAACGCGAGATTCCAGAACCCGGTCGGGGGCAGCTTCGGCTTCGCGTCCTCGCCTGTGGCGTCTGTCGAACCGACCTCCACCTCGCCGAAGGTGATCTTCCGCCTCGTCGCCCTCTCGTTATCCCCGGCCACGAGATCGTCGGTGTCGTTGACGCGCTAGGCCCAGAGACGTCTCGCTACTCACTCGGAGATCGGGTCGGTGGCGCCTGGCTCGCACACACCTGCGGGAAGTGCCGCTTCTGTCTGGCCGACAAAGAGAATCTCTGCATCGATCCAACGTTTACTGGCTGGGATATCGATGGCGGCTACGCGCAGTACGTCGTCGTGAACGAGGACTACGCCTATTCGTTGCCCGAGCAGTTTGACGACGTGGACGTCGCGCCGCTCTTGTGCGCAGGCATCATTGGCTACCGCGCGCTCCGCCAGAGCCGACTGCCCGAAGAGGGCAACCTCGGCATCTACGGTTTTGGCGGCTCGGCCCATCTCACAGCGCAAGTCGCGATCGCAGAAGGAGCGAGCGTGCACGTGCGCACGCGCTCCGCTGAGGCGCGCGAGCTCGCCACGTCTCTCGGCGCAGCGTCGGTGGGCGACACGGAGGACCCACTGCCCGAGCGACTCGACTCGTCCATACTTTTCGCGCCGGTGGGCACCATTGTCCCGACGGCGCTTGCCTCGCTCGATCGCGGCGGAACGCTCGCGATCGCGGGCATCTACTTGAGCGACATACCGTCACTCAACTACGAGCGTCATCTCTTTCAGGAGAGGACGCTTCTCAGCGTGACGGCGAACACGCGTCAGGACGGACGCGACTTCCTCGAGGCGGCCGCGATGATCGGCGTAGAGATATCGGTGAATCCCTATCCATTTGGCGACGCGGACCGAGCGCTCGCCGATCTCAAGCACGAACGATTCACCGGTGCCGCGGTGCTGGTTGGCTTCGACTCATGACGAGCGCGAACACTCCCTCAATGCCCACGTGGCCGTACCGTCGCTCGGTGAGGGTCGCAGGTAACGCGCTTCGTGACTACGTCGTTGCGCCGTTCCTACAACACTGGATCACTCTCAGCGTCGAAGGCGCCGAGCGGCTCGACGGGCTGTCCGAGCCATCGATCTTCATCTTCAATCACAGCGATGACCTCGACGGCCCCGTCACCTTCGAGGCGCTGCCTCGTCGCGTCCGCCGACGACTGAGCGTCGCCGTGGGCGCCGACATCTTGGACGATCATCCGATCCTCTCGTTCATTCTCCGTCTTTGTTTCGGGGCGTTTGCATTCGAGCGACGCAAAACCACGCGAGCGAGCCTGGACTATGTCCGCGAGATGATCGACTCGGGCTGGCACGTCCTGCTCGCTCCCGAGGGACGACTCAGCACGACGGGCGAACTGCTCGAGTTCAAGTCCGGTATTGGCCTGCTGGCAGTGCAGCTCGGCGTGCCGGTGGTGCCCATGAGGATTGTCGGTCTCTCGGGAACCGTGCCGATGCACGCGATGTGGCCGAAGAAGCACAGCGACGTGATGGTGCGCATTGGTGAGCCGCAACGATTTGGTCCCGAGGTCAGGTACCGCGCCGCGACCCGCGCGCTGCGTGAAGCGGTCGAGTCGCTGTAGCGACTGTTTACTTTCGGTAGGAGTAGAAGCCCTGGCCCGACTTGCGGCCCATGAGGCCCGCTTGGGTCATGCGCGAGAGCAGCGGCGGGGGCGCGAGGTGAGGCTCTTTGAACTCTTCGTACAGCGACTCGGCAACCGCCAGCGTCGTGTCGAGGCCGATGAGATCACTCAGGGCGAGCGGACCCATGGGATGAGCACACCCCACCACCATGCCGGTGTCGATATCCTCGGCGCTCGCAAAGCCTGACTCCAACATGCGTATGGCCGAGAGCAGGTACGGGATGAGGAGTGCGTTGACCACAAAGCCGGCGCGGTCCGGTGACGTGATGACCCGCTTGTGCAGCGATTCGCTGGCGTAGGCCGATGCGCGTTCAGTGGTTTCGGGGCTGGTGAGCAGTGACGAAATGAGCTCTACCAACCGAAGCACCGGCACGGGGTTGAAGAAGTGCATGCCGATGACCTGCTCGGGACGCTTGGTCACCATCGCGAGCTTGATGATCGGAATGGAGGAGGTGTTGGTCGCGAGCACCGCCAGCGGGTCTTTAACTGCGGCGTCGATCCGGCGGAACACGTCGAGCTTGATCTCTTCGTTCTCAGCGACTGCTTCGACGACGAGCTCGCACTCGGCGAGGTCCGCGAAATCCGTTGAGTACGTCAACTGGCCTCGGACGTCGTTGGCCTCGTCCTCGGGCATTTTGCCGGAAGTGACGGCGCGAGCAAGTGAGCGCTCGACGCGTTCTTTACCCGAGGCGAGCGCGTCGGCGTCTCGTTCGACGACGGTGACGCGGGCACCGGCGCGCGCCGTCACTTCGGCGATGCCCGAACCCATAAGACCGCAACCTACGACACCTACTCGTTCCACTGAAGCCTCCTTAACGTCTCGGATTTCGAGTCTACGGCCGTGCGCAAAGGGCTCCCGGTGGCCGCGGCACCCCATCAGGCCTAGTGGCGCGCGGTGACTACGATTGACGCGAGCCACGACGAAGGGCTCACGGAGGTCACCATGGACACGGTCAACGTCATCGTTGAAATCCCGCGCTTTAGTCAGAACAAGTACGAGTACGACCACGAAGCGCACACCATCAAACTGGACCGCCACCTTCTCGTGTCCATGGGCTACCCAGCCGAGTACGGCTTCATTCCTGACACCTTGGGCGGCGACGGCGACCCGCTCGATGCCCTGGTCATCACCGAGTACCCCACGTTTCCGGGATGCCTCATCGAGTCGAAGATCCTCGGCATGTGCGTCATGACCGACGAGAACGGCCGCGACGAGAAGCTCATCACCGTGCCGGCCTACGACAAGAACTGGAAGGACGCGACCGACATCACGGACGTGCCCAAAGAGATCCTCGATCGCATCGGCCACTTCTTCAGGGTCTATAAGGATCTTGACGAGGGAAAATGGGTGAAGGTCGAAGGCTACGTGGGTCGCGCCGAAGCACTCGCCGAGCTTGAGGCGGCGCGCTCGAGGTACGTGCCCTAATCATCCGCCGGGCTCGTGTCTCACAGCGCGCTCTCAGCCGCGCCCGATATCGTGCCGACTGACACTTTCGAAACGATGCCGTGACTCTCGACCAATTCCCCCAAATAATTCAATCGCTGCTGCGTGCGTTCCGTCTTGACCTCAAGGCGGATCAGCACCGCCAACCCGCCGTAGGAGCAATTCTTCTCGCGACGGTCGTCTCGCTCGTCGGCTCGCTCCTCGCGGACTATTTGCTCGTCAAGATCGGCACCAACGTGTTCCCCTCCACGGCCGGCTACACGCACTTCCAGTTCTCCGACTACTCAAAGCTGACCATCATTGGCGTGCTCATCGCGTGCGTGGCGTGGCCCATCGCAACGCGTCTCACGTCAACGCCGCGCGCGTTTTTCTTTCGCGCAGCGATCCTTGTCACTCTTGTCCTGCTGTTGCCAGACCTCTACATCTGGCATGGAGGATCGCCATTCAAGGCCGTGTTTGTCCTCGTCTGGATGCACGTGGCGATTGCCATCGTTACCTATAACGCGCTCGTTCATCTCGCCCCGGTCCGGCGAGGGCAGCACGCTCGCTCCGATCATTAGTCCGGTCGCCGATTCGGCGATCGCGTAGAAAGCCGTCAATCGACCTCGATTTACTCCGTACTGGTAATATCAAGTAATTCCATGGAAATTCAGGTGATTGCCTACGCGCGAAGTTGGGCGTCGCCTAGGTCGGTTCGCGGAGCCCACGAAGGACGAGTATGGCCACGGCCCTAGAGACGCAGACGCGGCGGTCGACCTTGGCGTCCCACGGACCGTCGGGCTGGCGCCGACTTCGCTCAAAGCTCGCGTTGCCCCTTCTCGCAGGCGGCGGCGGAGCGCTCATCGTTGCCTATCTCTCGCTGATCGTCCTCATCCCCATCGCCGCGCTGGTGAGCCACGGCTTCTCGTTGTCGGTGACCACGCACGGGGCCGGCGTCGAGTTCTGGCGATGGAGCGTGTCGATCGGATGGAAGGCGTTCTGGAGTGCGGTCACCGCGACTGGTGCGAAGCAGGCCATCATCCTCTCGCTGTGGCTCTCGCTCAGCGTGGCCGCAATCAACGCCGTGATGGGTGTCGCGATTGCGTGGGTGCTGGTGCGCGACAGCTTCTTTGGCAAGGGACTGCTCGAAGCGTCGATTGACTTGCCCTTTGCGCTTCCGACGATTGTGGCGGGCGTCGTGCTGCTGGCGATCTATGGCGTCGACAGTCCCATTCACGTCAACCTCTTCGAAACGTGGATGGGGCTCATGCTCGCGCTGCTGTTCGTGACGCTGCCCTTCAGTGTGCGCGCCGTCCAACCGGTACTCGCCTCCCTCGACTTGGAGAGTGAAGCGGCCGCGCGAACCTTGGGTGCCGGAGGACTGCGCACGTTCTTCACGGTCGTGTTGCCGTCGCTGTGGCCCGCGATCCTTGGTGGGTTCGGGCTCGCCTTTGCGCGCGCGGTCGGCGAGTTTGGATCGATTTCGCTGATCGCCGGCGGCATCGGGCGCACGACGACCGCTTCGTATTACATCTACAACCTGACCCAGGGATTCCTTTGGACCAGCGCCGCGGCGGTGTCGACCGCGCTGCTGGTGATCAGTCTCGTCGTCCTCGTTGCGACCAATGTGCTGTCGCGTCGTTACCAGAAGCGGACCCTCTGATGAAGCAGACTCATCGTTGGGCCGTTCGAGGCGTGGTGCTCGTCTATCTCGCCATACTCATCGGTCTGCCCGTAGTGTTCTTGATCGTCAAGGCCTTTCAGCACGGTTTCGGTCCTTTTTGGTCTCAGATCACTCAACCTGAAGCGCTGTCGGCGCTTTTACTCTCGGTAGAAGTAGCGGCCATCGCGGTGCCTGTGAACGCCATCGTTGGGGTCGGGGCGGCCATCCTCATTGCGCGTCACAACTTCCTCGGTCGGCGCGCCTTTGACACGGTCTTCGACATTCCGGTCGCCGTCTCGCCGGTCATCCTCGGTGTGGCGCTCGTGCTTGCCTATTCGCGCATTGGCTGGTTCGGTGCGCCGCTCGCGCGCGTGGGCATCATGGTGCTGTTCTCGCCGCTCGGCATCACCCTCGCCACCATGGCCGTATCGCTGCCCTACGTGCTGCGCTCGATCGTGCCGGTCTTGCTCGAAGTCGGCACCGAGCAAGAGCAAGCCGCTCGCACCCTCGGGGCCGGGCGCCTGCGCTCTTTCTTTCAGGTCACCTTGCCCTCTATTCGATGGGCCGTGATGTACGGCATCACGCTCACCATCGCGCGCACGCTGGGCGAGTTCGGTGCGGTGCTCGTCGTCTCAGGCAACATCTCGGGTAAGACCCAGACGCTGCCCATCTACATCTACGACGACTGGGACCAGCGCTTCGACGTGCTGGGCTCGTATTCGGATGCACTCATCCTGGCGCTCATGTCAGTGATCGTGCTCGGCATTCTCGCCGTCTTACGAAAGAGAGAAAGGAAGCTGCGTGTCGATCTCGCTTAAACATCTCACGAAGCATTACGGCACGACGCACGCGGTCGAGGACGTCTCGGTCGAGATTGCCCACAACTCCTTGACGGCGATCCTCGGTCCCTCGGGATCGGGCAAGTCCACGCTCTTGAAGCTCATCAGCGGCCTGGAATCACCCGACGACGGTACCGTCACGATCGACGGCGAGGACATGACCAACATCGATCCTCGCCACCGCGACATCGGCTTCTGCTTTCAGAACTACGCGCCCTTTCGCCACATGAACGTCGCAAAGAACGTCGCCTTTGGATTGAAGGTGCGCAAGCGCTCCTCGAGTGAGATCGACACGCGCGTGAAAGAGCTGCTCGCGCTCGTGCGCCTCGAAGACAAAGCAAAGAGCTTTCCGTCTCAGTTGTCAGGTGGCGAGCGCCAGCGTATGGCGCTCGCCCGGGCACTCGCGATCGAACCGCGCGTCCTGCTCCTCGACGAGCCGTTCGGCGCCCTCGACGCCGTGGTTCGCCAGGAGCTCCGCCAGTGGGTGAAAGAGCTGCATGCCCAGATGCCCGTGACGACCGTCTTGGTTACGCACGACCAGCAAGAGGCGATGGAAGTCGCCGATCAGTTGATCGTCATGCGCTCGGGCCACGTCGTCCAGGCGGGCGACCCCCTCGCGCTCTACGAGAGCCCGGCGACGAATTTCGTCCACGAGTTTCTTGGGCCGTCAACGATGTTCCTGGGCGAGGTCACCCGCCCGCACGACCTCGAGCTCGTCTCGGTCTATGACGGCACCGCCAAGGGCCGAATTACGTCGATCGTCTCGCTGGGCTTCGAAGCCCAAGTCACCGTCGAGCTGAGCGACAATACGACGACCTGGGTGCAGCTCAGCCGCAACGAGCTCTCGAAGCTGGGACTACGAGTGGCGCTGTTAGTCGGCGTGCGACGGCGAGCGGACGCCGACTTCTAGTTCTGATTTCGCGGCACGGCGGGGCGACGGCGTGACCCGCAGCCACGACGTCACCGCGGCGATGGCACACAGGATCGCCGCAAAGTCGAGTGCCGGGTGCAGGCCCGAGGTGAACGCCTTCTCAATGATGGTCGGGAAGAACTTACGACCGATCACGGTCGCACGGGCGGCCGGACTCAAGCTGGCGAGCACGTGCGCGCCGAGCAGATGGACCATCGGGTTGTAGCCGAGGAACGACGCGAACAGCGTCGTCACTGGCGGCAGCGTCGAGATGTGGTGGGCGACCGAGGGAGCGACGCCCTCGCCCGTCAGCCCGACGTAGAGCGCGTGTGGCAAGGTCCTCGAGAGGCCGATGATCATGAGGGTGAAGAAGATGCCGATCGAGAGCACCTGCCCGGAGTTCTGGAAAGTGGAGTTCATGCCGGAGCCGACGCCGCGGTTCTCGGGTGGGAGTGAGTTCATGATGCTCGCGCGATTGGGTGCGGCGAACATGCCCATCGACAGTCCGTTCAAGAACAACAAGAGACCAAAGACCGGATAGGAGAAGTCGGCGGGGAGAAACTGGAGCAAGAAGAACGAGATCGCCGCTCCCACCATGCCGCCGACCGTGAAGGGCCTCGCCCCGTAGCGGTCCGAGAGGTAGCCGCAGAACGGTCCGGCGACGAGAAACCCGCCCGTGAGTGGCAGCAGCGCGATGCCCGCCCAGAGCGGCGTGTCCGAGAAGGCGTACCCGTGCAGGGGTAGCCAAATGCCCTGGAGCCAAATGACCATGGTGAACATGAGACCGCCGCGTCCGATCGCGGAGAACAGCGTGGAGATGCTGCCCGCGGAGAACGCGCGAATACGAAAGAGACTGAGCTTGAACATCGGGTCGGGGGAGCGTGATTCGATGCGCGCGAAAAAGAACAGCGCAACCAGTCCCACGACTAAGCAGGCGAGCACGAACGGACTCGTCCAGCCCATGACGTGACCGCCGTACGGCTGGATGCCGTACGTGATGCCGACCATCAGCGCCACGAGGCCGAGCGCGAAGGTGACGTTCCCGCTCCAGTCGACGTGGGAGTCGATCTTGGTCGGGAGCTCCTTCAGGTTGAGGTAGGCCCAGATCGTTCCGAAGATGCCGATGGGCACCGAGATGATGAAGATGAGTCGCCACTCGATGGGACCCAAGAGACCGCCCAGGATCAGTCCGATGAACGAACCCGCGATGGCGGCGATCTGGTTGATGCCGACCGCCATGCCTCGCTCGTTCTCCGGAAAGGCGTCGGTCAAGATCGCCGTTGAGTTCGCGATGAGGAACGCTGCTCCGACGCCTTGGAAGAGACGCATCACGACGAGCCAGATACCGGCTGCCGTGCCGCTCATCCAGGTGATGGACAGCATCAGCGAGAAGAACGTATAGATGACAAAGCCGATGTTGTACATCCGCACGCGCCCGAGCATGTCGCCGAGTCGCCCCAAGCTCACGACGAGCACCGAGGTCACGATCATGAAGCCGAGAATCATCCAGAGCAGGTAGAAGGTATTGCCCGGCTCGAGGGGGTTGATGTTGATGCCCTTGAAGATGTCCGGCAGAGCGATGAGCACGATCGAGGTGTCGATCGTTGCCATGAGCATGCCGAGCGTGGTGTTCGAGAGAACCATCCACTTGTAACGATCAGACTCGGGGCGCGGCCCGTCTCGGCGTTCTCTCACGCTCGCGAAGCTCACGAGGCGAGTTCGCTCAACAGCTCACTGGGAATGGTGTCGAGTGTGGTGAGAATGGCGTTCGCGAGCGCCCGTGCGCTCTCGGGGTTGAGTTCGATCGCGGCGCGCGCCGAGGGACCCTCGGCGGGGTTGAGCAGATCGATCATGAGGGCATGTCCCGCGAGATAGTGGACGGGGTGGTCGAAGTAGACCGTCGCGTGCGTCATCGACGTCCAACCACTTGGGGTCTTGGCGCTCGCTGAGATGTCGAGCCGCTCAGTTTGGTAGGTGCACATAGAGCTCCTTAAGCGATAGTGCGTGCGAGGAACGTGAAGATCTCTTTCCAGCCTTCGGTCGCCGCTTCGACGCGGTAGCTCGGGCGATCGACCGAGAAGAATGCGTGACCGGCGCCGTCGTAGGTGCGAAAGGTGAACTCCTTGCCCGCGGCTTCGAGGGCCTTGGCGAGCATGTCGTTTTGCTCCGGGGAAGGAAACGTGTCCTCCGCGCCGAAAAGCCCGAGCAGGGGACCCGACAGATGATCGGCCTCACCGATGACCGCCTTCATAGGGGAGTCCGGTCGGTCCACAGCCACGAACGCGCCGTAGCAGTCGATGACCGCGTTAAGCGGCAGGCGACAACCCGAGAGGAAGGACTGACGTCCGCCCGAGCAGTAGCCGATCGACGCGACTTTGCCGTTAGACGTCGGCAGCGACTTCAGGTGCTCCATGGCGCCACCGACGTCGCCGATGAGCCGATCGTCGGGCACGCCCCCGAGGTCACGCGCGGTGGCGGCGGCGTCGTCGGGGCTCGCGCCCGGTGCCTCACGGTGATACAGGTTCGGCATCAGCGCCGCGTAGCCGTTGGCCGCAAACTTTCGAGCGATCTCCTTGGTGCTCTCGTCATATCCGGGCATGTGGTGGATGACGACGATCGAACCGGAACGCTCCACATCGGTGGGCACCGCGAGGTACGCCTCGATCTCGTCGCCCCCGTGGCCCTTTATGGTGATGGTGTCGGCGCGCAAGTTATGTGTCACGGTGTTCCTTTCAGTGGGTCCGCCGTAGCGGCTCCGAGGCTTAGAAATGGTGGGCCAGCGAATTAGTTACTTTAAGTAACTACCTGTTATATTAGCGCGATGGCCAAGCAGTCGGCTACCCCGGTGAGCGACACGACGCTCGAACGCGAGTGGGGACGTCTGCGGCGCGGACACCTGATGCAACAGATTCGTGCAACCAATGCACCGGGTCACAGTCCGCTCGAGATTGAGCTGCTGCGCGCCATCATCGAGGCGGGCGAGATTCGCGCTTCGGACCTGGCGAGCAGGCTCTTCGTGACGAAGACGTCGATCAGTCGCTACGTGAACAACATGCTGAACGACGGCCTGCTGCGCCAGCGCCGCGATCCCTCTGACGGGCGCGCCACGCTGTTGTCCGTGTCTGCGGCGGGTCAGCGCGAGTTCGAAGAGCGCGAAGCGCGCCGTAGCGCCGTGCTGCACGACATCTGCCGGGACTGGCCAAAGAGCGACGTGGCTACGTTGACGAAATTGCTCAAACGCCTCAACGACGGACTCGCGCAACGACGCAACGAACAGCCGCCCAACGCTTAAGCCGCAACCACATCCTCGTCGTCCTTCACCATGGAGGAGCGCTCCGCGGTCCCGGTGAAGTAGGCGATTGCCCCTGAGACCAGCAAGAGGATGCCAGACACCGTCAGCGCCAGATTGAGTCCGTGCGTGAACGCCCCGTACGCGGCATGGATGACCTCATTGATGATGTGCTTCACGGCGGCACCGCTGCCGCGGCTCTCCGCGGAGGCCTTGGACGCGGCGGTGCCCGTCACGACGTCTTCAATGATCTCCTGGCGAAACGAGGCCGGCACACCGATTTCGGTGAGACGCCGCGTCAGGTTGACGGTGAGCTGGCCGTTCACGATCGAGCCCAGAATCGCGACGCCGGTCACGGCCCCCAGCTCGCGTGCGGTGTTGATGGTCGACGCCGCGATGCCCGAGTTGTTCGCGGGAATGCTTACGAGCGCGGTGGAGTTGACCGGCACGACGATCATGCCAAAGCCAATGCCCGCGAGCCCCATGGTCCACCCGAGGGTGCTGAGTCCCGCCGTCGGACTGATCACGGCGTCGGTGAGCAGGACGCCGAGTCCCGCCAGAAGGCAGCCAACGGTCATTGGCACGCGAGAGCCGATCCGCCCCACCCAACGACCGGTGAAGAGGGCAGCGGCAACGATGCCTGCGAGCATTGGCAAGAAGTCGCGGGCGAGGGTGTACGCGCTGACCGAGCCAATGACCTCCAAGTACAGGGCGACGAAGAAAAAGATGGAGAAGATCGCGAAGTAGCTCGTAAAGGCGATCACGGCCGAGCCCGCGAAGGCACGATTGCGCACCCATCGGACGTTCAGCATGGGGTGGGTCGTGTTCGATTCGACAATGAAGTACGCAATAAAACAGGCGCCGGCGATGGAGTAGAGGGTCAACACGCCGCCCGAGAAGTAACCCCAGGTTTCGCCCGCGATGGTGGCGTAGGTGGCGAAGCCGACGGCCACGCCTGCGAGCAAGAAGCCGAGCCAATCGATGCGCCGACGAATCTCGTTGACGCTCTCGGGCAGCGTGACTGCACCCATGACGAAGACAACGGTGCCGAAAATGAAGTTGAACCAAAAGACAGCGCGCCACGTCCACAGCCCTACGAGCACGCCACCGATGACCGGACCAAGGGCGAGCGCGAGGCCCGAGACGGCCGCCCACGCACCGAGCGCGCGGGCCCGAATGCGCTTGTCGGGGTAGATGTGGCGAATCATCGAGAGTGTGCTCGGCTCGGATCCAGCCGCACCGACGCCCATGACGACGCGTCCGGCGATCAGCTCCGCGGGCGTGCCGGCGAAGGCGCAGACGAGTGAGCCGGCACAGAAGATCACAACCCCGATCAGCATCACGCGTTTGCGGCCGAAGTTGTCGCTGAGTGATCCGCAGATGAGCATGAGGCTCGCGAAGGCGAGCGCGTAGCCCCCGACCACCCATTGCAACTGGGACACGCCAGCGTGCAGTTTGGACTGCACGCTCGTCAATACTGCACTGGCGATCGTGTTATCAAGAAAGGTCAGAAAGAGGATGGCCAGCAGTGTCGCGAAACTGAAGTGCGCTCGCAGGCCCACAGCAATCGAGTGACGTCGATCTTCGATCGTTCGCGTGAACGTCGACTCACTCCCATTACTGCCGAACATGCGCTCCCTCCCAGGAGCCGCCGACTGCGCCGACGGACATTGCACTCTCTGCCAGCGTCAAGCGATCTCGACGCGCGTCGACGGGCGAGTGCTCAACTCGTCGACGACGTCAACCTATTTCTTTGCCGGCACCTTGAAGGTGATGTTGCCTACGCCAGAGTCGCCGCCGGCGGCGTTGCCGGCGCTGACGGCGCAGCGAGCGACGTTCGCCTTGGTTGTACCGCACAGGCCCGAGCCAATCCTCCCTGTTAGGACCTTGAATGTGGTCCTGGGTAGCAGTCCCGTCGAGGTAATCGTTGCGTGCGGTGGAAAGGAGCTCGGGACCTTGCAACCTGATTGACCTTTGGCGTTGCGTTGGCATTCGACTAAGAACACGGTGTCGCCGGGCTTGAAGCCGCTGCCGCTGATGTGCACTGCTTCACCGTTACGCAGATTCGTTGCCGGCGTGACGACGACCTTCGGCCCCGCGGCGGACGCAAGCGCGCTGCCCCCAAGACCGCCAGTCAGTGCGCCGATGCCGAGCATCGCAGCGCACAATCCGATGCGAAGTGCTCTTGTCGTGATCATGTTCGCTCCCTTGCATGTCCGAATGAAGCCACTCGCACGTCAACGCGATACCACACTGACTTAACATTCATCTTCGTGGTCATCGTAGTCAGGCTTGTGAAAAATCGTTCAAGTCAACGCAACGGTTTTCATTTCTCGTAGTCGTGTTGAATGACACGCGTGACGACACTGCGTCAGGTTCGGCGCGTTCGACGGCCGCGAACCGTTGGACGGCGATTTAGGCGGAGCGCTGCTGGTAGGAATCGCCGGAGCTAATGACCAGCTCACCGCGAACGGCTGCGCGGATGGCGCCGAGTACCTCAGCAATTTGGGCGTGCTTGTCGAGTAGACCCGTGCAGCCCGCGTCGAAGGCGAGACGCTGGAGCTCGTGGTCTCCGTTGCCCGAGAGCATGACCACGCGACTGTCGGGTGTTGCTTTGAGCATGAGCTTTACGACCTCGATGCATTCGAAGTCCGGCAGTCGGTAGTTGAGCAAGATGACGTCAGGGTGCTCTCGCTCGAGCAGTTCGAGCGCCTCATCTACGTTGCCCACGACTCCGACGAGTGAGAGGTCTTCCTCTTTCGAGATCGAGAGGGCCAGCAGTTCCGACACCATGATGTGATCGTCAACGACGGCCACCCTGATGGAAGCTTCCGACACGTTTTCCACTATGAGAAGACGCTAATGATTGCAATCCCGTCACCATCGAGAATCGACCGTATTTTGTAGTCCGAAAGAGACACGATTTTTTATTTGGTATTTCAAAAACTCCGCGCTATCACTGGGAAGTGTTTCGGTTGTCTGTGACTCGACTGTGAGGCGAATTTCGGCCCATCAAAATTTGTGATTTCGCAAATCACTTTCACGTTCATTTTGCTGTCGCACGTCATGCTTCATGACAACTCGTCTGCGCATCAGCAGCGTTAGCGGAAGTCTTCTTGAAGTGCTGCGAGCGCGTCAGCGCCCGGACAAAGAACGTCATAGGGGAGGCTCGCGAGACCTTGCGGTGGCGTCTGGTTCAGCGTGTGCAGCTCTTGGGTTGACTCGTTGAGATAGAGCAGGCCTGTCGCGATTTCGCCGCGCTCTTGGCGATCGCGGATGTACTCTTCGACCGACATCCGATCGCTTGGGTTATAGCCCTCGGGCACGGAGCGAAAGCGCATCACGCTGCCGTCGTGCATGGTGATTGCCTTCGCGTCGTCGCTCGGTATCTTTTCGCGGATCGGCACTTGCATGGGGACGAAGTCGGTCTGTATTTCCTTCACTTCATGTTCCCGCATGAACTTGTAGCTCTTGGTCGAACTCTCATGATCGTTGAAGGTGACGCACGGTGAGATGACGTCGATGAGCGCGAATCCCTGGTGAGTGACAGCGGCCTTCAAGATGGGGATCAGCTGCTCCTTGTCACCCGAGAAACTACGCGCAAGGAACGTCGCACCGAGCGTGAGACCGAGCATGATGGGATCGATCGGCGCGAGGAGATTCGCCTCACCTTTCTTCGGTGCCGAACCGATGTCGGCTGATGCGGAGAGCTGACCCTTGGTGAGTCCGTAGACGCCATTGTTCTCGATGACGTAGACCATGTTGACGTTGCGGCGCATCGCGTGCATCAAGTGCCCGAGTCCGATCGAGAGCGAGTCGCCGTCGCCGGAGATGCCGATGTACGTGAGCTCTCGATTGGCAGCGTTCGCGCCGGTCGCGATCGTCGCCATTCGCCCGTGTGCGCTGTTGAAACCGTGGGCGCCGCGTACGAAATATGTCGGGGTTTTCGACGAGCAGCCAATACCGCTGAGCTTCGCAATGCGATTGGGCGGCGTGGAAAGCTCCCAGAACGCATGACTGATCGCTGCCGTGACCGAATCGTGGCCGCACCCCGCACAGAGCGTCGACATGGCGCCCTCGTAATCGCGCATGGTGAGCCCGATCTCATTCTTCGGCAACGGGTTCAGTGGGATGAAGGGCTTGATGATGGACGGCATTAGGGAATCTCCAATTGGGTCAAGACGCTGTCGACTACCTGTTGGGCGCTTAACGGAAAGCCTCCGTACGCGAGGACGGAGGTCATCTTTTCGATGGCGACGCCGGTCTCAATTGAGATAAGACTGCGCAGCTGTGCGTCACGGTTCTGTTCGACGACGAAGCAGCGTTCATGTCCTTCAACGAACGCGCGCACCTGTTCGACGAAGGGGAACCCGCGCACTCGCAGAAAGTCGCCAACGACTCCCTGGTCACTCAATTCGTCGAGGGCTTCTCGAACGGCGAGATCACAGCTGCCGAGCGTGATGACGCCGATCGTCGCGCCCTCGCGGCGTTCGATGATCGGTGTGGGCACGTGAATGGCGGCTGCCGCGTGCTTCAACTTCAGGCGATCGATGACCTCTTGGTAGTGGTCCGGTACCTCCGTATAGCGCCCGTACTTGTCATGACCGGAACCGCGGATGAAGTAGGCGCCTTTCGAGTCTGAACCCGGGAGCGTGCGCGGGGTGACGAACTCCTCGTTTTCGTCGGCGTAACGGAAGAACTCTGCGATTTCGGCGAGATCCTCGTCGCGCAGCACTCGCCCTCGATCTGGCACGAAGCTGTCGTCCCAGGTGAGCTTCGGCACCACCCAGTCGTTCATGCCGATATCGAGGTCCGAGAGCATGAACACGGGCGTCTGGAAACGTTCGGCGAGGTCGAAGCACTGGACGGCGAACTCGAAGCACTCGTGCGGGTTCGCGGGAAAGAGCACGATGTGCTTGGTGTCGCCGTGGGAGGCGTACGCGCACATCAAGATGTCACCCTGCTGCGTCCGAGTCGGCATGCCGGTCGAGGGCCCCACGCGCTGCACGTCGATGACGACGGCGGGAATCTCGGTGTAGTAACCGAGCCCGAGCAGCTCACTCATGAGCGAGATACCGGGGCCCGAGGTGGAGGTAAAGGCGCGCGCCCCGCTCCAACCTGCTCCGAGGACCATGCCGATCGACGCGATCTCGTCTTCCGCCTGGATGATGAGGTAGTTGTTCTTGTAGGTCGCGGGCTCGTTCGGGTCGTCGCTTTCCACCTTGACACGGCGGTACCTGGCGCAGAGCTTCGTGAAGTTGTCCATCACCGCCGTCGCCGGGGTGATCGGGTACCAACCCGCGACTGTCGCGCCGGCGTACAGGCATCCGAGGGCAGTCGCGGTGTTGCCGTCGATCAGGATCGAATGGTCGTTCTCCTGCAGCGGCTCAAGGCGAAAGGCGAGCGGGCAGTCCAAGTTCTCGATCGCGTAGTCGTAGCCGAGGCGGAGCGCGCGTTGGTTCGAGTCGCGCAGCGCTTCGTTACGCGAGAAGGTCTCGTCGAGGAGCGCCGCCACCACGTCGAGGTCGATGCCGACGAGCGCGACGACCGCCCCGGCGTAGGCCACGTTCTTCATGAGGATGCGCTCGCGCGGCTTTTTGAAGTTCTCGAGGCACATCGCGGCGAGCGGTACGCCGAGGAACGTGACGTCGTCACGCTCGAGGTCGGGGTCGAGAGGCCATGAAGAGTCGTAGAGGACGTAGCCACCGGGGTGGACGTCCGCGATGTCCTCCGCGTAGGTCTGCGCGTTCATTGCGATCATGAGGTCGTAGTCGAGCGCGCGCGCGGTGTAGCCCGAGCCGTTCACCCGGATCTCGTACCACGTTGGCAACCCTTGAATGTTCGAGGGAAACAGGTTCTTTCCCGACACTGGAATACCCATGCGAAAGATGGCTTGGACCAGCAGGCTGTTGGCGCTTGCGGATCCCGTGCCGTTCACGTTCGCCAACTTGATCGAAAAGTCGTTGACCTGATTGCGCGTCGTTGGCTTCTCGGTCAACGTCATGACCCTGCTCCGTTTCCGCCGAAGCCCACCCCCACGGGTATGAAGTTCTTCGATCCGGCGTAGGGGATCTTCAGGTCGAACAATTCCATGTCCCACGCGGCCGTAGGGCAGCGCTCTGCGCAGAGCCCACAGTGCACGCAGACGTTCTCGTCTTTCACCATGACTCTGCCCGTCTGGGGGAGCGGCTCGGAAACGTAGAGTTCCTGGGTCAGATTCGTCGCCGGCGCAAGGAGGCGAGATCGTAAATCGGCTTCGTCGCCGTCACTCGTGATCGTCAGGCACTGCACGGGACAGATATCGAGACATGCGTCACACTCAATGCACAGCGGCGCTGTAAACGCGGTCTGCACGTCACAGTTCAGGCAGCGCTGCACTTCGCGCGCCGTCTGTTCCGCAGAGAAACCCAGCTCGACTTCGAGGTTGAGCGACTCGAAGCGCTTGGTCAGTTCGACGTGGGTCATCTTCTGGCGCGACGACTGGTTGTAGTCGTTGTGATAGCTCCACTCGCTCATGCCCATCTTTTGACTGATGAGGTTCATACCCATCTCGGGGCGTTCGCTGAGTGGCACGTCCTGACAGAAGTTGTCGATGGAGATCGCCGCTTCGTGACCGTGGGCCACGGCCCAGATGATGTTCTTCGGTCCCCACGCGGCGTCTCCGCCAAAAAAGACGCCGGGCACGCTCGACTGCATGGTGGTCTCGTCGACGACGGGCATATCCCATTCGCCAAAGGTCATCCCTAATTCGCGCTCGATCCAGGGGAACGAGTTTTCCTGGCCAATGGCGAGGATGACGTCATCGCAGGGTATGACGATGGTGTCGACGGTCGTCGATCGCTTGGCGCCTTCGTCCCACTCGAGAACGTCGAACTCCATGCCGACGAGTCGCCCTTCGTCGACGACAAATCGTGTCGGGGCGTGGTTGACAATGATGTCGACGCCCTCTTCCTCCGCGTCGTCGAGCTCCCAGGGCGACGCTTTGAAGAACTCGCGCGGCCGGCGCGCCATGACTTTGATATCGCGACCGCCCAGGCGACGCGACGTCCGACAACAGTCCATTGCGGTATTGCCGACGCCAATGATGAGGACGCGTTCGCCAATCGTGTCGAGGTGGCCAAAGGCGACCGACTCGAGCCAGTCGATGCCGATGTGAATGTTCGTCGCGTCACCGGCCTCGTCGTGACGTCCCGGCAGGTCGAGCTCCTTGCCGCGCGGCGCGCCGACCCCTACGAACACGGCATCAAAGCCTTCGTCGAGGAGCGCGCGCAAGCTCGAGACGGGCGTGTTGTAGCGAATATCGACACCCATGTCGAGGATCATGCTCGTCTCTTCTTCGAGGACCTCTTCGGGCAGACGAAACGAGGGGATGTTCGAGCGCATCAACCCACCGGGCTTGTCGTACTGCTCAAAGATAGAGACTGCGTATCCCTGGGGCATGAGATCGTTTGCGACCGTGAGTGACGAGGGACCCGCGCCAATACAGGCGATTCGCTTTCCATTCTTTTCACTCGGAATAGCCGGAAGCCGGTCGCTGATGTCGCCACGGAGATCACTCGCGACGCGCTTCAGTCGACAGATGGCAACGGGCGAGCCGTCTACGCGCGTGCGCCGACAGGCCGGTTCGCATGGCCGGTCGCAGGTACGTCCGAGGATTCCCGGAAAGACATTCGACTCCCGGTTGAGCATGTAGGCATCGTCGAACTGCTCCTGTGCAATAAGTCGGATGTAGCCCGGCACGTTGGTGTGGGCGGGACAGGCCCACTGGCAGTCGACCACCTTGTGGAAATAGTCGGGTGACGAGACGTCCGTCGGCTCCACTCGGGTGCTCCCTTCGACCAGGCAAAGCAGCTTCGTGTCCCGGAACTGTCGCTCTGGTCCTCCTCGATTTACTGTAGTTCCTTACAAATGGCACTCCGATTCGCCAAAGTGCTTGTCTCGCTTGAATTCTTTGGTCGAAATGAGCTCGCTCGTCACGGCCTTCTCGTAGGGTTCGTGCGTGGCCAACCTCTCATCGTCGAACGAACTCGAACGGGTCATGGACGCTGCGCGACTCCCCGAATGGAGCTTCGGCATCGGTCAGCCCGGTCAGATCATGGCGACCCGCGATTCTGGACGCATCGGACTGCCCTGGGTGGTGTTAGCCGTGGCGCGCGGAGGCGCAACGAAGGTGTCGCTGTATCAGCCCGGCGATGACCTCGACGTGGACGGCGACGTGATCGGCGAGCTCAAAGGGAACCCGCGAGAACGCGGGCGCCAGCTGCGAACGCTCTTGAGCGAGCTCGAACTCTCGCAGTAGAGCGACGGCTCGCCAGTCCCGCGTCGCCTAGGGCCACGAGGGACTGGCGCTGCTTCCCTCTTCTAAGAGTGCGAAGTACGAATGGAGATCGGCACTGCGAGCGTCGTTGTCTCGCACCTCACACAGCGCGTACTCGACGGGCGCGATCGATCCGCCTTGGAACGCGTCTGACACCGTTGAGCAGTCCGCCTTCCGATACGCCAACCACTGGTTCTCGACGGCAACGAAGTTTCGCCGTTGAGGCGCTGTCGCAATCACACCGAACAGCAGCTTGACCTGTTCGTTGATCCGGCGGTCAGTTGAAAGGAGCTGGCCTTCGGCGCACCCCTCGAGCCCGATCGTCGTGCTGCGATGGCAGGGGAGCGGCGTGAATGTCTCCGTGATGACGGGTGGTTTCAGGGAGGCTGCGCCGGACACGAGGCTGCCACTCACGAGCATGACTCCACAAGCCACGACCACGCTTGCCACCCGCGCCGCCGACGCGAATCGCTGGCGCGCCGCGGCTAGTACCAGTTCCACTGGGATGGCGGCCAGAACTTCAAGAACACCTTGCCAATGATGTTCGAGCGTGGGACTGTGCCCCAGGTGCGACTGTCGCAAGAATCCGCGTGATTGTCGCCCATCATGAAGTACTGCCCCTTAGGCACCGTAACGTGACCAATGGCCGTGCCAATGTCCGTGTAGTGCGACCAGTTCTGATCGAGCGCCTTGCCGTTCACGTAGATGGTGTTGCCGACCGACGTGAGGTGATCGCCGGGAAGTCCGATGACGCGCTTGACGAGGTCAGTGACGGGATCGCCGCAGTCGGTCACGACGTCGGGCGGGGCTTTGAAGACCACGATGTCGCCAATGTTGATCGTGCCGAAGTCGACACTCAGCTTGTCGACCATGATGTGATTTCCCTTCCAAAGTGTCGGGTTCATCGAATCCGACGGGATGGAAAAGGTCTGGAAAACAAATGTGCGAATCAGGAATGATGCCGTGACCGCCACGACGAGGACGATCAGCCATTCAGTGACCGTTCGTCGGCGGGACTTTCTCGGCGCGTTGGATTCCTCTCTTGGAACCTCGTCGACGTCCATGCTCACGGCTCAAGAGTAGGGGAGCGAGAAGGACAATCGTCTTACAGAGACTCCACGTCCCTTTGCGGCGCCGACGTCGGGTCCATGGCAATCTCCCCGTCGAGCATCTCCTCGACACCCTTGGCCCCGTCAACGTCGAGCTCGTTTCGCGCAGTCCGCGGAGCCGGGCGTCCGAGCAGGGTGCAGATGACCCCCGCGAGTGCCGCGGTCGATGCGGCAAAGATCCAGAGGTGACGAAAGTTGTCGAGTGCCGCCTCCAGGTTCGTGGGCGTGCCGAGGATCACGACGAGAATCGCGACGCCGAGCGCTCCTCCGATCTGTCGCGCCGTCTGATTGACGGCGCTGCCCACGGAGTATCGAGCGGGTTCGAGGCTCGACACCGCGGCGGCGCTGATCACGGGGAAGGTGAGACCAATCCCGAGACCGACGATGAGCGTTCCCGGCAGCCAGTCCTTCAGATACGCCGGGTGCACGTTCACGCGCCACACGTACCAGAGCAGCCCCAACGCAAAGACGCTGAAGCCTACGGTCAGCACTCGACGAAAGCCCAACCGTCCCGCCAGCTTTCCGGCCGGACCCGATACCACGGCGACAACCAGGGGGCCCGGCGTCACGGAAAGTCCCGCGCGCAAAATTGAGTAGTGCCACACACTGGTGAGGAACAAGATATTGCCGAGCAGCATGGCAAAGAAACCCATTGAGTACAGGAACGCCGCGCCATTGGCGACGCTGAAGGAACGGGCTCGAAAGAGCTTGAGGTCAAGCACCGGTTCGTCGTGGTGAGCGGAGCGATAGAGGAACGAGAAGATGAGCGCCGCCGCAACGACGAATCCCGCGAGGATGCGCGCGCTCGTCCAGCCCCACGTGGGTCCTTCGGAGATGGCGAGCACCGCGAGCGCGAGCGCAGCACTCAGCAGCACTACGCCGGGGTAGTCGGGGCTCGACTTTGAGCCGGAGCCATTCGAGGTTGCGATGACGCGTCGGCCAACGAGCCACGCGATGAGCCCGACCGGCAAGTTGACGTAAAAGGCGGCGCGCCAGCCAAAGCCGGTGATCAGTAGCGCTCCGAGCGACGGACCGGTCGCGACGGCGAGCGCGCCGATACCGCCCCACAGCGCGACGACTTGGGAGCGACGTTCGGTGGAGTACGCGGCGAGCAACAGTCCGAGCGACGCGGGCAGCATCGCTGCGGCGCCGGTACCTTGAATGACCCGTCCAAGAATCAAGGTTTCGACGCTCGGCGCGATGCCACAGAGCAGCGAGCCAAGGCAGAAGACGCCGAGCCCAAAGAAGAAGACGCGACGGCTTCCGAGACGGTCGGCGGTTCTTCCCGCGACGACGAGCAGCGAACCGAAGACGATCGCGTAGCCGGTTAGGACCCACGACAACGTGGCCTGCGTGTCGTGAGAGAAAGCACGTTCAAGCGCGGGAAACGCGACGTTGACGATCGAAAGGTCGAGCGATCCCATGAACGCCCCGAGGGCGGTGACGATGAAGATCGTACGTCGGCGTCTCGGGGAAAACGGCTCTGCGTTCACATTTTCGACGTTAGTAAGTTCTGTCATGCGATGTACCATAGTCAGTTGCATTGCATAATGCAACTGACTATGCTCCCTTTTATGGAACGCAAGAGCTTTTCGGAAATGGATTGCTCGGTGGCCCAGTGCCTCGAGATCGTCGGCGAGTGGTGGAGCATGTTGATTGTTCGCGACTGCTTCATGGGCGTCACCAGATTCGAGGAGTTCCAGCGGCGCCTCGGTATCTCGAGGAACATCTTGAAGGAACGCTTGAGCTCACTTGTCGGATCCGGCGTGCTCGTGCGTGTCGCCTACTCCGAGCATCCTCCGCGGTACGACTACAAGCTCACGGCGAAAGGTCGTGACCTGTGGCCCGTGCTCACCGCCATGCGCCAATGGGGTGATCAGTACGCGGCACCGAACGGTGCGCCAATTGAGCTGGTGCACAATTCCTGCGGGCAGACCACGCACGCCGAGACGGTCTGTGCGTGGTGTGGCGAGAAGCTGACTGCCTACAACGTGCACGCGACGCCGGGCCTGGGTCGCGACGCGCACTCGCTGCTTCCCACGTAGCTCACTTCGGCGGCGGCATGCCCGGTTCGAACTTGCCGCCCTCGGCGCCGAGGTACTTGCCAATGTTGGCGACATGAAGATGAATCTCGTCGAGTAAGTCGGTCGCGCTCTTTACCGCCTCGGTCAGCTCGGTGTTCTCCTGGATGAGGCGCTTGATGTCATCGGTGTTGTTGGACGTGTGAACCGCAACCTCAGAGGAGATCGCGTCCGCTCGTTTGGCCGCAATCAAGAGCGCCGCGGCTTGGACGCCCGCCATCATCGAGAGAAACAAGTTGAGCAGGATGTAGGGGTAGGGGTCGAACGCCTTGTGGTGAAAGACGTGCTCGAGCAGCGCGGTGTTCACGACGGCCCACAGGATCATCACCGCGAAGAATCCAAAGACGAAACCCCACGAGCCCATCACGTTGCGCATGCGGTCCGCCGCACGTTCTCCCCTCGACAACTGATCGCCGGTGCGTACTCCGGGGTGGTGACGCCAGTGGTTCTGCCAGGGTGCGGAGTTCATAGAACAATCGTCGCACACTGGCTTTCGCCCGTACGGCTTCGATATTGACGACTAAAAGCCAGGCTCGAAGTCGTAGCGAAGGGGCATGCCGCTGACGCCCTCATGCGGCTTAACGCTCAACACCTGATGAATCTCCAGATGGTGGCGTTCGAAGGCGAGCGCTGATCCGGCCATATAGAGACGCCAGACCCGCGCGCGCTGAATGCCGACGTCCTCGACCGCCTCGTCGAATCGCTTTACGAGGTTGTCGACCCAACGTCGAAGCGTCAGCGCATAGTGCTCTCGCAGACTCTCGAGGTGACGGACTTCGAAGCCGTGCGCTTGGAACATTGACACAAGTGTGCCCACTTCGTGCAGCTCGCCGTCGGGGAAGACGTAGCGGTTGATGAACTGGCTGCCGGTCTTTGACGGTCCGCGCAGGCCAAGCGCAAACTGCAGTTGGCGATTGAACTCTGCGGCTTTCGAAGGCCGAGGATCATCGTCGAAAGAGAGTGGACGACCGATGGCGTGGTTGAGGAACCGTCCGCCGGGACGAAGCTGGTCCCAGATGACCTGGGTGTAGCTCGCGAGCGAACGGCGCCCGACATGCTCGGCCATGCCGATCGAACTGACGGCGTCGAAGGGACCGTCGGTGACGTCACGAAAGTCTTGGAGGCGAAATTCGACGAGATCACTCACACCGGCGAGTCGAGCTTGTTCGGTCGCGTAACTGCGCTGCGGTTCGGAGAGGGTCACGCCGACGACGCGCGCACCGAAGTGGCGCGCCGCGTGAATCCCCATCGCTCCCCAGCCGCAGCCGATGTCGAGTAGACGATCGCCGGGCTTGAGGTCGAGCTTCCTCGCCACCAGATCAACTTTGCGTGCTTGCGCTTGTTCGAGCGTGTCCTCGGGAGAGGTGAAGACTGCGCACGAGTACGTCATGGAAGGCCCGAGCACCATCTCGTAAAAGCGGTTGGAGACGTCGTAGTGATGGGTCACCGCTTGGCGGTCACGAGATTTCGAATGAATGACCCCGCGCGGACGCGCCTCAATCGTCGGCGGCGTCAGTGGGCGGAGGGCGGAGGTACCGACCACCGAGAGCAGCGAACGAACGTGATTGGCATTGAGCAAATGGCGCAGTGGCGGCACGGCGAGATCGAAGAGCGGATCGAGATCTCCGTCGACGTCGATGTCACCCGCAACGTACGCACGCGCGAGTCCGAGCTCACCCGGATGAGTTAACACCCGTGAAATCGCGTCGCGACTCAATATCTTCACCGTGATGCTGTTCGCGCTCGAGGTGACGGTCGGTTCAGCGACACTCCCGTCATACGCTTCGACGCGAAAAGGGAGTTTGTTCTCGAAGATCGTGGCGACAAAGGTGGCGACGTTCATGACTCTCCTCTCCCAGTGATGTCCTCTGGTCCTCTTGTTTTACCAGGAACTATGGACGCCCGAGTCGGCACAATCTCCTCGGACGTCCTGGTGACAAGGCTGAGGGCGATCGGCGATCGGCCCCGAGAACACGGACGGACGGGTCCTACCCCGCCCAGAGTCAGAAAATACGGGTAAGTACACTGCGCTTATCAGCCGAAACGTGGCCAGTTACCTCAACTGAGACGACGTTTTTGGGGAGGTACTAATGAATATCGGAATTGTCATCGCGATAGTTGCCGCGGTCCTCGTCGTGCTCGTGATCGTCATCATCAGCAAGTCGGTACGCATCGTCCAGCAAGGTTTCGAGGGCGTGGTCACACGGTTCGGCGAGTTCAAGGACATCAAGAACCCCGGGATCACCTTCATCGTTCCGTTCATCGAGGTGATGAAGATCATCGACGTGCGCGAGACACCACGCACGGGTGATCGTCAACAGGTCATCACCCGCGACAACGTCGCCGTGATTGTGAACGCCACGATCTTTAGTCAGGTCGTCGACGTGCGCCTCGCGCTCTTTACCAACTCCGACTATCTCGTCAGCGTCGACAACCTGGCGCGCACCTCGGTGCGTGCGGTGTTCGGCTCCATCACGCTGGATGACGCGTTCTCTCAGCGTGAACGCATCGGCACCTTGCTCCAGACCCAGATGGAAGAGGCGACGGACAAGTGGGGCGTGCGCATCAATCGAGTCGAAGTGCTCGAGATCACGCCACCCGACCAGATACTCCAGGCAATGGCCCTCCAAAAGCAAGCCGACCAGGAGAAGCGTGCGCGCATCCTCGAGTCGGAAGGTCAGCAGCAGTCAGCGGTGAACGTGGCCGACGGCCAGCGCCAAGCGGCGATCAAGGAAGCGGAGGGCGCCCAGCAGTCAGCGATCCTCCGCGCCGAAGGCGCGCGTCAGGCCCAGATCCTGGAAGCGGAGGGTCGCGCGCAAGCAATTGGCCTCGTCTACGCCGCCATCAAAGGCCAGGCACCAGATCCGACATTGGTCGCGATCTTGCAGCTCGACACCCTCTCCAAGTTCGCAGAGAGCCCCAATACCAAACTCATCATCCCCGCCGAAAGCTCGGCGTTGCTCGGTGCTGCGCAAGCGATCAAGAGCGTGATGGAAGGCGTGCCGGGCACGCCAGCGATCTAGCGCGGGCCGGTTAGACGCGCTCGACCCACAGCGTTGTGCCGTAGGTCTTCTTCACGACGACCTGCGCGCCGTCAGGAATCGTCTCATTCGACGAGGTCACCGCGCGCCAGGACTCGCCCTTGATCTTCACGCGACCGGGGTGGCCCTCATCGCCGACCGCGTCTTCGACGAAGCCCGTCAGGTTGGTCATGGTCGATTTCGCGGGCGCCGCGAGGTCGATGACCCCTTTTCGATGAAATCGATGCAGGGCCGCGGGACGCAACGCGCCCATCAGCACGGCCGAGATGACGAGCCACAACACCGCCTCCAGGGCGAACGGAACGCTCGCGAGGGCGAGAAAGAAAGGGACGATGGCTCCAGCGCCGACAAAAACGGCAATGAACGCGTTCGTGTGGATCTCCGCGAATACACAGATCACGATGATCACTAACCAGAACAGCACCGCCACGATCCGAAGTATAAGTGTGCTGCCGGTGTCACGCGGGCCAGGCCTGGAGCATCATTTGATCGAATTTGGGATTACGTTTGGATACGAACGAAGGAGTGGTGGCTGAGGTGATCGACGGACTTGAGGAGGGGCGCGGGCTACTCGCGCCCGTGACGCTTTCGTTCGATTCCGAGGTGAGCGACACCGACCCGCGTCGGCTTGAGCTGCGGCGGTGGCTCAGTGAACATCCAGAGCCCAACGGTGAGGAACTCGCCGAGGCGGGGCTCGTGGCGCCATCCTGGCCGGAGCCATGGGGGCGCAACGCCTCGGTCGAGTATCAGCTCATTATTGACGAGGAACTCCGTCGCGCGAATGTCGTTCGTCCGATCAATCCGATCGGCATTGGCTGGGCCGGACCGACGATCGTCGCGGCGGGCACGCCTGCCCAGCAGCAGGAGTGGTTGCCGAAGCTGCTGAGTGGAGAAGAGTTCTGGTGCCAGCTGTTCAGCGAGCCCGGCGCGGGCAGTGATCTCGCGGCACTGTCGACAATCGCACGGCGAGACGGCGATGAATGGGTCATCACGGGCCAAAAGGTCTGGACCAGTTACGCCCACATCGCGACCTGGGGCATACTCCTCGCACGAACGTCTACGGAAGGCGCCCCGCAGCACGGGATCAGTTACTTCATCTGTCCGATGAATGCTCCTGGGGTCACCGTTCGACCTCTCGTCGACATGACGGGCGACCACTCATTCAACGAGGTCTTCCTCGACGAGGTGCGTCTGCCGAGCGAGTCGCTCCTCGGGGGCGTGAATGACGGATGGCGTCTCGCCAAAGTCACACTCGGAAACGAGCGAGTGTCGCTCTCGGGCGAAGGCGTGCTCTGGGGACGCGGTCCGACGGCGAGCGACCTTGTCAACCTCGTTCGCGACGAGGGGCTCGCGCTGAGCTCGCTAGAGCGCGACGAACTTGTGCGGTGTTGGTCACACGGTGAGATGCTGCGGTTCCTTCGCATGCGACTGACCGAGAACGCGCTCGCCGGAAAGGCCACGGGCTCCGACGCATCGCTGCGCAAGGCGCTCGCCGACGACCACGGTCAAGAGGTCATGACCCTGGCCCAGCGGCTCGCTGGCGCGTCGGGAATGCTGGACGGTCGAGGACCAGGCGGGATCGACAGCGAAGAGGGGTGTTCGTGGTCGTGGGGCTTCCTCTACGCCCAAGCCCTCACAATCGGCGGCGGCACGTCAGTGGTCCAGCGCAACATCATCGCCGAACGGGTGCTCGGCTTACCGAAGGATCCGTCTTAACGCTCGGTGGACGTCGTGGTCTCGTCAAGCCCCGGACAACGCGGTTTCGGTCCGGCGTGCACGTTGCCGTAGCGATGGTTGGTGATCGACACGCTCTGCTCCAGCAGCCAACGCGGGAGTTCGACGTCACCACTTTGTGTGAGCTCGCGTGCGTCGACGCTCACTCCCTGTTCAAGCGCGGCGACGGTCGGGGCCGGCTCGCGGCTCAGCCAACGTACTTTGTCGAAGCTCCCGACGTGCGACGTGAAGGCCTCGAGGCTTTCCACGCGTACCTCCGGCAACCCGTCGATCGCGGCAGCGGCGCTGAAGTGCAGCTCGAGCGTGGCGAGTGCGCGTAGCCCCAGCAGGTACGTGATGGCGTTGGATGGGATGTTCTCGTCGAGGCGCACGGCGATCGATCCCAAGTGGCGTCGGTAGCGCACGAGGTTGCGTTCGGCCTCGAGACCCGATTCGTCGATCGCCTGGGTCGCAACGTCGCGCCAGAAGGCATTTGCCTCTTCGAGCGCGACCGTGACATGGCTGACTGCGCGCCAGTGGCGTAGACAGTTCACGTAGTTGGCCCCGCCCGCCTTGGCCGTCGGACCTACGCTCGAGCGCTTCCAGCCGCCAAAGGGCTGGCGACGAACGATGGCACCCGTCGTACCGCGATTGACATAGGCGTTGCCGACTGCGACCGCGTTGATCCACGTCTCGCACTCGGTTTCATTGAGCGATTGCAGACCGCCCGTGAGGGCGTAGGGAGTTTGGTTCTGCCACATCATCGCCTCGGCCAGGTCGCTCGCAATCATGATGCCGAGCACCGGTCCGAACCACTCGTTGAGATGGCTCCAGGATCCAGGGCGCACGCCCACCTTCACCCCGGGACGCCACGAGTACCCTTCCGCGTCGAGTTGTTCGGGAGTGACGAGCCATCGCTCGCCGCCGTCAAGCTGCGTGAGTGCGCGTTGCAGCGCGGCTTCCGGGGGGCGAATGAGGGGACCGACGTTGGTCGCGAAGTCGTAGCCGGGCCCGACCGTTAGCGTGGAGACCGCGTCGACGAGCTGTGCCACAAACTGGGGATCGTCGTACATCGCGCGCTCGACGATGGCGAGACTCGCGGCGCTGCATTTCTGTCCCGCGTGACCGAAGGCCGACTGCACGAGATCGCGAACCGCGAGATCGACGTCGGCGCTCGCGGTCACCACGATGGCGTTCTTGCCGCTGGTTTCTGCGAGGAGACGCAGTGACGGCTTCCACGAGGCAAAGAGCATGGCGGTGTCGAACGAGCCGGTGAGCACGACGGCGCTGACGCCCACGTGCGTCACGAGATGTTGACCAGTCTCATCGTCGCGGGTAGGGACCATTTGGAGTGTCTCGCGAGGAACGCCGGCGTCCCAGAGCTGGTTGACGAGCTCGAAGGCGACGGCGACGGACTCGGGCGCTGGCTTCAGCACGACGGCGTTGCCCGCAGCAAGCGACGCCAGCACGCCGCCCGCGGGAATCGCGTACGGGAAGTTCCATGGCGGCACGACGAGGACAACTCCGAGTGGCGTCGATCGATCGTCGTCTGGCGCATGGTCCGCGTAGAAGCGCGCGAAGTCGATTCCTTCACTGACTTCGGGGTCCGCTTCCGCGACGGTCTTGCCACCATCGCGGCACATGACCGCAATAGTGTTCGCACGCCGCGACGCCATGACATCGCTCGCGCGTCGCAAGATTGCTTGGCGCTCGTCGCGAGTAAGGCGATGCCATGCGGCAAAGCCCGAGCTCGCGAATTCGAGCGCTTGGTCGATGTCGTGCACGCCCGCTACGCGGTAGCGGTACCACGAACGTCCGTGGTCGTTCGGGTCGTGTCCCTCTTCGTAGTCGACGGGGTCCGAGTGCTCAAGGTGGGCGAGCGTGTCAATAACGTGGTCGGACTTGGTGCGCACGTGCGCGATCGCGGTTGCCACTTCGCGTACGTAGGGCTCGGAGGTGGGGTCGCCGTCGGGCTCGTTGTCAAAGTGCGTCGATGAAGTACTCAGTCGACTGCGGCGCGGCTCGACGCTGATCGTGGGACGCGCATCGAGGGCTCGAAGGAACCGCTGTTCCTGGTCTCGATACACGTGCTGATCGGTGGCGATGAAAAGCGCGGCGCGCAAATAGTTCTCGGGGGCGGTGTTCTCATCGAGTCGACGCACCAAGTACGCGACCGCTGCAGCGAAGTCATCTCGACGGGTGACCGGTGCGTAGAGCAGCACGGGCTGACCGGCTTTGGTGAGCGCGAGGGCTTCCGCGTTGGCCATGCCCTCGAGCATCTCAACATCCAGCTGCTCAAGTACACCGCGCGACTTCGCGAGCTCGAGCGCCCAGGAAACGTGAAAGAGATTGTGGCTCGCGACGCCCACACGCAGGGACTTCGCGTGCTCGGCGCGCAGCGCGACGTCGAGCAGACGCAGATAGCTCGCATCGACATCTGCTTTGGAGGCGTAGGGCGCGGCCAGCCAGCCGTGGAGCTCGGCTTCCACGTGCTCCATGGCGAGGTTGGCGCCTTTGACGAGACGAACCTTTACGATCCCGCCCCCCTCTCGATGACGACGCTTGGAGAAGGCAATGAGCTCCTCGAGCGCTGCGTGCGAGTCGGGCAGGTAGGCCTGCAGCACAATGCCCGCGTGCTGATTGAGGAACTCGGGCTCGCTCAGCACGGCCATGAACGCGGCGAGCGTGAGGCGCAAGTCGCGGTACTCCTCCATATCAAGGTTGATAAACGTTCCTGTTCGCTCGGCTTCGCGATAGAGAACTCGCAGTTTCGTCGCGACCCGCTCCAGGGACCCCTCATAGTCAATCGTCTGCAGTTGGCTGACAATGGCTGACAGCTTGACCGAGACATAGTTCACGTCGTTTCGACGAACGACGGCGAGGATGCGCTCGAGGCGGTCGTCCGCCTCGCCCTCGCCGAGCACTGCTTCGCCGAGCACGTTGACATTGAGGAGCAGCCCTTCGCGGGCGTGTCGCTGGAATTGACTCGTCAGTGCGGCGGGTGTCGCGTCGAGGATGAGGTTCTCGGTGAGTGCGCGAACCTTTTGGTTCACGATGCGCAATGCGAGGTTTGGAGCGACCTTGGACAGCTCCGCGACGGCGCGCAGTCCCCATGCGTTGAGAGCTCCGAAGCCCTTGGTCGAGGCTTGCTCGACGGCGCTTTGCAGCGCCTGTGCTGCACTCTCGGGTGAGTTGAAGCGCATGACCTCATCGGTCAAGGTGATTGTGACGTCGACTGCTCGGGGATCGCTGAAGAGCCGACGCAAGCTCCGCCGTGTGACACGCTCCTGACGGGAATGTGGACGCGCGCTCGTGCGCATGAGCTCTTGCGCACGAGCAAGCGCGTCGTCGAGCACGGACGTGGGCACGCGATCATCGGGGGAGAGCATGGACAACTTTCGGTTCTAGCTATTCAGGGCTCGCGGGGTCTTCTTCGCTCGACGTCTGCACGACGAAACCCGTGGGCGACTTGGTCAACTCCCAGACCTCGTGTGTCACGACGCTGAGAGACGCGGCGGTGGGAATCGCGAGGAGCACCCCGACAAACCCGCCGAAGATCCCCCCAACCCAGGAGCCGACCTCCGCACCTACGAGGATAGCGATGAAGACCGATAACGGATTGATGCGTTCGGTACGGCTCATGATGATGGGATTGAGCACGTGGTTCTCGACTTGGGTGTACACCACGAACACGACTGCGGTGACAATTCCCGCGGGTACCGAGTGCACGAAGGCGAACAGCACGGTGGGGATGCCCGCGAGTGCGCCGCCGATTTGAGGAAGGAAGTCGACGAGGGCCACCCAGAGACCGAAGAGGACGGCGAAGGGGACCGAGAGAGAGAACAGCGTGACGAAGATCACGAATCCGGCAATGAACGAAGTTGCCGCGTTGCCAAGCATGTATCCGAGCGCGACCTTCGAAACCTGCGAGCCGACGCGCGAGATCCAGGCGCTCTTGGCAGGCGCCATCATGTTGAGTCCGAAGCGACGAATCTTCGGGGCTTCGAGCAGCAAGAGCACGATGAAGGCAAACATTGTGACGAGCGCCAGCACCAAGGTGGCGGCTCCCTTGCCTAACGCGAGGGCCGGTTTGCTCAAGCCCTTCGCGAACGAGACCAACTTAGAAGCGTTCTTATCGAGCCAATTCTGGACGTGATAACGGTGCAGGAGGTGACCGATCCACCCCTTGTCGTGTTCGGCTTTGTTGACGTAGGAAGGCAAGTTGTTGGCGAGGTGGGTCATCGTGTTGACGAGCGGATAGCCGAAGGCAAACGCCAGCCCGAGGAACACCAGGACCGCGAAAAACATGACCACAAACACGGCCGCGCCGCGCCGGCGCAACTTCCAGTGCTGGAGAAAATTGACCAAGGGATTCAGCAAGAGCGCGATGAAGCCGCCGACCAGCATCAAGAGCAGGATCTCACGCAGTCGGTAGAGAATCTTGCCCGCAAAGAAGACGAGGATGATGATGAAAATCGTCGTCAGGATCGTCTTTAGGGGAACGTTGTTCGCCTCAGCGCGCCGGAAGAGCATCGAGCGACGAGTGGGCACGCCGTCGTTAGGACCAGGTTCGAATGTCACTACCCCCCTTTCGCCGCGAGTTTCCCTCGCTCACGCTAGCCCTGAGCATCGCGCGCAATGATCAGGCGGCGTTCGCGCTTTGGCGCAGTTTTCCGTAGCGGCGACGGTAGAGCCAGTAGCACACGCCCCCCGCGATGGTGGGAAGCCAATAGGAGCCGAGGCGAAAGGCGAGCGTGGCGACGACCGCGTTGGCGCTCGGGACATCCGCGAGCACGAGGAGACCGCTCAAGCTGGCTTCGACGAGACCGAGTCCCCCGGGCGTGATCGGCAGGAGGGCGAGGACCGCCGTTGCCGCGTAGGCGAGCAGGACGAGCGAGGGATTCGGACGGGTCCCCGTTGCGCGCAAGATAGCGAGGAGACTCCCATAGTCAAAGCCGATTCGCCCCGCGACAAGGAGCACCGCCTTCCACCAGTTCTTGCCGAGGTCAACACGAACTTGGTTGCGCTCGTTAATGAGGCGCTGCCCGAGCTCGCTGGCGTTCTGACGGCGTTCCTTCATACCGGGGATTTTGGCGAAGACCCAATTGATGCCGTTGGCGAGCACGAGCAACGTCTTGTCGGTAGTGAGCACGAGGACACCGAGTCCCACGATCAGCGCGAATCCAACGGCGCCAAGTTCACCGGCGTGCACGAGTCCCGCACTCACCGTCTCACCGCCGATAATGACGGGCAGAGCGAAGATCGGCAGTGCGAAGAGCGCACCCACGCCGATGATGGAACTGACGGCGAGACCACCGGCCGCCTGCACGGTGTCAATGCCGGTGCCTGCGAGCATGCGGTACTGCACCCCCGCGCCGACGGCGTCACCTCCGGGCAGCGTGTTGGTGACCGCGTTGCCGGCGAGAAATGCGGTAATGACGGCGAACCAGTTCTTGGTACGAAGCACCAGACGCAAGAGCGCCATTTGGCAGACGAAGCTCGACGCTTCCGCGACGAGTCCGATGAGCAACCACCACGGTTCCAGCGTGACGAGTCGAGGCCATGATGCAACCACGTGCACAAGACCCGGCATGAGGACGTAGAGACTGAGCCCGGCGACGACGACCGCGATCACGCGACGTATCGGATGGCTCCTCGAGCGGGGCTGGGCTTCGGTTGCTATTCGTTCAATATACGCGGGGGTCTGCGCGGTTGGATTGCTCACGTGCACTGCGTTCGCCTACGCGTGCGAGAGCCAAAGACGGTATGTTCACCTCATGGCGTACTACCGCGATCACGTTGCACCGCGCCTCCTTCATCGTGCGTGCGCGACCTCCCGGCTCGCGCCGTGGCGTCAGATGGTGTGCGAAGGCCTAAGTGGCACCGTCGTTGAGATCGGATTCGGTTCCGGCCTCAACGTGCCCTTCTATCCGACGAAAGTGGAGCACGTCTACGCGATCGAGCCGTCCGCGCTGGCGATGAAGCTCGCACGCAAACGCATTCGCGACGCGATGATGCCCATCGAGCACGCGGGCAACGACGCACACGCTCTTCCTCTCGCCGATGAGTCGTGTGACATGGCGCTCTCGAGCTTCTCCTTGTGCAGCGTCGAAGATCCTGCCTTCGCGCTCCGTCAGGTGTGGCGGGTGTTGAAGCCGGGTGGCCAGTTCCACTTTCTTGAGCACGGTCTCGCCCCGACTCGCGTACTCGCCGTGAGTCAGCGCATGATCGATCCGTTGCAGCGGCGAGTATTCGGGTGTCACCTGACGAGGCGACCGCTCGAGCTCGTGCGAGAGGCGGGCTTCGAGCTGCTGTGGAGCGACGAGGGGCCGGTCCGGGGTCCCAAGCCCTGGACGTATCTGAGCGCGGGAGTGGCCGTCAAGATGTAGCCCCCGCGTACTCGGCTCGAGTGCAACCAGAAGGTACGCTCGACCGGTGAATCGCGTGGCGATCGTTGGTTCTGGGGGATCCGGCAAATCGACGTTCTCTCATGAGCTGTCACAGATCACCGGTCTTCCGCTGTTCCACCTCGATGAGTACTACTGGCGCCCTGGTTGGATTGAGACCCCGCGCGAGGAGTGGCGCGCGATTCAAGGTGAACTCGTCGCACACGAGCGGTGGGTCATTGAAGGCAACTACTCGGGTACCTACGACTTGCGATTTCCACGAATTGACACGGTGATCGTGCTGTCGCCACCGCGCCGCGTCTGCGTCTATCGAGTCGTGAAGCGGGTCATCGTGAATTGGCACCGCGACGTGCAGGCTAAAGGCTGTCCCGAGCGTTTCGACATCTCATTCATCCATTGGGTATGGCGGTTCCCGCTCGACGCGCGCCCCCTCCTCGACGAGGCGCTTGCTCGCTACGCGGGGCATTTCACCGTTATCGAGCTCAAGAGTGCGCAGCACGCGAGGCGCTACCTCGAAGACTTACGAGCTCGCCAGTCGTGAACTTACGGTGCGGGCGCGAAACGCCGAAGCATCTCCGCATCGACGTGTACGACTTTCGCGGAAAGGCGATAGACGTTGGATACACGACCGGGTTCGACGTACCGACGAAACGAGGCTGGATATGCGAATAGTCGTGTTCGGCGCGGGGGCCATTGGGGGAGTGATCGGTGCGAGGCTCTTCCAGCACGACTATGACGTGACACTGGTCGCGCGCGGGGATAACTATCGCGCCCTTTCGAGGAGCGGACTTCGTCTCGAGACGCGCGACGAGGCCGTGACCTTGAAGGTACCGGTCGTCTCGAGCGCATCCGAGCTCTCCTTGACGTCCGAAGACGTCGTGGTGCTGACGGTGAAGAGTCAGGATACGAGAGGTGCGCTCCGCGAAATGGCCGATTCGATTCCTCCCGACGTCGCCGTGGTGTGTGCCCAGAACGGCGTCGAGAACGAGCGCGTGGCACTGCGTATGTTTGCGAACGTCTACGGGATGTGCGTGATGTGCCCAGCGACGCACCTGACGCCCGGTGTCGTGCAAGCGAATTCCTCGCCGATCACCGGCCTCCTCGACCTGGGGCGGTGGCCTCACGGAAGCGATGAGCGGGCAACGGTCCTCGCCGCGTCACTTAATGGCGCTACGTTTCAGTCGATCGTGCGCGACGACATTGCCCGCTGGAAGTGGGGCAAACTGCTCTTGAATCTGAACAACGCGGTCCAAGCCATCTGTGGCACCGACGAGCCGGCTCCAGAGCTCACGCGTCGTGCGATCCAAGAAGGCATGGCCGTGCTCGAGCGTGCGGACATCGCGTTCGTCGGACGCGACGAGGATCTCGCCCGCCGAGGTGATCTTCTCACCACGTCTTTCTCGGGCGGGTCGAAGCGAAGCGGCGGCTCGACGTGGCAGAGCCTCGTTCGCGGCACGGGCACCATCGAGACGGACTACTTGACGGGAGAGATCGTCCTTCGCGGTCGACTTCATGGCGTGGCGACGCCCGTCAATGAACTATTGCAGCGACTCGTCAATCAGCTCGCTCGCGACCGTCGCCCGCCGGGCGCGTGGAGCGAAGCCGAGGTGCTCGCGCAACTCGAGTCGAACCCGGCGGATTGATCGCTAGAGCCCTGGAAACTCACCCGGCGCGTCAAAGGCTGGCGCTTTTTCCGACTCACCAAGGCTGGTGTGCGCCGATTGACGCAGCGGTATTTCCTTCATGAACCAGCTGGCAATGAAGGCGGCGATCACGATTGGCACGGTCACCTCGAACACCGTTTGCAAGGTGTGGCTGAAGGCATTGATAATCAGGGTGCGATCTGCGGGCGGAAGATGACTGATCTGCGCCGGGTTCTCCGAGATGTCGCCTCCACCAATTTTCTTCAGGAGCGCCGCGGGAACCGTGGCCCGCAAGTGGCTGAGCAGCTGTGTATTGAAGACGGCTCCGAGGATGGCGACGCCGAACGCACCACCGATAGTGCGAAAGAACGTGGCGTTCGCGGTCGCGGTACCGAGCTGGGCATGCGGCACCGAGTTTTGGACGGCGACAATGAGCACCTGCATGACGAGTCCGAGACCGAGACCCACGATGAACATGCCGATCGCAGCGAAGCCAAAGGACGAGTGTGCGCCAAGACGCGAGAGTGCGATGAACCCGACGGTAGCGATCCCGAGACCG
>DASZLS010000017.1:0-7783 GCA_035552255.1 Acidimicrobiales bacterium | reverse complement strand
GTTACAGGCACTGAAAGGCGCAGATCTCGCCCTCGAGACACTCATTGAGCTTCGACGGCGCGGTCAGCACGCCGTGCTCGCGATCGTCGGTGGCCCCTCGGGTCCCGATGGGCTTGCCACGCTCCAACGCTTGCACCAGCGAGTCATCGAGGCGGGCATCATCCAACACGTGATGTTCGTCGCCCCCCAGCACCATCGTTTGCTCTCGACCTGGATGCGGGCCGCCGACGTCACTCTCGTGCCGTCGCGTGCTGAGAGCTTCGGCCTCGTCGCCCTCGAGTCATCTGCGTGCGGGACGCCGGTCGTCGCGAGCGACGTCGGCGGTCTCACGACGCTGATCGAAGAGAGCGTGACGGGCTATCTCGTGGGGGAGCGTGATGCGTCCGAATGGGCCGACGTCGTCGAGCACGCGCTCGACCCCGAACGCGCGACGACCATGTCGAATGCCGCCGTCTTGCGCGCCCGCCAGTACACATGGCGGGGGGCGGGAGAGTCACTGGCGGCGATCATCGAGCAGCTGGCCGCCGAGAGCCTCGTTCGTTGCTAGATGAGTCGCGCCCCGCTCGGTGACGCCGACGCAGCGGTCCGTCTCGACGAGACGCTGCACCAGTGGGCCGAGCTCTGGAACGCGAGCGCCTTCGTTGGCCAGATTGAGCACCAGCCCATCCCCGATGACCGAGGTCATTTCCACTGGCTCATTCGCCTGAAGGGTGAGGAACGTGATGTCATTACGCTCTGGCTCTCGCTGCGCCAGCGCACCGTATTCGCAGAAACCGAGCTCATGCCCGCGCCCGACGAGAACCGCGAGGAGCTCTACCGCTATCTCTTGGTAAAGAACCATGAGCTGCGTGAGCTCCATCTCGCCATTGGCCCCGAAGACGGCATCTACCTCGTCGCCCAAGTTCCGGTCAACGAGCTCACAATCGAACGAATGGACGAGCTCGTCGGCGCGACGGTGCACTACGTGGATGAGATCTTCCCCACGGCCATGACCATGGGTCTGGCCTCCGTCTACCGTCGCCGGCGACGTTAAGTAGCGTTGCACCGTGGCATACAAACTGATCATCATTGGCGCAGGACGCATGGGCACGGCTCTCGCGGGAGGACTGCTCGAGGCGAAGTGGTGTGAGCCGAGCGATCTCGCATTGCTCGCGCGCTCGGTCGAAAACCGCGCCGTCCTCGAGGAAGGCTTTCCCGGCGCGGGTGTCTTCGCGTCACTGGAGCAGGTCGAGATCGACGACGCCAGCAGCGCCGTGCTGGCGGTGAAGCCTGACTACGCGGAGGGTGTCGCGCGTCTCGCGGGCGCCGTCGGCATCACCCGCCTGCTCTCCGTCGTTGCCGGACTCTCGGCGGCGCGGATCGAAGCGTGCTTTCCCGCACCGGTCGCCGTGGTGCGGTGCGTGACCAACACGCCGGTACTGGTCCGCCAAGGGGCGAGTGCCATGGCCGGTGGAAGTCACGTGTCGAGCGCGGACCTGGACTGGGCTGAATCAATTCTGAGCGCGGTCGGCTCGGTCGTGCGCATACCTGAGAAGAACATGGATGCGGCGACGGGCGTTTCGGGATCGCTTCCCGCCTACCTCTACCTCGTCGTGGAGGCGCTCATCGAAGCGGGCGTGCACCAAGGGCTGCCCCGAGATGTCGCTCGCAAACTCGTCGTCGACACCTTCGCCGGCTCGGGAGCGCTGCTCAAAGAAACGGGCGAATCGCCGGAGGTCCTACGGGCCAATGTCACGTCCCCGGGCGGCACCACGGCGGTCGGTCTGCGCGCCTTGGAACAGCATGCGGTGCGGGCGGCATTTATTGACGCCGTCGCTGCGTCGGCGGAGCGCAGTCGCCAGCTCGGTCGCTGAACGTCTCTCCAGTAGCGTGTGGTGATGGCGACGCCGCGTCTTCGATCGAAGAAGCTTTCGGAGCCGACCATTGCTCGTCTGCCCGTCTATCAGCGCATCGCGGAGGGCTGGTATCAGCGCGGCGAACGAAAGATCGATTCCAAGCAAATTGGTGAGCTGGCGGGCGTGACCGCGACGACGGTCCGGCGCGACTTGGCGGGGCTCGGATCTTTCGGTACCCGCGGCGCGGGCTATGACGTCGGGGTCCTGATCGAGCGCATCGCCGACGCGCTCGGCCACGACCGCCTCTACGACGTGGTCGTGGTCGGCATTGGCAACCTCGGCCGAGCGCTCGTCAACTCCTCGAACTTTCTGATTCGAGGGGCGAGACTCGTCGCCCTCTATGACGTCGATCCCGAGGTCGTCGGTCACGAAATCGCCGAACTCGTCGTCCAGCCGCTCAGCAATCCGATTCCCAAGGCCACCGTCGGCGTCATCTGCACGCCCGGCAGCGCCGCCCAAGATGTCGCCGATCGCCTGGTGGAAGCGGACATCCACGCTATCCTCAACTTCGCGCCGCAGGTCGTCACCGTGCCGCTCGGCACCGCCGTCCACTACGTGGATTTCTCGATTGAACTGCAGATCCTCATGTACCACTTGAACAACGGCACTGGTCCCCTCGGTGGAGGACTGCTGCATTCACTGGGGATCGCCAGCACCAATCCACTGCGTGGCTCGTAACATGGTCCTGACGTTGGAGGCGCGGTGGCACTGATTTCCGTGGGGATTGATCACGAGCACGCTTCGCTCGATCTGCTTGAGCGCGCCACAGTGCCCGAGCACGAGTGGGCCAAGATGTTGCGCACGCTCGTCAGCCACCGCAACATCCACGAAGCGGTGTTTCTTTCTACGTGCCTGCGTACCGAAGTCGTTGCCGTCATCGACCGCTTTCACGGCGCCATCGACGAGATCACCGAAACGCTGGCCGAGGCGACGAAGCTGCAGAAGAGCGAGTTCGACGATCGTTTGACGGTCAACTTCGAGCACGATGTCGCGACGCACCTCTTCCAAGTCGCGGCGGGTCTTCGTTCCGTTGTTCCCGGTGAGTTTGAGATCCTGGGCCAGCTGCGACGCGCGCTCGAGCTCGCTACCGAAGAGCAGAGCGCGGGCAGTGAAGTCACCGAGATCTTCCAGCGCGCCATCGCTTCTGGTCGACGCGTCCGCACCGAGACCGCCATCTCGCGCGGCACGACGAGCTTCGCCCAGGCGGCTGCGACGGCAGCCATCGCGGAGCTTGGTGAAGAGCTTGACGACGCCCAGGTGGTCATCCTTGGCGCCGGGCAGATGGCGAGTGGTGTGGCGAAGAGCTTGCTCGAGGCGACGCCTCGCATTTCGTCGCTGACCATTCTCAATCGCACCCTCGAGCGCGCCGAAATACTTCGACGCGAGCTCGATGACCAACGCGTCACTGTCGACACGCTCGACGCACTCGAAACGCACCTTCCCGGCACACGGCTCATCGTCGGCGCGCTCGAGATTCCCGCCCCGATTCTCACTCGCGAACACTTCACCAAGCTCGACCACCATGTCGTCGTGGTCGACCTCGGGGTGCCGCGGGCGGTGGCGATTGAGGTGAGTGAGCTCGCCCATGTCCGCCGCATCGACATCAGTGACCTGCACGAGCGAGTAGAGCGAGCGCTCGGCGACCGTCGCGAGGCAGTAGAAGAAGCCGAAGCCATCGTCAAGAGCGACGTCGAGAAATTCCTCAACGACCAGCGTGCTCGTGGGGCGTCGGCGATCGTGCGTGAGCTACGGGAGCACTTCGACGACGTGGTCGCGAACGAACTCGAGCGCCGCGGTCACGAGCTGGAGGGGTTGAGCCCCGAGCAACGAGAGACGGCCATCTCACTCGTCCGCTCGGTGGTGGCAAAGATCGCCCATCGACCAACGGTGGCCCTCAAAGAAGCGGCCGGCACCGATCAGGGCACGCGACTCAACGAGGCGACGCGCAACCTCTTTGACCTATGACACTTCGTCTGGCCACGCGGCGATCGCCGCTCGCCGTACTCCAGGCAGAGTACGTCCAACGGCGACTCGCGGAGATCGGACATGAGAGCGAGCTCGTCCTCGTAGAGACTCGCGGTGACCGTGAATCGGAGGCGGATCTCGCCACCATTGGCGGCCAGGGCGTCTTCACCGTCGAGGTGCAACGTGTCGTATTGAGCGGCGACGCGGACGTCGCGGTCCACAGCGCCAAGGATCTGCCGAGCGTCACCCCCGATGGACTCATTCTCGCGAGTGTGCCTGAGCGGCTCGATCCTCGCGACGCGCTCATCGGACGTTCGCTGGCCGGTCTCGGACCCGGGGCGACGGTGGCAACGGGTTCGCCTCGCCGTCGAGCGTTACTTCTTGAGCGTCGGCCGGATCTCAACGTCGTGCCACTGCGCGGCAACATGACTCGCCGGCTCGCCGCGGTCGGCCAAGGCGGCGTCGACGCGATTGTCGCGGCGATCGCAGGACTCGAACGGCTCGATCAGCTTGATCTCGTGAGCGAGGCCCTCGATCCGTCGTGGTTCACTCCCCAAGTTGGCCAAGGAGCGCTCGCGCTCGAAGCTCGACTCGACGACGTGTCGACGAGAGCAGCGCTGGTCGCGATCAACGACATCGCGTTGGCACTGGTCCTTTCGGCAGAGCGCGCGTTCCTAGCTGAGCTTGGAGCGGGCTGCTCGATCCCGGCTGGTGCGTATGGGTCGTTCGACGGCGACACGGTGACCTTGCGAGGGGTCATGCTCGCGCCCGATGGCACCAAGAGCGCGCGCGGCGAACTCATCGGTGACGATCCGACTTCGCTCGGGCGAGATCTGGCTCGTCTCGTGCGCGACGACTTGGGCGGTGGCAACTTCGTCGACTGGGCGGGATAGATGCACGTCGTGGTGACCCGCGAACGTGGTCACAACGACGCGCTGATCGCCTGGCTGCCCGACGATGCGTCGGTGCACGAAATACCGTTGACGACGACGAGGTTCTTCGACTCGAGCGAGGTCATGAACGTTCTTCGTGACAGTCAGTATTTTGGTCAGTTTCGCTACCTCGTCGTCACCAGTGCGCGAAGTGCGCTCTACGCATCACTCGCAAAGGAAGCACTGGCACTCGACGGCGCAGTGCTCGTGGTGGGTACTGGCACCGCGCATGCGCTCGAAGAGGAGAGCGTGGACGTAGGACTCATCGGCGAAGGCGGCGCTGCGGATTTGGCCCCGGCAATCGACGCGGGCCCCGTGCTGCTGCTCGGGGCAGCCGTGATGCGCGACGAGCTCGAACGAAGCTTGCTCGCACGCGGCGTCGTCGTCGAAACGCTTCCCTGCTACGAGACCCTGCCCGCGGAGCTCACCGGTGCCGAACAAGCGACGCTGCGCGATGCGGACGTCGTCTTCATCGGCGCGCCGTCCGCGTGGTCGGTCGCCGAGGACATCGTGAGCGAGCGGACGCTGGTGGTGGTACCCGGAGCTACGACGGCGGCCGTCGTTGGACGATCGCACCCGCGAGTGCTCGAAGGATGGGGTCCAGAGCTCCACGAAGTCTTAGAGAGCCTTTAGCACCACGCCAGAATTGCTCCATAACCGCGGACCTAGGCTGGACCCGTGTTTCCCGCCCAACGTCCTCGGCGTCTTCGACGCACGCCCGCCATTCGCCGCCTCGTCGCGGAGACGACGCTGGCGCCGAGTGATTTCGTCGCACCGCTGTTTGTCGCGGAGGACTTGAGCGAGCCAAACCCGATCCTCTCGCTGCCCGGGCATTTTCAGCACACCATCTCCTCACTCCACGACGAGGTAAAGGCTCTGCTCGGCGTCGGGGTCACCGGCGTCATCCTCTTTGGCGTGCCGTCGACGAAAGACGAGTTCGGGAGCGCCGCCTGGGATCGCGACGGTATCGCCCAAGTCGCCTTGCGCAGCCTGCGCGACGCCTTCGGGGACGAGATCGTCCTCATGGCTGACCTCTGCTTGGACGAATACACGAGCCACGGCCACTGCGGTGTGCTGCGCACCGACGGCACCGTCGACAACGACGCCACCCTTGAGCTCTACGCGCGCGTCGCGCTGGCCCAAGCCGAAGCGGGAGCGGCGGTCGTCGCGCCGAGCGGCATGATGGACGGCCAAGTGGCCGCGATTCGTGGCGCCCTGGAAGAGTCGAGCTACGACGAGACCATCATCTTGGCCTACGCCGCAAAATACGCGAGCGGGCTGTACGGCCCGTTCCGCGAAGCGGTCGGCGTCGAGATCACGGGCGGTGGAGACCGCAAGAGCTACCAGCAGGACTCGCGCAACGGACGTGAGGCGGTGCTCGAAGCACGCCTCGACGTCGAAGAAGGCGCGGACATCATCATGGTGAAGCCCGCCATGACCTACCTCGACATTGTGGGGGAGCTTCGACGCGAGTTGGAAGTGCCCCTCGCCGCGTATCACGTGAGCGGCGAGTACGCGATGATCAAAGCGGCCGCCGCGAACGGATGGATCGATGGGACGGCCGTCGCCATCGAACAGCTCACCGCAGTTCGTCGCGCGGGCGCGGACTTCGTGCTCACCTACTTCGCACGCGAGCTCGCCGAGGAGCTGGGTCGTTGAGCGAGAACGAAGCCTGGTTCGATCGAGCTCAGGCAGTCATCCCCGGCGGTGTGGACTCCCCGGTTCGCTCATTCCGCTCGGTGGGGGGAGTACCCTACACCGTCGCGAGTGGACGCGGCGCGTACGTCACCGACGTCGAAGGCACCACCTACCTCGATTACGTCCAGTCCTACGGGGCGTCGCTGCTCGGCCACGCTCATCCGCTCATTGTCGAGGCCATTCGCGACGCTGCGGAAAAGGGCTCGACGTTCGGCGCACCGACACCGGGCGAGGTAGTGCTCGCTGAAGCCATGGTCGAACGCGTGCGAGGACTCGAGCAGGTGCGTCTGGTCTCCTCGGGCACCGAAGCCGTCATGAGCGCCGTTCGTCTCGCGCGCGGATTCACCAAGCGCGACAAGATCGTGAAGTTCGACGGCTGTTACCACGGTCACTCCGACGCCTTGCTCGTCGCAGGCGGGAGTGGCGTTGCCCAGATGGGCCTGCCCGGATCTGCGGGCGTGACCGGGGGGGCCGTTGTCGACACCATCGTCGCGCCCTACAACGAGGTCCCGACTTTGAACGAGTCGATCGCTGCGGTGCTCGTCGAGCCGGTCGCGGCAAATATGAACCTCGTCGCGGCTCGTCCCGGATTCTTGGAGGGACTGCGCGCGGAGTGCGATCGCGTCGGCGCACTTCTTATTTTCGACGAGGTCATCACTGGCTTTCGACTGAGTCAAGGCGGAGCTGAGGAGTTCTTCTCGGTGACGCCGGACCTCTGGTGCTTTGGCAAGGTCATTGGTGGGGGACTGCCCGTCGGCGCCTTCGGGGGATCGAGAACGATTCTCTCGTCACTGGCGCCGCTCGGCCCCGTGTATCAAGCGGGCACGCTGTCGGGCAATCCGCTCGCGACCGCCGCCGGTGTCGCCGTCCTCAATCACGTGACCATCGACGAGCTGGCGTTGCTCGCGGGTCGCGTACGCAACTTCGCCAACGATCTCCAATCGACACTCCGCGACGCGGGGCTGTTTGCGCTGACGCCGAATGTCGGGCCCCTCATGGGTCTCTATTTAGCGCCTGACGAGGTCAACGCGCCCACGAACTTTGACGAAGCGAAGGCGCTCAACGGGAACGGCCTTTACGCCAAGTTCTTCCACGCCATGCTGAACCGCGGTGTTGCGCTCGCGCCCGGTGCCTACGAGATTCTCTTCACGTCGCTGTCCCATACGCCCGACGACCTCGAGCGGACGGTATCGATCGCGGCCGACGCCGCGAAGGAAGTGCTGAAGTGACGAACATCCGCAGTGAAGATTGGGCGGTACGCCCCTCGTTCGTGCCGAACGGTCCGACCTCACC
>DASZLS010000016.1:0-3530 GCA_035552255.1 Acidimicrobiales bacterium | reverse complement strand
CAAGCTCTTCCAGCAAGCCCAAGATGTCTCTCTCAAAGAGGGCTACTACGACGTGCTCTTCGACTCGGACAGCATCTACTTCGCTCAGCCCGGCAAAATCGCCAACATCCAGATCGGCTCGAACTTCCCCGGTTCCGAGTTCGCGCCGGACGTGGCATTCTTCAGCCCGCCGGCCAACTAAGCGGTCTATCTAACGCGAGCCCACGGCCCTGATCATCCGCCTGTCCCAACGCGGGTGGATGTTCAGGTCCGTGGGCAGCTTCACGTTCTTGAGTGTTAGACAGGAAGAGGAATGACACGAATTATCTTGAGGCGCCTCGCGCAAGCCGTGCCTCTCTTAATTGTCGTCTCGTCGTTCACTTTCATATTGGTCTCGCTCATCCCGGGCAGTGTCGCGACGGCGCTGCTCGGCGACAGCGGAACGCCCGCCGAGTACGCCGCGTTAACTGCTCGACTGGGCCTCAATCAGCCCGTCTACCTCCAGTATTGGCACTGGGTCATCAAGGCATTGCGAGGCAACCTCGGCGTCTCGCTCCAGAACAATCAGTCCGTGACGGACATTTTGAACAGTCGAATCGATGTCACGTTGACGCTCGTTATCGGCACCGTGGTCGTCGTCACACTGGTAGGCGTCACCATTGGCGTGATCGGCGCCTTGCGTAAAGGCATTGTCGCGCGTTCGCTCGACACGATCTCGTGGCTCGGCCTCGCGGTCCCGAACTTCTGGTTCGGGCTGCTGCTCGTCGAGCTGTTTTCACTCACGCTCAAGCTTCTTCCCTCTGAGGGTTTCGTCTCGTTCTCGACATCGCCGATCAACTGGTTGCGCGCGCTGATCCTTCCCGTACTCGCACTGTCCGTAGGTCCGCTTGCGGTGGTGGCGAAGCAGACGAAAGAAGCGGTCTCCGAAGAGCTCTCAAAGGGCTACGTCCGAACACTTCGTTCTTCGGGCGTCAGCGAGTGGTCGATCGTGCTACGTCACGCGCTGAAGAACGCGGCAGTGCCCGTCGTCACGGTTCTCGGGGTGCTCTTCGCCCAACTGCTGGGCGGAACGGTCATTGTTGAAACGGTATTCGTCTTGCCGGGTCTCGGTGGCCTCGCGTCGGCCTCAGTCTCTGCTCACGACCTACCTGTCGTTGAGGGTGTCGCCGTCTACTTCGCGCTCATCGTGATCGTGATGAATCTGGCCATCGACGTTATCTACGGATGGCTCAATCCAAAATTGAGGGTTCGATGAAGTTGCGAGAGCCATTGCTGCAGGACGCTACGGCGCCCACCGACAGCGCCGGGCGCCAACTGCTTTGTCGTCCCAGCGTCTGGATCGCGGGTGGCTTCATGCTGCTGGTCATCATCGTGTCCATCGCAGCGCCGCTGATCGCTCCCTACGGTCCCGAGGACAGCAACCTGCTGTTGATATCGAGGAACCCATCGTGGACGCACTTGCTGGGCACGGACGATCTCGGGCGCGATGTCTTGACCCGTCTCATGTTCGGCGGCCAGGTAACTCTTCTCGGTGCACTTGAGGCCGTTGCCGTCTTTGTCATCGTCGGCGTGCCGCTGGGTCTTCTCGCGGGATACCTCGGGTCGCGAGTTGATCGACTCGTCATGTCCGCCATCGACGTCGTGCTGTCGATACCGGTGATCATCGTGCTGCTCGTCGTTGGTGCCTTGTTCGAGGGCAACTTGGCACTGATGATCACACTCGGGCTCATCGCGTCGCCGGGCATTGTGCGGGTGGTGCGTGCCGCCACACTCTCGGTACGCGCCGAGCTGTACGTTAAGGCCGCTGAGGTGACCGGACTTTCGCGAGGTCAGATTCTGCGACGTCACATTTTGCCGAGGATCGTTGGTCCCGCCATGGTGCAGGTGACAGTCTTTTCGGCGGCGGCGATTGCGATCGAGTCGACACTCGGGTTCCTCGGTCTCGATTCGACGCCCCCGGCGCCGAGTTGGGGATCGATGGTCGCAGAAGGCGCGACGCAGATCAGCAACCAACCCTGGCTCATCGTGCCTTCCGGACTCGCCATTGCGCTCAGCGTGCTGGCGGTCGGCATCGTGGGTGACGCCTTACGCGACGTGACGACGCGGGGAAGCGGGGCACCCGTGCGAACCGTCGCGTCGCGTCGCCGACGCCGTGCCGCGCGGGGCATTGTGAGCGACGTCGTGACGCTGAACGCCGTAATCCATCGGAGCGATGCGCTGGTCAGTGTGCGCGATCTCGTCGTGACACTCGAGGCACCCGAGGGGGATCGTGTGATGGTCGATCGGATCAGTCTCGACGTACGTCGCGGCGAGGCGCTCGGCATTGTTGGTGAATCAGGTTCCGGAAAGACCTTGACGGTTCTCGCCCTGCTCGATCTTCTCGGCGAGGGGCTACGAATTACGAGTGGCAGCGTTCTCTATGACGGAGAAGAGCTGGTCGGCATGTCGCGCCGATCGCGTTCGGCGCTGCGCGGTCGAGAGATCGCATTCATCTCCCAAGAACCGATGCTGGCGCTTGATCCCGGCTGCACCGTCGGCAGTCAACTCCGAGAAGCGCTTCGAGCAAACAGAGGACTCAACCGTCGCGCGGCTCGCGCCCAAGCGCTCGAACTACTTCGTCGTGTGGAACTTCCGCGCCCAGAAGATGTCGCGCGCCGGTTCCCTCATGAGCTTTCGGGGGGAATGGCCCAGCGCATCTGCATCGCGCTCGCTCTCTCCGGCGATCCAAAACTCCTTATTGCCGACGAGCCGACGACTGCTCTCGACGTGACCGTCCAAGCCGAGATCTTGGACTTGCTCCGTACCTTGCGCGAGGAGACGGGTATGGCGCTCATCTTGGTGAGTCACGACTGGGGGGTCATCGCTGACTCCTGTGATGACAACGTCGTCCTCTACGCCGGTGAGGTGGTGGAGAACGCGCCGGTCACTGAGCTGTTTGCCCAGCCTCGTCATCCCTACACCGAGGGACTGTTGGCAGCGAACCCCCATCTCGCGAGCGCGGGAGAGTTCCCGTCAATTCCCGGCGGCGTGCCGTCGCCCGGTGAGTGGCCGACGGGGTGTCGCTTTGCTCCACGGTGTCGCTACGCCGAAGCCGATTGCTTGGAGGGACATGTTGCCTTAGTCGCCATCAATGAGATGCACGTCACGCGCTGCCTCCATAGCGATCGTGTCGGGGAGTTGCTCGTCCGTGGTCACTGAGCTCGCCGCCGCCACTCCGCTGCTTTCGATCAAGCAGCTGTCGGTCTCCTTTGACGCTCGACGACGCTCCCGATCAGCGACGCTCGCCGTTGATGACGTGAGCTTCGACATCGCCGCGGGATCGACCGTTGCGCTGGTGGGCGAGTCGGGTTCGGGCAAGTCGACCATTGGCAACGCTGTTCTTGGACTGGTCCGCGCGTCGTCGGGCAGCGTGGCGTTTCGCGGTGAGACCATCGTTGAGCCCGGTCGCATCGAGCGCGAAAAGATCAGCAGTCACATTCAAATCGTCTTTCAAGATCCCTACGGATCGCTTAACCCTTCACGGACCATCGGGCAGACCATGGTCGAGCCAC
>DASZLS010000015.1:0-77377 GCA_035552255.1 Acidimicrobiales bacterium | reverse complement strand
GGTCAAGCGGAGTACTTCCGTGAGTCACTCTCCGAGAACGTAGGCATGGGTCTCGACCGAGTGGTGAAAGAGGGCCGTTGGCCCAACCGACCAAAGACCGGCTACGACCTCATCGACGGACTGCTCGTGCAGAACGTCGATGCCACGCTCGTAATCGAGTGCTTTCGACTCCGAGGCGAAGGTCACTCGTACCGCACGATTGAAGAGCGTACGGGCATCAAATACTCGACCGTCAAGGCCATCCTGGATTCGCGCATCTACCGCGGCGAGACTCAGCGCAAGAAGGTGTGGTACCCAGGAATCCACGAACCGCTCGTGAGCGAAAAGGAGTGGCAAAACGCGCACCGGGGCAAGGCCAAGGGCGTTCGGCAATCCCATGACCCGCTGTCAGGAAAGGTGATCTGTGGAATGTGCGAACTCCGAATGGTTGTCGCTCAGAACGGAAGAGGTCGCCTCACCTACACCTGTCATCATCGCGGCAAGGGGTGTAAGCAGCCGGCGCGAAGCAACCTCGGACTGGCACGGGCAGCAGTAATGGGTCTTCGTCTTGTCGGCCACGACGACAACCTCCGAACGGCCATTCGTCGGCGGCTGGCCGGTGGGGGTCCGGACGCGGCGGGGACGCCGCGCCGGGACCCACGGGCGGCACCGGCAAAGACGTTGAAGGTTCTCACGGACGAACGGCGAAAACTCCTCGACCTCTACTACGCCCAGAAGATCAGCGCAGACGGATTCCAGCAGGAAGAGGCTCGCATCGCGACGGCGATTGAGGCTGTCCGGCAGCAGATCGATCTCAAAGGGCAGGAAGAGCGCCTCAAGACGGACCTAGAGGTTCAATTTGAGGAGGTAGCCCGCATCCTCTCCGACCTCGACATGGAAGCGGTCTGGGCGGAGGCAGACGAGCGAGAGAGGCGTGTCTTTGTCGAGAACCTCCTGGAGTGGATCAGGGTCTTTCCCGATCATCTGGAGGTCAAAGTGGTCGGCAGCCCGGCGATCAATATTCTGATGTCCGAGGTAGGACTGAAGGTACCGGAGAATGTTGGTGTCGGAGACCCGACATGAACCCTCACGCGAGGGTGAAAACCTCGGGGCCGTTGTCGGTGATCGCGATCGTGTGCTCGAAGTGTGCGGAGAGCTTGCCGTCACGCGTCATAACACTCCACTCATCATCAAGCACGTACGTTTCGTAGGTGCCAACGTTGACCATGGGCTCGACCGCGTAGACCATACCGGCCTTCAACTTCGGACCGGGTGAACCGGGCCAGTAGTTCGGCACTTGGGGGCTCTCGTGCATCTCGGTGCCGATCGCGTGGCCGACATATTCACGCACGACCGAAAACCCTGCCGCTTCGGCAACGTTCTGCACGGCTCGACCAACCTCGTGCAGGCGATTCCCGACGACCAGCTGATCGATGCCCGCCCAGAGAGAACGCTCCGTGACCTCGATGAGACGCTTCGCCGTCGCGCTCACTTCGCCGACGGGTGCGGTGTACGCGGCATCACCGTGGTAGCCCTCGACGATGGCGCCCGCGTCGACCGAGATAATGTCGCCCTCTTTCAAGACGTAGTCACCGGGGATGCCGTGGACGATCATGTCGTTGGGGCTCGTGCAGATGACGGCGGGAAAGCCGTGGTAGTTGAGGAAATTGGAACGCGCGTTGCGTTTGGCGAGCACGTCGGCCGCGAGTTTGTCGAGGTCCATCGTGGTGACGCCGGGGCGAATCGCCGCACGCGTTACTTCGTGGATCTCAGCGACGACCTTGCCGGCGCGACGCATCTTGTCGAGTTCGTCCTTAGAACGAATCACACCAGACCGCGCCCACGCAAGAGGTCGTCAATATCGGCGGCGACCTTTTCGACTTTCTGATCACCGTCCACCTTCACCAGCAGATCGCGCGACTCGTAGAACGAGAGGAGCGGAAAGGTGTCGCGTTCGAAAGTAGCGAGGCGCTGCGCGATGACTTCAGGTTTATCGTCGCTGCGCTGGATAACGTCGCCGCCGCACGATTCGCACGTTCCAGAAATCGCAGAGATGTCGGTGTCTTTGTAAATGGTCCCGCACTCCTGGCAGACGCGACGCGAGGAGAGGCGCTCCATGACGAGCTCGTTAGGCACGTCCACGTAGATGCAGAGCTTGATGCCGCCCGGACCAAGGAGGCTTTCGAGGGCTTGCGCTTGGCCAATGTTGCGGGGAAAACCGTCCAGGACGGCGCCGCGCTCAGCGTCAGGCTCCTTCAGGCGATCTTCGACCAGTTTGTTGACGAGGTCGTCCGACACGAGCTGACCGGAGTCGAGGATCGACTTCACTTCGAGACCGAGTGGGCTGCCCGCCGCCACCGCGGCGCGCAAGATGTCGCCCGTCGAGATATGGGCGAGCACGTAGCGATCACAGAGGCCCTGGCTTTGGGTGCCCTTGCCAGCGCCCTGTTTGCCCAGGACGACAAGATTGAGTTGGCCCGTCATGACTAGCGCTTCAGGAAGCCTTCGTAGTTGCGCATCATGAGCTGAGAGTCAATCTGGCGCATTGTCTCAAGCGAGACACCGACCGCGATAAGCAGGGTGGTGCCGTAATACGGGAAGCGGTTGATGCTCCAGAGCGCCATCAAGATGCTCGGGATCACCGCGACCGACGCCAGGAACACAGCACCGACGACGGTGAGGCGAGAGAGCATGCGAGCAAAGTAGCGCTCGGTCGGCATACCCGGTCGGATACCCGGCACGAAGCCACCCTGCTGGCGGAGCATCTCGGCCTGCTGGTGCGGTTCGAAGGCGATGTACACGTAGAAGAACGTGAACGCGAGAATGAGAATGAAGTCCGAGGAAATATAGAAGAAGTTGGTCGGCTGCAGCGAGTTGGTGACGAAGTGCTGGAAGCTCGCCCACGGCACAATGTTTGAGAGCAAGATCGGGATATAGAGGACCGAGCTCGCAAAGATGATGGGGATCACGCCGGACTGGTTGACTTTTAACGGAATATACGTCGAGTTCCCACCCATCTCGCGTCTTCCCACGACGCGACGCGCGAAGGTGACGGGAATGCGGCGCTGGCCGTTGTCCATGAAGACGATCAACACCAGCAGGGCGATCGAGACAATGAAGATGACGAAGAACTTGAACTCGCCACCTTCCTCCCAGACCGCCTTGCCACCTGAGGGCAGCGAGGCGACCACGTTGGCGAAGATGAGCAGGCTCATGCCCTGACCCACACCACGCTGGGTGATGAGCTCGGCGAGCCACATCACGAACGCTGTGCCGGCGGTCAGGATCAGCACCATGAACAGCGCCAGCCAGAAGGTGAACTTCGGGATCAAGTTGATGGTGAAGCCGAGCAGCGCCTGGTCGTGGCCGTGGAAGGCGTAGATGAGACCGGTCGACTGCAAGAGCGCGAGACCAATGGTGAGATAACGCGTAGTCTGAGTGATCTTCTTTTGGCCGACGGCACCCTGGTCACGCCACTCGGTGAGCTTGGGGATCACGGTCGTTAGCAGCTGGATCACGATGGAGCTCGTGATGTAGGGCATGACCCCGAGGCCAAAGACCGCGAGTCGCGTCAGCGCGCCACCCGAGAAGAGGTTGAGGAATCCGAGTGCGCCACTCGCCCCGGCCTTGCTCTCGAGTGTGAGCACCCGCGCCCAGCTGACACCGGGGATCGGGATGTTGGCCCCGGCCTGGTAGAGGCAGATGATGCCGATCGTGAAGAGGACCTTGTTTCGAAGGTCGGCAACACGAAAGATATTCGCCAGGCGCTGGAGCACGTTTTAGTCCTACCGGTTTTGGTGTTGGTTTCCCGACGCGGGCGGTCGGACCGAGAAGGGCAGTTCGAGGATGGTGATGGTGCCGCCGGCACTTTCGATGGCCGACTTCGCCGATTCGGAGAAGCCGTGCGCTGACACGTTGAGCGCGCTCTTCAGCTCGCCACGGCCGAGGACCTTCACGAGGTCCTTCTTGCGCGCGAGCCCGTGTCCGACAAGGACGTCGGGGTTGATCTCGGCGATGCCGAGGTTGGCGAGAGCGTCCAAGTTGACCGGCGTGTACTCGACGCGGAACGGGTTGGTGAACCCCTTCAACTTCGGGATGCGCTGGAGCAACGGGAGCTGGCCACCTTCGAAACCCGCGGGGATCTGACGGCGAGCCTTCTGACCCTTGGTACCACGACCGGCGGTCTTGCCGCCCTTGCCCGCGATACCACGACCGACGATCTTCTTGCGGTGCGTGGAGCCTTCGGGCGACTTGAGATCGTGCAACTTCATCTCTAGACCTCTTCTACTTTGATCAGGTGCACCACTCGAGCGATCATCCCGTGAATCTCCGGGCGGTCGGGCAGCACGTTGGACTGGCCAATACCACGAAGGCCGAGCGCGCGCAGCGTGCCGCGGTGCTTGGGCTTGGTGGCGATCGACGAACGAACTTGCGTGACCTTTATCGACATTACTAAGCCTCCGTTACCTTAAAGAGGTCACCTTCGCGCTGGCGTTCGCGGTATGCGCGAAGCGTGCCGGCAGGAATGATGTCCTCAGCGGGCTTGTCGCGCAACGCGGCAAGCTCTTCGGGGCGACGCAGCTGCTTGAGGCCTTCAATCGTGGCGTGGGCCACGTTGATGCCGTTGGGCGAACCGAGCGATTTGGCGATGATGTCCTTGACGCCAGCCATCTCGAGGATGGCGCGCGCGGCGCCACCGGCGATCACACCGGTACCGGGGGCGGCGGGCTTCATCAGCACGCGACCGGCTCCGGCACTGCCGATAACCGGGTAGACGATGGTCGTTCCGGCGAGGGGTACGTCAAAGAGGTTCTTGCGCGCTTCTTCGATGCCCTTTTGGACCGCGAGGCCCGCTTCTTTGGCCTTACCGTAGCCGAGGCCCACGCGACCATTGCCGTCGCCGATCACCATGAGGGCGGTGAAGGAGAAACGACGTCCACCCTTGACCACCTTGGACACGCGGTTCACCTTGATGGTGCGCTCTTCGAACTGCTCTACTTCAGTCATTAAAACTCCAGTCCACCGGCGCGAAGTGCGTCGGCGAATGCCGCCACTCGGCCGTGGTAGTCGAATCCCCCGCGGTCAAAGACCACTGGGCCGATGTTGGCCTCTTTCGCGCGAGTCACGAGGAGCTCAGCGACCGCTTTGGCGCCGTCGATGTTGCCGCCGCTCTTGGTGCGAAGGGAGACCTCGACCGAGGAGGCGGCGGCCAAGGTGCGACCATTTACGTCGTCGATGATCTGCGCCGAGATGTGCTTGTTGGTGCGACTCACCGCGACGCGAGGACGCTCGGGGGTGCCCGAGATGTTCTTGCGAATGCGGCGATGCCGACGCTGACGGAGTTCGCGGGTAGTGCGTGCCATTACTTTGCGGCCTTTCCTGCCTTGCGCGCCACTCGCTCACCGAGGTAGCGCACACCCTTGCCCTTGTAGGGCTCGGGCTTACGGAGCTTGCGAATGTTCGCCGCGACCTGACCAACGATCTCTTTGTCCGGGCCCTTGATGATGATCCTCGTGGGCGCTGGGACTTCGAAGGTGACGCCTTCGGGGGCGATGAACTTGACGGGGTGGCTGAAGCCGAGGGCGAGGTCGATCGTGCCGGGGCCGGCCGCCGTCGCACGGTAGCCAACGCCGATGATCTCGAGCTCTTTGGTCCAGCCCGTCGTCACGCCGGTCACCATGTTGGAGACCAGTGTGCGGGTAAGGCCGTGGAGCGCCTTGTAGGTCGTCTCGTCGCTGCGTCGATCGACGACCAGCGTGTCACCCTCTTGGGCGAGCGAGATCCCGTCGGGGATGGTGCGGGTCATGGTGGCGTTGGGACCTTTCACAGTCACTTCGCCACCGCCCACGCTCACCGTGACGTCAGCCGGCACGGTGATGGGATTACGTCCGATTCGCGACATTAGTGAACCTCCACTTCGCGGTTACCACACATAACAGAGCACCTCGCCACCGAGCTTGGCCTTGCGGGCCTGACGGTCGGTCATGAGACCATGGCTGGTCGAAACGACCGCTACGCCCACGCCGCCCAGGACCTTGGGCATCTCGTCGCACTTCTTGTAGATGCGCAGTCCGGGCTTGGAGACGCGCTTGATGCCGATGATGGTCTTCTTGCGGTCTTCTGAGTACTTGAGGACAATCTCGAGGGTCGCGCCAGGCTTGCTCGGATCTTGGGTGACGGTGTAGCTCGCGATGAAACCCTCCTTCTGGAGGACCTTCGCCAAGCTTTCCTTCAACTTCGAACTGGGCATCTTCACGCTGTCGAACATGGCGGCATTCGCGTTGCGAATGCGCGTGAGCATGTCGGCAATGGGGTCAGTCATAGTCATAGCTGTCCTCCTACCAACTTGCCTTCGTCACGCCGGGGATTTCACCGGCGTGCACCATCATGCGCAGGCAGATCCGACACAAGCCGAACTTGCGGTAGACCGAACGCGGCCGTCCGCAGCGCTCGCAGCGCGTGTACGCGCGGGTCGAGAACTTCGGAGTCTGCTTCTGCTTGATTCGAAGAGCTTTTTTCGCCATGCTTATCGATTCTCCTGCTTGAAGGGGAAGCCGTAGGCGCGCAAGAACGCGCGACCCTGCTCATCGGTCGCCGCGCTGGTGACAATCGTGATGTCGAAACCACGCGGCGCGTCGATCTTGTCGTAGTCGATCTCGGGGAAGATCAGCTGGTCATTCACACCGAAGGTGTAGTTGCCGTGCCCGTCGAAGGACTTCGGCGACAGTCCACGGAAGTCGCGAATACGCGGAATCGCGAGGCTGAGCAGACGGTCGAAGAACTCCCACGCGCGGTCCCCTCGCAGGGTGACCTTTACGCCAATGGGCTGCTCTTCGCGCAGCTTGAAGCTTGCGATCGACTTCTTCGCACGCGTGACGATCGGCTTTTGGCCGGTAATCAGCTCGAGGTCGCGCTGGGCGCCTTCGAGCAGGCTCGCCTGCTGGGTGGCCCGTCCGACGCCCGAGTTGAGGACGATCTTTTGGAGACGGGGCACCTGCATGATGTTGTCGAGACCCAGCTCGTCCTTCAGCGCGACGCGAATCTGCTCGTCGTAGCGGATCTTCAGGCGGGGTCGAGTAGCGGTCGTCATAGAACTTCTCCACACTTGCGACAGACTCGGGCCTTCTTCTCGTCGACCAGGTCGTACCCGATCTTCGCGGGGCCTTTGTGCTTGGGGCACCAAACGGCGACGTTCGACGCGTTGAGCGGCATGAGCTTGTCGATGATGCCCGCTTGCATGGTGCGACCGGACTGCTTGGTCGCACGCTTGGCGATGTTGAGGTTGTCGAGGATGACTTTGTTCACCTTCGGCAACGCCTCTTCGACGCGCGCGTGCTCGCCACGGAACTTGCCCGTGAGCACGATCACGTCGTCACCCTTATGAATTTTCATTACAACACCTCCGGGGCGAGCGAGATGATGCGCATGAACTTCTTGTCACGAAGCTCACGCCCGACGGGGCCAAAGATACGGGTCCCGCGCGGCTGGAGCTGGTCATTGATCAGCACCGCGGCGTTCTCGTCGAACTTGATGTAGGAACCGTCGGGACGACGCTTCTCCTTGGCCGTGCGCACGACGACGCAGCGAACCACGTCACCCTTCTTCACGGCGGCGCCGGGGATCGCGTCCTTGACGGTGGCGATGAACACGTCACCGATCGAGGCGTAGCGACGGCGCGAGCCTCCGAGCACTCGGATGCAGAGAACTTCCTTCGCACCCGAGTTGTCGGCGACCTTGAGTCGACTCTCTTGTTGAATCATCGTGCACGCTCCACAACTTCGGTGAGGCGCCAACGCTTGAGCTTGGAGAGCGGACGAGTCTCTTGGACGCGCACGCGGTCACCGAGCTTGGCTTCGTTCTTCTCGTCGTGCACGTAGAGCTTCTTCGTGCGCTGGACGGTCTTGCCGTAGCGGGCGTGGCTCACGCGTTCGTTGACGGCGACGACGAGCGTCGAGTCCATCTTGTCCGAGACGACGACGCCCTCACGGACCTTGCGAGGATTCGAACGCGTCTGTTCGCTCTCGGTCACCGTGGCGTCGGTCACCTTGGCGTTGGTCACCTTGGTTTCCGTCGCCTTGACCTCGGTCGCCTTGACGTCGGTCACGCTGGCTTCGGTCACATCGGGTTCAATCGGGTTGGTTTCGTCACTCATGACTGTCCACCTTCTTCTAGGGCTTCGGCGGCCGCGATCTCACGCTCACGCTGGAACGTGGACAAACGGGCAATGTCTTTCTTCACGACGCCGAGACGTGCCGAGTTGTCGAGCTGGCCGGTGGCCAACTGAAAACGGAGGTTGAAGAGCTCGCGACGAGCTTCACCGAGACGTCCGATGAGCTCACCGTCGCCGAGACGACGCATCTCTGCACGCTGTTCGCTGGTCTTTGCCATTAGATCGTCACCTCCGGGGTACCGTGCGTGCCGGGACGGACCACGAACTTGGCCTTGATCGGCAGCTTCTGAATGGCACGCTCCATGGCGGCGCGCGCCAGGGTCTCGTCAACACCACCGAGCTCGAACAACATGCGCCCGGGCTTCACGACAGCGACCCAGAACTCGGGGTTGCCCTTACCCGAACCCATGCGGGTTTCGGCGGGCTTCTGCGTGACGGGCTTGTCCGGGAACACGCGGATCCAGACCTTGCCACCACGCTTCACGTGACGGGTCATGGCGATTCGAGCCGCTTCGATCTGACGGGCGGTGACCCAGCCAGATTCGAGCGCCTGGATACCGAAGTCTCCGAAGTTGAGGTCAACGCCACCCTTGGCCATGCCGGCACGGCGGCCGCGCATCTGCTTACGGTGCTTGACTTTGCGAGGCATCAACATGATTACTCCGCGTCCTTTCGAAAGTGCGGCGCGTCACTGTGCTCTGAGGCCGTGCGACGCTCAATCTCTTCTTCGACGCTCAACTGCGCTTCGACCTCGGGGGTGGAGGCGAGCAGATCAGCGACGGCGACGTCGGCCACCTGGCCGTCGATCAACGCGTCAGCGTTCTCCAACACGGCCTCGGCCTCGAGGGCGACTTCCGCGGTGGGCTCCGCGTCCACGCGGCGACGACCGCCGCCCGCACGAACGACACCCTTGGGGGTCGACGGTGAAGCGCCAACGGGCATCGCGTCACCGGCCGCCATGGCCGCTTCGCGAACGATCTTCTCGTCGTTGGTGAGCTGGTAGGGCAGGATGTCGCCCTTGTAGATCCAGACCTTTACGCCGATTCGGCCCGTTGAGGTACGAGCCTCGCGGAATCCGTAGTCGATGTCTGCGCGCAGCGTGTGCAGCGGCACGCGCCCTTCGCGGTAGGACTCGCGACGCGACATTTCCGCGCCACCGAGACGGCCCGAGGCTTGGATCTTCACGCCCATGGCGCCAGCCTTCTGGACGGTCTGAATACCGCGCTTCATCGCCCGGCGGAAAGCCACGCGGCGAAGCAGCTGGTCACAGATTCCCTGAGCAATCAGCGCGGCGTCGAGCTCGGGTTGCTTGATCTCTTGGATGTTGAGGGAGATCTTGTTCTTCTGACCAGTGATCTTCTCGAGGTCCTTCTTCAGGCGCTCGGCCTCCGCCCCACGGCGACCAATCACGATGCCCGGACGGGCCGTGTGGATGTCGACGCGAATGCGGTCGGAGTTGCGCTCAATCTCGATACGGCTCACGGCCGCGCTCTCGAGCTGCTTGGTGAGGTAGTCGCGAATCTTCCAGTCCTCGATGACAAGCTCTTTGTAGCCGCGCTCTTTGAACCAGCGCGACTTCCAGTCCGTCGTGATCCCGAGACGGAAACCGTAGGGGTTTACCTTCTGACCCATTAGTTGGTCTCCTCCGTGGTGTCGTTCGACACCGGCTCGTTCTCTTCGACGACGTCGGTCGTCTCTTCGTTCTTCTCCACGGCTTCGGGCGCCGGGGTCTCGTCGTCGTAGTCACTGACCGTGTCGACGTCGTCCGACTCGCTGGCCTCGGTCGTCACGGCCTCGGTCGACTCATCGACGCTGACGGTGTTCTCCGCTTCGAGCGCTTGCGCGGCCTCAGTAGCTTCGAGCTCCGCGGCTTCGCGCGCGGCAGTTTCGGCCTTGACCTCGGCAGCCGCTTCGCGCTTGTTCACGCTGGCCGTCTGGTCCGCACGACGGCGCGAGGAAGCGACGCGGCGCGAACGAGTCGCGGCGGCTTGTGCGGTGCGCGCGGTGCGCATGTGCTCGAGTCGCTCTTCGTCCATGCGCGAGACAATCACGGTGATGTGCGTCGAGCGCTTGAAGATCTTGCCAGCACGACCACGGGCGCGAGGTGAGAAGCGCTTCATGGTGATGCCTTCGTCCGCGTAGGCGGCCGAGACATAGAGCTCTTCAGCGAGCATGCCGTCGTTGTTGACAGCGTTCGCCACCGCCGAGGCGAGCACTTTGCCAATCACGGCAGCTGCTTCGCGGGTCGTGCCCGCGAGGATGTCGCGCGCGGTCGTGACGTCTTCGCCACGAACCAGGTTGAGCACGACGCGAGCCTTGCTCGCTGACATCGGGAACCCGCGCAGGAAGGCGCGAGTGCCGGGACGTTCGTTGGTCTTTGAGGCCGTCATTAGCGCCGTCCCGTCTTCTCTTGTCCCGCGTGGAACTTGAAGGTCCGCGTGGGAGCGAACTCGCCGAGCTTGTGGCCGACCATTGACTCGTTCACGAAGACCGGCACGTGGCGGCGTCCGTCGTGCACCGCAAACGTGTGTCCGACCATGTCGGGGATGACCGTCGAGCGACGGCTCCAGGTCTTGATGACCCTCTTCTCGTTGGCCGCGTTCATGGCGTCCACCTTCTTCAGGAGGTGGGCATCGATGAAGGGACCCTTTTTCAGGCTGCGTGACATTGTCTACCTACCTCCGCGCGCCGCGTCCACGGCGACGACGAATAATGAGCGCGTCTGACTGCTTGGGCAGACGCGTGCGACCTTCTGGCTGACCCCACGGGGAGACCGGGTGGCGTCCACCCGAGGTCTTGCCTTCGCCACCACCGAGGGGGTGGTCGACGGGGTTCATGGCGACACCGCGAGTCTGGGGGCGAACGCCCTTCCAGCGGTTGCGGCCGGCCTTACCGATTTTGATGAGCTCGTGCTCGGAGTTGCCGACGGTGCCGAGCGTCGCGCGGCAGTCAATCTGCACGCGGCGCATCTCGGTCGAAGGCAGGCGAAGCGTGGCGAAACCGCCATCTTTGGCGACGAGCTGCACGCTCATGCCGGCGCTACGGGCCATCTTGCCGCCACCACCGGGGCGCAGCTCGACGTTGTGCACGGTCGAACCCGTCGGGATGAAGCGCATGGGGAGCGAGTTGCCGGGGCGGATGTCGGCCTTGGGACCAGACTCGACGTAGTCGCCCACCTTCAGGCCGTTCGGCGCCAGGATGTAGCGCTTCTCACCGTCGGCGTAGTGCAAGAGTGCGATGCGACACGAGCGGTTCGGGTCGTACTCAATCGTCGCAACCTTCGCGGGAATCTGGTCCTTGTTGCGCTTGAAGTCGATGATTCGGTACTGCTGCTTGTGACCACCGCCGCGGTGACGCGAGGTCTTCCGGCCGTAGTTGTTGCGCCCACCGGTCTTCGGCTTGGGCTCGAGCAGCGACTTCTCGGGAGTCCGGGTCGTGAGCTCGGCGAAGTCCGAGACCGTCTGGAAACGGCGACCGGGGCTTGTTGGTTTGCGGTGTCGAAGGGCCATGGCAGTCCTTAGCTTTCGAAGAGGTTGATCGTGTCGCCCTGCTTGAGGGTGACGATGGCACGCTTGGTGTCGGGCTTGGCGCCGCGCACGCCGGTACGGCGGTTGCGCGTCTGCTTGCCCTTGCGATTGAGGGTGTTGACGTTGGTGACCTTCACGTTGAAGGCCTGCTCGACGGCGTTGCGCACGTCGATCTTGGTGGCCCGCGGGTCGACGACGAACACGTAGGTGCCCGCTTCCATTGAGGCGTAGGTCTTCTCCGAGACGACCGGACGAATCAGGATGTTCATGGCATCACGCATCAGAGGGTCTCTTTCGTCTTGGCGACCGGCAGTGAGGCGTCGGTAAAGAGCACCCAGTCGCTGTTGAGCACGTCGTAGGCGTTGAGCTCGCCCGCGTCGATCGTCTTCACGTTCATGAGGTTGCGAAACGAGCGGATGGCCGTTTCGTCGCTGCGGCTCAGCACGATGAGGATCTTGCCCTTGAGCTCGAGTGCGGCGAGGGCGGACGTCGCGTCCTTGGTCTTTGGCGTCGTCCAGGCGTCGAAGCTGTCGACGAGCGCCACGCGACCCTCTTCGGCACGGTCGGACAAGGCGGAGCAGAGCGCCAAGCGCACCATCTTCTTGTTGACCTTCTGCTCGTAGCTGCGCGGCTTGGGGCCGAGGGCGATGCCACCACCCGGGTAGTGCGGGGCGCGGATCGTACCCTGACGAGCGCCGCCGGTGCCCTTCTGGTTGAACGGCTTCTTGCCACCACCGCGGACTTCGGCGCGCGTCTTGGTCGACTGCGTACCGGAGCGCTTGGCGGCGAGCTGGGCCTTGATGACTTGGTGCAGCACGGCCATGTTCGGCGTGCGTCCGAAGTACTCGGGGGCGAGCTTGACGGTGCCCAAGCTGGCGCCTGCTACGGACTTGCGCTCGACGGAGCGCTCGGCCAACTCAGGACGGTCCTTCTTCACCGGACCACGAAGCGTAAAGACGTCGCTCATCGGCTACCTCCGGCCTTCATGGGGTTCTTCACCGAGGTGCGCAGGAACACCACGCCGCCGCGGGGGCCAGGAACAGCACCCTTCACGAGCACGAGGCTGCGCTCGGCGTCCACACTGATGATTTCGAGATTGGTTGTCGTCACCTGGGAGCCACCCATGCGACCGGCCATGCGGGTTCCCTTGAACACGCGGCCGGGGGTCGCGCACGCGCCGATGGAACCGGGCGCACGGTGGTGCTTGTGGTTACCGTGGGCGTGGCCTTGACCGGAGAAGTTGTGGCGCTTCATGCCACCGGCGAAGCCCTTCCCCTTGGAAACGGCAGTCGCGTCGATCATCTCGCCCTTTTCGAACGAGTCCACCAGGATCTCCTGGCCAACCGAATAGCCGCTCACGTCGTCGAGACGAAGCTCCACGAGCTTCTTTCCCGGGGCGACGCCGGCCTTTTCGAAGTGGCCAAGCTCGGGCTTGGTGAGGGTCGAGGTGCGCTTCGTGCCCCAGGTCACCTGGACGGCCGAATAGCCCTCTTTTTCGGGCGTCTTCACTTGGACGACTCGAGCTGGGCTGACGCGAACCACCGTCACCGGGATAGCCCGGTTCTGGTCATCCCAGACTTGGGTCATGCCCACCTTCTCGCCGACGATCGCTTTGGTCGCCACGTTTGCCTCTTCCTCTTTGTTTCTCTACGTCGACCAGGGCCGACATACAGACGCTCCGCCGGGCCATAAAAACCCGAACGGAGCGCTCGACTGGGTTGGCTCAGCGTTCCATAAATGGCAACTGAGCACTTCTGTTGTTCGCTCGTTCGTAAAGAACGGGCTATTCACCCTACACCACCGGGCCCCGCCTACGCAAAGGCGCGGGGCCGGTGGCGGGAGTTAGTTCTGGCGAATCTTGATCTCGATGTCCACGCCAGCTGGGAGGTCGAGACGCTGAAGCGAGTCGACCGTCTTCGCGGTGTGATCCACGATGTCGAGCAGGCGCTTGTGCACGCGCATCTCGAAGTGCTCGCGGCTGTCCTTGTGCTTGTGGGGACCACGAACCACCGTGTAACGGTGCTTCTCGGTCGGCAGCGGCACAGGGCCTTGCACGCGCGCGTTCGTACGCTCGACGGTCTGGACGATCTTTGCCGTGGACTGATCCAAGACGCCGTGGTCGAAGGCCTTCAATCGGATTCGAATCATCTGCTTGTCGGCCATGATCCCTACTTCAGGATCTTCGTGACGCGACCGGAACCCACGGTGCGGCCACCTTCGCGAATTGAGAAGGTAAGACCCTCTTCCATCGCGATCGGCTTGCCCAGGGTGACGGTCATGTCCGTGTTGTCACCAGGCATGACCATCTCGGTGCCCGCAGGCAGCTCGATGGTGCCGGTGACGTCGGTCGTGCGGAAGTAGAACTGCGGACGGTAGTTCGCGAAGAACGGCTTGTGACGGCCGCCCTCTTCCTTGGTGAGCACGTAGACCGCGGCCTCGAAGTTGGTGTGCGGGGTGATGGTGCCTGGCTTGCAGAGCACCTGGCCGCGCTCGACCTCTTCCTTCTTGGTACCGCGGAGCAGCGCGCCCAGGTTGTCGCCCGCACGGCCCTCGTCGAGGAGCTTGCGGAACATCTCGATGCCGGTCACGACGGTCTTTTGCGTGTCGCGCAGACCAACGATCTCGACTTCGTCGCCGACCTTGATGATGCCCTGCTCAACCTTGCCGGTGACGACCGTGCCACGTCCGGTGATGGACATGACGTCTTCGATCGACATCAAGAACGGCTTCTCGGTGGCGCGCAGGGGCTCGGGGATCCACTCGTCCACGGCAGCCATGAGCTCCATGATCTTGTCGCCCCAGGCCTCGTCGCCTTCCAAGGCCTTCAGAGCCGAGACGCGAACGATAGGGGTGTCATCGCCGGGGAAGTCGTAGCTCGTCAAGAGCTCGCGAACTTCCATCTCGACGAGCTCGAGGAGCTCCTCGTCGTCAACCATGTCGGCCTTGTTGAGGGCGACCACGATGTAGGGCACGCCGACCTGACGGGCGAGCAGCACGTGCTCGCGAGTCTGGGGCATGGGACCGTCGGTCGCGGAGACCACCAAGATGGCGCCGTCAACCTGGGCGGCGCCCGTGATCATGTTCTTCACGTAGTCGGCGTGACCGGGCATGTCGACGTGGGCGTAGTGACGGTTTGCCGTCTCGTACTCCACGTGGGCGATGGAAATAGTGATGCCGCGCTGGCGCTCTTCGGGGGCCTTGTCGATCTGATCGAAGGGGGTAAAGGCCGTGCCGGGGATGCGCGTGGACAGGACCTTGGTGATCGCCGCAGTAAGAGTGGTCTTACCGTGGTCGATGTGGCCCATGGTGCCAATGTTGACGTGCGGCTTAGTGCGCTCGAACTTCTGCTTTGCCATTGTCGGGGACTAACTTTCTCTCTCGTGACCGCTTCACTATGAATCGGTCGGTTTTTCGGCCCTCCCCGACCACGGTTTGGACCTTTTTGTTCCGGTTTCCCGGCTTCTTACGCGCCGGTGGCCTTGGCGACGATCTCCTTAGCGATCGCCTCAGGTACTTCCGCGTACGAATTGAACTGCATGGTGTACGTCGCTCGCCCCTGAGTGCGAGAACGCAGGTCAGTAGCGTAGCCGAACATGTCAGCAAGCGGCACAAGCGCTTTAATTACTTGGTTGTTGCCAACTTGTTCCATGCCCTCGATACGACCGCGGCGACTCGACAGGTCACCGATCACGTCGCCCATGTAGTCCTCGGGGGTGACGACCTCGACGCTCATGATCGGCTCCAAGAGGACGGGGCTCGCGAGACGAGCTGCCTTCTTGATCGCGATCGAACCGGCGATCTTGAACGCCATCTCCGAGGAGTCCACGTCGTGGTAGCTACCAAAGGTAAGGCGAACTCGGATGTCCACGACCTGGTAGCCAGCGAGCACGCCCGAGGTCAGTGCCTCAGTAATGCCTTGGTTGACCGGCCCGATGTACTCCTTGGGAATCACGCCACCGGAGATCTCGTCGAGGAACTCGTAGCCGCCGCCGGGGCCCGTGGGCTCGACGGTGATGACGACGTGGCCGTACTGACCTTTACCACCGGTCTGGCGGACATACTTCTCTTCGACTTTTTCGACCTTCTTGCGGATGGTCTCGCGGTAGGCGACTTGCGGCTTACCGACGTTCGCGTCCACCGAGAACTCGCGCAGCATGCGGTCAACCAGCACCTCAAGGTGCAGCTCGCCCATACCGGAGATCACGGTCTGGCCGGTCTCTTGGTCGGTGCGAACGCGGAAGGTGGGGTCTTCCTCGGAGAGCGCGTAGAGGGCCTTGCCCAGCTTCTCCTGGTCGGCCTTCGTCTTCGGCTCGACGGCCACGTGGATGACGGGCTCGGGGAACGTCAGCGTTTCGAGCTGAATCGGCTGGTTCGGGTCCGACAGGGTGTCACCGGTCGTCACCTGCTTGAGACCCACCGCCGCGACAATGTCGCCCGTGCGGATGGTGTCGAGGTCTTCACGGTTGTTCGCGTGCATGAGCAGCAGTCGCCCGAGGCGCTCGCGCTTCATGCCCTTGGTCGTGTTGATGACGGTGTCGCCCTTTTCCAGGCTGCCCGAGTAGACGCGAAGGTAGGTGAGCTTGCCGACGTACGGGTCGGTCATGATCTTGAAGGCCAGCGCGGAGAAGGGCTCGGAGTCGTCGGGCTTGCGCTCGAGCGGCTCGTCCTTGCCCGGCTTGGTGCCCTGGGTCGGCGGAAGGTCGACCGGCGAGGGGAGAAAGTCCACTACCGCGTCGAGCATGGGCTGGACACCCTTGTTCTTGAACGCCGAGCCGTTGAGGATCGGCACGCAGTGATTCTCGAGGGTCCCGCGGCGCAAGGCGCGGCGAATGTCGCCCGCCGAGATGTCCTCGTCGCCGAGCACCTTTTCCATCAAGTCGTCGTCAAAGGTCGTCAGGACGTCGAGCAGCTTCGCGCGATACTCCTCGGCGAGCTCTTTCAACTCGTCGGGGACATCCACCACGTCGAAGCTCTCGCCGAGGTCGTCGTGGTAGAGCGTCGCCTTCATGGTCGTCAAGTCGATGATGCCGCGGTAGTTGCCTTCGGCGCCCACGGGCAGCTGGATCACTGCGGGCACACAGTCGAGGCGGTCCTCGATCATGGCGACGCAACGGAAGAAGTCCGCACCCAGGCGGTCCATCTTGTTGACGAAGCAGATGCGCGGCACGTTGTACTTGTTGGCTTGACGCCACACCGTCTCAGTCTGGGGCTCGACACCGGCGACGGCGTCAAAGACCGCGACGGCGCCGTCGAGGACGCGCAAAGAGCGCTCGACTTCCACCGTGAAGTCGACGTGACCGGGCGTGTCGATGATGTTGATACGGTTGCCGTTCCAGTAGCAGGTGGTCGCAGCGGAGGTGATGGTGATGCCGCGCTCTTGCTCCTGGACCATCCAGTCCATGGTCGCCGCGCCCTCGTGGACCTCGCCGATCTTGTAGTTCTTGCCCGTGTAGAACAAGATGCGCTCAGTGGTCGTTGTCTTGCCCGCGTCGATGTGGGCCATGATGCCAATGTTGCGAACCTTGTCGAGGGGGTACTCGCGTGCCGTCATTTCTTGTGCAAACTCTCTTTAATTACCAGCGATAGTGGGCGAAAGCCTTGTTGGACTCGGCCATTTTGGCCATGTCCTCGCGGCGCTTCACGGCCGCGCCCACGCCGTTACTGGCGTCGATGATCTCGTTGGCCAAGCGATCGGCCATGGTCTTTTCGCGGCGCTTTTTCGCGAAGTCGGTCAACCATCTTATCGCGAGCGTCGTCGAACGACGCGGGCGAACCTCAACGGGGACCTGGTAGGTGGTACCACCCACGCGGCGCGAACGGACTTCGAGCTCGGGGCGGACATTCTCGAGCGCGCGCTTCAAGGTGGCAATCGGGTCGGTACCCGTCTTCTGCTCAACCTGCTCGAGCGCCGAGTACACGATGCGCTCGGCGATGGTGCGCTTGCCGCGCTCCAGGATCTTGTTGGTTACCTGCGTGACGAGGACCGACTTGTAGATCGGGTCGACGGGAATCTCACGGCGAACGGCGGGGCCTTTACGAGGCATTATTTCTCCCTCTTGGCGCCGTAGCGGCTACGGGCCTGCTTGCGGTCGCGGACACCGGAGGTGTCGAGCGCGCCGCGAATGATCTTGTAGCGAACACCAGGAAGGTCCTTCACACGGCCGCCGCGCACGAGCACGATCGAGTGCTCCTGGAGATTGTGGCCAACGCCGGGGATGTAGGCAGTCACTTCGACGCCGGAGGTGAGGCGAACACGGGCGACCTTACGCAAGGCGGAGTTCGGCTTCTTGGGCGTGACGGTGTGCACGCGGGTGCAGACACCGCGGCGCTGCGGGGCCCCTTTCAGGGCCGGCGTCTTCGTCTTTGAAACCTTGTCCTGTCGGCCCTTTCGGACCAACTGTGCGATTGTGGGCACGCGGAACCTCTCTTGTTGGTACAGCTGGTTGGTACAACTCGTATCCCGCCGGCATTACCGGAGGGCGGACTGTCAATCCTACGACACGCCGGGCATCTACGGCAAGCCCGCGACTGGCACGAGGCCAGCCACGGGCTCAACGTTAGAGAGCCTGGCCCCCGAGCTGATCTTCGGGGTTAACCGCATCGTCCTCGGGCAGCGCCGACTCGTCGTAGGTCGCCGTCCCAATGTTCTGGAAGGCGTTCAAGTCAGCGCTGAAGGAGTCATCGCTCGAGAGCTCACCGAGCAAGCTCGCGAGGTCGAGATCGTCGTCGCTGACCTGCGCCCAGGCGGGCAGCAGCTCGGCGTCGGGCATGTCCAGACGAAGCTCGCGACGGTTGTAGTACTCGAGCCCCGATCCGGCGGGGATCAACTTACCGATGATGATGTTTTCCTTCAGACCCACGAGGTTGTCGCGCTTGCCTTCGATGGCAGCCTCGGTCAACACGCGGGTGGTCTCCTGGAACGACGCGGCAGACAGCCACGAGTCGGTCGCGAGCGACGCCTTCGTGATACCCATGAGCTGGGCGCGGCCGTCAGCAGCCTCGTTGCCGTTCGCTTCAAGCTCGTCGTTGGTGTCGTTGAACAGCTTCACGTCGATGAGCGCACCGGGCAGCCAGTGTGAGTTACCGGCGTCCACGATCTGCACGCGACGGGTCATCTGTCGCACGATCAGCTCGATGTGCTTGTCGTGAATCGACACACCCTGGTCGCGGTAGACGTTCTGGACCTCTTCGACGAGGTACTGCTGGGTCTCGCGCGTACCGCGGAACTTCATCATGAGCTTGGGGTCGAGCGGTCCGTCGTGCAACGGCGTACCGACTTCGACTTCCTGGCCGTCTTCGATGAGCAGGTGGCGAGCGATCGAGATCGACTCCTCTTGCACCTGTCCCTCGTCGCCGACGATGGTGACCTTGCGCTCGCGTCCGATGAGCTCGACGCGCACCGTGCCGGTGAATTCGGCAACGGCGGCGGCGCCCTTCGGGGTACGGGCTTCAAAGAGCTCGACCACGCGCGGAAGTCCGTGGGTGATGTCGCTCTCGGTCACACCACCGGAGTGGAAGGTACGCATGGTGAGCTGCGTTCCCGGCTCACCAATGGACTGGGCCGCAATGACACCGACTGCCTCACCGAGCTCGACGAGCTGGTGGGTGGCGAGTGAGAGCCCGTAACACGCGGCACACACGCCCTGGATGGCGTCACAGGTAAGCGTGGTGCGCACGCGTACGCGCGTCACCGCTGCGTCGTCGCGCAAGCGCTCGACGTCGTCCATCAGCAACATGGTGCCGGCCGTGATCACGGAGCCATCGCTCAAGGAGACGTCTTCGGAGACGACACGTCCCCAGAGCTTGGTCTCCAAGTGCGCACGCTGGGCGCGAGTGTCAGCGGCAACGTGCTCGATCCACATCCCGCGCGCCGTGTGACAGTCGAACACTTTGACAATGAGCTCCTGGGCAACGTCGACGAGTCGACGCGTCAAGTAGCCCGAGTCCGCAGTGCGAAGTGCGGTGTCACCGAGTCCCTTACGGGTGCCGTGGGTGGAGATGAAGTACTCGAGCACCGAGAGGCCCTCGCGGAACGAGGACTTGATCGGGCGAGGAATCATCTCACCGCGCGGGTTGGACACGAGGCCCTTCATGGCCGCGATCTGGCGGATCTGCTGGGAGTTACCACGAGCACCCGAGTCGACCATCTGGCGGATCGGGTTGTCCATGATCGCGTTCATCGCGCGGTCGGTGGCGTCACCGACCTCTTTGTTCGCGTTGGTCCAGATCTCGATCTCCTGCTGGCGACGCTCGTCGTCGACGATGACGCCGCGGCGATAGTTCGTCTCGACCTTGGCGGCCTGCTCCTCATACTTGTTGAGGATCGCGGCCTTCTCGGGGGTCGTGACGATGTCGTCAATGGAGATCGTGAGTCCCGACTTCGTGGCGAAGCGAAAGCCCAGCGATTTGATGGCGTCCAAGGATTCGGCGACTTCCTGGCGTGAATAGCTCGCCGAGATCTCCTCGACGATCGTGCCGATCGGAATGGCGTTCTTGCCGATCAGCTCGTTCACGTAGCGGAAGCCAAATGGCAGCGCCTCGTTGAACAAGACACGTCCCGCCGTGGTGACGAGCGAGCGTCCGACGCCTTCGACTTCGATGCCAGCGGACTCCAGGCGCGTGTCGAGACTCGAGCCCTCGAGGGGACGAATCTGGATCGGCGTGCGAAGACCGAGCAGCTTGTCCGAGACCGCGTTTTCGATCTCGTACACGTGTCGGTAGACCTTCGGGTGCTCTTCGGTGTGCTCGGAAGGCAACGTCAGGTAGTACGCGCCATAGACCATGTCCTGGGCGGGCTCCGTGATCGGACGACCGGTGGCGGGCGTGAAGATGTTGTTGGTTGACAACATCAAGATGCGCGCTTCGGCCTGTGATTCGGCCGAGAGCGGCACGTGCACAGCCATCTGGTCACCGTCGAAGTCAGCGTTGAACGCCTTGCAGACGAGCGGGTGGATCTGAATGGCCTTGCCGTCGACGAGGATCGGCTCGAACGCCTGGATACCCAAACGGTGAAGGGTCGGGGCGCGGTTGAGCAGCACGGGGTGCTCGCGGATGACCTCTTCGAGGACGTCCCACACGACCGTCTTGCGACGCTCGACCATGCGCTTCGCGCTCTTGATGTTCTGGGCCATCTGCGTCTCGATGAGGCGCTTCATGACGAAGGGCTTGAAGAGCTCGAGGGCCATCATCTTGGGCAGACCACACTGGTGCAGCTTCAGCTGCGGGCCAACCACGATGACCGAACGGCCCGAGTAGTCAACGCGCTTGCCGAGCAGGTTCTGGCGGAAACGACCCTGCTTACCCTTCAACATGTCCGAAAGACTCTTGAGCGGTCGGCCGCTCTGTCCGGCGACCGGACGACCACGTCGACCGTTGTCAAAGAGTGCGTCGACGGCCTCTTGGAGCATGCGCTTCTCGTTGTTCACGATGATGTCGGGCGCGCCGAGATCAAGCAGTCGCTTCAAGCGGTTATTGCGGTTGATGACGCGTCGGTAGAGGTCGTTCAAGTCGGAGGTCGCAAAGCGACCACCGTCGAGTTGGACCATCGGACGCAGGTCCGGAGGAATGACCGGCACGGCTTCAAGAATCATGGCGCGCGGGTCGTTCAAACGATGACCGTGCTCGTCACGACGGTTGAAGGACTGCACGATCGCCAGACGCTTCAAGAACTTGGCGTGACGCTGCGCGGAGAGCGGCTTGCGGCCGTCCTTCGCGTCAATCATCTCGCGCATCATCTTCTCTTCTTCGTCGAGGTCCATGCGGTCGATCAGCTGCAGGATCGCGTCCGCGCCCATGCCGCCTTCGAAGTAGTCGCCGTAGCGGAACTCCATCTCGCGGTAGAGGACTTCGTCTTCGATGATCTGACGACTGTGAAGGCCTTCGAAGGTGTCAAAGGCTTGCTTCGCGAGCTCACGCTCTTCGGCGAAACGCGAGCGCACGCCGTCGAGCTCTTTCTCGGTGCCGCGCTGGAGGGCCCGAAGCTCGGACTCTTTCGCGCCATCGGCCTCGAGCTTGGCGGCTCGGGTCTCGATCTCTTTGAGCTTGTTGTCAAGCGCCTTGACTTCGCGCTCGGCGATCTCAAGGATCTCGTCATTGAGGCCAAGACGGAGCTCGGCCACGTCGTCGTGGCGACGCGTGTCGTCGACGTAGGTGACCATGTGGGCAGCGAAGTAGATGACCTTCTCCAGCTGCTTAGCCTTCAGCTCTTCTTTCGGCGCTGTCCCCATCAAGAGGTAGGCGAGCCAGGAGCGAGTACCGCGCAGGTACCAGATGTGCACGACCGGAGCGGAGAGCGCGATGTGACCCATGCGCTCACGGCGCACCTTGTCACTCGTTACTTCAACGCCACAGCGCTCACAGACAATGCCCTTAAAACGGACGCGCTTGTACTTGCCACAGGCGCACTCCCAGGCCTTCTGCGGTCCGAAGATCTTCTCGCAGAACAGGCCGTCCTTCTCGGGACGCAGGGTGCGGTAGTTGATCGTCTCAGGCTTCTTCACTTCGCCCGAGGACCAACTACGAATGTTCTGAGCGGTGGCGAGACCGATCGAGATCTCGTCGAACTGGTTCACGTCGAGTGGACTCATGATGACAACTTCCTTTCGGCGGCACGTCGGGCGTCTTCTTCGTCACTGCCGCGCTCGGGTCGAGAGATGTCGATTCCGAGTTCGCGGGTCACCGAGAAGAAGTCCTCTTCGGTGTCGGCCAGATCAACGTGGGCGCCGACCTTGTCGCGCACCTCCACGTTCAAACAGAGCGACTGCATTTCTTTGATCAGCACCTTGAACGACTCCGGGATACCCGGCTCGGGGAGGTTCTGACCCTTCACGATTGCCTCGTAAGCGCGTTCGCGACCCTTCATGTCGTCAGACTTGACGGTGAGAAGTTCCTGGAGCGCGTACGCGGCACCGTAGGCCTCAAGGGCCCACACTTCCATCTCACCGAAGCGCTGACCACCGAACTGGGCCTTGCCACCGAGGGGCTGGGCCGTGATCATCGAGTACGGACCAGTCGAGCGAGCGTGGATCTTGTCGTCGACCATGTGGGCGAGCTTCAAGATGTAGGCGTAGCCCACCGAGATCGGACTGTCGTAGGCCTCACCGGTGCGACCGTTGTACAACGTGACCTTGCCGTCGTTGTCCCCGGCCAGCATGCGCTTGCCGTTCTGGCCATCGACGTTCAACGTCTGGAAGGTGTACTGGATCGTCGGCTTGTCCTTGGCGCGCTCGGTCTCGTCCCAGTGCGCACCATCGAACGACGGGGTCGCGACGTAGACCGCCGGCTCCGTGCGCGGACGGGTCTTGCGGTACGGACGGGTCGCGGGGTCGCGCTGGTCGTCGTGACCAGACGTGCCAACGGCGGGGTTGACCTCAATGCCGGCCCAACCGTGGCGTGCCGCGTAGCCGAGGTGACTTTCGAGCACCTGACCCACGTTCATACGACTCGGCACACCGAGCGGACTCAAGATGATGTCAATCGGAGTTCCGTCAGAAAGGAACGGCATGTCCTCTTCCGGCAGGATCTTCGAGATGACGCCCTTGTTGCCGTGACGTCCGGCGAGCTTGTCGCCTTCAGAGATCTTGCGCTTCTGGGCCACATAGACCTTCACCAGCTGGTTGACGCCAGGCTGCATCTCGTGGTCCTCGTCGCGGCTGTAGACCTTCACGTCAATGACCTTGCCGGACTCACCGTGGGGCACCTTCAACGAGGTGTCGCGCACTTCGCGCGCCTTCTCACCGAAGATGGCACGAAGCAGGCGCTCTTCGGGCGACTGCTCGGTCTCACCCTTTGGGGTGACCTTGCCGACGAGGATGTCACCGGGCTGCACTTCGGCGCCGATGCGCACGATGCCGAGGTCGTCCAAGTCCGCCAAGATGTCGTCGGGCAGGTTCGGGATGTCGCGAGTGATCTCTTCGGCACCGAGTTTGGTGTCGCGAGCGTCGATCTCGTACTCCTTCACGTGAATCGACGTGAGCACGTCGTCACGCACAAGACGCTCATTCAAGATGATGGCGTCTTCGTAGTTGTAGCCCTCCCACGGCATGTAGGCGACGAGCAAGTTCTTGCCGAGCGCCAGCTCGCCGTTGCTCGTGCTCGTGCCGTCCGCCAAAAGATCACCCTCGACGACGATCTCGCCGCCGACCACGAGGGGCTTCTGGTTGATCGAGGTGTCCTGGTTCGAACGACGGAACTTGTTGAGGTTGTAGATCTTGCGACCGAACGCCTTGCCATAACGGTCAACGGCGTCCTTTTCGTACTCAACGATGATGCGGTCGCCCGACACGGACTTGACCACTCCGCTACCTTCAGCGATCAGCACGTCACCCGAGTCGAGTGCGGCGCGCGCTTCCATGCCGGTGCCGACGAACGGCGCCTCGGGCATGACGAGCGGCACAGCCTGCTTCTGCATGTTCGCACCCATGAGTGCGCGCTGGGCGTCGTCGTGCTCCACGAAGGGGATGAGCGATGTCGCAACCGAGATGATCTGCTTGGTGGACACGTCCATCAGCTCGACCTCATCGGGCTTCACGAAGTCGATCTCCGAGGTCGTCGAGGACGACTTGTTGGAAGAGCCGACGCGCAGACCAGTACCGACCGGCCCGCGACGAACGAGCACGCGCTCGGAGTTGATGTTGCCGGTGTCGTCGAGCTCGGTGTTCGCCTGGGCGATGACGTAGCGCTCTTCTTCGTCCGCGGTGAAGTACTTGATCTCACCGGTCACGCGACCGTTGGTGACGACGCGGTACGGCGTCTCGATGAAGCCGTACTCGTTGATGCGCGCGTACGTGGCGAGGTAGCCAATGAGACCGACGTTCGGACCTTCTGGGGTCTCGATCGGGCACATGCGGCCGTAGTGCGACGAGTGGACGTCGCGGACCTCAAGGCCCGCGCGCTCACGTGAGAGTCCGCCCGGTCCAAGTGCCGAAAGACGGCGCTTGTGGGTGAGCCCCGAGAGCGGGTTGTTCTGGTCCATGAACTGGCTCAACTGGCTCGTCGCGAAGAACTCTTTGATCGCCGACATGACGGGACGGATGTTGATGAGCGTCTGGGGCGCGATCGCCTCGACGTCTTGGGTGTTCATGCGCTCGCGCACCACGCGCTCCATGCGCGAAAGGCCGGTGCGCAGTGCGTTCTGGATCAGCTCGCCCACGCTGCGGATGCGGCGGTTGGCGAAGTGGTCCTGGTCGTCGATGTGGTACGTGGTGTCCTTCGCGGTGCGGTCACGCGCGAGGTTGAGCAGGTAGGTCGCCGTCGCCAACACTTCGGCCTTCGACAGGACGTGCAGCGCTGGGTTCGGACGCTCGAGGAGGTCACCGAAGAGCTCAAGGTTCTTCGCCACTTCGTCGCCGAGCTTGCGGTCGAGCTTGTAGCGGCCAACGCGACTGAGGTCGTAGCGCTTCTCCGAGAAGAACGCACCTTCGAAGTACTGACGAGCAGCTTCGACGGTCTGGACTTCACCCGGACGCGCGCGACGGTAGATCTCGAGCCACGCAGTCTCTTGACTCGCGCGGGTGAAGTTCTCGGGGTTGTCCTCGATGTTGAACTTCTCCATGTGCTTCGCGATTTCGAGGTGCGCCTTCTTCCAGTCCAGGTGGAACTGGTCTTCAAGAAAGTCGAAGTGAGCGACAAACCTCTCGAAGAACGCTTCGTCCATCGACGTGTCGAGGGCGCGCAGCAGCGTGAAGATCGAGATGCGGCGCTTGCGCGCGATGCGCGCGCCGGCGTTGGCCGACTTGTTCTTCTTCTCTTCGAGGTCGACCTGGAGCCACTCACCGCGGCTTGGGTGAATCGTTCCTTCGAAGGCAACCTTCTCGTCCTTGCCGGGCTGGAAGAGCACACCGGGCGAACGCACGAGCTGAGATACCACGACACGCTCGGTGCCGTTGATGATGAAGGTCCCCTGCTCGGTCATGATCGGGAAGTCACCCATGAACACGGTCTGCTCTTTGATCTCACCGGTTTCGGAGTTGAGAAAGCGCGCGCGTACGAAGATGGGCTGGGAGTACGTGGTGGCGCGCTGACGGCACTCTTCCACGGTGAACTTCGGCGGACTCTTCAAGTCCGCGTCGTCGGGGTCGAATTCGAGCTCGAGCGACAAGCGTCCCGTGAAGTCGGTGATAGGCGAAATTGCCTCAAAGGCCTCACGCAGACCCTGCTTCATGAACAAATCGAAGCTGTCGCGCTGAATTTCAAGCAAATTAGGCAGCGGGTGAGCTTCACCCAGTGCCGAGAAGTTAAAGCGCTCCGGGCTAGTGGACCGAGACGTCAACGGTCATCCTCCGTGTGAGTGGGTGGCTACTGATACGCGCCGGGTCGAAGCACAAAACGGCGTCAAGGGATGACGAAGTTGAGGGCAGGAACACGGTCTAACAACTCTAGTGGTTCTGCCGGGGAATGTGCAACTGGCGTTCTCCGAAGAGACACGCGGCCGCCAAAACGGTTGCGCTCACCCTAGGCAGATTCGCCGCTCAGGTCAAGTATTGCTCGACCCTGCGACGCGTCCCGGCCGGCGCACCGGCCGGGACCACGCAAAACGCAGTGAAGCTACTTGAGCTCGACGGTGGCGCCAGCGGTCTCGAGGGAGGCCTTGGCCTTCTCCGCGTCGGCCTTCGAGACGTTCTCGAGGACGGGCTTGGGTGCGCCGTCAACGAGGTCCTTCGCCTCTTTCAGACCCAGGCTGGTCAGTGCACGCACTTCCTTGATGACCTGAATCTTCTTGTCGCCGCCGCTCGTGAGGATGACGTCGAAGCTGCTCTTCTCTTCGACCTCGTCGTCACCAGCGCCGCCGCCAGCGGCGGGGGCCGCCGCAGCAGCCACGGGTGCCGCCGCAGTCACGCCGAACTTCTCTTCGAATTCCTTCAGCAGCTCGCTCAGCTCAATCACGGACAGTTCCGCGATGCCGTCAAGAATCTGCTCCTTGGTCAGGGTTGCAGCCATGGTGGTTCCTTTCTCTTCTTACGTTGGGTTATTCGGCCGGTGCTTCCTCGGCGTCAGCTGACGCCTCGGGGGTGTTCGAGTCGGATTCGGCGGTCGCCTCCTCCTCGACCTCCGCGACAGGTGTCGCGGTGTCGTCGCTCGCTGGCGAACCAGCTTCCTCGACCCCGGCCGGAGTCTCGGCGACCTCGTCGACCTGGGCCGCGGGGGCGGGGGCGCCGCCCTTCGCGTCGATCAGGGCTGAGAGGCCGTAGGCGAAGTTTTGCGGGACGGCCTTCAAGAGACCGGCCATGGTGGCGAGCGGAGAGGCGAGCAGGCCCGCGAAGCGCGCGAGGAGCACGTCACGCGACGGCAGGTCGGCGAGTGCCGAGAGGTCCGAGACGCTGAGGGCCTTGCCGTCAAGCACGCCGCCCTTCACCACGAGGGTGGGCGTCGCTTTGGCGAAATCGCGCAACGCCTTGGCGACCGCCGAGACGTCGCCGTTCACAAAGGCAATGGCGGTCGGGCCAACCAAGAATGGGTCGAGCGGCTCTGCGGAAGTCCCCGCAATGGCACGTCGCACCAGGGTATTCTTAAAGACCTTGTAGTCAGCGTCGAGCGCGCGCAGCTGGCGACGAAGCGTCGAAATCTGGGCGACGGTCATGCCACGGTATTCGGTGACCACGGCGGTTGAGGTCGAATCGACCTTCGCCTTGACCTCGTCAACGGTAGCGACCTTGGCGGTGCGGACCTTGTTCATCTGACTCCTTCACCGGATGCCGCCCGGGAACGGGCCGAAGACATCAGTGAACGAGTTTCCAGAGAAACCCGAACTCCTCGTCAGGCGGACTCTCGTCCTTTACGCACTCGCGTGCACCGGATGTCTTCGGCGTTCTAAAAAATTCTGTGGCACTGACTTCGTGCGCGTTACATCGTACGTGGACTGCGCGGTGCGCGTCAAAACCTACGCGGAGGCGAGCACCTCGTCGTGGTCGTGAATTCGCGTGGGGTCGATCTTGACACCCGGGCCCATGGTCGAGCTGACGGTGACGCTCATGAGGTAGCGGCCCTTCGCGCTGGCGGGCTTCACGCGAACGAGCTCGTCGATAACGGCGACGACATTGCGCATGAGGTCCTCGCGCGAAAAGCTCACCTTGCCGACGCGCAGCTGTACGTTGCCGATCTTGTCGGTGCGGTACTCGACGCGTCCGCCCTTGAACTCGGCGACGGCCTTGGCGACGTCAGTCGTCACGGTGCCGGTCTTCGGGTTGGGCATGAGGCCTCGCGGACCGAGCACGCGGCCAAGTCCACCGACCTGGCCCATCAAGTCCGGTGTCGCGATGGCGACGTCAAAGTCGAGGAATCCCCCAGCGACCTTCGCCACCAGGTCTTCGGCGCCCACTACGTCGGCACCCGCGTCGCGAGCGGCCTGAGCCGCTTCGCCCGCAGCGAAGACTGCAATGCGGTTCGTTTTGCCCGTTCCCGCGGGCAGCGAGATCGTGCCTCGCACGATCTGCTCGGCCTTGCGCGGGTCAACCCCGAGGCGCACGGCGAGTTCGATGGTCTCGTCGAACTTCGCGTGTGCGAGGTTCTTCACTTTGTCGATCGCTTCGGGGACAGTGAGGAGCTCCTCACGGTCGACCTGTGCGAGCGCGTTCTTGTAGTTCTTACCGTGCTTCATGACTCTCCTAGCCCGCGACCTTGATGCCCATTGAACGCGCGGTGCCGGCCACTTGCAACTTGGCCATCTCGACGTCGTCGGTATTGAGGTCCTTCAGTTTGGTCTTCGCGATCTCTTCGACCTGCTCCATCGTGACCGTGGCTGCAGTCTCGCGACCCGCCAGGTGCGCACCCTTGGCGATGCCCGCCGCTTGGCGAAGCAGCACCGGCGTCGGTGGGGTCTTCAGGATGAAGGTGAAGGTGCGGTCTTCGTAGATCGAGATCTCGACCGGGATGACCGTCCCGCGCATCGACTCAGTCGCTGCGTTGTACTGCTTGCAGAACTCCATCGTCTGGACACCGTGGGGTCCGAGCGCGGTACCGACGGGCGGCGCGGGGGTGGCCCCACCCGCTTCCAACTGAATCTTGACGACTGCTACGACGTTCTTCGCCATGGGCGTTCTCCTTAAATCCTTCTAGAGCTTCGTGACTTGCGTGAAGTCGAGCTCGACGGGTGTCTCGCGACCAAAGATGTCCACGAGCACCTTCACCTTGAGTTGATCTTCGTTGATTTCGGCGACGTGGCCCGAGAACGTGGCGAACGGACCGGTCTTGATCTGGACCGTGTCGTTGACCTCGAACTCGTGGGTCGGCATGCGGCGCTTGGCGACCGGCTGCTCGACGCCTTCGACGTGGGGCCGAATGATGTTGTCGACTTCGCGACGCGTGAGTGCGGTCGGCCGGGTCTTTTCTGCGCCGACGAAGCCGGTGACACCCGGGGTCGAGCCGATCACGTAGAAGATCTCGGGGTCCGGCTCGCAGCGAATCAGCAGGTAGCTCGGGAACATGCGCTTGGAGACCGTGACTTTTTTGCCCGACTTGAACTCCGTCACGTCCTCTTCGGGCAGGTAGATCTCGTAGATCGACTCGCTCAGCTCGCGGCTCTTGATGATGTTGTTGAGGGCGCCGATCACCTTCTGCTCATGGCCGGCGAAGGTGTGCACGATGTACCAACGACCCGGTCGGTCGTAGGCGCTCTCGACAATCGGCTCTTCGTCTTCGTCAATGATCGTGACGTCAAGGATCTCCTCGCCGTCTACGGCGTCGTTCGCGTCTTCGAGGTGGTCGGTTTCTACGTCACTCATGAGGGCCTACTTGATAAAGAGGAATGCGACGAATTTGGCGAGACCCCACCCGAGTCCGAAGACGAGTGAGGTCATGAATACGAGCACGAAGAACACGATCGAGGTGTAGTTGATCACTTCTGGACGCGTGGGCCAGGAGACTTGGCGCATCTCCTCGCGGACCTGGCGAAAGAATTCACGCGGTGTGGCGCGTTCGCTGCGACGACGCTGAACGTCTTGTGCGGTACGACGAGCAGGGGCGCCGTCGGCACCCATCTGTCCCTGTCGCTGCATCAAGCGCTTCTGTTCGCGGTTCATCTTCCGTCTCTCATTCGTACTTCGTTACAGCCGCCCAAAAACCATCTTCGAGCAGGGCAGGAGGGACTCGAACCCCCAACCACCGGTTTTGGAGACCGGTGCTCTACCAATTGAGCCACTGCCCTTAGGGGACCGCCTTACGGCCGCGTCCCTCGGGACGACAATCTTACCACCCCGGGCGGTGAGGCCTCCTAGCGGGTCTCTTTGTGCAGCGTGTGCTTGCGCTCCCACTGACAGAACTTCTTCATCTCGATGCGCTCGCGATCGTTGATCTTGTTCTTCGTGGTGATGTAGTTACGTCGCTTGCAGTCTTCGCACGCCAGCGTCACCTGGACACGCTTCTCGTTCTTCGCCATGTCTCTCCTTTGATGCTGCGTTATGCCTGGTAGCGGCGGCGGGACTCGAACCCGCGACAACACGATTATGAGCCGTGTGCTCTGACCACCTGAGCTACGCCGCCTGGCGAGCCCTCTGTCGGGGTTGAACCGACGACCCCTTCCTTACCATGGAAGTGCTCTACCACTGAGCTAAGAGGGCAATCTCGACAAAAAAGTCGCGAGTGGAAAGTGTAGTGCCTCTAAGCCCCTTTATTCCAGCCGATCGCGCGGTACCCTGGTCACCTATGAGAACGCGTCTGGTCGAAATTGACGACGCCGCAGCACTCATGAACATCTTGAATCCAGAGGTGGTCGAGGTCTCGGTCTCCTTTGATCTCGTGCCCCGCACGCTGGAAGCACAGCAAGCGTGGATCGGCAATCACCAGGCGACGCACGTCTGTCTGGTGGCGGTCAACACCGAAGACGAGCTTGGTGAGCTGGGCGCCCACGGGGACCGGATCCTCGGATTTGCTTCCGTATCGCCCTTTCGTGAGCGACCAGCGTACGCCACCACCGTTGAAAACTCGGTCTACGTGCACCGCGAAGCCCGCGGACGAGGCGTGGGCGAGTTGCTCCTCAATGACCTGATCGCAACGGCGAAGCGCTCGGGCTTCCACTCGATCATCGCGCGCATCGTGGGCGAAAACGCGAGTTCCATCCGACTTCACGAAAAATGTGGCTTTACCCTGGTCGGGACCGAGATCGAAGTCGGTCGCAAGCACGGACGATGGCTCGATGTGGTCGAGTACCAATACGTTATGCCCGACGAAGCCATGTTTCCAGGTCACCTGGCCCCGTAGCGGTTAGGCCGTCGCTTCGCTCAGCCCGCCAGCACCAGGGGAGACGGATTCCAGGCGCTCGTCGAGAGGCCCCTCGTCAAGAAGGACCGAATCCTTCTCGGGCCAAGACCATTGCGTCCAGCGACCCATCGGCACGATCAACACGCCACCCAAGATGGCGACCGCCAGCGCGATCAGCAACGGATTGGAATGCACTAGCCCTGAGAGCAGCGCCCGGCCTCCTGGCAGACCAATGAACGGTCCGATGATGGAGAACAAGAGCAGCCAGAAGTGTTCGCGGCCTTTGTAGCTCGCGGCGAAGATGACGAGTCCCCAGGCGAGATACCAGGGCTGAACGACCGGGCCGAGAATGACGAACAGGAGCAGCGCAAGTCCGAGCGAGCGAACCCACCCGCGCTCCGCGGAGTGCCAGAGCAGCCAGAGCGTGAAGGCGACCGCGATGACGACCCCGAGGAATCGCGTCACCGAGAGCACCGAGCCGAGGCTGATCGAATGCAGTCCGACCGCATGAAAGAGATTGGTGAGGGCCATGCCCGTGCCGGTTGCCGGTGCGGCCCACGAACGCACCGTGCCTTCACTCATGAGGTTGTTCACCCACCCAAAGCCGAACCCCGCGATCCACGTCGTCACGCCCAGCACGGCCGCCGCCACCACCCCACCAATGGCGAACGGCCGGATGCGCTCCTTGAATCGCACGTGGGGACCAACCCAATTCCACGCAACGAACGCGAGACCGATGGCAGCGGGCGCTTTTATTGCGGTCGCGAGTGACACGAAGAACAGCGCCCAGACCGGATGTCGCTGCACTGCGAGAGCGAGACCGATCACCAAGAATCCGGTCATGATGGCGTCGTTGTGGGCGCCGCCAATGAGGGTGAGCAATACGAGCGGGTTCATCGCGGCGAGCACGAAGGCTTCGCCAGGGTCTCGTCCGAGCCCGCGCGCCAGCATCGTCACGCCGTAACCGATCATGATGACGGCAATGACTTCGAGTATTCGAAGTCCGACGACCGTCCAGAGCTGATGGTGGCCAGTGATTCTGTCGATCGTGCTGTCGATGAAGAGGAAGAACGGGCCATACGGTGCCGGCGTATTGCCCCACAGGGGGTCTACCGGCGCCGTCCATGGGTTGCTGCCCTGTCCGAGCGTGAACGGTCCGTAGAGGTAGGGGCTGATATGGGCGGCGGTCATCTCGCCCTGGGCCGCGTAGCTGAAGACGTCGCGTGAGAACAGCGGTGGTGCCACGATCATCGGAATAGACCAGAGGCCAAAAATGGGCCAGAGCCTGCGCATCGGGGCGCCCATGTGCAGTTTCATGACCTCGGCGAGCCGTAGCCAGACGCGCATCAAGAGCAGTAGCCCGCCGTAGACGAGGACTACCGACAAGATGTACTTCGTCAAGCTCGGCGTACCCGCCGCGCTGAGCGAGGGCTCGCCGAAGAACCAGGTCCCGTTCAGGTTGTACTTGAACGGAGAGTTGGTGAACGACGCGCCACCCACGATGGACACCATCGCAACAAATCCGAGCAACGCAGGCTGCCAGAGGAACGACCAACCTTCGAATGGTCCAGGAGCGAAGCGTCCGAGTGGCGTGTACCTACGCTCGAGCAGCTGCACGCCCGATTCGAATCGTGACGCGACTCGCTCGTAGGTCGTTCTGACCCCGCTCGCCCACGAGTTCACACGGACCACCAAACTCCTCTCGCCACTCAACGTGACACCGTACTGCCGGCTCTCGCCGGGCGTACAGCCAACCCCTCGCGGGGTTGACCATGGTGGGCCAGGAGGGATTTGAACCCCCGTAGGCTAAGCCGTCTGGTTTACAGCCAGATCCCATTGGCCACTCGGGCACTGACCCGTCGAAAATTCTACTGTCCTCACCCGCTCGCCACCAATAGAGCGACGCGCGAGTACCGCCTGGACGAAATGTCGCTCACTCACAACGCGGAAGTGGCAGGCGCTCTAGCATCTCTTCATGCCGAGTTTCGACGTCGTTTCCGAAATCGACCTTCAAGAAGTGCGCAACGCCGTGGACCAAGCGAACCGTGAGGCCACGAATCGCTTTGACTTCAAAGGCACCAACGCCGTCATCGAGTTCAGCGAAAAAGAGCTGAACTTGAGCGCCACCACCGAGGACCGTCTACGCGCGCTGTATCAGCTCCTCGAAGAGAAGCTGGTGAAGCGATCGGTCTCACTGAAGACGCTCGATCCGGGCAAGATCGAAGAAGCGAGTCACAACAGCGCTCGCCAGAAGGTCGCCTTAAAGGCCGGCGTCAGTCAGGACGTGGGCAAGAAGATCAACAAGCTCGTCAAAGACATGGGCGTCAAAAGCCTCAGCTCGTCAATCCAAGGCGATCACGTGCGCGTCACCGGCAAGCAGCGCGACGATCTCCAACAGGCCATCGCCCAATTCAAGGAAGCGGACCTCGACGTGCCGCTGCAGTTCACTAACTTCCGCGACTAGAGCGCCGTTTCCTCTTCGACGCGTAGGTGCTCGTCCATCTGCTCCAGGCGCTTGACCTGGAAGATGCGATTGAAGACGATCAACTTCAACACCCAAAAGACGCCGAAGCACAGAAGGTTCGCGCCATCGACGAGGCCAGTATTTGCGAGATGGCTCCAGTGATGCGAGCGGACTTCATTGCGAGCCCACCACGCGCCGATTTGGGAAAAGGCGATGCCCAGCATTGACATGCACAAGAACGGCAGGATCTCGCGTCGCCAGTGGCTTCGTCCGTTCCTACCCCACGTCCAGCGACGATTCAACTGGTACGCGGGAAACATTCCGACGACGTTGCCGGCGAGGGTCGCCCATATCTCGCTTGGAATGATGCGAAGCCCGTAGAACCCAGAGACTGCCGCGAGCGACACAATCGTCGTGATGACCGAAGCGGTGGCGTATCGGATTAATCGACGACCTTCGTGGGTGCGCGACCACTTGAGCAGCGCTCCTGGGGAGAGAATCATCGAAATCAACCTACCGTTTCACACTGCGCAAGACCAGGAGACGCACGGCGTCGTCGCTCTTCGAACGCTCGAACGAGTTCAAAAGCGAATTAGAGCGAAGTTCCCTCGTGCATCGAAACGGGCTCTTCGATCTTCTCGTCGTGGTGGGCGACGTGGAAGATGCGGTTGAACACCATCAGCTTCAAGAGAAAAAATATGGCGAAACAGGCGACGTTGGCACCCGCCACGAGACCGGTGTTGAATAGACGGCTCCAATGGTGCGCGTGCACCTCGGAACGGGCCCAGAACGCGCCGAGCTGAGAGAACGCAATACCGAGAAACGCCATTGACCAATAGGGAACGATCTCATTGCGGAAGTGACTGCGTCCGCGCTTGCCCCACGCCCAGGCGCGATTCCAGTAGTACGACGGAACGACCGCGAGCAGGTTCCCCGACAGTGTGGCCCAGATGACACCCGGGATGATCTTCAGTCCGTAGACGATCGTGATCCACAGAAAGGACACCCCCGTGGTGACGACAGAACCCAATAAGTAGCGATAGAACTTCTTGCCCTCGCGAGTCTGCATCCACGCCCGTAGTGAGCGGATCCGGGCCATCATTCACACCAGTCTACCGGGTGCCGTCGATCGGTCCTGGCGCCCGCGAATGCCACAATGGACCATGTCCGAAGCCCTCGACTTTCTCGTGCACCTTCTCGACCTCGAAACCATCGAGGTCAACGTCTATCGAGGTATCAATCCGAAAGAAGAGCGCCAGCGCACTTTTGGCGGCCAAGTGGCGGCCCAAGCGCTCATGGCCGCAGGTCGGACGGTCGATCAAGGGCGGGTGCACTCGCTGCATTCGTATTTCCTGCGCTCCGGGGACCCGACGACGCCCATCCTCTACGAAGTCGACCGAATTCGTGATGGCAAGAGCTTCACCACTCGCCGCGTCGTGGCGGTGCAGCACGGCAAAGCGATCTACAACATGCAGGCGAGCTTTCACAGCGACGAGGTGAGCCTCGAACACCAGATCACAATGCCCGATGTGCCCGGTCCCGAAGAGATCCGTTCGGTCTCGGAGATACTGAAGAGCGACTTTCCGAACAGCGACGAATGGTTCATGCGTCAGCACCCGATTGACCAGCGCTATCTCGGTGAAGTGCCGTGGAGCCGCGACCGCGACAAAGAGCCTCACCAGCGACTCTGGATTCGCGCCGATGGGACGTTGCCGGACGATCCGCTGCTCCACGCGTGCGTCGTTACCTACGCGAGCGACATGAGCCTGATGGACTCGATCTTGAAGGCGCACTCGATCAACTGGGACGACGGCACGTTCATGGGCGCGAGTCTCGATCACTGCATGTGGTTCCACCACGACCTGCGCGCCGATGAGTGGCTGCTGTACGACGCGGAATCGCCCATCGCCTATGGCGGCAGGGGTCTCGCACGCGGCTTTCTGTTTTCGCGCGACGGTCAACTCAAGGTCTCGATGGTCCAAGAGGGCTTGACTCGGCTCCTGACGAAGCGAACTGACGCCTAGCGACCCGACTTAGGAGCGCTGGTGCATCGGCACGAAGTCGCGCTCGTCGGCACCGACGTACAGCTGACGGGGGCGGGCAATCTTCGTGTCCTGCTGGAGCAGCTCCTGATAGTGCGCGAGCCAACCCGACGTGCGCGGAATCGCGAACAGCACCGTGAACATCTCGACGGGAAAGCCCATCGCCTGGTAGATGAGACCCGAGTAGAAGTCCACGTTCGGGTAGAGCCGACGCGAGATGAAGTAGTCGTCGGCGAGAGCGACCTCTTCGAGCTTGAGCGCGATGTCGAGCAGCGGGTTCTTTCCCGTCACGCTGAAGACGTCGTCGGCAGTCTTCTTGATGATCGTGGCGCGCGGGTCGAAGTTCTTGTAGACGCGGTGACCGAATCCCTCGAGAAGGGTCTTGCCCTGCTTGACGGTTTCGACGAACGCTGGCACGTTCTCGATGCTGCCGATTCTGGTCAACATCTTGAGCACCGCTTCGTTCGCCCCACCGTGACGAGGGCCGTACAGCGCCGCAGTGGCGGCCGCCGTCGCGGAATACGGGTCAGTGTGTGAGGATCCCGCAACGCGCATAGCCGTGGTGCCGCAGTTCTGCTCGTGATCGGCGTGCAGAATGAACAAGACGTCGAGCGCGTGGGCAAGCACGGGATCGGGTTCGTAGCGAGGTTCGGCAACCTTCCACATCATTGACAGGAAGTTCTGGGCGTAGCCGAGAGAGTTGTCCGGGTAGACGAAGGGCATACCCACGCTGAAGCGGTGCGCGGCAGCAGCGAGCGTCGGCATCTTTGCGATCAGTCGAACGATCTGCTTGTCCAAGATCTCGGGATCGTCGAGGACCTTCGCCTCTTTGTAGTACGTCGACAACGCCGCGACCGCCGAGACCAGCATGCCCATCGGGTGTGCGTCGTAGTTGAAACCTTCGAGGAAGCGCTTGCGCACGTTCTCATGAATGAAGGTGTGATACGTGATCTCCTTCTCCCACGCCGCGGCCTGCTCCGCGTTTGGAAGCTCGCCGTGCAGCAAGAGATAGGCGACTTCGACGTACGTCGACTTCTCGGCGAGCTGCTCAATCGGGTATCCGCGGTAGCGCAGGATGCCGGCGTCACCATCGATGTACGTGATTGACGACTCGGCCATGGCCGTCGTCATGAAGCCCGGATCGTAAAACCACACGCCGGGGAGCAGTTTCGCCCACTCGCTCGCGGCGACGCCCCCGTTTCGAATCGGGATCTCTCGAGTCTCACCTGTCCGGTTGTCAGTCACGGTAATGGACTCAGTCACGATTCCTCGATTCAGCTTTTTTGGGGGCGGGAACCATCGTATGCCAACTGGCCAGTAACCAAATCGCGCTAACTGTTCCCCGATGGCGACATCTCGAGGCGGTAATGCTCGGTCGTCACCTTTCCGACTGCCGCGCGTGCCCCGGCCACGGTGATGACAACTTCCGCTCGTTCGCTGGCTGCGGTCGTTACTGCACTGGGTACAAACGCGTAGGCCTGGAGCGGACCAAGCGTGGCGCGCATTCGCTCTAAGAACGGCTGACCTCGATTATTTGTCGGGGTAACGCGGATGCTGATTATCACCGGCTGATCGTCGTAACTCGCGTTCAGGACCGAGACACCGAGATCGACTGTGGTCACCGGCGGCAGGAGTAACACACCGCGGGAGGCGGGCAACGGTGCCGGGGTGACACGCATGGCAACGATCGAAATGGCCCGCACCAGCGCGAGCGAGCGAGACGCGACGAGGTCGCTCGTTCCGCGAAGGTGAAAGTACGTGCCGCTACGCGACGTGGTCGCGGTGAGTTTCACTTGACCCGGTTCCTTCGACAACGAGAATCTGGCGGCGTTCCATCGGGTGCTGGTGTTGACAATCGTGGTCGACGGATTCGCTACGTGTTCGAGTGGCGTCGTGCTCCAGGGCAAGCTCAGCGCGCGTGCCACCTCACCGAGCAGCGACTGGTACGCCGCGACGCGCTCGAGTGTGAGTTCATACAACGTCTCATTCACGTGGTGTGACAACACCGGTTCGCGCACTAGATCGGCGTCGGTGATCCACCCCGGGAGCACCTCGTTCAACTGGTAAAGCCGGGCCGCAAAGACGGTTCGTTGCAGCGCGACACCCGGCCCCAGGAGCCGATCGAGACGCGCGTCGAATTGGTTTTCTTGGTCAATCAGTCCGTTCGCGAGCGCCGCAAAGCTTCTGTTCTCGCTGAGGCGTTCGGTGATGGCGCCGTGCGCGGATCGTGACACATCACGCGCGAACACCAGCACAATGAGCGTGATAACCAGTGCCAGCGTGATGAGGACCGTATGACGACGGCGTTGCGCGCGAGTACGGGCCACGCTGAAAGAACTTACTCGGCCGAGATTTTTACTCCGTGTCCTCGAAACCTTCGAGTTCGAGAATCTCTACGGCGCCGTCGGGCAACGGCGAGGAGTCATCGACGCCCCACTTGCTCTCGTCGATGCGCGTCGTCAGTCGATCGACGTGACCCAACTCGGGCAGTTCCTTCGCGTGGGCAGCGCCTCCGAGCTTCTGCAGGCTTCGCGCGCTCACGATAAGGCGAGATTCGAACGATGCGACCATCGCGTTGTATTCCTTCACCTGCGTGTCGAGGGCCTTACCCATCCGGGCAACCGGCTCGGCCACGAAGCGAATTCGCTCGAAGATCGTCTCTGCAACCTTGTAGATCTCTTCGGCATTCATGGCGAGGCGTTGTTGTCGCACCACCATCGCCACGGACCAGAGCATCGAGAGCAGGTTCGTCGGTCCGACGATGATCACTCTGTCCTTCGCCGCGTTCTTCAAGAGATCGGGATTGGCGTCGAAGGCCACACTCACCGCGACGTCGCTTGGCACGAAGCACGCGACGAACTCGGGCGCGGGCGCAATGGCTTCCCAGTACGCCTTCTCACGCAGCGTCCTGACATGGGCGAGCAAGTCTTTCGCGTGCTTTGCTTCGAGCGCTGCGCGCTCGTTGACGTCACTCGTTGCAAGCGACGCTTCGAACGCGTCGAATGGGAACTTCGCATCGATCGCGATGCGCGACCCGTTGGGCATGTTGACGACGCAGTCGGGACGCTGTGAACGGCCGGACTCGCTCGTGGACGACACTTGGAGCTGATAGTCGATGTTCTGGCGAAGGCCGGACGCCTCGAGCACATTGGCCAGCTGCACTTCGCCCCATCGACCGCGGTGGTCGGCGCGCCCCAGCAGCTGATTGAGCCGTCGCGTTTCGTCCTGCGTTCGACGCTGCTCTACGAGCAGTTCATCGGCCCGGCTCTTCACTTCCCCCAGCGCACCGACGTGTTGCTTATCGAACTCGGCGAGATTTCGCTTGTACTCATCGAGAAGATCGGCGAGGGGTTTCAGCGTGCGGTCGAGCGTCGTCTCGCGCTCCCTCATGACCGCGTCCTGAGACTGATTGAACTGGGCGACCGTTTGTTGCAGAACGCGACTCGAGAGACTCTCGAAGACTGGCCCGAGATTGGTGAGCGCCGCCTCGTGCTCGCTGCGCAACTGCTCAAGATGCGCCTTTGAGATCGCCAGCTCGCTGTCGCGAACCGCCAGCAGCGATTTGGTTTCCGCGAGCGACGCGCGACTGCTCTCGGTGCGTCGACCCGCAATCATCCACGCGACAGCGCTACCCACAATCAGTCCGATGAGTCCACCGAGTATTGCAATCATTTTCGTCACCTTTTGCTTAAACACAACCCTAGAGAAGTGATGTAACGCCCACTAGCCTTTGAGTGATGAACCGGCCCTTTCGCTCCTCCCGACCTGATGAGGTCAGCGAGGCGCCGTTGGCCCGCTTGAGTGAAGACCTGCGCCCTCAGACGGTCCAAATATTCGCCCTGGTCGGCGAGGCTATTGCCGGTGCCACGCACGCATTGCTCGCAAACGACCGCGAACTCGCTAAACGAATCGTTGAACAGGACATCATCATCGATGAGCTCGTCAATCAGCTCGTCTGGACCGCCGAAGAACGTTTGCTCCAAAGCGCACCGCTCGACGTGGAAGGGCGACGCGACATGCTCATTTTGTTGCGCATCCTCCCCGAAATCGAGCGCAACGGCGACCTCGCAGAGCACGTCGCTCGCCGAGCGGCCCGCGGACTCGGTAGCGAGATGAGTCCCCGCTCGCGAGGACTCATCGAACGCATGGGCGAAGTGGCAACGACGATCTGGCGAGAAGCGACTGACATCATCATCGACGGCAAGGATCAAGCAGTCGGCGCTATCGAAGACATTGATGACGAACTCGACGACCTCCACGTTTCGCTGACGGCAGAGCTGACTTCAGGATCAATGAGCGTGCCCGTCGCGGTTGAAGTGGCACTCATGGCTCGCTTCTACGAGCGCTTCGGCGATCACTGCGTGAATCTCGCTCGCCGACAGATCGGTCGAGACGGCGGCGACTAAAAGCGGAGTTCGAGCAGGGCTTCGGCGATCTGCACAGCGTTCAGTGCTGCGCCCTTGCGCAAATTGTCGCCACTCACGAAGAGCGCGAGCCCGTTTGTCAGGGCGTCCGATGGACGGATTCGGCCGACGTAGCTCGGGTCTTTGCCGGCTACCAGGCGCGGCGTCGGCATGTCGTGCACCACGACGCCTCTTGCCTTGGACAGGATCTCCGTCGCGCGCTCTGCCGAGAGCGAGTTCTCAAAGCCCAAGGTGAGCGCGAGCGAGTGGCCGGTAAAGACCGGAACGCGCACGCAGGTAGCGCTCACGCGCAAATTCGCAATCTCGAGGATCTTTCGACTCTCATCGCGCAGCTTCTGCTCTTCACCCGTTTCAAAGGAGCCATCGTCCACGATGGAGCCAGCGATCGGGATGACGTTGTGCGCAATGGTCGCGGGAAACTTCACGCCCTCATCGAGTGGGAACGCGCTCCCGTTGAACGCCAGTACGCGCACATCGTGATCGCGGTGCTTCTCCAGCTGGTCGGCGAGCTCGTCCACGCCGTCTCGTCCCGCACCACTCACAGCTTGGTACGTCGACACGATCATCGTCTCAAGATTCGCCGCGAGATGGAGGGGCTTCAACACCGGCATAGCGGCCATCGTCGTGCAGTTGGGATTGGCCACGATTCCTTTGGGAATCGTGATCAGCGCGTGCTCGTTCACTTCGGGCACGACCAAGGGAACGTCGGGATCCATTCGAAACGCGGAGGAGTTATCGATCACGATCGCTCCGGCGGCGGCGAGGCGCGGCGAGAGCACCTTCGAAGAGGTGGCACCCGAAGACGACAGCGCGATGTCAATTCTCGAAAAGTCAGCGGTCTCGGCGTCTTCCACAGTGATCTGTCGGCCGCGCCACTCGATCGTTGATCCCGCCGAACGCGATGACGCAAAAAAACGGATGTCATCTAGTGGAAAGTCGCGCTCGATCAGCATTGATCGCATCACGCCACCCACCTGACCAGTAGCTCCGACAATGGCGATACGCATGGCGGGAGTTTAGATCACTCGGCGTCGAGACCGAACGCGTGGTGCAGCACCCGCACGGCATCGGCAACCTTGTCAGCGTGGAGCACGCACGAGATCCGAATGGAGCTCGTAGAGATCATCTCGATGTTGATGCCATTCTCGTACAGGGTCTCGAACATGAGAGCGGTGACCCCCGGGCTCGACTTCATGCCGGCGCCGACGAGGCTCACGCGGCCAATGCGATCGTCGCTCGTCACGGTGGCGGCGTCGATCTCCTTTTGTATCTTCTGGCAGGCCTTGGTCGCCGCTTCGAGATCAGTCTTGGCGACGGTGAAGGAAATGTCCGTCACGTTGTGCAAGCCCGTGTTCTGGACGATCATGTCGACGTTGATGTTCTCGTTCGCGAGTTCGCGAAACAGCGTGGCTGCGACGCCAGGACGGTCGGGCACGCCCGCAACCGTGATCTTCGCCTCCGATGTGTCATCCGTGATAGCCGAAACGATGGCTTCTTCCATGGTGGGGTCCTCCTCCACGATCCAGGTTCCTGGCTCCCAAGTAAAGCTTGAACGAACGTGCAACGACACTCGGTGGCGCCTCGCGAGCTCGACCGAACGCAGCATGAGTACCCGACCGCCGGTGGCGGCGATTTCCATCATTTCGTCGAACGAGACGGTCGAGAGACGGCGTGCTTTCGGCACGACGCGTGGATCGGCGGAATAGACACCCGAGACGTCGGTATAGATCTCGCACACGTCAGCTTTGAGGGCAGCCGCCAGCGCGACCGCCGTCACGTCGGAGCCACCTCGGCCCAGCGTCGTGATGTCGCGATCGGTCGAGACGCCTTGAAATCCCGCGACGACCGGCACGAGATGATCGTCGAGCGCTTCGCGGATGCGGTCGGGGCGCATCTCGAGGATCTTCGCGCGCGTGTGGCTGGTATCGGTGATGATGCCGGCCTGCGAGCCGGTGAATGACGCGGATTGTACGCCGACGGCGCTGAGCGCCATGCTGACGAGCGCCATCGATATTCGCTCGCCCGCCGTGAGGAGCATGTCCATCTCTCGATCGGATCGTTGCGGCGAGATGTCGTCCGCGAGCACGATCAGCTCGTCGGTGAACTTCCCCATCGCCGAGACGACCACGACGACTTCGTGACCTTCACGCCGCGTACTCGCGACGTGCTGGGCGACGGCGCGAATGCGCTCCGCGTCACCAACCGACGTGCCGCCATATTTTTGCACGATGAGTGCCATGCGCATCAACGATAGTTGAGCGATCTAGCGCGTTTAGAAGGGCCTACTAATGTCGCATCCATGACATCTTCAAAACGGGAACGGCAAAAGGCGGGTCGCCGCGAACGGCTAGAGCGCATGGAGCGCGCACAAAAGAAGCGCAAGGGCATCCGCCGCGGCGTAATCGTTGGGGTCATTGCCGTCATCGTGGTGGGCACCGGCGCGTTCCTCTTCTCGGGCAATAGCAAGCCAACGACGACCACGACCACTTCGACCAGCGCGGCCCCTACAACGACCACAACGGCCGCGGGTTCGGCAGCAACCGTGCAGGACCTCCACGAGCAGACGGCGTCAAACGCGAAGGCCGTCGCCTACGGGTGCCCTTCCTCGACGACTGCGCGCGTCAACACAATGTCGTGGCCGAAGGCTCCCGCGATGACCATCAACACCAGCGCCACCTACGACGCCGACTTCGACACGACGGCGGGCAACTTCGTCGTTCAGCTCAACACCCAGACCGCGCCGATCACGTCGAATAACTTTGTCTTTCTCGCACAGCACAACTACTACAAATGCGTGATCTTCCAGAGGGTCATTCCGGGCTTCATGATTCAAGGCGGCGACCCAACGGGCACCGGCTCCGGTGGTCCGGGCTACACGATCCCCGACGAGTACCCGAAGGCCGGAAGTCCGACCTACCCGTTGTATTCCATTGCCATGGCCAACACCGGTCAGCCTCACACGGGCGGCAGCCAGTTCTTCATCGTGACGGGAGCGTCCGGCGAGACCCTTCCGCCGTCGTACACGGATTTCGGCAAGGTCGTGAGCGGCGACAACGTTGTGATGAAGATCCAAAACGGCGGCAACTCGAATGAAGCAGCGAATGGTACGCCCCCGTTTGTCACCTACCGCATCTTGAACATCACCATTAAGGAGTCGTAATGACCGACCTACCCAACGCCGACGGATCAAGCTCGCAGCGTCAGAAGTTCGCCGAGGAGCCCGAGATGATCATCGATCCGAGCAAGACCTATACCGCAACAATGGTCACCTCTAAGGGCACGATGGAGCTGTTGCTCGATCCGCTCGGTGCGCCAAAGACGGTCAATAGCTTCGTCTTTCTCGCTCGCTGGCACTACTTCGATGGCATCGTCTTTCACCGCATCATCCCGGGTTTCGTGCTCCAGGGTGGCGATCCCACCGGCAGCGGCGCGGGCGGTCCCGGGTATCGCTTCGATGACGAACTGCCCAAGCCCGGTCGCTACGAGCTCGGTTCGCTCGCGATGGCGAACGCCGGGCCCAACACGAACGGTTCGCAGTTTTTTGTGATCTCTGGTCCCGACGGGATGCGGCTGCCTCCGCTCTACTCCCATTTCGGCAAGGTCGTCAAAGGACTCGACGTCGTCGCCACGATCAACGACATCGGTACCCCGTCGGGTAAGCCGCGCGAAGACGTCGTCATCGAATCAGTGACAATCACCGAGAGCTAGAGCGCGACAACCTCCGTACCGCGCGACGTCACCACGTCATCAGTGATGGCGCGCCAGGTTGTCCCGTCGAAGTGCACGACGCCTTCTTGACCGAGCACGGCGAACAACGCGTCGCCGAGCAGTGATCTCGTTCGCGCGAGCTGTTCGTCACTTCCGCCAACCCCGATGACGAGTCCCTGCACGTAACCGAGCCCGTTGGTCGGCGCACCGCCGCGTGGGTCGACCATTACGTCGCCGAATACCGACGCGACGGCGCCGACCGCTATGACGGATCGGCTGTCACGAATCGCTTCGCCGACGGGCGTCGCGCGCCAGACGCTCGTCGCGTGCAGCGCGGATCCGTCGCTGATGACCACAAAATCCGCGTCCCGCAGACGCTGAGCGAAGTACGGCTCGTCACTCGAGTCCCGACTGGTGTTCATGAGCGCCTCCACTTTTGCCCCCAGCGCTTCGAAGAGGCTCGCAACTTGAATGGCCGCTGCTTCGGCACCGCTAAACGCGGACGCCGTGGGAAGGATGACCACGTCTGCGCCTGCAGCGACGGCGAACGGCCTGCCTTCGTTCAGCACGTGAGCGAGGGCCCCGATTGAGCCCATCGCCGTCATTGTTCGCATGTTCTCAGTTTCTCACTCGTGATCTACTCGTCAGTAACGATATTGTGCGCTGATGAGATTCGAAAACATCGGCGTAGTGGGATCGGGCATTATGGGCAGCGGCGTCGCGGAAGTCGCCGCATCGACAGGAGCCTCGGTCACGGTACGCGCTCGAACCGACGCAGGCGCCGACGCGGTACTCGTCGCCGTCGATAAGTCGCTTGCCTTCCAGGTCGAAAAGGGCAAGCGTGACGTCGAAGACGCTGCCGCCGTCCGAAAGCGCATCAAGGTAACGACCGCGTTCGATGACCTGGCGGCGTGCGAGCTCGTCATAGAAACGGTCGTTGAGAATCTCGCCGTCAAGATGGAGACCTTCCGGGCCCTCGATACCGTGGTCGGACCCACGACCATCATCGCGACCTGCACGTCGACGCTCCCTATCATCGACCTCGCCATGCAGGTCTCATATCCGGAACGAGTCTGCGGCGTGCACTTCTTCAACCCGGTGCCCGCCATGGCCCTCGTTGAGATCGTGCGCCCGCTGACGGCGAGCGACGAGACCATAGCGGCGGTCACCGAGTTTGTGCACGAGTGTCGGAAAGAGCCCGTCGAAGTCAAAGACCAGGCCGGCTTCATCGTGAACGCGCTGCTCTTTCCGTATCTCAACAACGCGATGCGTCTCTTCGAGATGGGAATCGCCACGAAGGAAGGCATCGACACCGCGATGAAGGGCGGCTGCGGCTTTCCGATGGGCCCCTTCGCGCTGTTGGACCTCGTCGGGCTCGACACCTCGCTCTCCATCCTCGACGCGCTTTATGACGAGTACGGTGACGCTAACTACAAGCCAGTACCGCTCCTTCGCCGCATGGTGAGCGCAGGTCAGCTCGGGAGAAAATCCGGCTCTGGGTTCTACCAGTACGGCCGATAGGAGACGGGTGAAAGAACACGCCAAGCCCTGGGTCATGAGGACCTATTCGGGTCACTCGAGCGCTCGCGCCTCGAACGAGCTCTACCGGAGCAACCTGGCCAAGGGTCAAACCGGCCTCTCGATCGCCTTCGATCTGCCCACGCAAACGGGCTACGACCCCGACGACCCGATTGCCGCCGGCGAGGTGGGCAAAGTTGGCGTACCCGTCGCCCACCTCGGGCACATGCGCCAGCTGCTCGCCGACATCCCCTTAGACGAGATGAACACGTCGATGACCATCAACGCGACGGCCGCGTGGCTCTGGGCGCTCTATCTGGCGCTGGCGGACGAGGAAGAGATCGCTTACGGTTCCCTCGCGGGCACGACGCAAAACGACATCGTGAAGGAGTACCTGAGCCGCGGTACGTACATTTTTGCCCCCGAGCCCTCGCGGCGTCTCATCGCCGACATGATCGCCTTTGGCATCAACCACGTGCCGCGATGGAACCCGATCAACGTCTGCAGCTACCACCTACAAGAAGCGGGAGCCACCCCCGCGCAGGAAATCGCCTACGCGCTCGCGACCGCGATTGACGTGCTCGACGCGGTGCGCGACTCAGGAAAGATCGATCCTTCCCAGATGCCCGAGGTCGTCGGTCGGATCTCCTTCTTTGTGAACGCGGGCGTGCGCTTCATCGAAGAAGCGGCGAAGATGCGTACGTTCACCGCGATGTGGGATGAGATCTGTCGAGATCGCTACCACGTGGACGACCCCGCGATGCGGCGCTTTCGCTACGGCGTTCAGGTGAACTCGCTCGGCCTCACTGAACAGCAGCCCGAGAACAACGTGCAGCGCATCGTGCTCGAGATGCTCGGCGTGACCTTGAGCGCCGACGCTCGTGCCCGCGCCATCCAGCTACCGGCGTGGAACGAGGCGCTCGGGCTCCCTCGACCCTGGGATCAGCAGTGGAGCCTGCGCATCCAGCAGGTGCTCGCCTACGAGAGCGACCTACTCGAATACCCCGACATCTTTGCGGGCTCCCGAGTGATGGAGAGCATCGTCCACGAGCTCACCGTCGCGGCCCAGAGCGAGCTCGACGACGTGCTCCTCCTCGGCGGTGCTTTCAACGCAATCGAGGAGCTCAAGAGCCGACTTGTTGCGAGCCAATCCGCTCGTGTCGAGCGCATCGAGACGGGCGAACAGATCGTGGTCGGCGTCAATCGCTTTGTCGAGACCGCCGCGTCGCCACTCACCGAAACGGGGTCCATCGACACGATCATGACGGTTGACCCTCAAGTCGAACGCGAGCTCGTCGCCGACGTGCGTGCGTGGCGCGCGCAGCGCGACGACGACGCCGTGCGCGCCGCACTTGACGAACTACGACGCGTCGCGCGCAGCGAGGACACCGCCGACAACATCATGGTCGCTTCAATCACCCTCGCGAAGGTCGGCGGCACGACGGGAGAATGGGCGAACGCACTGCGCGACGTCTTTGGCGAGTACCGAGCGCCGACCGGTGTGCGGGCCATCACCTCAAGTCGCGGAGCGTCCTATTCAGGTCTGATCGCTCGATCTAAAGCACTGTTCGAACGCCGCGGGACGCCACCGAAGCTGCTCGTCGCCAAGCCCGGACTCGACGGACACTCCAATGGGGCAGAACAGATCGCCGTCGCCGCGCGCGACGCGGGCTTCGAGGTTATCTATCCCGGCATCCGGCTTTCGCCCGAGGAGATTGTGGCGACCGCGCGCGACGAGGACGTTGACGTGGTGGGACTCTCGATCCTCTCGGGTTCGCATCTCGCGCTCGTGCCGCGCATCATCCAGGGGCTTCACGACAACCACGTCACGGCCAGAGTGGTGCTCGGGGGCATCGTGCCCGAGGACGACGCTCGCGCGCTCAAGGAGGCGGGCGTCTCCCAGGTGTACACGCCAAAGGATTACTCGATGGCCGCCATCATGGACGACCTATTAACGCTGATCGAGTCGTCTAACTGAGTCGGGGACGACGGCCAGAGTACGGACCCGCATTGAACCAACGGCCAGAGAATCGCCATGCCGGTGGCTTGTCCAGCACGCGACGTCGCTCGGCTTTAAGCAGCTCCTCGGCCGCGGCAACGAGAGCGGCCATCTCTTCGGGTGGCAATGAAGGACGGGGCGCGAGACCGTAGCTCATAGTGGCACGTTCCCGTGCTTGCGCTTGGGCAACTCTTCGCGCTTGCCGCGCAAGAGGTCGAGTGCGCGCGCGATGATCTGGCGGGTTTCGGCCGGATCGATGACGTCGTCAATGAAGCCGCGCTCGGCCGCGATGTAGGGCGTCGCGTAGCGCTCCTCATAGTCGTCGATCAACTGTGCACGCATCGTCTCGGGGTCCTCGGCGCTCGCCAGGTCGCGGCGATAGACAATGCCAACTGCACCCGACGCGCCCATCACGGCGATCTCCGCCGTCGGCCACGCGTAGGCGAGATCGGCACCGACCGACTTCGAGTTCATGACGACGTACGCGCCGCCGTACGCCTTGCGCGTGATGACCGAGATACGTGGCACGGTCGCCTCGCAGAAGGCGTAGAGCAACTTGGCACCATGGCGGATGATTCCGCCGTACTCCTGGTCGACACCTGGCATAAAGCCGGGCACGTCAACGAAGGTCACGATTGGCACGTTGAAGGCATCGCACGTACGAACGAACCGCGCCGCCTTTTCGGACGACTCGATGTCGAGCACGCCCGCCAGGATTTGAGGCTGGTTGGAGATGATGCCGATGGTGTGGCCGTCCAAGCGAGCAAAGCCGCAAGTGACTTGCTGGGCGTAGGTGGCATGGACTTCCATGTAGTCACCGCCATCGACCACCGACGTGATGACTTTCTTCATGTCGTACGGCTGATTGGGCGACGCGGGAAGGAGATCGCGCAGATCCTCACAGAGCCGCTCGGGATCGTCGCCGGTCATGATGCGCGGCGGCTCTTCCATGTTGTTCGACGGGAGGAACGACAGCAGATAGCGGACCTCATCGAGCGTGCTCTTCTCGTCGGGGAGCACGAAACTGGCTACGCCGGACTTCGTGGCGTGCGTCTGGGCACCGCCGAGCTCTTCCAACGTGACGTCCTCACCGGTCACCGACTTCACGACGTCGGGACCGGTAATAAACATGTGACTCGAGTCCTTCACCATGAAGATGAAGTCGGTCAGCGCGGGTGAGTACACCCCGCCACCGGCACAGGGACCGAGAATGACCGAGATCTGGGGCACGACGCCTGAAGCGCGCACGTTTCGCTTGAAGATGCCGCCGTAGGCGTTGAGACCGGCGACACCTTCTTGAATTCGTGCGCCGCCACCGTCGTTCAGGCCAATGATCGGCAGGCCCATGGTGATCGCCAGGTCCATGATCTTGTGGATCTTCTCGCCGTGCGTCTCACCGAGCGCGCCGCCGAAGACAGTGAAGTCCTGGGAGTAGACGCAGACCTTTCGTCCGTCGATCTTGCCGAATCCCGTGATCACTCCGTCAGACAAGGGTCGCGAATCTTCGAGTCCCATGCCCGACGCGTAGTGGCGCGTCAACATGTCCAGCTCTTGGAACGAACCCTCGTCCAGCAAGTACTCGAGGCGCTCGCGCGCGGTCATGCGACCCTTTGCACGATGTCGCTCGATTGCGGTCTCGCCTCCGGCCACCCGGGCTTCGGCTTTGAAAGCTTCTAACTGCTTGAGACGCTCTGCCATCGAATGCTCCATATGTTGAGAGGCTAGCCACCGCGTATAACGATTTCATAGTAAGAAAACGTCGTCGAGAGTCGAAAACGAGCAACGTTGCGTCGTCCCTTGCATTACCGCGAAGTAGGAATTTCTTGTTACTCAGAAGTACTAACGGTCTAACTCGTCGGTAACCTCGCCGAGCGACGCGCGCGTCATTCGCCCTCTTGCACCAGCTCGATCAACGTGCCGAATGAAGCCTTCGGATGAATGAACGCGACCGTCGTATTTCGTGAGCCCGGTCGCGGCGCTTCGTCGATCACGCGTGCGCCCGACGCCTTCGCTGCGTCGAGTGCGAACGCGCAGTCGTCGACGCGATAGGCAATGTGGTGGAGACCCTCTCCTTTGCTCGCCAAGTATTTCGCGACGGGCGAATCATCACGCGTGGGGGTGAGCAGCTGGATATAAGAATCAGCGACTCGCACCAGTGCCTCTTCGACGCCGTCGGACTCTACGATCTCGCGGTGCTCGACCAGCGCGCCGAACACCTCGGCGTACCAGGCGATCGCGGCCTCGAGATCGTTGACCGCGATGGCTACGTGGTCGATTTCAGTGAACAGCGATTCCATTACCTCTCCTCGTCGTGGCGGCGAAATACGCGCAACCGATTCTCGCCGATCCGCTGGCGGGTGGCCGTATCAGTGACGCCCAGCCCTTCTCGCGGCGCGAGGCAAAGAATCCCGATCTTGCCTTCGTGGCGATTGTGCTGGACTTGATAAGCCGCTTCAGCCGTCTCTTCGAGCGGAAACACCGCGGAGAGCGGCGGCACCACGGTTCCGTCGATGATCGTCTGATTCGCGGCCCACGCTTCGCGGTAATTCGAAAAGTGTGATCCCTTAATCGTCTTGAGCTTCATCCAGAGATGCCGGTTGTCGTATTCGATCATGTACCCACTCGTTGCCGCGCACGTCACAATCGTTCCACCGCGCTTGGTGACGAAGACGCTCGCGCCCATCGTGGAGCGACCGGGGTGTTCGAACACGATGTCGGGATCGTCGCCCACCAGCGCGCGAATGTCCTTTCCGAGTCGTCGCCACTCACTCTCGTCCTGGGTGTGTTCGTCCTTCCAAAATCGATACGCCATCTCCTCGCGATTGATGACGTGGGCGCAGCCGAGCTCTCGCAGCGTCGCCGCCTTGGACTCATTCGACACGACCCCGATGGGCACGCCGCCCGAGTTGAGCACGTGCTGGACAGCGAAGGCGCCGAGTCCGCCCGAGGCGCCCCAGACGAGCACCTTGTCACCCTGGGAGACGGGAGCGCCGTTGTGCGACGCGAGCATGCGATAAGCCGTCGAGTTGCACAGGGCGTTCACTGCGGCTTCCTCCCACGTCAGGTGCGCGGGTTTGTGCATCAGCTGGTTCGCTTTGACCACTGCGATATCCGCGAGCCCGCCAAAGTTGGTTTCGAATCCCCAGATGCGCTGGTTATTCGCGAGCATCGAATCGTCGTGGCTGCTCGGGTCCTGGTCGTCGACGTAGTTGCAGTGCACCGTCACCTCATCGCCAATCTTCCAGTTGCGCACTTGTGATCCGGTGCGCAGGACGACGCCCGCAGCGTCCGAGCCAACCACGTGCACATCAAGCGCGTGACGCTTGCCCCAGACTGATTCCTTACCGAGTCGATCTAGAAAGCCGAACGTCGAGAGCGGCTCGAAGATGCTCGTCCACACCGTGTTGAAGTTGATCGACGACGCCATGACCGCGACGTACACCTCGTCGGGCGCAAGCTCGGGAATTGGCACCTCGCCCACATGGAGGCTCTCGCGGGGATCTTTCTTGTCGCTCGCGACGCCATCAAACATGTGCTGTTCGTCACGACGCACGAAGACGGCCCTTGACATTTCGGGCATTGGTGTGTCGGCCAGCACATCGGGTGCAGCGGCCGCGAGCACTGCGTCAAGAATCTCACTCATCTGGTGACAATACTGGGCGCGTCAGCAGCGAATCCTGAAAGAGTCAGCCCCTTCTCAGGAAGGAAGGGGGCCGCGAAGAAGCGTCTATCGTCTCTGATTGTCCCCTTTCGGGGCGAGCAGTGAGGAGCCGATATGTCAAGCAGTGTCATCGTCGCGGGTCGGCGGACCGCTATTGGAAAGCTCGCCGGAGCGTTCGCGAGTCTGAGCGCCCAAGAGCTTGGCGGTCACGCCATCAAAGGCGTGCTCGACCTGACCGGCATCGATCCCGCCAGCATCGATGCCGTCTTAATGGGCCAGGTCATCCAAGCTGGCCAGGGTCAAATCACGGCGCGTCAAGCCGCCGAGAAGGCGGGCATTCCTCTCACCGTGCACGCGACTACCGTCAATAAGGTCTGCCTGTCGGGGCTCCAAACCATTTACCTCGCTGACCTCATGATCCGCGCCGGCGAAGCCGACATCGTGATCGCAGGCGGCATGGAGTCAATGACCAATGCGCCATACCTCCTGCCCGGTGCCCGCGCCGGGTACCGCATCGGCGACCAGAGCGTGGTCGACTCCATGATGTTTGACGGACTGACGTGTGCGTTCGATCACTGTGCCATGGGACTCGCCACCGAGCGCTACAACCACGGCCAGATCAGTCGGGCGCGTCAAGACGAGTTCTCTGCGCGCAGCCATCAACTCGCCGCGAAGGCAATCGCCTCGGGCGTGTTCGCCGAAGAGATTGTGAACGTGGCCGTGCCCCAGCGCCGAGGTGAGCCGATCATTGTCGACACGGACGAGGGTGTCCGAGGCGACACGACGGCGGAGTCGCTGGCGACGTTGCGCGCCGCGTTCGAAAAGGACGGCACGATCACCGCGGGCAATGCGTCTCAGATCTCTGATGGCGCGGCGGCCGTGCTCGTGATGTCAAAGGAGCGCGCCGAACAGCTCGGACTCAGCCCACTGGGCGAGCTCGTGGGCTACGGACAGGTCGCGGGTCCCGACACGTCGCTCCTTACTCAGCCTTCACGTGCAATCTTTCAGGCCACCAAGAAGGCGGGTCTCGACGTGCAGTCGATAGATCTCTTCGAGATCAACGAAGCGTTCGCAGCGGTGGGGCTCTCCTCGGCGGACGACCTCGGCGTCAGCGAAGAGAAGATCAACGTGAACGGCGGAGCCATCGCACTTGGGCACCCGGTTGGCATGTCGGGGACGCGCCTCGCGATCACCGCGCTGTTGGAATTGCGTCGGCGCGGCGGCGGCGTTGCAGCGGTCGCGCTGTGCGGCGGTGGTGGCCAGGGCGACGCCGCCCTGTTGCGCTCGCTCTAATCGGGGACGTAGCGGGCGGCGAGCTCGTAGGGCCCGAGTCCAATCTGTTGATCGTCCGGTAACGCGAGCACAAAGGCGCCCGCGAGTGGGTAGCTCTCGCGCAGCTGGCGCGGCAGGTCGCGCACGAGTGTCCCCAGGAGCTCAAGCACCGTCGGATTATGCCCGACAACGAGAAGTGACGTTGTCACGGGATCGATGGCAGCAAGGTCGATGAGTACGTCTTCGGCGGTGACGTCGCGAAGGCCGTTGTAGATGAGTTCGCTCTCAACGTGTTCGGTGACGAACCCCGTTCCGTCAAAGGCTCGTTGGAAGGTCTCTTGGGTGCGCGCTGCGGCACTCACCAGCGCCGTCGTCGGTCCGAATCGACCCAGCTCGTTCGGATCACTCGCCCACGTACGCAGCTGTTCACATTGACGACGCCCGCGATCGTTCAGTCGTCGATCTTTGTCGAGCTGCGTCGGCGCGGGCTTCTCGGCTTTGGCGTGACGGACGATCGTGAGGTAGCGCACGACGTAAGTCTCTCATCGATGAACCGAGACAATTGATTACCTCGCTTATCGTGGAATCCGTGCATCCGACGCTGAGTTTCTTTCAAGCAATCGTGATGGGCATCGTGCAAGGGGTCACGGAGCTCTTCCCCGTTTCGAGCCTTGGCCACGGCGTGCTGATACCCGCCCTCTTTGGGTGGCACAACCTCGTGAGCACCCAAAGCGCCAATCAGAACTTCTTCTTGGTCTTTCTCATCGGGCTCCATGTGGGCACCGCGCTCGGGCTCGTCGTCTACTACCGACGGACCTGGTACGAGCTCTTTCAAGGCCTGTACGTCCAAGTAGGACGAACGAGGGACGACGGTGTGTCATCACTCTGGCGTCTCACGGCACCGACCATCAATCAGAAGTACCGCCTGCTTGCGCTTCTGGCACTTGGATCGATACCCGTGGGCGTCGTCGGCCTTCTGCTGCAGAACAAGCTGCGAGAGCTCTTCGCGAAGCCGCTCGCCGCCGCCATCTTCTTGACGATCAACGGGCTCATCCTGCTCGGCGGCGAAGCGCTTCGACGCGGTCGGGGGCGCCACGCGTCGGTAGGCAAACTCGACACCATGACGCCCAAGAGCGCCCTGTCGGTGGGAAGCGCGCAGATCCTCGCCCTCTTCGCGGGCATCTCGCGGAGCGGCGTCACCATGGTCGCGGGGTTGCTCGACGGTCTGGATCACGAAGACGCCGCGAACTTCGCCTTCTTATTGGCAACACCCGTGATCCTGCTCGCTGGACTGTACAAACTGCCTGAACTGTTTGGCCCGCTCGGTAGCGGCGTGCGCGTACAAACGCTCGTCGGTGCACTCTTTGCGATGGGGACTGCGTACCTCGCGGTGCGATTCTTGACCCGATGGTTCGAAACACGAACGCTCAAACCGTTTGCGATCTACTGTTTGGTCGCCGGACTTCTCTGCGTGATTCGCTTCGCGTAACTCCTCGTCACGGTAGAGATCTCCCCTTCTACGATCCTCGCAGCCATGGTCCCACGTAGGGGATGACGACGAACGCGAACCCGAGTCCCACTGCGAGACTGGCCACGAGCAACACGCGCCGTGCGCGCGCTCCTGCAACCAGTTGACGCGTCCGCGGCGTCCAATCCTTTGTCGACAGACGGACCATCCCGCCGAGGTGGCTCAACACATGAATGAGCATCACGGCAAACCAAGCGATGAAGGTTGCTCGGTGAAGTTGGGAGAATTCTCCGCGCGTCGAGGTCGGACCGAAGAGCAGCAAGAAACCACTCACGAAGACCGCGACGGTGAGAATGACGCTGAACGGACCGAGTACTCGCAACGCGATCGGCGGCGGGCCTTTGTGGCGATATTCCGGTGTACGGAGGTAGTACCTCGCGAATCGCCACGTTGTGCTCGCCATCTTCACGAGCACCGGCGGTACCAACAGCGCCCCAATGAAGACGTGCAGCGTCAGTAGCGAGTGAACCCGAATGATCGTCGCGCCTTCAATCGCGAGCAATACCAGCAACACGAGCGCGCTCGAGCCGGTGAGGCGTTCGTTGGCCTCTATCCCGAGGTGCGCGAGGCGACCTCGCCCCAGATACCTCGGGCGGGCGGCCCGCGAAATCGGCTCTGTTCGCACCACGCGGGCGTGCGAGGGCCTGCGCGTCTTCGCTGTCGGCATCGAGGACTGGTCGGAGTATTGAGCGTTCGATTTCGAGGGGGCGGAAGCGCGCGGGAAAGGTGACGGCGCTCCGTTGGCGCGACGAGGCCCGGAACGGGTCGAGGTACGACGATTCGACATTGCTTATTCGCTTAAGACACGCCGTCCATCGAGCGCACGCCCGAGCGTCAAGTCGTCGGCAAATTCGAGGTCCCCACCCACCGGCAAGCCACTGGCCGGCTGGGACACAATCAGACCCGGCACTTGCAGCAGTCGTGAGAGGTACATCGCGGTGTGATCGCCTTCCACGTTGGAGTTGAAGCACAGAATGACTTCCTTCACCGGTCCATGGAGCCGCTGCAAGAGTTCTTGAATCTTGAGTCGATCGGGCGTGACCCCTTCAAGAGGATTGAGCACGCCGTGCAACACGTGATAGGTCCCGTGGAACGCGCCCGATCGCTCAACGGCGACCACGTCGGGTGGGCTCTCGACGACGCAGATCGCGGTCTGATCGCGCCGAGCGTCCGCGCAGATGGGACAGAGTCCTCCCGACTCTGCGATGTTGCAACAACGTTCGCAGAAGGACAGCTTGAACTTCATCTCGCCCAGGGCCGCGGCGAGTCGCTCAACATCTTCGCTCGGCTGACGCATGAGCCAAAAGGCGATTCGCTGGGCGGACTTTGGGCCAACTCCGGGAAAACGACCAAGTTCGTCCACGACGGCTTGTAGTGCGGGCGGATAGTTCACGAAATCTCTTCGGCCCCGGGGAACATCTCCGTGATGAGATGGCTCGCCACGGAATCGACAACCACCACGCTGTCAGCGACTTGATTCTCTTCGCGATCGATGAACTCCTCTTCGACCGATGCGGACCTCGCGGGCGCTCGTCGCGACGGCGTCGGCGCAACTTCGAGAGTCGGGTCGACGGTCCATTGCACCGTCAGCGTCATCTTGAACTCGTGCTCGAGCGCACGCTTGAGACCTTGTGCGATGAGTTCGGTGTTCTCACGCATCTCCTCGCTCGGCACGGCGATTGTGAGCAACAGTCCCTCGAGCGCCTCGACTCTCGCAGAGCGCAGGAGTAATTGCGCCGATCGCGGTGTGCGCGGGACGACACGGTCACTGAAGCGTTCGCGAACTTCGCCGAGCGTGAGCACTCCCGGCGAGGGTGATGCTTCGATGTCCGGTAGCACCTCATCTGGGCTCTCGTCGGGTTCGATTTGGGGCACCGACGTCGGGGCTGGCCGCTCCTCTACTCGCGGCAAGGATGCAGCAACCGGCGCGGGAGCGGTGACGGACGCTCCGATCGGACGAAGCACCGGCGCCGCGGGAGCCGAGGGTTCGCTCGCAGGCCGCGTCGCGCCTCGCTCGAGACGTACGAGACGCTCGTCGAGCGATTCGTACGAGTGATCGAGTTCTGGCTTCGTGAGGCGCACCATGGCGACTTCCAGCATGACAATCTTCTCCGGGGCGCTCTTCATCTCGCGAATGGACCGCCCAACGGTCTCGAGTATCCGCACTGTTCGAGCGAGACCGAGCTGCTCTCCCCATCGGGTGAGCCGCTCGCGATCGGCGTCAACCGCATCGGCGACTTCTGGAGCAACCTGCAGCAGAAAAGCCTGGCGCACTTCGCCAGCGAAGTTCTCGGCCAGCTGCTCAGGATCCCAGCCCTCGTGTGTCAGCTCGGCGAGCGAACGCAGTGCCACCACGGCATCCTGGTTAACGAGCGCGCCAAAGAGACCATCAAATTCAGGCTGCGCTTCGCTGATCGAACCGGTGGCGAGCAGTTGATCGAGCGCGCTCAATGCGTCGCGAGCGGATCCGCGCCCCAGGCGAACTGCTGCTTCGATCGTGGCGTCATCAGCTCCGAGCTCCGCGGCACCCTTCACGTCGTGGAGCAATGTCGCGAGCGTGTCCGCACTGATCAATCGGAATTCAAGGTGTTGGGTGCGCGACCGAATGGTCGGAAGAACCTTGTGGGGATCAGTCGTGGCCAAGACGAACACCACGTGACCTGGCGGTTCCTCAAGCGTCTTCAGCAGAGCGGCGGATGCCGCTTTTGAGAGCTGGTGCACTTCGTCGAAGATGTACACCTTCCAGCGCCCCGGCGTGTTGTGCCAGGCACCAGAGATGATCTCTCGAATGTCGTCAACGCCGTTGTTCGACGCAGCGTCGAGTTCGATGACGTCGAGCGAGGTGCCCTTAGAGATGGCAACACAGCTCTCGCACACCCCGCAGGCGTCACCGTCGACAGGATGCTCGCAGTTCAGTGCCTTGGCGAGAATCCGCGCCGTCGTCGTTTTCCCGGTGCCGCGAGGCCCCGAAAAGAGGTATGCGTGGGACACTCGATCGTTCTTTACCGCCCCTTGGAGGGCTCGCACAATGTGATCTTGGCCCCGAAGCTCGGCGAATCGACCCGGTCGAAAACGACGGTAAAGGGATGTCACCCCGTCAAGCGAGGTGGGTGTCGCCTTCGCATCAGTCATGGAACGATGCTAACGGGAGGGCCTCTCACGCCGGGATCCAAAGCGGCGGTCAGGCGATCCGTGGCACCCGACACAGTTCGCTGAGAGCTGCTGGCTTCCGCCCCTGACTCGGTTCACGAAAGGTCGTCGCACGGGACCCGACCACCGCTTTCAATCTCGGCATCAAAAAGGCTACCGGAGATCGAACAACTCCGACTGGGGTAGCCTTGCAAGCCGTTATTCATTTCAAAATGAATCACTTGGAGGAGTGCGAGAGCGGCCGAATCGGCACGATTGGAAATCGTGTGAAGGGAAACCTTCCGTGGGTTCAAATCCCACCTCCTCCGCCAGCCGAGTCAGCCGTTGCGGGTTTTCGATGCGCTTCGCTCCTGCGCTGCGAAGCCGCAAGAACCCTGCCACGGTTGCGCCGAGATGTCGGCGAAAGATCACAGTCAACTAAAAAGATCGGTTGTCTCGAAATCAGCGTTCAATTTTTTAACTCTTCGTTTCTCTTCAGACGCCACGACCGAGCGACTAGAAATGTTCCGTGCTTTTCGCAACTTCTCGCTTGACCCTCACGCTCGGCATTATCGCTCCCCTCTTCACAATCCTCCAGTGTGTAGCGCAGGCAATGCGCATAAACCGCACCGGGGCCGTCGGCGTCTCCATGAGCACATGGATACTTTCGGCCTTCGTGGGAGAGATATGGATCGCGTATGGATTCGCATTTCGCGTCCCCGCTGAGATCTACGCCAACACCACGTTCTTGATAGTTGCGGGCTACGTCGTGTTGGTCGCCGCGCGCAGTCAGAAGGTGTTGCGGTACGCGAGCGTGAGATGCATGGGCGCCACCGCTCTCGCAGTAATTATTTCTCTGTCCGGAATATCGGACCATTGGCGATGGATACTCGCCACGATCGCGGTGGGCGGCGCCGTCGTGATCTATCTACCCCAGATGATGATGACCCTTCGATCGAGAGAATTGGAGGGTGTGTCGGTCGTCAGTTGGGCGCTCGCCTTAGTTACCGGCGTGTCGTGGGCACTGTACGGCCTCATGATTCATCAACCTCCGGTCGCACTGCCGGCGGTCGTGTGCATCCCGACAACGCTCGTCATCTTGATCCAGGTCACGCGTCATCGCCTGCGCGGACAGGCGCTCGCGGGATCACTCGCACCCGTCGTCGAATAGGAAAGCGAAAGTCGGCCTCCTCGGAGATTGCGCGGACGGGCTGTGGCCAGTTAGGGGGATGACGTGAAGCGCACTCGGGCCGGACGGTTCCGATTCGCCCCCGTCACGACCTACGAGCTGATGCTCGCTGTTCTGCATCAAGGATCTGCTCTTTCACCTCGACACCCCAGCGATAGCCACCCATCGAGCCGTCCTTGCGCACAACGCGATGACAAGGAATTGCAAGCGCGGCTTCATTCGCAGCGCACGCTGAGGCGACCGCGCGCACGGCGCGTGGTGCACCAATCTGCTGCGCTATCTGTGAATAGGTACGAGTCTCCCCGAGTGGAATGGCGCGCAGCGCGTCCCAGACGCGCAGCTGAAATGCAGTTCCCGCGATGTCGAGTGGCAATTCAGTTGCGTCACACTCGCCCTTCAGTGCTCCGGCCAGGACGGCGACAACATCAATGAGACCCTTATCGTCTCGCTCAATACGCGCCTTTGAGAATTCCTTCGTCAGCTCTCTGACCAAAGCGTCTTCATCGTTGCCCACGCGAATCGAACACACTCCTCGCGGCGTCCGCGCGACGACCACCCAACCCAGTGGCGACTCTGCCGTAGTGAACGTGATCTGCTCTCCCATTCCGCCCTTTCGATATCTGTTTGGCGCCATTCCGAGCGTTGGCGCGCTGTGCTCATAGAAGGCACGGGTCGATCCGTAGCCAGCATCAAAGACCGCACTCGTCACGGGCGCTCCTTCGCGTAAACGAGCCCTCACTCGTTCTGCTTTGTACGAGCGCGCATAGACACTGGCGGACACGCCAATGATGTCGTGAAAACGGCGCCTGAGGTGACGTTCGCTGTAGCCGAGATCCGCCGCGATTTCCGCGAGCGACGTCTCGTTCGCCCTTTCGAGCCGACGGCACGTTTCGACCACCGCCGCAACTGACGGATCTGAGTCTCTGGGCTCCTCTGGGCGGCACCGCCGACACGCTCGGTAACCGGCTTCGACCGCATCGACGGGGGTCGCAAAGAATTCGACATTGCGACGCAGTGCACGTCGGGACCCACAATTGGGTCGACAAAAGACTTTCGTCGACGTGACGGCGTAGACGAAGCATCCGCTCATCGATGCATCTCGGAGTTCAACCGCGCGCCATCTCACCTCGTCAAGTTCTTGCATAGCCGTAATCTATGCAGCGTCCACTTCACACGCCTCCCGTTTTCGGACTTCGATGTGCGCCACGACTGTTGCGCAATAGATTCCGAGGTCTTTCCCTTCGATCACTTGGTGCTTACCTTGTACCCGTACCGTGCATGTATGACCCGATCTCACCCTTGGCAAGCATTTCGCCGGCGCACGCGCAGCACTCGACCCGCTTCTGCATACCCGAGTCGCCGAGTCGTAGCGACCGCCGCCTTCGAACTCGTTCCTTCCTTGCTCCTCACTGACTCCAACTTGGAAGAATGGACGTCACTCGAGTTTCGCCACGTGAAGCCGCCGTCGGACGGAGACTGGAACCGATGACCGCGGAAACGACGAGCGCCTTCGCCATTGCCGCCCGACTGATGCACTCGCTCACCGCCTTTGAGGAGTCGAGCACGGGAAGCCGCCTCCAGGGCTGCCACGCCGCCCTCGACCGACTCGCGAGCACCGTCGAGATTCTCGAGCATTCGGTGAAGGACGTCCGTTGACGCAACGATCCGCACCGGCGCTGTGGTGGTGTGTAAGAAGTCCTGACGTGGTGACAGTAAGAAGGCATGAAGGTCTCCACAAAATTTCCAGTCGGTATCGTTCGCGCAACTGTCGCACTGACCGCGGTCGCGGCCGTTGCGCTGGGCGCGAGTTCGCTGCCCGCGAGCGCCGCCACCGAGATCGCTAACTCGGGTTTTCACGACATTGCGGCCGGCGCCACGCGAGTGGTCGTCCAAGTGAACCGTGGCCTCAACGCCAAGACTGATCGCGACTCCACGTACACCACGACGAACAAGACGACGATCACCGCTCTCATCGCGCACGTAAATGAGCTGCCGAAGGCACCGCCCGCGGGCGAGATGTGCCCGATGGACGTGGGTGCCAAGCTCACGCTCAGCTTCTATCGACACGCGCCCAAGCCCTACGCCATCGTCGTCGCTGACCCCGGCGGCTGTGGACCCGTGTCGATCCGCGACTTCAGCGCGAACGACACCCCCAAAAGTTCTGCAGCAGTCGGCGGTGGCGTTTCGTTTTCCGCGTACGTCGCGACGAAGCTCCACATCAAGACGCTTCAAGTCCTCTAACGAGCCTCACGTCACGTTGACACGACAATCCCCTCGGCGTTCACTCAATCGTTACTTCTCGTTCAAGGAATATCTACTCGAGCGCCGTAACATGACCACCACCGAGGGAGGATCATGAACACACCGAGGAACACCAAGGAACTGTTCGCCCTCTATGTAGAGCGTGGCGACGAACCCTACGGCGAGGCCATCACCCAAACTGAGCACGCGCTCCAGTGCGCGGCGCGTGCGCGCGCAGAGGGGGCAACTGACGCAATGATCGCTGCCGCGCTCTTTCACGACGTCGGTCACCTCGTGGTCGAGATTCAGAACGAACCAGGCTTCAAGATGGATGAGGACGACGACGATCACGAGGCCATTGGCGCACGCGTGCTGGCACCGCTCTTTGGGCCCTCCGTGGCGAGGCCAGTAGCCCTGCACGTGACCGCAAAACGCTGGCGATGTTCGTCCGATCCCGGGTACTACGACCGACTCTCTGATGCGTCAAAGATGACGCTCAAAGCCCAGGGCGGGTTGCTGAGCGACGAGGAGTGCTTGCGTTTCGAAGAGCACCCCGGCTTCCCCGACGCGCTGGCCCTTCGAACCTGGGACGACGAAGGAAAGTTCGAAGGACTCGACGTCGGTTCGCTTGACAACTACCTCGAGATGGTCACGTCGTTGGCATCGACCTGGTCACGAGCACATCACGCGCGGTAACGCTCACGTCAACGCGCGTACCGAGCTCGAGGTGGTCTGCCTGCGTGCTGCGTACGTCGACCCGTAGATTCGCCCCACCTATGCCGACGCCGACGCGTGTCGTCGCTCCGAGAAAGCTTCGGTGCGTCACCACGCCGAGTCCATTCGGATTGGCCACGACGTCGAGATCCTCGGGGCGCAACAGCGCTTCCAGCTCGCCCGCGGGCACCGCGCTCACGTCACCGCGAATCGGCACGTCGCGCCCGAGTACCGCAACGTGGTCGCCGATGCGAGTCACGGCCACTCGGCTCGAAACACCAACAAACTGACCTACGAATGGCGTCGCGGGCTGCGAGTACAGGACCGAGGGCGTGTCCACCTGCTCAACTCGACCCTGGAACATGACGCACACTCGATCGGCCATTGACATCGCCTCTTCTTGATCGTGCGTGACGAAGACCGTCGTGATCGCGAGGCGCTGTTGAAGGGCGCGAATCTGGTCACGGAGTTCTGCGCGAACCTTCGCGTCGAGTGCAGAAAGCGGCTCGTCAAGTAGCAAGACGCGAGGCTCAATGGCGAGTGCGCGTGCGAGCGCCACACGCTGCTGCTGTCCTCCCGAAAGCTGGTGGGGGTACTTGGTCACGTGATCCGAGAGACCAACGAGCTCCAAGAGTTCCGAAGCTCTGGTTCGGCGCTGGGACGAGCGCTGATGACGTACTTGGAGGCCGAACGCGACGTTGTCGCGAGCGTTCATGTTCGGAAAGAGCGAGTAACTCTGGAAGACCATACCCATGTCGCGGCGCTGGGCCGGAATGTGAGAGACGTCTTTACCGTCAACGAGCACGCGGCCGGCGTCAGGTCGCTCGAAGCCTGCGAGCACTCGCAACGCGGTGGTCTTGCCGCAACCGGATGGTCCCAGCAACGCCACCAGCTCACCGGGCGCGATGTTAAGCGAGAGTCGGTCCAACGCCGTTGTCGCACCAAAGCGGCGCGTCAAGTTGTCGAAGACGACGGGCGCGCCCGTCGTCGAGCGACTACCGGCGTCAATCGTTGTCTTCGAATCGGTGACCACGGTCATGAGCTTCTCCTGGAGTTTCGAGTCTGCGAGCGATCCAACGACACAATGAGCGTGAGCACCACAATGGTCCCGAGCAGCGCGAGCATGGCGACCAGTGTGTTAATTCGGGGGTTGTCGGTCGGAGCGAGGTACACCCAGACCGGAATCGTCGTCCAGTTGTCGACGTTCGCGATCGTGAACTCGCCAAACACCAGGGCGATTGTCAAGACGGACGCCGACATCAAGGCGGCGCGCAGGTTCGGCACGAGAACCCGCATGATGGTGGCGATCCAGCCCGAGCCGAGCGAGCGCGACGCTTCCACCAAGGTTTTCAGATCGAGTGCTCCGAGACCGGAATCAAGCGAGCGGTACACGAAGGGCATAGCCAAGATGACATAGACAATCGCGAGCAGATACGGCGACGCCTTCAACCACGAGGGGGCCGATTCCAACACGCCTACGGAGTAGGCGATCGGGGGGATGATGATCGGCAGAATCGTGATCACTTCCATGACCCGTCGAAAGCGAGGCATCCTCAGGTGCACATAGATCACGGTTGGAACCATCAACAGCATGACGACCACCATGGTGATCAACGCCAGCTGTGTGGACAGCCAGAGTGCCGATACGAAACCGGCGGCGGAGGCGATCTGCGTAAGCGGCTGGAGCGAGAAGCCTCCCGTCGGCTTCTGCAGGGAGAAGACCATGGCTGCGTAGAAAGGAACGACAAAGTATGCAGCAGCGAGGATAAGGATTGCGCCTCGACCCCAGCGGATTCGATGGCGTGGTCGGTTCGCCGGCGCGTCCGATTCAAAAGGGTGGTCGATCGTCGAGGGGTCGCTCACCACGGTGCCAAGCTCTAGCGAAGCCATCGCGACGTCCTTCGTCGTAGGAGCACGTACCCAATCACGGTGATGAGCAGGATGACGATCATCGCGAAGGCGAGGGCGTACGCAATGTTGTTCTCGCCGGCGATCACGTTGCCTTGCAAGATGGCGCCAATCTGAATCGGCGTGATCGCGATGGTGCCGCCGGTCTGGGCTTCGGCAGTGGCGTACGCCGAGAACCCGCTGCCGAACAGCAGAAACGTACTGCCAAGAATTGCGGGCGTGAGGACGGGGAGACCGACGCGGCGCCAGTAGAACCATCGTGACGCACCCAGGTTCTCCGCCGCTTCGCGCCACGCGGGGCGAAGTCCGGCAAACGCCGGGGTAATGATGAGCACCATAAGGGGTACTTGGAAGTACATGTAGACGAACGCCACACCCCAGAACTTGTAAAGGCTGAAGCCGTGATTCCACGGGTTCATGCCGAGGTCGCTGAGCCATCGTGTGGCGATGCCCGTGGCACCGAACGACGCAATGAACATGAACGCCAGGTTGACGCCACCGAACTGGGCGAGGACGCCGGACGTCGCCGCGGTGATGCGCTTGAACGGTCCATGTTCGGATGTGGAAATGGCGTACGCGATGAAGGTTCCGAGGATTGCGGGCACAATCGACGTCACCAACGCCAACTTGAGACTGTTCTCGAATCCGGTGCGGTACTGCGTCTGATGAACCCCGCCCACCACCGCGCCCGCCACGATGGTGTGCAGGTTCTGCCAGGTGAAGTGACCGGAGTCAGATCGAAACGCGTAGTTGATGATGACGACCGTGGGTACGCCGAGCACCAAGATGACATAGGCCAAAAATGGCAACACGGGAGCGCCCGTTCGCAACTTACGAACGAGCGCTCCCACGCTCCCTGATCCGCTCTTCCCGCTCAGACTCACGGCCTCGGGTGAGGACGGAGCATCAAGGTCAGAGAGAATCGTCATGATGTACGGGCTCGGTTAGCTTCCGCTGACCGCTGATGCCCAGTTCGCGTCCACCGTCGAGGTCGCCGCAGTCACCTGCGCCTCGGTAGGTAGCGTGAGCTTCCCTGCGGGCGCCGGTGGCAACGCCGCAAGCCAGGTCTTGTTCACGGTGCTGTTCGACGTCATTGCCGCCAATTCAATCGGTCGAGCTTGGCCCTGAAGGAACAAGTTCTGGCCGGTGGCGGAGTAGAGGTACTCCTCCCAGAGACGAGCGGCCGCGGGGTCCGGTGCGTCCTTGGTGATCGCCTGGGTGTAGTACGCCGCAATCGTGCCGTCCGAAGGAATGATCGTCTTCCAGCCAGGCACGCTCGTCGCGACGCCGCCTTCCAAGTAGTCCCACCAGATGAGAATTGGTGTCGCACCCGAGGCAGCCGTAGCCGCCGTGCCACCAGGTACAAAATTGCCGTCCTTGTTCAAGGCTGCAAAGAAGTTGATACCCGGCTGGATGTTGCTGAACGAACCGCCGTTCGCAACCGCCGCCGCCCAGACTGCGTAGAACGCTGCAGAAGCAGAGGTCGGGTCATTGTTGATGGCAACTTCGTTCTTGTACATCGGGTTCGACAGCGCCGCGAACGACGTGGGGCACGTCGTGACGATCTTGGTGTCACAGCCAATCGCCATGTACCCGCCGTAGTCGTCGTACCAGCGTCCACTTGCGTCCTTCGCTGCAGTTGGGATGTTGGCCCAGGTCTGCACTTTGTACGGAGCCCACAAACCCTCGTTGGCCGTCGCGTAGTTCGTACCGACGTCCACGACGTCAGGAGCGTCGCCGCGACCCTTTTGCGTTTGAATCGCAGTGATCTCTTGCGCGCTTGAACCGTTGGGGTTCTGGTCATTGATCTTGATGCCGTACTTCTTCGTGAAGTCCTTCATGATGGCGCCATAGTTGGCCCACCCCGAAAGAGGAATGGTGATCACGTTCACGTGTCCCTCTTTCTTCGCTGCTTTGACGAGCGCACTCATACCGCCGCCAGCAGCAGCTGACTTCTCCGTCGACCAATTGACTGTTTTCGTCGCCGCGTTCGCGCCGCCCGCGACAGAGAGCGTCGAGAAGACTGTCCCTACCAGTCCGACCGCGAGCGCGATCTTTACCTTGTTTACGACCACGTAATTTCCTCCGATGACTGAGCATCTTGCTGATGACTCGCCACGACAGTAAGAGTCAGTTGTTAGCGCAGTGTGACGCCATAACGCATCTTTTGTGTCGACCCACCAAAACTTCTACGAAGGTTGAGTGACTATTTCGTGATGAGCCGAGGCACCTCGACCACTGAATCGAGAACAACGTCCGCACCGCTCGCGAGCAGGCGGGCTTCATCATCGGTACCGGTGCGCACTCCGACGCACTGACCGACTCCGGCTCTTCGTCCCGCTTGCATGTCGGACGCAGTATCGCCTACGACCATGATCATCTGCACTGCGCTCACTCGTGATTTGAGGGCGGACAACAGCACCATGTCGGGTGCAGGTCGACCGCGTCCCGCGTCAGCGGGCGAGACCCTGAGCCCCACGAGGTCCGACCATCCAAGCAGTTCAATGAGCGCCTCGCGTGTGGACGGGGAGAAGCCCGTCGTCAGCGCCACCGCGATTCCGCGACCCTTCAGTGTCTCTATCGTCTCGCGCGCTCCGGGAACCTCGCTGACGCCCACTTCGATTGCGGCCGACACGAAATGACGCTCGAAGGCGTCGTTGGCGTCATGCGCTCGTTCGTCGAAGAGCACGCTGAAGACCTCGATCTTCGATTGACCCATGGTCTCGACGACGTGGGCTTCAGCCTTTAGCGCGTCCTCGCCCACGACGCCGAGCTCGTCAATGGTGCGGCGAAACGCCTCGAGCACGAGCCCGTGGTCGTTCACGGTGGTCCCTGCCATGTCAAAGCACACGAGTTCGATAGTCATAGGAAACTCTCCTCAGCAATAGCGGGGGCGAGCGTCATTCCTCGTCCCCCCGCTCCGGTAATTGCGCTGACCCCTCGAGCCAACTCGCGGCGATAGTAAAGCTCGCTGCTCGTAGGTTCAACCTGGTGATACACGCCGCACCAGCGCCGTTCGATCGGCGGGAAGTCGTCACCGATCAGTTCACGCGCTGCCGTCACGATCACGTCCATCGGAGCGTCGTGCGTCTCAAAGAGGCCGGGCGCGTCAGCTTCGTGGGTGTCACCGATCGTGAGGCCACCGTGCAGGCGCTGCTGACAGAGCAGTTGGATCGCGTACTGACTCGCCAGCGGCTCTTGTTCGTCCAGCAGCTCGCCCCCGTCCGCGCGAAAACCGGAGTAGTAGCGAAAGGAGTCACCGTTCGCCACGGATGTCGTCAGGGTTCTCGAGAGTGGCTGGGTCTCTGCCATGTTGAGTCGCACGCGGCGCAGCGGCTCATACTCGAAAAGCTCTGCCGCGAAGCCACTCAGCGTCGCCCCGAGGCACAGCCACACCTGATCGCCGTGGTGGTGCTCGCCGCGGTGGTCGGTGACCTCATAATCTGACACGCCGACGAGTTCACGGCCGGTATGGAACTCATATCGACCGGTCGCGGACATCCACTCGCGTAATGCGCCGAGGGCGACGCGTGACTCAACGGCGGCGTCGCGTCCGCAGTAGAGGCCCGCTTCGAACTTTCCTTCGAGCGCCGGATTGCGTTGTTGTACTTCGTCATGACTGAGCAGCTCAAACTCGCGCACATTCGCGTCCGGCCGAGCCAGTGCGCGCTCCGCGACCTTCATCTCATCTTCGTTGTTGAGTAAGGTCAGCGAACCGTTCGCACGGAAACCGACGCCCGGAACGGCATCGCCAATCTCTTCCCAAAGGGCGCGCGAGCGCAGAGCGAGCTCGAGTTCCGCGCCTTCTGCGCGTCCGCTCACCCACACCAGTCCAAAGTTTCGTACGGTCGCGCCATGGGGAACCGAGTCGCGCTCGAGGTGCACCACGTGGGCGCCGCGAAGAAGTGCGCCCAGTGCGTGGGTGGCGCCGATGATGCCGCCTCCGACCACGATCGTGCGCTGACCGTCGAGTGTGCGAGCTCGATCATTAAACATCGACTCAACCTAAGTGCGCGACGTTGCCTTGTCGTGAACACTTCGTGTACGCGACGACACGATGTGGCTACTCGAGACGACGCTCCACAAAAAAGGCGCGCAGCAGTTCGGCCGACTCCTCGGCACCGACGTCGTAGGTGATCGAGACTTCGTGCAATAGTCGAGGATCGCTCAGAAGGTTGTAGCGCGAACCAACGGCCCCGGCTTTCTCGTCACTCGCGCCGATGACAAGGCGCGACACGCGCGCGTTCAACAGTGCTCCCGCACACATGACGCACGGCTCAAGCGTCACGTATGCCGTGACGTCATCCATTCGCCAGCGCCCACGCGTCTTCGCAGCCTCTCGGAGCGCGACGATCTCCGCGTGGGCCGTCGGATCATTATCGACCTCGCGCCGATTCTCTCCCACGCTCAAGACTGCGTCGCCCGCGACGAGCACACAGCCCACCGGGACGTCATCGTGGTCGCTCGCGCGCAGCGCGGCGTGCAGTGCCTCACGCATGAATCGTTCGTCATCCATGACGTGGAAGCGTAGGGCACTAAATTCGTCCCAAAGTCAGCTCTCAAGGCGTTGGTAGACTCGTCGACGGAGGGGTGCGAGAGCGGCCGAATCGGGCAGTCTCGAAAACTGCTGTGTCTACGGGCACCGTGGGTTCAAATCCCACCTCCTCCGCCGGCCAAAACGGGTGACTTCGGTCACCCGTTTTGTCGTACTCGTGACAGCGTTCAACAGCCCCAGTACGCTTGAGATGTCCAGCACACTCAGGAGATCACCATGGTTTCATCCGTCACCACCCACGTCGGCACCGAGCGCAAGGTGATTACTGAATTGCCCGGCCCCAAGTCTCAAGAGCTGCACCGCCGACGTCAAAACGCGGTCAGCGCGGGGCTTACCGTTGGTTTTCCGATATACATTGATCGCGCCGAGGGTGCCATCCTCCTCGACGTCGACGGTAATCAGCTGCTCGACCTCGGTTCGGGCATCGCTGTGACCGGCGTGGGACACGCCCTTCCCGCGTTGGTGGACGCCGTGAGCGAACAGATCGCCCGTTTCACCCATACCTGTTTTATGGTGACGCCCTACGACAGTTACGTCGAGGTCTGCGAGCAGTTGAACGAGCTCACCCCTGGCACGCACCACAAGACGTCCGCCCTCTTCAACTCTGGCGCCGAAGCGGTTGAGAACGCCGTCAAGATCGCTCGTCTCGCGACCGGCCGAAGCGCCATCATCGTGTTCGAGCACGCGTACCACGGCCGCACCAACCTGACGATGGCCCTGACCGCGAAGAACATGCCGTACAAAGACCGTTTCGGACCTTTCGCGCCCGAGATCTACCGCGTGCCGATGAGCTACCCCTACCGCGATGGGTTAAGTGGCGAAGAGGCAGCCGCACGCGCGATCAAACTCATCGAAACCGACATCGGCGCCCAGAACGTGGCGGCGCTGCTAATAGAGCCGATCCAAGGCGAGGGCGGTTTCGTGGTACCGGCCGAGGGATTCTTGCCGGCGCTGTCGAAATGGACCACCGAGCACGGGGTCGTCTTTATTGCCGACGAGATCCAAAGCGGCTTCGGGCGCACGGGCGACTGGTTCGCCGTCGACCACGAGGGCGTCATTCCTGACATCGTGACGACCGCGAAAGGCCTCGCGGGCGGCATGCCGCTCGCGGGCGTGACCGGTCGAGCCGAATTGATGAACGCGGTGCACGAAGGTGGGCTCGGCGGCACGTACGGCGGCAACCCCGTCGCCGCGGCAGCGTCCCTGGCCGTGATCAAGACGTTGAAGGAGCAGAACCTGCTCGAGCGCGCGAAGGTACTCGGCGCAACCATGCTCGACGCGCTGCACTCGCTCGCTCGCGACGTCGCCATCATCGGTGATGTACGCGGACGCGGCGCCATGATCGCCTTCGAACTTGTCGAGCCGGGCACGACGACACCCAACGCCGCCGCCACCAAGGAAATCGTGAGTTACTGCCAGCAGCACGGCGTCATCGCGCTTGTCTGTGGAACGTACGGCAACGTGATTCGACTCCTCCCACCGCTCATCATCAGCGATGACCAGCTGGCCGACGGACTGGCCGTGGTCGCTGCGGCGGTCCGATCCGTTCGATAAGACGCATTTCTCACTCAAGGAGTTCATGAGCCCGGCTCTAGGTCACTTTCGCGTCCCGGCGCGACTCATCGCGCTGCTCTGCCTTGGCGCCGTAGCGCTGGCGAGCTGCGGCACCAGCCCGGTGGTCGTGAAGAAGACTCACCTCAATGGGACACCGGCGATCAGCATCTCGGTGCCTCTGTCGTCGATTTCGTGCACATTGAACGACGTGTGCGTTGCGGCAGGTACGGCGACCGACAGCGCCGGGCCGACCTCGGTGGCCGAGTTTTCGTCGCCTAAGGGGAACTGGTTCGACCTGAGTCTGCCCACGACGTCGCCGACGTTGGTGAGCTCGGTCGCCTGCTCGGGCGCCGAGTGTCTTCTCGGCGGATCGAGTCCGGGGCACGACCTCCTCCTTACCTTCGACTCACACGGGCACACGCTCGCGAGCGTCACTCCTCCGCCGGACGGCATTGGAGTGACTGCGCTGACGTGCAACGCCACTGCGTGTGGGCTGATCGACACGAGCGCGACGGGCGAGCCGCGTTTCAGCGTGAGCTCGGATGACGGCGCGACCTGGACGAATCCGACGCCGCTCGCCTGGGCCAAGGGCGACGCCATCACCGCGTTCGCCTGCGGGTCCACATTGCAATGCGCCGTCGGTGTGCTTTCAGTGAGCCACGAGTTCTCTCTCTACGTCACGACCGATGGCGGGGCGACCTGGACCGTGCGCACGACGCCTCTTTCCTGGACGACACTCGCATCGTTGTCCTGCGTGGGCCAACGATGTGTCGGTCTCGCGAGCACCAATGGCTCGTCATTGCTAGTCCGCTCGAAGACGTTCACGCGAACGTGGAAGAGCGTGAAGCTGGCGCAACCCTCGAGCGCGCTCGCATGTTTCAGTTTCAATCAGTGTGTAGTGGTTGGGCAACGCCCGAGCGCCAAGCCCTGGCTGGCCACCGTGCACGACAACAGCGCCACGGACGTCGATCTGCGCTACGTGCCCTCGCCGCTGCTCGGTGTCGCGTGTGGCTCCAAAGTGTGCGCAGCTATTGGCGTCACCACATTGGTCACGGATCCCGCTCCCGCGTAGCCCGATTTCAGTGGCGTGTCACGCTATGGGAGGCTGGGCTGGTGAGTGTGCCTTCGCCCTACGCCGTTCCGCCCGGTTGGTACCCGGACCCTTCGGGTGCTCGCCAATGGCGAGTGTGGACCGGCGCTACGTGGTCTGAAGTCACTCGCCCCTACGGCGAGAACCCGGTCACCGCGCCGCGCTTCGCCGCGAGCCTCGACCTTGTTTCGGCGCTGCGCCGAGTCCTGACGGCGGGCATCGTTGGCGTGCTCGGCGGTCTCGGGCTGCTCGTGAGCGTCCTGGCGCACTGGCCGGGAACGTCTCATCCCACGCCCGAGTGGTTCGCGGTCGCCGCGACCGGCGCCGCCAGCGTGCTCTTGATCGTCGGGTCGGTCGTCTGCGCGTTCGGCGTGAAGGAGCTCGAAGGTCGCTGGTCGCTGGAGGCGTTCATCCCGGGCGTCAATCTCTTCGTCGCCAGCGCGCTCGTCACGCGGCGGCTCGGCATTCGCCGGATGTGGCGCATCGTGTCCGAGATCATCCTCCTTGCGATCTTCGTTATCTCCTCGCGAAACGAGCTCTGGCTGTGCATCGGCCCGGTCATCGTCGCCTACATCGAGTCGACGTGGTTCAACGCCTTGATCGAGCAGCTCACCGGACCATCGTCGATCGACGATGAGCGCGCCGTAGGCTGAGCCGAGCGCGCCAGCGCTCTCACCAGGGGGTGCGATGTACGAGTGGTCCAAGGAACACGAAGCGATCATCGCGGTCATGCGACGTTTCGTCGACGAGGAAGTCCGCCCTCGTATCGATGACCTCGAACATCACGGCGTACCGCCGTACGAGGTTCTGCGCACGATGTTCGCCACGTTCGGATTGAAAGACGCCGCGCGTGAGCGTTTTGAGCGAGTACTCGAGCGCAAGCTCGCGGGCGACGGTGCAACCGACGAGCCTCGAACGTCAGACCCCGCGCTCACGATCATTCCGACCATCGAGCTCTCGCGAGTCAGCCCCGCACTCGTCACCGCGCTTGGAGTCTCGGCCGGGCTCGCCGCGGGCACCATCAACCGCCTCGGTACACCCGAGCAGATGCGACGCTGGGCGCTTGACCTCATGACCCTCGACAAGATCGGTTCGTGGGCGATCACGGAACCGGACTCCGGTTCCGATGCGCTCGGTGGGATGCGCACGAGCGCGACGCGTGACGGCGACGAGTACGTGCTCAACGGTCAAAAGACGTGGATCACCAACGGCCCCTATGCCGACACGATCGTGCTCTACGCCAAGCTCGACGACGCGAGCGGCCTGGAGATTCGCGAGCGACCCGTACTCACCTTCGTGCTGGACCGGGGTATGGACGGACTCGAGCAGTCCGCGCCTATGCGCAAGATGGGTCAGCACGCGTCACCGACCGGCGATGTTTTCCTGCACGACGTGCGCGTCGGTCGCGACCGGCTGCTCGGCGAAAGCGAGCACGTTCGCGGCGGTGGGCGTCAGAGCGCGCGTGACAACTTTGTCGCGGAGCGCGCAGGCGTCGCCGCGATGGCGCTCGGCATCATCGACGAGTGCCTTCGCCTGTCCGTCGACTACTCCAAGAACCGCGTGCTCTGGAATACGCCGATATCGGAGTATCAGCTCATCCAGCTGAAACTCGCCGAAATGGAAGTCGCTCGCGTCAACGTGCAGAACATGGTGTTTGCGCACATCGAGCGCTCCCTCGCGGGCGCGGTGCCGTCCTTCGCCGAAGCGTCCGCGATGAAGCTGTACTCGGCCCAAGCCGCCTGTCGCGTCGCCGATGAGGCCATCCAGATCATGGGCGGCAATGGCTACATCGCGGAATACCGGGTTGAACAGCTCAGTCGAGACGCCCGGGTGCTTCGGATCTACGCGGGCACTGACGAGATGCAGGTGGTCGCAATCGCGAAGGACCTCATTCGCCCATAAGCGTCTCGCGCAGTCGATCCGCGACGCCCGTCCAGCCCTTGTAGTCCTGCATGTCCTGTGGGGCCGTCTCAAGACCGTGCAAGAGCGCGGGCACGAACTGCTCGTCGTGCGATCGCAGAATCGCTGCGGACGTTACGTAGGTGCGAATCGTGAAGACAATCGCTTTCGTGTGGCGAAGCTGACGAAGCGTTTGGCGCTCCACGCGAAAGAACCAGTTCTCGAGCTCGCCGCTCGGTCCGATCCGCGCCTGAGCCGGCTGATACAAGTCGGGGTGATCGAGCAACGTCCAGTTGAGACGCCAAAAGGAGCGCTCGGGGCGCAGGCGATCAAAGAAAGAGTTCGTCGGGGTCGACAGCTGGTCGTCGTAACCAGGAACGGGCGCATGGATGTCGTCGAGCGTGGCGCCGATCTTTTGGGCGAGATCCCAGCGCGAGGGAAAACACACGCACGCAGCCCGTAAACGCCACGCGTCCTCGCGCACCATCACACAGAGGTCATCTTGGACCAGACGGCTCGCCTGCACGATCGGGTGCTCGTTCGGATCCGTCGCCGTGGCGACGAGCGGATGATGGGCCTGGAGAAATGCTTTGACCTCGTCGAGCAATTCGTGACTCGCTTCGTCGCCTTCGGGCTGTGCCGCGACCACAGTTCCGTAGTTCTCGGCGAGGAGCTCGGTCTTGAGGGCGAGCTCTGCGTCACGCGCCTCGTCCAGCTCGAGCCAGATGCCGAGGTTCAAGGGACGCATTCCCATCGCCAAGCGCCACCCCCGTGGGTCAATTGGAACGTAGGGGAACGAAACCGTCACGTCAGCGATCTCTATTCCGCCGAACAACCAAAACGTAGAAGGCAAGCGCTGCGAGCGGTACCAGGATGACCACGATGCGACCTTCGGGCAGTACGGCGCCGCGGTGGACGTTGGTCACTTGCGCCCCCAGCACGAGCGACGTGAGCACAGCGTTCATGAGGGAACTTCACCATTCCAATCTCGCGTCACTCAGGTGCGACCTTCCCCCGTTGAATATTCAATTTATTCGAACTGAACCGTCCGCTTTCGGGTTTTTGGACCCTAAAGGTATTATGGGACATGCCCAGAAGCCAGCGCACTCGCAGTGCGCGCGCAATCGCCAACGACACGGCAATTCGCGACGCTGCCGTCAGCGAGGTTCTACGAGTGGGGGTGGATCACGTCTCCCTTCGTGACGTGGGCCACGAGGCCGGATTGACCCATGGAGCCACCTACGCGCGCTATGAGGACGTCGACGAGCTACTCGTCGATCTGTGGAATTCCGTGCTGTGCGCTCGAGCGACCGAGATGTTCGAGCTGTCCATGGGGGCTGCCAAGGCGCCGAGCGCGAAATCCGTCGGCGCGATGTTTGACGCCATCCGTGACGCGAAGCCCGCCGACGCGGCGGCGGTGCACGTGCTCTTGACCGCCCGTCGTATCCCGATTCTTCACGAAGAGGTGGAGCCCTTCATTCAGACCTGCCTCGAGCCGGTCGGCTTCAGCTCCGAGCAAGAGAGCGCGATCTTCACGCGTGGGCTCACTCTGTTCGCCATGGCGGTGATCCAGATCTTCGTCAACTCCCAATTCGGCTGGGATCTTGAGTACGAAGCGGTGCTGGAGAAACTGCTCATCGAGACGCTGGAGACCGACCCCGCGGACGTCGTGCCGGTCCACGTCGACGAGCCCGACGACCGCATCATTCTCGCACCGAGTGAAGAGCTGAAGTCCCAACTCGCCTTCTCGACGTTTGGTGTCGTCGGAAAGAGCGGCTACACGCGCGCGACCATCTCGAGGATCGCACGCCGCGCGAACTGCTCACCGGGCGCGATCTACAAGCTCTACCCCTCCAAAGAAGACCTCGTCATCTCCGCTTTTCACCAGATCATGCGTGCGCGGTGGATGAGCATCTCGAACTTCGTCAACATCTTGGAGGAAGGCTCACTCACCCAGTTGCTCTATTCGACGGCGAGTGAGCAGAATGCCGTTCGTCAGCACTTCACGCTTGAGACGGCGCTCGCGTCCGCTCACAGCGACAAGCTGCGAAACGCGGTGTTGGGCCAGGTCAGCGAACTCGAAGCCGTGGTGCCGCTCCTCAGCAACATCAGCGACGACGAGAAGAATCGCCTCCGCTTTCTCATCCGTTCCCTGGTTTTTTGCACGGTGGGCGTCTCATTCCTGTCGACCGTGACGACTCGAACGCGCAGCGTCGACTTCAACCAGTTCGCCGAACCATTCCGTCGTGCGCTGTTGCGCGACGGCGTGCCGACGTGGGGCGAGATGTGTCACCAGATCCTGGAACTCGTCAGCGAGCGGGGCTACTAAGTCGCCGAAGTCGGCGGCACTGGTCCAACGAGCGCTTCCAATCGCGCCATGATTGCAGTGATCACCTCATCTTGTGCCAGTAGGTGCTTTTGGATCTCTTCGGCCTCTTTGAGGACCGCTTCTGCATCTTTGAACGTGTCTTCCGCCCGTTTGTCGGACGCTGTCGCCTGGATGTTCTGACCCACGATGATGATGGGCAGCAGCACCAGTTGGAGGAAGCTGCTCGAGAGCCAAACAATGATGTAATACGTTCCTTGCTTGATCGCGTCAGGCAGCGCAAAGAGCGCGAGGATCGTAAAGATGTAGGCGCACCACATGGTGCCAACGACCAGGGTCACCCGTAAGCCGAAGCGAGCGTTCATCTTGGCGAAGAACGAGTCGTTCTTCGGCTTTCGAAAATCTTCGGTCTTTACAGGTCTGCCCAGCCGTGCAAGCTCGCTGGCACGAGGGTGACGGACATATTCGTAGATATTTGACATGTCCGGATTTTCACACGTGCTCGCGCGTACCCGGAGGATGAGGTCAAATCAATTTTTCATCAGGTCTGGAGAGGTCTCCATACCCGCGCGCCACGTGGAGCGAGCAATGATCTTGGTCGTATCAGCCCGGTCTTTGTAGCGAAGCGCGATGTCGCGCGCTTCTTCGAGCAGACCTTCGGAGAGCTTGGTCGGATTAAGTCCGAGCGACAGAAACTTCTCGCGGCTCACGTTGAGCTCGTTCTCAATGGCCTCGCGACGCGGATTGGGCAGATACGCCACGTCCACGCCCGTCAACTTCGAGATCAGCTCGGCCAGCTCGCGCACTCGGTGCACTTCTGTGACCTGGTTATATACCTTCGGCTTGTCGCCGCGCTCAGGCGGGTTCTCCAAGGCAATCTGGATACAGCGAACGGTGTCGCGCAGGTGGATGAAGGCGCGCGTCTGGCCGCCCGTACCGTGCACCGTGAGCGGGTGGCCAATGGCGGCCTGCATGAGGAAGCGGTTGAGCACCGTGCCGTAGTCACCGTCGTAGTCGAAGCGGTTGATGAGTCGTTCATCAATCGCTGTTTGGGGCGTCTGGGTGCCCCACACGATCCCTTGGTGAAGATCCGTAATACGAATCTGGTCGTTGGCGCAGTAGAAGGCGAAGAGCAGCTGATCGAGCGTCTTGGTCATGTGATACACCGAGCCGGGATTGGCAGGATGGAGAATCTCACGCTCGATCTCGCCGTCGGGGGTCGGCACCTTCACCGTGAGATACCCCTCGGGAATCGGAGCAGATCCGGACCAGCCGTATCCGTACACGCCCATTGTGCCGAGGTGCACAAGCGCAATGTCGAGGCCAGTCGTCGCGATGGCAACCAGCACGTTGTGCGTGGCGCGCACGTTGTTATCTACGGTGTAGCGCTTCGAGGCTTCATTGCGCATCGAGTACGGCGCGGCGCGCTGCTCACCGAAGTGAACGACGGCATCTGGTCGCTTCTCGATCAACAGCGCTTGGAGACGGTCGTACTCTGTCGCGAGGTCCAGGTTCACGAAGTCGATCTCGTTCCCGGTCAATTCTCGCCAGACGCGAATACGCTCACCAATCGGGCGAATGGGAGTCAGCGACTCGACTTCCAGCTCGATATCGATCTCGCGCCGACTGAGATTGTCGACGATTGTCACTTCGTGACCGAGATCCGAGAGGTGTAGCGACGTGGGCCAGCCACAGAAGCCATCGCCGCCAAGAACCAGTACCTTCATGAGATCTCCTAATCGGAATAATTGAGAGGCGACCGCGTCAGTCGCCAACCCTGAAAAGGGCTTTCGTGCCCACTAACACTACCAATGAAACGATGATCGACCATTGTGTGACCGTTGCGCTGCAACGATGTTCGTCTTAACGAGACGTCGTCGCCGCCATTCGATGCGACCGAGAAACGGCAGGTCAACGGCTCGAACGAGCACGTGGCACATCGTCGCGACACGACCTGATTGAACGCGCCGAGGCGAGCCCGCTCAGGACATCGCGCCTTCGATCCGAACGATGATCGACGTGCCGTTCGAACGTGTCGGATGATCGTCCTTCCTCGTATCTTGTTGACGTTGCGCTGCAACTTCCGTGTGACGAATCCATAACAACGTGACACACTCCGACGAGCGATGGCACGATGGTGACTTCGAACATGTTCATCTTAACCATAGTATTTCTATTGAAATAGTGGTGAATCTCGATGATCCCTGCGTATCCGTGTTTTCCGATGTACGTCCCCCTACGGGGCGATCGCAGGAGTGACAATGTTCCCTAGTCGAAATCCTCGGCGTCGTCGGAGGCACGAATGACCTTTCCTAACGCAATCAGTACGTGTCTCAGAAAGTACGCCGTGTTTAACGGCGTGGCCTCGCGGTCCGAGTACTGGTGGTTCTTTCTCTTCAACTTCCTCATCGATATCGTTCTCGCGGTACTTGGCCAGGCCACGATTCGCGGGCTCGTTTCGCTCGTCTTGCTCTTGCCGTCGCTCGCCGTGGGGGTGCGTCGAATGCACGACGCAGGTCGCTCGGGCTGGTGGATCCTGACCACGATCATTCCGCCGTGGGGCATCTACCTTCTCTGCACACCTACCAAAACGACCAACAACCCGTACGCGAGCGGATACACAGTGAACGAGTCGAACGTCGTCTCAGGGTCAAGGGCGTGTCCGACCTGCGGAAAGATGCGTCTGCCCGGTCAGACGTACTGCGTGGGTTGCGGAGCCAAGTTCCCCGAGGGATAGATCGTCACTACCCCGCCACTAGAGGCCCGAGAGCTGGCTGAGACTAGTAATGGACGTCACCTGACTCGATGGCGGCGCCGCGACGTTCACGGGCACGCCGTATCCGGTCACCGTCTCGGCCACGTTGACGCCCACTGACGCGCCCGCCACCGTTTCGTTGATTTTGGCGTCGAGATAGCCGAGTCGGCCCGCGGCGTCCACATCGACGGTCTCGACCACCGTGCCCGAGGAGAACTTCGACGCGGCGGCACTCATCCACGAGGGCAGTTTGGTCGCGTTCGACGTGATGAGATGGCGAACTTGTGAGGTGTCGGCCGTCACGGTGTACTGCGTCATCGTTTGACCGTTCTCGGTTACGGAACCGTCGTTCGTGACGGTCGCGCCCTCCGAGGCCAACACCGACAACCCAGAGAGCGGGCTCGCGGACACACCGAGCGATGCGGAATTCGAATTGCTGATGGGAAGCGATATCCACGGCGTGGGAAGCACTCCCGACAAGGTGCCAAGGTTGAGGTACACGTCGCCGCCCGAGTAGACCTCGTGGATCGTGCC
>DASZLS010000014.1:0-9998 GCA_035552255.1 Acidimicrobiales bacterium | reverse complement strand
GGACGCTCTTCGGTCACTCCTTCGACGGCGCTTAAGAGGGCCGTGGGCGTCGACCCGGCGCTCACCCTGTCGATGCGGTGCCCGGCGTTTCGCAGCGCGTCGGCGGTCGTGACGAGCGCACTCGCTTCGTCTCGGGCCGCGCCGGCGACGGCCGAGGCGCCGGCGTAGGAGTGTCCGGCGTGTGCGAACACGCCCGTGAGGTTCAGCCCCACGCGTTCGCAGGCGCGTCCCACCTCAAGCGCCTCGCCCGCATCAAGGACGCCACTGCGCCGCTCTCCACTATCAACTTCGATGAGGACGTCCAGCGTGGACGAGCCGCCCAGGGCTCGCGACAGATTCTCCGCGGCCGCGACGGAGCTGAGACCGATGGCGACGCGAGCGTTCTCGAGTAGCGCCCGCAGCCGACGCGCTTTCTGATCTGAGACCCACAGTGGGTAAGCAATGAAGATGTCCTTCACCCCTGAGCTCACGAAGACCTCGGCTTCTCCGATGGTGGCGGTGGTGAGGCCGTTGGCTCCCGCAGTGAGTTGGCGATGGCCGATCTCAATGCTCTTGTGACTCTTCACGTGAGGTCGACAGGTAACGCCTTTGGCGCTGAGGCGCTCAATCATTCCGTCGATGTTGCGTTGCATGCGACCCTGGTCGACGCACACTGAGGGTGTTTCCACGCTGGAGGGAATGGCGAACTCGGGGAAGTCGATGATGGATCCGGACGTATTCCTCAGTGTCTCGCCTTTAGTCATTCTTCTCCCGCTCGTCGGACCGACACTTACGGTAGCAGTCGCGTAGCACAAATTATCAACGAAAAACTAAAGCCATCAACTAAAAACTGAAACTATCAACTAGAACGACAAGGCACTTCGATTTTTGTGATAAAGAGTGTTGGGTCAATTCGACCGTTGGTCGTAATTGTTGAACGAATGTCTCGAGGGGGCACATGAAGGGCAATAGATTCGCCATCGGAGCCACGTTGGCAGCCGCCGTAGTTCTAGGTGGAGCTTGGGCCAGCGGCTCGGGTGCCGCGCCACACACCGCCAAAGCGTCGTCGAAAGGCGGCATCGTCACCTACGCGGAGCAACCGGGAGCTTCGCCTACCTATATTTTCCCGCTCTATAGCGGAGCGTATTCGGGCGACAACAACATCACGGCCCTCCAGCCCCTCATGTGGCTGCCGCTCTACTGGTTTGGACACAGCAATAGCTCCAAAGCCACCATCAATTACTCACTGAGCATGGCGAACGCTCCCGTGTTCTCCAATGGCAATAAGACCGTCACGATCAAGCTGAAGCACTACGTCTGGTCTGACGGCACCACCGTCACCTCGCGCGACGTGTCGTTCTGGATGCACTTGATGTTGGCGGACAAGAACGATGAGAGTTCGTACGCTCCTGGGGACTGGATGGACCACGTCGTCTCCATGACCGCCCCCAACGCCACGACGTTCGTCATCAATATGAACGTCGCATACAGCCCGACCTACTTCTTGTACAACGACCTTTCGGTGATCACGCCGATTCCTCAGCACTCGTGGGACAAGGAGTCTGCGACGGGCGCGATCGGCAACTACGACAACACAACGGCCGGTTCGAAGGCGGTGTACAAGTATCTCAACAGCGCCTCAATGTCACTGTCGACCTGGGACACCAACCCCGTCTGGCAAGTGGTCGACGGCCCCTTTCACCTGAAGCCAAAGACGGGATTCCAAGTCACTGGGCAAGTCATCATGTTGCCCAACGCCAAGTACAACGGACCGAACAAGCCCAAGATCAGCGAGTTGGAAGAGTTGCCCTTTACCAGCGCGACGGCTGAGTATGACGCGCTGCAGTCGGGTTCGGTCGACTACGGCTACGTTCCGACGACCGACATCGGCAACATCGCGGCACTGAAGTCCAACGGCTACGCCATCGACCCGTGGTACGAGTACGGAATGACCTTTGCGGCGCTCAACTACGCGAATCCGAAGTACGCGCCACTGGAAAGTCAGCTCTACATCCGTCAGGCCATGCAGACATTGATCAACCAAAAGGCGTACATCAAGAGCCTCTTGTTGGGATACGGAACTCCGACCTACGGTCCGGTGCCGATCTTTCCCGCGAGCAGCTTCTTGGCCCCTGCAGCGAAGAAGAATCCGTATCCGTACAGCGTCAAGGCAGCCAAGAAGCTGCTGACCTCGCACGGGTGGAAGATTCCGAGCAGCGGCGCGGCGACCTGCCAGAAGCCAGGCGCGGCCTCGAACGAATGTGGCGCGGGTATTGCGGCCGGCACCAAGCTTTCGATTCCCTTTGAGTACTCGACCGGCACTTCCGCGATTGACAATGAAGCGCAAGCGATGCAGTCTGCGTTCGCGTCGGCCGGCATTGCACTGACGTTGAAAGAGGCGCCCGTCAACACGGTGGTCACCGACGCGTTTGCGTGCATTGGCAAGACGAAAGCGACGTGCTCGGCCAGCTCCACGGCGATCAGTCTGCTCGGCTCGCCCGACTTCACCTACATCCCGAATTACTACCCCGACGGCGACATTCTCTTTGGCTGTGGCGCCTCGGTGAACATGGGGGGCTACTGCAGCTCAACGGTGGACGCCATGATCAAGCAGATCACGACCGGAACGACCGCGTCATCGAAGGTCGCGATGGACAAGTACCAGCTCTACGTCGCAAAGCAACTGCCCGTTCTCTGGTTCCCGAATTCGGCGTATCAGATCTCGGCTATCTCTTCCAAGTTGGGTGGGGTCACCGCACAAGACTCGACGGGGCACATCTACCCCTCGACGTGGTTCCTAAAGTCCTGACGCGTTCGCCACGAGCGGACCCTCCGGCGAGTTTCGCGCGGGAGGCGTCCGTTCGCGGCGGTCTCGCATTCGCCGTGAGTTGGCTCGTGTTTGACGTTGAAGGAATTTAAACGATGAAGAGATTTGTATTCTGGCGAAGCGCACAAGCGCTGGTCGTCTTGGTCATCGTCTCGATCATCGTGTTTTCGATTCTGCACTTCTTGCCGGGTAGTCCGGCGCGGGCGTATCTGGGCATCAGAGCGACGCCGGGGGCGATCCGGCAGTTCAATATTGAAAACGGGTACAACCGATCGTTGCCGGTGCAGTACTGGTTGTACGTGGACCATCTGTTCCACGGCAACTTGGGTTTCTCCTACCACTTCGATCAGTCCGTGTCGTCGCTGCTGAAGTCGGATCTGCCCAAGAGCGCCTTGCTGGTGGGGCTTTCCTACGTACTCGCCCTCCTCATCGCCATTCCCATGGGCATCGCGCAGGCGTTACGTCGGGGAAAGCTGTTAGACCACTCACTCACTACGGTCTCTTTTGTCGGGTACTCCGTGCCTCAGTTTTGGCTGGGCATGCTGTTGATCGTCCTCTTCTCGGTGCAGCTGAAACTTTTGCCCTCCGAAGGGCCCCAGGGCGCCAGCGTCGGCACGGTACTCCACGATCCTCGAGGACTCATCCTTCCGGTTCTGACGCTGACCATCGTGACCGTCGCCCAGTTCAGTCGATTCGTTCGATCGTCGGCGATTGACACGCTCTTGGAGGACTTTGTTCGTACCGCGGTTGCGAAAGGCGTCTCCAAGCGTGGACTGGTGATGCGCCACCTATTGCGCAACAGCCTTCTTCCCGTCGTCACTCTGATCGGTTTGAGTCTGCCGGGCGTGCTCTCGGGGGCGATCATCGTCGAAGCGCTCTTCAACTATCCGGGCATGGGCTGGCTGTTTTGGACCGCGGCTACCACGCGCGATTACGCCACGTTGATGGGCTTCACGATCGTGGTGGGGGCCGCCACCGTGATCGGCAACCTGGCCGCCGACGTGGTGTACGCCTCCATGGACCCGCGAATCAGGTATCAGTCGCGATGAGTACGAGTGACGCCGTTGGCGCGAGCGACGAAGTGAACGAACAGGTCACCACTCCCGACCGAGAGCAAACCGCGCTCGCTCCCCAGGCGTCCTCCTCGCCAAGTAGGAGCCCGTGGCGGCGAGCAGCGAGGGACTTTGCGCACAATCGCATGGGCATGACGGGCCTTGGCATCATCATTTTCATGCTGCTCTTCTCCTACCTGGGCCCGGTCATTTATCGCACCAATCAGATCACTAACAACATCTTTAAAACCACCCTTCCGCCCAGCGCGCACTACCCCTTGGGCACTGACGCCGTCGGCTACAACGTGCTCGGACGGCTCATGGTCGCGGGCCAGTCCTCACTGGAGGTGGGCTTTGCTGCCGCGGCGATCGCGGCAATCTTTGGCACTTTGTGGGGGGCGACATCCGGGTACCTCGGAGGACGTGTCGACTCGGCCATGATGCGCGTCGTCGACAGCTTCCTCGCCATTCCGTCGTTGCTGCTCGTCCTATTGTTGGCGAGCTTCGTCACCCCGAGTGTGCTCACCATGATTCTCATCTTGGGATCCATCTCCTGGCTTGCCACGGCTCGCTTGGTTCGCGGTGAGGTCTTGGTCTTGCGCACGTTGGAGTACATACAGGCGGCCGAGGGACTCGGTCAACGAGCGTGGCAGGTTGTCACCCGTCACCTCGTGCGCAACGTGGTGGGCACCGTCGCGGTGCAAGCGACCTTTGAGGTCGCCAACGCCATTTTGTTGCTCGCGGCGCTGAGTTTCTTGGGGCTCGGACCAGCGCCGCCGGCGGCCAACTGGGGCGGCATGCTGACGGACGGTCTCAACTACCTCTTTGACGGGTACTGGTGGCTGATCTACCCGGCGGGCATCTGCATCGTGCTGACCGTCGTGGCCTTCAACCTCGTCGGTGACGCGGTACGCGACGCCGTGGAATTGAGGTTGCAGCGCTGATGAACACGCATCACGAGGTCAATGAAGGAGCGACGCACGTCGCGAACCCGGTGGTGCTCGACGTTCGGGACCTACACGCAGAGTTCCGCATGCGAAGTGGCACGGTCAAGGCCGTGGACGGTGTCTCGTTTTCGGTCGGCCAAGGTGAGTCGTTGGGCATTGTTGGAGAGTCGGGGTGCGGCAAGACGACGACCGGCCTCGCGATTATGCGCCTGTTGCCCAACAACGCCTATCTCTCGGGTGGCAGCGTGGTCTTGAACGGGCGAGATCTTGCGGGACTCAGTGAGAAGGAGATCCAAGGCGTGCGAGGGAACGAGGTCGCACTCATCCCGCAAAATCCGATGACCTCGCTCAATCCGACGATGACCATTGGGCGCCAGATCGTCGAGGCGATTCGTCAACACCGCACGGTCACTAAGGAGCAAGCCGTGGCGCGCGCGATCGAAGTGCTGTCGCTGGTGCGCATGCCCCAGCCGGCTGAGCGGCTTGAGCAGTACGCGCACGAGCTCTCTGGTGGTCTGCGCCAACGCGTGATGATCGCAATGGCCTTGGCGTGTGACCCCAAGTTGCTGATCGCCGACGAGCCGACGACTGCGTTGGACGTGACGGTCCAAGCGCAGATCCTCGATCTGATCGACGAACTGCGCCAGAAACTAAAGATGGCCGTGATCTTGATCACCCACGACATGGGCGTCATCGCGGGGCGCACCGACAAGGTCATCGTCATGTACGCCGGCAAGGTGGCCGAGCGAGCCAGCACCGACGCAATCTTCTCTCGCATGCGCCACCCCTACACCGACGCGTTGCTGGCCTCGGTGCCGAAGATCGATCAAAGCCCCTTCGAACGACTGAAAAGCATTCCGGGTTTGCCGCCCGACCTCTCGCTGGCCCACGGCAACTGCCGATTTCACTCTCGGTGCCAGTTCGCGACGAACCAGTGTCGCAACGAAGAGCCCCTTCTCACACCAACGATTGACGATGGGCTCGCGGAGACTTCGCTCCACCAGTTCGCCTGCTTTCACCCCGTCAACGTGGAGCACCGGCCGGTTTCTCTGCGCGATCGGAATTCTGCAGACGACGTGGAGCTCGCGACGAAGCGCCGAGCAGCGCTCCTCGAGCAGCCTGATCTCCTGGTCGTCGACCATCTGGTGAAAGAGTTTCCTCTCCGGAAGGGCGGCATCTTTCGCGGGGACTCCGGTTCCATCAAGGCCGTTTCCGACGTATCCTTCCGCGTCCGCAAAGGCGAGGTGTTCGGCTTAGTGGGCGAATCGGGCAGCGGCAAGACCACGACGGGTCGACTGTTGGTCGGGTTCGAACGCAGGAGCGCCGGTGAGGTGCGCTTCGACGGGAACACCGTCCACGGACTCAACGCACAGATGAAACGTCGCCTGTCGAACGACGTGCAGTTCATGTTTCAAGATCCTTACTCGTCCCTTGACCCGAGAATGCGCGTCGGCGCCATAGTGCGAGAGCCGTTGCGCGCCCACAAGAGGGGATCGATTGACGACCAGAGGATCCGCGTCGATCACTTGATGGATGAAGTGGGCCTCACCAGATCGAGTGTGGATCGCTATCCCCACGAGTTCTCAGGTGGTCAACGACAACGCATCGGACTCGCCCGGGCGCTAGCTCTCGAACCCAAGCTCATCGTCGCGGACGAACCCGTCTCGGCGCTGGACGTGTCGGTGCAGGCGCAGATTCTCAATCTCATGAAGGATCTCCAGTCCGAGCATGGATTGACGCTGATCCTTATCTCGCACGACCTCGCCGTGGTTCGCTACATGGCCGACACGATCGGTGTCATGTATCTGGGCAAGCTCGTCGAGATAGGTCCGGCGAAAGAGATCTACGAGAACCCCGCTCACCATTACACCAAGGCGCTGCTCGACGCGGTGCCCGAGGCCAACCTTGATCGAGCTCGCCGCAAGGCGGCTCTGGGCGCCGTCGAAGGGGAGATGCCTTCAGCTCTCAACCCTCCATCGGGATGTCGATTCCGCACACGGTGTCCAAGTGCACAGGAGCAGTGCGCGCAAGAAGAACCCTCCATGGCGGACTTTGGGAATGGTCACGTGGCGGCGTGCCACTTCCCTTTGCGGACGCCCGTCGCAATCTCGCAGTGACATTCCACGAGATCACCGAGCTCACGTAACAACCGTGCGCACGACCACGTGGCTCGCGACGCCGATGCTTCGTGGCCTACTTGTTAGCCTGAATACCATCAATGTTTTCCGTTTCTCTCTGCGGCGGCGCGTCGTGAAAGGCGTCTAGCAGCCTTGTTTCCCAGGTCTTGGCACTCACGTTTGGGGCGTCGCCGCGCGGGAACAACGGTTCTTGAGTCGCATGGCAACTCGAGCGGCGGTATCGCGGAGATTTCGTTTGGTGGAGCTCCGTCAGTGACCGGAAAGCCGTCGGCTGGCGGTTTCAGCGTACGGGATTCGATGGTTGCACCGAGAGATGCGCCCGTGACCGGTCGAACCCTGATCTTTGCTATTTGCGCGATCGGGCTATTTATGGGTTCGATCGACGCGACGATCGTCGCGACCGCACTTCCTCGGATCGGCGATGCGTTGCATTCGCGGTTGAACTGGACCGGTTGGACCATCACGATCTATGCGCTGGGCGAAATCATCGCGTTGCCGCTCGCGGGCAAGATCAGCGACCAGTTCGGGAGAAAGAAAGTCTTCCTGGTTTCCGTCGTGGTATTCACTACCGCTTCCTTGGCGTGCGGGCTGTCGACGACCATCTACATGCTCATCTTGTTGCGGTTCGTCCAAGCGCTTGGCGGCGGAGCCTTTATGCCCTCGGCCACCGGGATCGTGGCTGACCATTTCGGCGCCGATCGAGACCGCGGGATCGGAATGTTCTCGTCAATATTTCCGATCGGTTCGATGGTGGGACCGATCGTTGGCGGAGTCATCACTCAGTACTGGGTCTGGCGGGGAATATTCTTTGTCAACGTACCCGTAGGGATCGTGCTGTTCGTGCTTGCGTGGCGCTTCATTCCAAAGACCGCGCTGCGCGACTCGAGACGTCTTGACTTTGCTGGCGTCGGACTCCTCTCGGGCACGATTCTCGTGGGGATGCTCACGGTCACGCTGCTCGGTGAGCGCGGAGTGTCGTTCATGAGTCCTGGTGTTGCCGTCTCCGCAGTCGCAACGGTCGTCCTTGTCTGGCTCTTCATGCGCCATACCCGTCGCACAGATGAGCCCATCATTCCATTGCGCCTCCTTCAGGGTCGGGGATTCCTGACAATGAACCTCTTGAACTTTCTCTACGGAACAGCCATATTCGGGTTCGCGGTGCTCGCTCCGCTCTATGCCGAAGATCGCTATCACCTTGCGTTTTCTCAAGCGGGTACCGTCACGTCTGCACGAGGGATCGGGATGATCATTGTCGCGGCCGTCGCAACCTTGGCGCTCCGGAGGACTGGTTACCGGCTGCCGATGGTCGTTGGCTTCACGACGATCGCCTTCGGTCTATTCATGCTCTCCATCGCGCCACGCGGTCTCGGACCGTATTGGTGGCTCATGATCTTCTCTCTTATCGCGGGATTCGGATTGGGCATTGCGTCACCAGCGACGAACAACGCGACCATGCAACTCGCGCCCGACGACGTCGGCGCGATCAGCGGCGTTCGCGGAATGTTTCGAGAAATCGGTGGCGTCATATATATTGCGATCTCGACGACGTTGCTCGCTCGAAGTCACGACCGTGGCATCGCACAAGCGCACATCTTCGTGATACAGGCGGTGATCCTGCTGCTGATGACGGGTCTCGTCTACCTCGTCCCGAATCACCGCGGTAAGTGGTGAAGGCTTGCTATTCGAATGCCGGTGCTGCCCGAGCTTCGTTCCCGGCAACTTGGGATTAAAAGGGGGTTCGCACGTGTCGCGTGGAGTTTCGCTCAACAGCGATCGCCTTTGTATTGCAGAGTTTCACGTCGATACGCGTTGAACTGGTTTCGTGGCGTTAAGGAAAAATGAGGCCTAATCGGAGGCCTGCCAAGCAATTGTGCCAGCTTTTCTGAACTCACTTTGGATGAGTGTCGATCGGACGTTTTTCACTTGGCGGGCGTTGAAGAAGTACGAGAAGCTCTGAAGCCAGGTCCTGTGCTCGACGCCATGCTCCGGTTTCCTTGGTTAGTGTCCAGTCGTACATCAGACGCGTATGAGCCATGTGGCGCAAGTGCTCGTCAAGTTCGGTGATTGCGATTTCGTCTGCAGCGTCAACAAGGCGGCTTTCACGATAAAGGGGAAGCAGAGAAGTGGAGAGATCCTCGAATTGAATGCGAATTTCATCTAGCGGCTCGTCATGGCTTCGTAGCCAAAATTCTTGCTCCTCGATCGGACTTGCAATGAGGGTCACGATATTGATGAGCGCTTGAAACGCGTCTACTCCGTCACCATCGCCCATTGAGGGTCCTCACTCTTATCCGCGACACTCATACATGATGCCAGCGACGCTGTCATGCCAAAGCCATCGGAAGATTGGGGCAGACCAGTGACTTCTGGAACGGGCACTGACTCGTCGCCTCCATCGTCGCCGAACGGCCCTCCGGACTCATCACCCCCAGATCCAGGTTCGTTGGCGGTGGCGTCATTTCCATCCGTGAGCGAAGACGATTGCATCAGCGGCGACCGAGGTGTGAGACGCAACAGAGCTCAGCCTTGGTTATCCCGCCTCGCAGCGCACGGGATGGATCCGCAGCGCTATCGGGCGCCAGCCTCTCTTTCGACGAATGCCACCCTCTTCGGTGACGGACGACGCCTGTGTGACCACCCGTCGGTCGTGACTTAGAAATGGGAGCAACTTTCATTTCGAGGCAATCTCAAAGTTGTTGAGTTCATCGCATCGTCGACGTAGCGAGGTCCGCTCGATCCTCCATGCGCGACGCCATTCGATAATCATCCGCAAATCACAGTAAACACAACGTGTCAACATCGCGACGGAATGTCGTTGCATCCTCAGATCAACTGTGATAGGCATTCTCAAATGAAAGTGAAAGTTGATATCAGTGAGTGAAAGTACGAAATCTCTGTTGAACTTTCAAAGGAATCGCGGACTGTGACGGCTCGAGCAGAACTGCGGGGTGTCTTGCCAGTGTTGCAATCACCCTTTGGCGAGGACGGTCGTCTCGATGAGGGCGCGCTCGCCAAAGAGATCGAATGGGTTTTTAGCTGCGGCGCGAACGGCGTG
>DASZLS010000013.1:0-62242 GCA_035552255.1 Acidimicrobiales bacterium | reverse complement strand
GACCTGTTCACCCGAAAGGTCGTCGGATGGGCAATCGACCGGCGCTGTGAGACCGCGCTCGTTAACGACGCCCTGGCCATGGCGAACGACTCACGACGCTCGGGCACCTCTACCATCATCCACTCGGATCACGGCACGCAGGGCGCATTCAACCGGTTGTCGCAACACCTCATGAAAATGGAGGTGTTAGGTGGTTCGTCGACAACACGCAGCGGATCGGGCAGAGCGACCAAGGATGAGATCGCCGGGACATCCACCGCTTCCGCGCGAAGTCGAACGGCTGTTTTGGATCGAGATCGCGAAGGGTCTCATACCTTGGGAGGCGAGCATTGCGGTTGGTGCCTCTCAACCAGTTGGACAGCGTTGGTTCCATAATGCTGGTGGCATGCCACCTTTTGATCTTGAGCCCCTGTCGGGTCGCTACCTGTCGTTTCACGAACGCGAGGAGATCGCGTTGTTGAAGGCCCAGGGAACGGGAGTGCGACAGATTGCTCGCGCGATTGGTCGCGATCCGTCGACGATCTCTCGAGAGCTGCGCCGCAACGCGGCAACGCGCTCGAACAACCCCGGCTACCGAGCGTCGGTGGCGCAGTGGAAGGCCGAGTTGGTCGCGAAGCGCCCAAAGCCGGCGAAGCTGGTGACGAACCCCGCCCTTCGCGCCTACGTCGAAGAGAGGCTGTCGGGTCAGATCAGTCGACCTAATGGTGTCAAGGTGGCCGGGCCACCACCCCCGCGCTTTACCGGCAACGCCAAGCCTCACCGCAAACACCGTGCGTGGGTGAGGGCGTGGAGTCCCGAGCAGATATCCCAACGAATCAAGTTGGATTTCCCCCATGATGAGAGCATGCGAATCAGCCATGAAGCTATCTATCAAGCGCTCTACATTGAAGGTCGCGGTGCACTGAAGCATGAACTGGTCTGGTGTCTGCGCACGGGACGCGCGCTACGCGCCCCACGCGAACGAACTCGACGAGTGACCTGGGCCCACGTCACCCAAGAGACATTAATAAGTGAACGTCCAGCGGAAGCAGAAGATCGTGCGGTGCCCGGACACTGGGAAGGTGACCTGCTCATTGGCCTCGAGCGTTCGGCGGTCGGCACGGTGGTTGAGCGCACGACTCGCTTCACCAAGCTCGTTCACTTGCCACGCGAAGATGGATATCGTCACAAAGAGACGCCGAAGAACGGACCGGCCCTCGGTGGATATGGTGCGCTCGCAATGAAGAATGCGCTCACCAACTCCATGTCTACGTTGCCCGCTGAGTTAGCTCGCTCACTCACCTGGGACCGTGGCGGGGAGATGTCCGCTCACGCCCAATTCAAAGTCGCAACCGGCATACCCGTGTTCTTTGCCGATCCACGCAGTCCGTGGCAACGAGGCACCAACGAGAACACCAACGGACTGCTTCGCCAATACTTTCCTAAAGGCACGGACCTGTCGTGTTGGTCAGCTGAAGATCTTGAAGCTGTTGCTCACGCCCTCAACACACGACCACGAAAGACACTTGGTTGGAAGACGCCAGCAGAAGCGTTCAATGAGTACTTAGAATCTATTCAACAAGCGGGTGTTGCATCGACCGGTTGAACTTGCACAATACACGAGTCTGGAACTCGCCAACCGTCTGAGTGACTGGGGACTCTCGGCGAGCTTCGGGTCGACGGGTGATGCATATGACAATGCCGCGATGGAGAGCTTCTGGGCGACCGCCAAGCGCGAGATCGAGTTCCTGCACGGACCGGTTCGTCAACTCGCGAAGTCACAACTGCGCACGATCATCTTCGAATACGTCGAGGTGTTCTACAACCGCGAACGCCACCAGGCGATTCTCGGCCACCTGACGCCCGCCGAGTACTACGCGACGTCGAAGGTGGCATAATCACTAATCAGTTTGTGTCCATCAAACCGTGGCAACTCCATACAACCCCGTGACCAAGACTTGGACGAAGCGCGATGCGCAGACGGGCGAGTTCATGGGCGGAAAAGAAGACGGTGACCCGTACAAGGGGGTCCGAAAGGAACACTAAGGATCAATGCCGAAGGCGGGCGATCGTCAGATTTTGCTTCGCCAAGGGCTGCCGTCGATCAAGGGTCTCGAACTTCGTTTGAACGGAACGTCCCCCACGCCTTAGTGGCTTCAGCCTTAGTGAGCTGTCGGGCTAATTCCTCTGGATATCCAGCGATGTTGACTAGGTCCGCAATTTGCCATGCTTCGGCTGGCGACTGGTCGGGTTCGTCAAGAGGTCTAGCAGGGGTTTTCTTGCGCTTCCTCTTCGCTTCTAAGAGGTCCACAACCTCAGAGAGTGTCTTGGTCTGTTCGTTCAAGGGAAGCGAGTCGAGACGACTCCGCATCCCCTCGTAGACCTCGCTGTCCTTTCGCGCCCCTACGGCCCAGATTTCACCAATATCAATGATTGTGGCCCCAGAGTCGTCTGAAGTTACTCTCCACACAACACGCCAGTCTCGGTTGCTGATCGTCAACTTTCGGAATCCGCTGAGCGCGCCGCCGAGAGACTCTCCGGCTTCTGGATTACTCTCTATCACGAGGAATTTCTTCATCGCCCACTCGAGTGCTGGACGATTCTTCTTTTGCAACTGCGTCAGATCATCAACGGCGTCGTCCGTGAATCTGAGCTCAGTACGAGTCGCCTGAGGATGCCGCCCGCCCCTCTTTTGGGGAGATTCGTTGCTCTTCCTGGGAGGCTCGCGTCGTTTAGGGTTCACTCGCGGCCGGCGGCGAGATCCTCATCCAATTCTTTCTGCAACGTTCCCCGATCAAATCCGAAGCGAAAGAAGACATCATCGAGTGAGGTTCGGTGCCCATTGTCTGACACGAATCTGACCATTAGAAGTGAGAGGTCTCGAAGATCGCGCTCCGCCTCCTGGTACTCAAATAGCCTGTCGGCTCCAATGACTGCAGCCACGGGCGTGTGGCGTCGCTCAACCACGAATGAAGAGCCAAGTTCGGCGGCCCGAGCAAGGCTCGAAACGCCTCGTTTGCCTGCGTCGGTGATGGAAATCTGAAGTGGTGCGGTGCGGATTGTCATATCCATAACTATACAGGTTTCTGTGTAGAAATAAATCAACCTCCCAATGGCGCAGAAATCACGGCCGAGAGGCGATCTGTCAACGCATCGGACCTTCTGAGCCCTGGTCACCAAGCGCTTGTTGGGTTTCGTGCATCTTAGAATATTGACGTCTGAATCTCGGACGCAACTTCACACGTGAGCTGACCATCGGGTCATTCCGTGACTCCGTGAATGTGAGAAACACCTCCTCTGGCCGCGCCGGGGAGGTGTTTCTCATTATGAGGCCATTTCACCACGCCCATCACCGTTCGCGATGGTGCGCTCAGTGAATCAGGTTGAGAGATCGCTGCGCCGACTCGCGAATCCTGTCTCGACCGAGCTCACTCGGGCGTGGTGTCGTTCGAAACTGTTTCGATGGGCCATGCGACACGAATTCAGGATGCTCTCGGAGATGCCGAGAACTCGCCGCACACGTCGGCAGAGGTCTTCGAAGTAGTCCGAGGACTTCATATTTCTGTGAAACGGCTACCTACAGTGCGTCGGCGTTCTCGATCGCCACTGTCTCGATATCGCCCGACGGAGTGAAGCCCAACACGTGGGCGTAGAAAGACAGCTCAGCTTCTGCGGTGCGAATGATGTTCTGGGCCTGACGGAATCCGTGCTGTTCGCCTTCGTAGGCGATGTACGCAAAGGGCACGCCTTTTTGACGCAGCGCCTCGGCCATGGATTCGGCTTGGTCGGGCGGTACGACGGCATCGTCGAGTCCCTGGAACAAGATCATCGGTGTACGGAGCAAGTCGGTGTGGAAGATGGGGGAGCGCTCCTCGTAGATGGCGCGGGCTTCGGGCCAAGGGCCGACCAGTCCGTCAAGGTATCGCGACTCGAACTTGTGGGTGTCTCTCGCGAGGGCGCCAAGATCTCCCACGCCGAAGTAGCTCGCCCCTGCAGCGAACACATCGCGGAAGGTCAGGGCGCACAAGGTGGTGTACCCGCCCGCACTGCCACCGTGAATCAAGAACGCCTGAGGATTCGCTCGACCGCTCTCGGCGAGATAACGCGCGGCGTTGACACAGTCGTCCAGGTCAACGATGCCCCAGGCATCTTTCAATCGCTCGCGGTACGGGCGACCGTATCCGGTGCTGCCGCCGTAGTTGACATCGACATAGGCAAATCCTCGACTCGTCCAGTATTGGATCGAGTAACTGAGGGCGGCGCTGCAGCTGGAGGTCGGTCCACCGTGGCTCGCCACAATCAAGGGAGGCGCTTCTCCCTCGGGCCCTTCAAAGTCCGCATTCTCCGGTGCGTAATAGAGGGCGTGTGCCGTCAGCCCGTTCTCGGTGTCGAATTCAATGGACTGAGGCACCGAGAGGTACGCGGGGTCGACCGTATTCACGAAGCTGGTGGCGAACACCGTTTCTGCTCCACTTGCGAGGTCGACGCGCAGGACCGCGGTGGGCTTCACCGGAGAGCCGAACAGTCCCACCACGTCAACGCCGTCGGTGACCAACGAGCCGATGCTGGACCAGTCAAGGGGTATTTCGCGCATGCCGGTCGAATCCAGTACGCCGAGGCGATCGCCGTTGGTCGCTTGCCAGGCGACGACGAGTGAACCGTCCGCTAGCGGTGCGTAGTCGGAGAGACCGAAGACCCACGCTGGATGGCCGCACTCTGCCTCCACGGGATAGAGCGCGATCGGTCCGGCCGGCGTGTCACGGTAGAGATTCCACCAATCGGTGCGATCAGATACGAAGAACAGTGAGCCGTCGGCGCCGTAACGAGGTTGGATGACTGACTCGTTCGGGTTAGCGACCACGACTCGTCGCGAGGTGACGTTGCCGCGTTCGTCGAGCTCGACCTCGTAGAGCAGGGTCGTATCCCAAGGCATGTTCGGATGGTCCCAGGCGATGTAGGCCAACCGTCGTCCGTCAGGGGAGAAGGTGGGCGAACTGAAGAAATCATGCCCCTCGGCGACGACCACCGGCTCGCTGGTCCCGTCGGTCGCGATCGCGACGAGGTCGTTCAGCACCTCGCCGTCGTGACGCTCACGAACGCAGACGAGGAAGGTTCCGTCGGGGCTCACGACGGGGTCGGCGTAGCGCCAGGCACGGGGCGCGGGCGGGGCAGGCGTCAACGCGATCGGCTCGTCGCCAATCTCCAATCGGTAGAGACGCTGATCGTCAAAGTTCGAAAAGTAGGCGGTCGATCCCCGTACGGCGTAGCAACGTCCGCCGTATTCGTGTACGAGCGTTCTCGCGGCGAACGCGGTACCGAATGCATCCGCGGTCTCTCCATCGGCGCCTTGGCGAACGAGGACGTTACGTCCCGCCTCGGTCGGACGAGCCTCGATCCAATAATGAGATCCGTCTTCCACCGAAGGAAAACTTAAGCCGACCACGTCGCCCACCAACAGTTGGCTCGTAACCGGCGAGGCCCATGATCCGAATGCGGAATGTTCTGAAGTCATGCTTCACGATAACTCCGCGAGAAATCCGAATACACCTTGAAAGATGGTTGCATTGGTCCATTGATCGCGCTAACGTACAACCAAATGGTTGTAGATTACTTGACTGACGAGGAAGTGGACCGTCTGTTTCAAGCACTCGCGGATGCGACGCGTCGCGACATTCTCGCGCGCACGATGCAACAGGAGCAGTCGGTGTCGACGCTCGCCGCTCGCTACAACATGAGCTTCGCCGCCGTGCAAAAGCACGTCGCCGTGCTCGAGCGCGCGGCGCTCGTCGTCAAGGAACGACGCGGTCGTGAGCAGATGGTGCGCGGCCACGAGCCCACCTTGCAGAAGGCGTCTCGTCTTCTCGACAGCTACGAAGAGCTTTGGATTCAACGAGCACAGCGAATCGCCGATGTGCTCGCCGGCAAGTAAGGAGAGAGATATGACCGTTGTCAGTACCGAGAAGGATGCAGAGAACCTGACGCTTACCGTGGTGGCCGACTTTGCGGCTACTCCGGAGCAGGTCTGGGAACTCTGGTCAGATGCGCGCAAGCTCGAGCGCTGGTGGGGACCCCCTACGTATCCCGCGACGTTCCAACGCCACGATTTCGTGGTCGGCGGAGAGTCTCGCTACTTCATGACCGGGCCGAACGGCGAGAGCCCGCACGGTTGGTGGCGGATGCAATTGATCGACAAGCCTCGGCGACTCGAGTTCGAAAACGGCCTCGCGGGTGACGATGGCGAGCCGGTCCCCGGCGTTGAGCCGGCGCCCGGATTCGTCACCTTTGAAACTCACGCCGGGGGAACGAGAATGACCGCGGTCACCCAGTTCGTCGACGTCGCGCAGATGGAGAAGTTGCTGGGCATGGGAATGCAAGAGGGTATGAAACAAGCGGTCGGGCAGATGGACGGACTTCTCCTCGCTGCTTAAGAAGCTCAGTGGGTCGGCACTCGGGGGACTGGTCGTGAGGCGCCCGTAGCCTGGCGTATATGCACCGGTGCGAAAAGACGTCGTGAGCGACTCGCGAACGCAGGTGTCGCCGGAGCTGCGCGCAATGCTGATGAACGGTTTGGCCCTCGCTCCGGCCGGTGCGAACGTCGTCATGCAGCTCTCGCGACTGCCGGTGGGACGGGGCGTCGCCGAGAGCCGCGTCCCCAGCGGAGCGCTCATACGCCGTCCCGTCAAGCGCACGAGGACGACTCTCGGCTACATCGTGGTGGCGCTCCTCGGCAGCGAAGAGGACCGGTCGTTCCTGCGCCGTGAAGTGAATCGCCAGCATCGCCAAGTGCGCTCTCGACCGGACGACGCCGTGTCGTACGACGCCTTTGACGCAGACCTGCAGCTGTGGGTTGCCGCCTGCATGTACCGCGGGGCGCTCGACGCCGCGCGATTCGTTCATGGTGCTGCTTCCGAGGAACTTCTAGACGAGCTCTACTCTCACTGCGCGCGATTCGCGACCACGCTGCAGGTCGGCCCCGAACAATGGCCACAGTCGCGTGATGAGTTCGACGAGTACTGGCGAAGTGCGGTGGCGCACATCGAGATGGATGACGTCACGCGCTCGTATCTGCGTGACGTGGTGTCACTCACCTTCTTGCCGCGGGCGCTCCGCATCGGGACTGGGTCGTTGCACCAGTTCGTGACGGCGGGGTTTCTACCGGAGCCCTTTCGCAGTGAATTGGGACTTACGTGGGATGATCGTCGTCAGCGGCGCTTCGTGGTTCTCATGCGTACGGCGGCGGCGGTTCATCGAAGAATGCCCCGAATCGTCCGGGAGTTTCCGCTCAATGCCGTCTGGTGGGACACGCGCCGGCGCATTCGCTCCGGGCACACCTTCGTCTAACTGGGGTCTTCGAGACCGGGAATCGGTACGGCGCGCGGGACGCGTCGGCGTGACGCCGAGAGAATGGCCGCTACAACCATGAGCGACGTCGAGGCGTAGAAGGCGGCGTGTAGGCCGTTCACGAAGGCGCCGGTGACCTTGGGGCTGATCGAGCTGGAGCCGACGAAGATCGCGAAGGCGACGTGACGCGAGATTGACGCGGACGCGATGAGGATCGCGACCGCGAAGGAAAAGACCATGCCGATGTTGGCAAACGTGCGCAGCAGCCCTGACGTGATGCCAAACGCGTTACTCGGGGCTACCTTCATCACGGCCGAGTTGTTCGCGGGGAAGAAGCAGCTTCCGCCGATGGCGCCGACGGTGTACGCAATGACGATGTACCAGAGTGAGGTGTGGAGGCCGAGCTGCGCGTAGGCGATGAGCGCCAGAATTTGGAGACCGAGGCCGAAGGTCGCGGGTACCACCGCACCGTGACGATCGGCGTAGCGACCGGAGAGGGGACCGAAGACGCCACCAATGATGTAGCCCGGCACGAGCAGCAGTGAAGCGCGGATCGGGTCGAGGTGTTGGACGCCTTGGAGGTACATCAAGAGCAAGAAGAGCACCGCAAAGTTGGCGAGGCTCTGGAGCATGGCCGCAAAGAACGAAGGCGTGATGGTCGGGATCTTGAACAAGTCGAAGTCAAGGAGTGGCTCTGTGGTGTGGCGCTCGATCTGCCAGAACGCCACGAGGCAGAGCACACCCCCCACGAAGAAGCCGACGATCGTGGGATTGATCTCTTCACTGATGAGATCGACCATCGCCCAGAGCAACCCGAAGAGTCCAAGACCGACGGCGAGTGCGCCCCACCAGTCGATTCGTCGGCTGATGCGTGGCGCGGTGTCGCGCAGCACTTTTTGCGCGACGAGCACGGCAGCGATGCCGATGGGCAGGTTGATCCAGAAGATCCAGCGCCAGGATATGTAGGTCACGATCGTGCCGCCGAGCACGACGCCGAGCACGGCGCCCGTGCTGTAGCCAATCGCGTTGAATCCGTAGGCGCGACCGCGTTTATCCCTTGGGAACGTGTCGGCGATGACCGCACCAGAGTTAGCCGCGATGAAGGCTCCGCCAATCCCCTGGATCAGTCGAAAGATGATGAGGGACAACTCGTTCCACGACAGCGCGCAGAGCGCGGACGCGACCACGAAGATGACGAACCCCATCTTGTACATCGACACTCGCCCGAACATGTCGCCGAGGCGTCCCACCTGCGTGGAGACGAGCGTGATGATGAAGAGATAGCCAATGATCACCCATATGACGGAGGCGAGACCGATGTGGAAGGTGCGTTGAATTTCGGGAAGCGCGAGGACCACAATCGTGGTGTCGACCGCGGTGATGAGCACGCCGGTGACGACGACGAGGAGTGCAAGATTCGGTCTGTTGGTGAGTCCCGCGACCTCAGTGTGCGCCGCGGCGGGCGCAATCTCGCGGCGCGACTTCACTGATGAGCCAGTGTTTTTTGGGTGACTCTCCAAACGTGCGTGAGGACGTGATCGAAGAGAGTCGAACGAAACATGACACCCCTACGTTATGCGTGATGCATCACAAGAATTACGCGCTCGTCAAGTTTTTTCTCGAGTCTCGCTCTTCTTGATACGACGTTGGGAAAGTTAGCGCTGTACGTAGTGCACGCGACACGCGTCACCGTCAGAGAGAGTGATCGTGAAGGTGAAGGTGCCATTGCGCGAATGGGCTGCTGACTTTACGCGCACGACGAGCACCTTTCCGGTGTCGCGCGTCACGACGGCGGTCGTGCCCGCATGGCTCGTGACGCGCGGTTGACCAATGAAGCCGGTGCCGTCGATGGTGATCGTCACCGTGCGGCCCGCGACGACGGCGCCCTTCACAAGGGTTGCCGTAGGCTTCGCCGGTGGGGGCGGTGGCGGCTTCACGACCGTCAGTGTGAAGGTGAATGTTCCCTGGTCACCGGTGGCGTCGCTCACGGATCCTGTCGTCTTATACGTGCCCGCACTGAGTGCCCCGCCCGAGGTGACAAGGCCGGAGGAGCTGACGAGAAGATTTGGTGAGCCGGTCTTCTGCACGAAGGTCTCCGTGCCGAGGTTGGCGCCCACGCTCAGCTGCTGGCTGAACGTCAAGGAGTCCGTGGTCGTGATGGAGGCGGTCGTGGGCACACGCTGCACGAGTGCACCGACTTTGAGCGTGAAGGTGAACGTTCCCTTGTCCCCCGCCGAGTCGGTGGAGGTGCCCTTCGCGACGTACGTCCCCGCCGTCAGTGAGCCGCTGGTGGTGATGAGGCCCGAGGAGCCGACGACGAGGCTCGGAGCGCCGGCGGTCTGTGCGTAGGTGACCGAACCCGTCGCGCCCGTGAGGCCGAGTTGATTCGAATAAGTGGAACTGCCGCTCACCTTGACGGTCGCGGTCGTCGGCGAGCTCTGCAGCAAGACGCCAATATCCAACGTGATGGTGAAGGTGCCGGTGTTGCCGGCGGGGTCGCTTGTCGTTCCCGTCGCGGCGTAGCTGCCCGGCGGCAGCGCACCGCTGGTCGTGACGAGTCCCGTGGGGCTCACAACCAGGTCGGGAGTCCCACCGGTTTGCACGTACGACACGGCACCGGAGTTATTCGTCGTGACCAGCTGATTAGAAAAGGTCGCCGAATTGCCGACCGACACCGACGTTGATAGCGGTGCCGTGAGTAGGCCGCAGACGTAGTCCCCGTCGTATCCCTGCGAGGGGTACTGGATCATCGCGACGCGCGCGCCCGTGAAGGACGTCGTGACGCACGCGGCTTGGGCAGCGGCCAGCGTTGACGCCAATCCCGGAACCCACACGGGAATCGTCGAAAAAGCCGTGCTGGCGCCACCGGTGATGACTCCCCACTGAGAGGTTGTCGAATAGATGCCGAGCGAGGTGACGCCCATATTCGTGAACGAGGCGACTTCGCCTTCGAGCATCGCGGTGTCGTACGCCTCGGTCGCTGAGGTGCGTCCGAATTCGATCGTCTCCCAGGCGTTACCCGTTTCGACGTCGAGCCACCACGGCGCGTCGCGCGCGGCGAGGGTGGCGTTTGCCGAGCCGTCAGTGCCTTCTGCGGCGACCGCGTTGGCGAATGACTGACGCGCGGCGTTCCATCCGTAGTCGTACGAGCACGGAACCGAGTTGGCTCCGGTGCACACGTCGGGGGTCTGTTGGCTGGTCGGCCAGCCAACGCCGTAGGTCGGTCCACCGTTACCGGTGTTCGCGTAGAAGCCGGCTATGCCGCTCGACGCGCTGTTCGCCCAGTTGAGCTCCGTCGCCAGGCACTTGTTGGTTGTGAAGACTGCACCACCGTTGACGCCCACCACGCCGAAGCCGGGTGCGCTTGGTAGAGGGCTGCTGCACTGAGGAAAGCTGATGTCAAACCCTGCAAGCCCCGATGCGGGCGTCGGACTCGCGAGCGCGTTCAGAGAGGTGGAGAGCACCACCACCGCAATCATGGCAACTGCAACCGAAGACTTCATCAAAAAGATACGCACGCGTCACAACTGTAGGAGTGTGTTTCCGCTGATTTGGAAAAATCGCTTTACAATCTCGTGTGATTGCGTCGACACCGCGCGATCTGCGCGATGTCGACGCAACGAATTATCTATTAACCGTCAACGCGGCACCTGATCGAGAAGATGTATGAAGTATTCGCTGTTCGACGCGCGTGCTCTTGGGCGACGTTTCTGTGCGGCAACAACGTGCTACGCGTCACGGCGGTTGGTGAGGACGCCACCGACCACGAGGAGTGCCACGGTGTAGGCGAGCATCACCAGCAACCCAACCCATGGTGAGAACGAATCATGTCCCGACGGACCAATCTGCAAGACCGCGGCGCCGATGCGCGAGGGCAGGAACTTGTCGATCTCGTTGTAGATGGAGTCGGGAAAGGCTCGAAGGACACTGGGCAGCACGAGCAGGATGCCGACGAAGGCGCTGATCGAACCCGCGGTGTGGCGAATGATCGTGGCCAGCGCCATTGCGAAGAGGCCCGTGATCGCGAGATAGAGACCGGTGCCCACAATCTCTCGCATCGCGTTGGGTGTGCTCAGCGTGGCGTGTATGGCGGGCGATGTGAGCAGCGCTTGTCCAAGAAAGAATGACAGAAACGACGTCACCATGGCGACGACGAGGGCCACGAAGCCAAAGACCGCCGTTTTGGCAATGAGCACGTCGGTCCGTCGTGGTGCAGCGGAGAACGTCGCCCGGATCGTGCCGGTCGTGTATTCCGCGCTCATCACCATCACGCCGAGCACGCCGATGATCAGTTGCGCAACAAACACGCCTGTCAAGCTCAGCGACGTCGGATCGAAACCGAAGTGAGTGGAACCGGGGGAGTTCCAGTGTGAGGTGGTTTCGAGCGTCGCGATGGCGCTCACGGCGAGGCCGATCACGACCGTGAGGCCGAGGGTCCACTTGGTCGAGCGAACACTCTGGAGCTTGGTCCACTCCGAACGCATCAGGTCCGTTAAGGAATAACGACCCGTCGGCATGGGCTTGTGGAGAGCCGTTGTGGGGCTGATGGTCGTCATTACTGTGCCTCTCTGGTGGTGACGGAATCGTCGGTTGCAACACTCGCCGTGGCGGCGCCGTGATATTCGATGCTGGTCTCGGTGAGCTCCATGAAGGCCTCTTCGAGCGATTCTGACTGCGGGGTGAGTTCATAGAGCACGACCGACAGCTGTGCGGCGAGCTCGCCAATCTCCTTGTGATCCTTGCCTCGTACGCTGAGCGAGCCGTCGTCCTCCACGCTCGTCGTGGCCCCATCTGATTCCAAGGCGACGCGAAGCGGATTGACGTCGGGCGAGACCACGCGCACGAAACGTCGTGAGCTCTGTGCGAGCAGCTCTTCGACCGATACCTGAACGATGAGGCGACCTTTTCCGATGATGACGACTTCGTCGGCCGTCAGCGCCATCTCACTCATGAGATGGCTCGAGACGAATACGGTGCGGCCCTCTTTGGCGAGGCTGCGCAGGAACGTCCGCACCCAGCGAATGCCGTCGGGGTCGAGACCGTTGATCGGTTCGTCGAAGAGGAGCACCTCGGGGTCACCGAGCAGCGCGGCGGCGATGCCAAGCCGTTGTCCCATGCCGAGTGAGAACTTTCCGGCGCGTTGGCGCCCCACGTCGCTCAGTCCGACCATCTCCAGCACCTCGTCAACGCGGCGTCCGGGGATGCGGTTGGCCTGAGCGAGCATCAACAGGTGCTTGCGAGCACTTCTGCCGGGATGGATGGCCTTGGCTTCGAGCAGTGCGCCGACTTCGTGCAATGGCCAGGACAGATCGCGGTAGTGCCGTCCGTTCACGGTGACGTTGCCGGCGCTCGGTGCGTCAAGGCCCATGATCATTCGCATGGTGGTTGACTTACCCGAACCATTTGGTCCGAGAAAGCCGGTGACGACGCCCGGGCGTACTTTGAAACTCAGCTGATCCACGGCGACTTTGTTGCCGTAGTGCTTGGTTAGTCCTTGTGCTTCGATCACAGCGATTCCCTCTCTGGTGGCATCGACGTTCTTCGACGACTGCGACAGTTTCACAGTGATCGCATGCGAAATCGTCGGTCGAGGGGCTCTACTTTTCGTACGAGTGCTGGTGTACACGATGGAGCGATCGTGCGTCGACGTACAACTTGCGATGTAGTCCAACAACAACCTCCTGGGCGATGCTTCGTCACAGACTTGATGAGTAGCGTCAGAAGAGTGATCCCACCTGGTGCGTCTCAAGGAGACCTTCGCCCCCCATTTCTGCACCGAATCACGCCTCGCGAGCGCCAGAACATCGACTACGGCGTTGCCCTGCTCCTCGTGCTCTTAACCGCGTTGCACGCGAGTCGTCGCGGCGCGGGGCCCGACCGGGTGGAAACGATCGTCGTCGCACTCCTCGCGGCCACGTCCATTGCACTGCGTCGTCGCTATCCGCTGTTCGCGCTGGCGCTACTCACGGCCGCGACGTGCACGGTCATCGTGATCCAGGACCAATTCTTTGCCGAACCGTTGATTGCGCTCCCGGTGTACCAAGTCGCCACGCAGTACGAGCGGCGACGTTCACTGCTTGCGGTGGGGCTGACGTGCGCGCTCGTGCTGCTTGCCGTCGCGGTACAGCTCCGTGTGCATACGGACGGTGACATTGCCGGATTGGCCCTCGTCGCGTCGGTGGCGGCATGGTTCGTTGGTGACAGCGTGCGGGCGCGACGCACCTACGTCGCGGGCCTCGCCGAACAGGCCGCTCAACGACAGCGCGAGATTCTCGAGCGCGCGCAGCGCTCCGTGGCCGAGGAACGATTGCAGATCGCCCGCGAGCTTCACGATGTAGTGGCCCACAGCTTGAGTGTGATCGCGGTGCAGTCGGGCGTCGGTCGCCACGTCATCGATGAGCATCCCGCGCAGGCGAAGCGGGCGCTCGCCGCTGTGGAGGCGACCAGCCGCGACGCGCTCACTGAGCTGCGTCGTATGTTGGGCGTGCTGCGCCACGATGATGACCGCCCCGCCTCATTGATTCCCGCCCCGGGCGTTTCCTCGCTGGCCCAGCTCGTCGATCAGGTCCGGGCGGCGGACGTCGAAGTATCGCTGGACGTGCAGAGTTCGAGGGCGACGGGACTCTCGGCGACGGCCGACTTAGCGGTGTATCGCATCGTGCAAGAAGCGCTTACCAACGTGGTGAAGCACGCGGGTCGCGCGACCGTCAGCGTGGAGATTCGCGACGAACTCGAAGGACTGGTCATCGAGATCCTCGACGACGGAGGTGGTGGCGTCGCGCCGTATCCGCAGCCCTTCGACTCCTTGGAAGAACATCACGGCATCGTGGGCATGCGAGAGCGCGTGGCGCTCTTTGACGGAGTGTTTGAGGCGCGGCCGCGCCCAGAAGGCGGATTCCGAGTGTTCGCGAAGCTGCCCCTCGTTGGAATCGACGCACCATGATCAAAGTGCTCGTGGTGGACGATCAAGCGCTCGTTCGCGCCGGCTTCAGCTTTCTCGTCAATGCATCGAGCGATCTGGAAGTGGTGGGCGAAGCGGCGGATGGTCGCGAGGCCGTTGCCCTCGCACGTTCGACACACCCCGACGTGGTGATGATGGATATCCGCATGCCCCATCTCGATGGGATCGAAGCCACGCGTCAGATCTTGGATGATCCCGCCGCGGGTCACACGAGGGTCTTGATTCTCACTACCTTCGATCTTGACGAGTACGTCTATGGCGCGTTGCGCGCCGGCGCCAGTGGATTCTTGTTGAAGGACGCACCACCCGAAGACCTGCTCGACGCGATTCGAGTGATCGCTGACGGCAACGCGCTACTTTCGCCGAGCGTCACGCGCACGCTCATAGAAGAGTTCGCGCACCGGGCCGCACCGAGCAGCCTGAACGAAAGGAAGCTGGACGTGCTGACGCCGCGCGAACGTGAGGTGTTGTGCGCGGTCGCGCGCGGTCGCTCGAACGCAGAGATCGCCGACGAGCTGCACATGAGTGTCGCGACCGCGAAGACGCACGTCAGTCGTCTCCTCGCCAAGCTCGGCGCACGCGATCGAGCACAGCTGGTAGTGATCGCGTACGAAACAGGCCTCGCGACCTCGAGCTGAGTTACCAGCCGCCGGGATCGCACCCGTCTTGATCGGGTACCCGGTTTCCGGTGACGCGCATGCCGACGATGATCTGGGCGTCCTCACTGGCTTCGCCCGCGAGGGGCGCGAACTCGACGCCACCGTAGGAACTCCAAGTGTCGTTGCGAAAACCGATGCCCGAATAGACGGGGCCCACCATTCGCCAGTTGCCACCCACCTCGCAGATGGCGACGTGCTCCCACTCGTTGCGCAGCGCTACAACCGACACGCGCCGGGCACGGGCATCGGCGACGATGGCCCGAGCTTCAACGTCCGCAATGAGCGCGGCGTGGCGCACCACCACCGGTTGCGGGGGCGGTGCGGGTTTAACTCTCACCACCGCGCCGGCGGGCGGGTCGAAGGTGGGCTGGGTTAGCAGGACCACCGGCAGGGCCAGTGAAACCAGCAAGGCGAACATAATTCTTCGCACGGCTTTCTTCTCCTTGAACTTCACCACGGCCGCAGCCCGCATTGCGTAATTGCTTTGCTGGCTGAGACCTCACGCTTGATGGGTAGAACGTCGTCCCCCCACCAAGGGGCACAATTCGGTCGGTCACCGGTTCCACAGCTCTGTGGGGTGACTTGGGAGCAGTCGTTGCTGCCTCGGGGAGCCTAACGGGATGGTGTGAAGTCTGTGACGAAAATGTGTCTGTTTTTTAACAGAGTAATTTTGTTCCACCTGGTCAGAGGCACCGAACAGAAAGTCCATTTCGTGACACCTCGTCTAAAGAGCTGGCCGAAATAACCATTATTTGGCCAGTGGATTGAGTCGTTTGCGCTGTCTATGCTGGTCGCGTTGGCGCAGCATCGAGTCTGTGAAACGAGGCTTCCGTGAGGGCTGTCGTCTTCGAAGACACTCGTTTGATCAAAGTCGAAGAGGTCCCCGACGCCGCACTCGAGGAGCCGAGCGACGTCGTTATCCGCGTCACGTCGAGCGCGATCTGCGGCACCGACCTGCACATGTACGACGGGCGCACGGGCGCAACGCCCGGGCTGATCTTCGGCCACGAACCCCTCGGGGTCGTGGAGCACGCTGGCGACGCGGTCTCGATGGTGAAGAAAGGTGATCGAGTCGTCATCCCGACCCATTTGTACTGCGGCGTCTGCGTCAACTGCGCGAGAGACCTATCCGCCGCGTGTCTGCGGGTGCGTCCGGGAGGATTCGGTGCTGCGTATGGCTACGCCGGAATGGGACCCTACCGAGGGGCCCAGGCCGAGCTGCTCAGAGTGCCGTTCGCCGACGCGAACTGCATTCCCGTCCCGGGAGAACCTGGCGATGAACTCGAAGATGACTTAGTGCTCCTGGCTGACGCTTTTGTGACGGGCTGGCACGCGACCGAGCTCGCTCACGTGACGGCTGGCTCGACCGTTGCCGTCTTTGGCGCCGGCACCGTTGGCCTGCTTGCCGCCTACAGCGCCCTGCTCAAGGGAGCGAGCGAGATCTACGTGGTGGACCACGTGCCCGCACGTCTCGATAAGGCCGGCGAGATCGGCGCGACGCCGGTCGACTTTTCCAAGGGCGATCCGGTCGAGCAGATCAAAGAGCTCCGTCACCAGCGGGGGCTGCCGCTCGGCGAAGAGCCCATGGACGGTGTCGGCATCGGTATCGACGCCGTTGGTTTCCAGGCGCACGATCGGTCACACCCCGATACGGAGAATCCCACGCAGGTGATCAGCGACCTCGCGCGGCTTATCAACCCCACGGGCCACCTCGGCATCGCGGGCGTGTACGCGGAAAAGGATCTCCATCCCGCACCCGAGGGATCGGGCGACGGGCATCTCACGGTGCCCTGGGCGACACTCTTTGCGAAGGGCGTCTCGGTCGGCTTCGGTCGCACGCACGATCGGCGCTACACCGTGCTCTTGCGCGACATGGTGTTGGCGGGACGGGCGAAGCCGAGCGTGATCGTGACCCACCACGGCGGTCTCGACGACGCGCCAAAATTCTTTGCGGCGTTCGATCAGCGAGCTGACGGAGTAATCAAGGCGGTCCTCCACCCGTGAGCGTCTAGGGTGCACGCCCCGGCCCTGTACTCGGCGTCGAAACTCGTCGTGGCACTCTCGGCCAAGCAAGTGATCCCCGCGCGCTCCCAGATGGCGTTCACGCTCGGTTTCCACATCATTCTCGCTTGCTATGGCATCGCGTTTCCGACGATCGTCCTCATCTGTGAGTACCTCGCCCTTCGTCGACGCGACGAGACATTGATGACGCTCGCTCGGCGCTGGTCCCAAGCGCTCGGCGTACTCGTCGCCGTCGGGGCGGTCACGGGCACCGTGCTCTCTTTTGAGATGGGGCTGCTCTGGCCCGGACTGATCAGCCGTTACGGCTCGGTGCTCGGTCTTCCCTTCGGTTTCGAGGCCATCTTCTTCTTCTTGGAGGCGATCTTCACCGCCATCTACCTCTACGGGTGGCGCCGGCTCGGCGGGTGGGCCCACTTCTGGTCGGGCATTCCGATCGCGGTGAGCGGCATTTTTGGCGCTATCTCTGTCATTGCCGCCAACGCGTGGATGAATCAACCGGGAGGCTTCACGCTCTCTCATGGCCGTGTGGTTGCCGTTGACGTCTGGCGCGTGTTCTTGAATCGCGCCGCCGCCTACGAGACACCCCACATGATCCTCGCCGCCTACATGGTGAGTGGCTTTGGTGTCGCGTCGATCTATGCGGTGGGCTATCTCCGCGGGCGTCGCGACCGGTATCACCGGCTGGGCTTCGCCATTCCCTTCACCGTCGCGGCCGTCCTCACCCCGGTTCAGATTCTCGTCGGCGATACGGCGGCTCGCTCGGTAGAACACGATCAGCCGATCAAGTTCGCCGCCATGGAATACGTCACGCGCACCGCTCGCGGTGTGCCCGAATACCTCGGCGGCTTTTTCGTCAACGGTCGCGTGTACTTCGGACTCCGTTTACCCGATGTCGATTCGCTGCTGGTCGGGTTCAGTCCGCACACCCAAGTCATCGGGCTCGATTCGGTCGCTCCGACCGATCGCCCGCCGGCGCTCACGTTGATTCACCTCTCCTTTGACGCGATGGTCGGCTTTGCCTTCGTGCTCTTGCTCGCCGGTCTCTGGGCGCTCTTGGCCTGGCGTGGTCGGCGGGGCTTGCCCGAACAGCGATGGTTCTGGTGGCTCGCCGTGCTCTGCGGTCCCGCCGCGCTCATCGCCATGGAGGGAGGGTGGATTGTTACGGAGGTCGGTCGGCAACCGTGGGTGGTCTACCACCTCCTCACCACGTCGAAGGCGGCGACGACGAATCCGGGCGTCATCGAAAGCCTGACCTTCGTGATCGTGCTGTACTGCATTCTCGGCGTGACGACCATCGTGCTGTTGCGGGTGTTGTCTCGCCGTTGGCGTCAGAACGCCTCAACCGAGAATCTGGTGCCCTACGGACGCGCCGAGAGCGAGGTGCGACCGTGATCATCTTCGTGAGCGCAGTCTTGCTGCTGAGCGTCAGCATGTACGCGCTCTTCGGCGGCGCGGACTTTGGGGGCGGTCTCTGGGACCTCACCGCGGGCGGGGACCGGCGCGGCTGGGCGCCGCGCAAGCTCATCGATCAATCGATCACTCCCGTGTGGGAAGCGAATCACATGTGGCTCATCTTCTCACTGGTGATCTTCTGGACGGTCTTTCCGCGAGGCTTCGCCGACGTCATGACCGCGGCCGCGCTGCCGATCTGGCTCGCGGTCTTTGGCATCGTGCTGCGCGGAGCGGGCTTCGCATTTCGAAAAGAGGTGGAGACCCTTCGCTGGCAGCGGTTCCTCGGTGCGATCTTCGCCTTCTCCTCGCTCGTGACGCCATTCTTTATGGGCACCGTCGTCGGGGCGGTCGTCGCCGGCGAGATCCCGAGCTCCGCGCGCGAGTCCCACCTCGCGGTATGGACGAGCGCCACGTCGCTGCTCATGGGTTTTCTCTTCGTGACGGTATGTGCCTACATGGCGGCAGTGCTCCTCACCCGCGAAGCGATTCGTCGCCACGACGATCGATTGCGGCACTACTTCGCTCGGCGGGCGGAGGTAGCGGCGGTCGTGTCGGGACTGCTGTCGATCGCAACACTGCTCGAAGTGCGCAACGCGGATGGTGCATTTTATCACGGCCTGACGCACCGAGCCCTGCCCCTCGTCATCGTCGCCGGGCTCTGCGGGCTGGTCGCTCTCGCGATGCTGCTCACCGGTCGAATGTGGGGGCTTCGTATCATCTCAGCGATCGGCGTCCTCGCGGTCGTGTGGGGTTGGGGAATTGCCCAGTATCCCGTGCTCTTGCCGAAGACGACGCTCACGATTGACAACAGCGCAGCCTCCCACGCAACGTTGGTAGGGATCGCCGTGGTGTTCGGGCTCACGGTGCTGCTCGTGGGTCCCGCCTTCATGATCCTCTTTCGCCTCTACGGTCGTGAGGCATTGCATTCGGAGTAGCGCTTCTCGTGACGACATATATATGGGTCACGTTGGTGGAGTGGTCCACGGGGCGCGGGCGTGCGCGGCGGCGCGCGACCACCACACCGTGGGCACGAGCACCACGACCGTGAGCGCGAGCGAGCACCATGTGTAGGTCTTGAGCGCCAGCACGGCGCCCGCTACGGCGCCGAGGAGGAGCGCCAGCGTCGCGACGATGCGCACGGCGAATCCGGGGCTTCGCCAACCGCCCCGCGCCCCATCCGCGGCGAGCCCGGTCAGGGTCGAGGTGAAGACGGACGTCGTGAGCCCCGGAACATTGACGGCGCGAACGAGGGCCGACTTCGCGCCCATGCCGACGGCCAGGGCAACGAGGATGGCATCGCGCACTCCAGTGCCGGGATGAGCGCTCACGGCAACGATGATGGTCGCGAGCGCGAGATCGAACAGTTGCAGCAACACCGCTGCGTGCACCGCACGGCCGCGATGGGTGAGATGTTGCGGCGTCGTGGCACCGATAGCGGCGGCTCCCGCGAGAAAGCTCGCAAAGACAATCAGCGGCGCGGTAATCGAATAGCCCCGTGCGCCGACGAGTGCGAGAGCGATGAAGATGATGTTGCCGGTGATGTTCGCGACGAAGACGTGGTCGAGGCGCAGAATGCTCACCGCGTCAACGATCCCCGCGACCAGCGTGAGCACGACCAAGATGCCAGCAAGAGGGCCGTGGCGTTCGTCGTCGACGAGCGCTCGGCGAACGTCGCCAACTCGGAGGGGGAGTCGTGCGGGATCAAGCCGCATCGTGCCCTCCCGTCCGACAGATTCTCGTCTCCGTGAGTCTCATCGCCGCCACTCTCATTTTCAACTACGAACGTCAAAATTCGTCGCGCATGAGCCGCCGCGTCACCTGAGCGCGACTTCTATGAGTGTGATATATATTCCACGTCCACTTTTAATGGCGAAACGGCTGACGAGCGGTCACCGACCGTTCCTGACACTGGTGCGCGAGGAAGCGGGCGCGTTTCGTTGGCACGCTAGGGGGGGCTCATGGCAGCAGCGTTTGACTGGAAGAAGCTTTCGTTCACTGACCGAGTTATTGCCGTCAGGCACTGGTCGCACTCATCGCGCTGTTCTTACCCTGGGAAGGAGCCAGCGCCGATGGCTTCAGTGACTCGGTGAGCGGTTTCAGCACCGGGTACGGATGGCTTGGTGCGCTGCTCGTCGTCGCGGCCGGTGTCTATCTCGTCATGCTGCGCTCTGGTTCGAGCATGCCCAGTACGTCCTACGGACCCGGCGTGATCGTGCTCGGGTTGTCGGTCATTGGCGCGGTGTTGGTGATTTTGCGCTGGGTGACGATGCCGCGCGCCAGCGGAGCGACCCTCGGTGGCAACTTCAACTACGGACCCCGAATTGGCATCATCCTCACGTTGATCGCCGCCGTGGTGCAGGCATTCTTCGCGTTGCGTCTTTTCCGAAGCACGGGTGAGGCGCTACCCTTGGCGAAATAATCGCGAACGATCCACCACCGAAGGTCGCGCGTCGCTCGTCTGATCGCGCGAAGGACGAATCGACGGGAGCGGGCGCGAGCGCGTCGCTTCGCTTCGTCGGCATCGATCTCGCGAGCGAGCCGAAGCGTACCGGAGTGGTCGTCGTCGCGCCGAACGGCGCGCGTGCGACCGCGACCTTGCCCGCAGACGGATTCGTCGCCGACGATCGCGGACTCGTTGAACTGGTTGATCGCGGCGCCGTGGTCGGACTCGACTCACCGCTCGGGTGGCCCGACGATTTCGTGGCGGCGGTGACCGCGCACCGCATGAGCGCGCGGTGGCCAACCTTCGAGCATCGAAGCACCGACCGCATCCGCGAGAGCCTGCGCCATCGCTCGACAGACTTGTTCGTTCGCTCGCTGGACCTTGGCTCGACGCCGCTGTCGGTCTCGTCGGATCTCATCGGTGTCGTCGCCATGCGTGGCGCGTGGCTTCAGTCCGCGTGGGCGCAGCGTTGGGGTCAGCTTGAATCGCGCGACGGCAGCGGTCGGCTCGTTGAGACCTACCCCGCCGCCGCACTGCGCGCGTGGGGCCTTCTGGCTCGACGCGGCGTTCGCTACAAAGGGGGAGGCGCGGAAGGTGCGCGCGAGAGTCAGCGCACAGAGCGCGAGCGGATCGTTGATGAGATCGAGCAACACAGCGAATCCTGGTTGACGGTCGCGCCCGCGCTGCACGAGGCGTGTATCGCATCGGACCACGAACTCGACGCGTTGGTGAGTGCTCTCGTGGCCCTGGCGGCGCGCGCGAAGGCGACGCACCCTGCGCCACTCGAATCGAAGGAGGCGGCCCTTCGAGAAGGGTGGATTCACGTACCGAACGAAGCGCTGTCCTCGCTTGGTGCGCACCTACCGATCGAGTAGTTGCCCGAGGAATGCGACCGCGGGAGTGTTACTCGTCGAACGCTCGATCGACGTGACGCGACTTACGTCGCAGGAACTTCGTGTCGTCCGTCGGCCGTGGCGCTGATGTGACGCCGCAGATCGATCATCATGAGCCCACCGACGAGCGCCGTGAGGCCGGTCCCGAGTGGCCACCAGTTGCCCACGTGCACCGAGAAGTAGAGCGCCGTGATGGCGGGTGCGAGCGAGCTTGATATGCCCCAGGAGAGACCGGCCGCGGCGTTGTATCGTCCGCGCAAGTGCTCAGGCGCAATGTCGTTCACAATGGCGGACCCGACGGGTTGGAGCATGGTCTCGCCGATGGCAAAGACGACCATGGCGAGACACAGCAGGGGAATCGACGCTGCGGCCGGGAGCGCCAGCGTCGCTTGAAGGATGATCCAAAAGATGAACCAGAATCCAGCGACGACGCCCATAACGCGTGTGCGCGATCGCCGCTCGATGCGATTGAGCACCCAGAGCTGGGCGAGCACGATGGTCATCGTGTTGAAGAAGAAGATGACGCCAATGGTGTGCACGCTGAGTTGCAGGTTGTTCACGACGAACAAGCTGAGTCCCGAGTCGAGCGAACCGTACCCGCCGATCATGAGGAAGACCGACGCGATGACGTAGCGAACCATTCGGTTGTCGCGGATAACGACGCCCCATCCCTCGGCTCTCTTCTCGGGATCGTGGTGCTCTTTGAGTGGTCCACCGTGCGTGCGGATCGACAAAAAGAAGATCGCCGCGAGCAGCGTCACGGCCGCGTTGAAGGCGTAGAGCATGATGAACGTGTCCGGTCGCTGGATGTCGACCACGCTCGCCGAGACGAGGGCGCCCACGCCGAGGCCCAGGTTGACCAGCATGAAGTTGACCCCGAAGGCCCGTTGACGATGATCGGGCGTGACGAGTCGGCTTAGCATTGTCGACATTGGTCCCCAGGCGGCGCCGCCGAAGACGGCGATGAGGAGAGCCGCCAGCATGGCCTGCATCTTGGTGTGGGCGATCCCCCAGAACACGAGGGCGGCGGCGTTGGCGGTGTAGGCGAAGAGAATGACGCGAAGCGGTCCGAGTCGGTCGGTCATCGTGCCCCAGATCGGCGCACTCGCGAGGCCGACGACGGCCGACAACGCGAGGAGCAATGTCGCAAAGCTCGTGGAAAAGTGACGCACGTTATGCAAGTACACGACAAACAACGACAGCGTGAGTCCTTGGCCGATGCTCGCGATGGAGGTGCAGGTGTAAAAACGGCGTAAGGGTCCGCGCATGGAGGAGCGAAAATCTGATGGTACGAGTGCTTCGAGGAGTTTCACAGGGCTACCAGGCTACATGCGCGTTCTTGTGCGACCGATCACAAGAGTTGAAGAGAAAGTAGGGAGTGGAGCGTTAGGGTTGAGTCGTTAGCGCAGCGCGCTACGAGAGAGGTAGCACAACTTGAGCACCCGATTGCCGAAGGCCCGCGTAGATCTACTTGAAGAGATTACGCCCGACGTCGAGCGTCTGTTCAACCGGCACATGCAGGCGCCGCGCCTGTGGTACCCCCACGAGCAGATCAACTGGGGCGAGGGCGAAGACTTCGGTGTGTCGCCCTGGGCGCCCGAGCAGTACCCGATCTCCGAAGGCGTGCGCAGCTCGATCTACGTGAACCTCCTCACCGAGGACAATCTGCCGTACTACACCGACAGCATTCTCGAGCACTCTCCGAAGGGTCATCCCATCCGCGAGTGGACCTGCCAGTGGACAATGGAGGAGAATCGTCACGCGATGGTGATGCGCGACTGGGTACACATCAGCCGCTGCATCAACCCCACCACCCTCGAGGACGGTCGCCGCGTACAGATGCAAAAGGGCGAAGTGCCGCATCCTGCTACGTTCGCCGAGCTCATCGCGTACGTCTCGTTCCAAGAGCGCGCCACCCAGATCGCCCACCGCAACACCGGCTCAAAGCTGCCCAAGGACGACAAGATCGGGCGCAACGTGCTCGGTCTGATCGCCGGCGACGAAACCAAGCACTACCTCTTCTACCGCGACCTCACGCTCGCCGCCTTCGCCATCGACCCGTCGGCGATGATGATTGCGGTCTCCAAGCAGGTGAGCACCTTCGCGATGCCCGGCACGGGAATTCCGAGCTTTACGCGCCACGCCGTGCGCATTGCGAAAGAAGGCATCTACGGACTGGGCCAGTACCTGAGCGACGTGCTGACCCCGGTACTCGCCCTCTGGGACGTCGAGCACGTGAAGGGCCTCTCCAAGGAAGCCGAGAACGCGCGGATCGACCTCGTCAACGTGCGCGCGAAGCTTGCCGAATCGGTTGATCGAATGGCGAACAAGGCATCACTGCTGAAGCGCCCGGTCGGGGTCGCGCGCTAACTCACTCTTTGGTGTTCGCGATCTCGCGAATGTAGTCTTCAAACGCCCTTTTCGATTCCGCTGACGCGCGGACCTCATGCTGGTGCATCTTTCCGCCTCGAACGAGCACGTACAGCAAGCAGCCCACCAACGGCAAGACCAAGATCAACAGGATCCAGAGCGTCTTGGCGCCGCCGCTCAGATCGTGGCTGCGAAAGAGGTCGACGAAGACGTGAAAGGCAATGATCAGCCAAAAGAGAAACAAGGCGAGATACAGCGTCGAAATGAACACGTCGAGAAGGGGATAGCTCGAAGCCAGCATGAGAGTCCTTTCAGAATCAGTAGCCCGAAGTGTAGGTTCACGCGGCGCGTGATCAGAAGTGAATACCTCCTCGTCAGCGAGGGCACTGGTGATCTGGCAGTCTGGAGGGAGCATCTGGTGTTGGTCGACAGCGGGGGTAGGTAGTGCGCAGTTACGAAGAAGCGATCGCGGCGGTGTCCGCGCCGGGTCAGCCCTTTGAGGTGGTCACCGCGGAGAAGGACGGTGTCACGAACCGCGTCTTCAAGAACGCGCCCGCGACCGTGCGGGATTTCTTCGATCTCGCTCGAGGCAACGAGACCACGTTCCTCGTCTACGAGGACGAAGAGTGGACGTTCGCGCGAGTCATGGACGAAGTCGACGGTCTCGCCCACGCGCTCGTGCACCACTACGACATCAAAAAAGGTGATCGCGTCGGCATCGCCATGCGCAACTATCCCGAATGGGTCATCTCGTTCGCCGCCATTCTCTCCGTAGGGGCCATCTCCGTGTCGCTCAACGCGTGGTGGACAGAAGAGGAGATCTCCTACGCAGTCAACGACTCGGAGCTCTCGCTGCTCATCGCCGACCGCGAACGCGTCGCGCGATCGCTCAACGCCTGCGCCAACGTGGGCGCGCGGTTGCTCGGCGTACGCATTGCGCCCGAGGACGTCGCCTCGTCCCTCGTCGAGCGGTGGGACGACGTGGTCGTTGCGGGTGCCGAGATGCCGCGGATCGAGATCGACGCCGACACGGATGCGACCATTCTCTACACGTCGGGCACGACCGGATTTCCGAAGGGCGCGGTGTCGACGCACGGGACTATCTCTCAGACGATCATGGCCTTTACCTCCGGTCCCGCGGTGCAGACCGCGCGTCGCGACGAGGGCGAAGAGGGGAGCGGCCTGGCGCCGTGTTTCATCTTGATCGTCCCGCTCTTTCACGTGACGGGCTGCATACCTGTCATGATGTCGTGCTTCTCCTGGCACTTCAAACTCGTGATGATGTATCGCTGGGACCCCGAGCGTGCCCTCGAGCTGATCGAGCGTCACCACGTCACGAATTTCGTCGGCGTGCCGACCCAGTCCTGGGATCTGATGGAGGCGGCGAACTTCGCCAACTACGACACGTCGTCGCTCACCTCCGTGGGCGGTGGGGGCGCCCCCGCTCCGCCGACACTCGTGGCGCGCGTCGAGCACACCTTCAAGCGCGGTCGACCGAACCTCGGCTACGGGATGACCGAGACCAACGCGTACGGACCTGGCAACTACGGAGAGGACTACGTGACGCATCCCGAGTCAACGGGACATGTCCCGACGATCGTGATGGACGTGGACATCCGAGACGACGAGCTCCGCTCGCTGGCTCACGGCGAACCCGGCGAGATTTGGCTGAAGTCCCCGACGCTCATTCGCGGTTACTGGCGCAAACCCGACGCAACTAGTTCGACGATCATTGACGGCTGGCTGCGCACCGGGGATCTCGGACGCGTGAGCGACGAGGGCTATCTCTATGTCGAAGACCGCGCGAAAGACATGATTTTGCGCGCCGGTGAGAACGTGTACTCGGCTCAAGTCGAGTCGGCTATCTACGAGCACCCCGCCGTCTACGAAGCGGCCGTCTTCGGTTTGCCGAACGAACGCCTGGGCGAGGAGGTGGCGACGGTCATCATGGTGCGCGACGGCATGGAGCTCACGCTCGAAGAGCTGCGACAGTTTCTCTCCTCGCGCATCGCCTCATTCATGATCCCGACGCGTGCGGCCTTCACGCGTGAGCCGCTCCCGAGAAATCCCGCGGGCAAATTGATGAAGCGCGAGATGCCGGCGATCTACTTCTCGATCGCGAGCTGAATCGCGCGAGCAGCGTATTCGGCGACGTTCACGCTGTCGAGCTCATCGAGCTTGAACCAGTGCACTTGGTCAGTTGTGCCGATGGCTTCATCGCGTAACTCGCCGCCGTCCGTTGAGACGGTATAGAGCACACGCACCGTGTGGATGCGGTCGCCATTCGGACGCCGACGGATGTCGCTCGCGACGTCGAGCAGCATCGGGTCCTTCACCACGAGTCCGGTCTCTTCGTGAAACTCGCGCAGGAGCGTCTCTTCGGGCGACTCGCCGAAATCGATGCCGCCGCCGGGCAACCACCACAGTGGCGGCACGATCTGGGGACTGCTCGAGCGAACGAGCAGCACGCTTTCCTCACGAATCAAGATCCCGTACGCCCTCACGCTGGTGTGTTGTCTGCTCATCGGCTCGCCGTGGTCCTCACTCGATTGGTTGGCTCGGCGACGCAGCACCGATAAAGACCGTGCGGCATCCTTCGCTGCAGAAATAGTAGGTCACGCCTTCGCGTTGCACGGGTGTGTCGCGATCCTGGGGCGTGACACTCATCCCGCAGACCGGATCGAGGTAGGTGTGTTCGGGCCGTGAAGGACGTTCGGCAACGAAGTGGTCACGACAGCGCGGCGAGCAGAAGTAGTAGGTCGTCGACCCTCGCACGGCAGTGGCGGCGGCCGAGGTCTTCTCGACGCTCATCCCACAGACCGGGTCCGTCGCGATCCGGTCGGTCGCAGCCGACGACCGCGACACCAGCCAGGTGATGACCAGGACGAGCGTCGCGAGGATGTTCAGGACGAGCGTCGCACCGAGGGGAAAGCTGCCCGTCAGTATCGCGACGTGATGTCCGCTCGGCGTGAGATGGGTTAATCGGAAGAGACCCTCGACGGCAAGTCCTGCGAGGCTCATGGCGCACCAGAGGAGGACGAGCAGTCGCCAGGTCGTCGCGACGCCATAGAAGCGGCGATAGATCGCGAGGAGCGGTAGTGCAATGAGATCGGCGAAAATGAAGGCGATCACGCCGCCGAACGCGACGCCGTGTCCCCAGAGGGTCGCCGCGAGCGGAATGTTGCCCACCGAACAGACGCAGGCAAGTACCGCGACGAGCGGTGCCAGGAGCACGTTCTCGAGCACCGTCCACCCGCCGTGTCCGCTCACAAAGAGATGCTGCCACCACGATGCTGGCACGTGAGCGCTCAGAAATCCCGCGATCACGAAACCCGCTATGAGCTCGACGCGAATCATCGTGAGATCACCGATCGTGTAGCGAGAGGCCGCGACGAGCGTCTCTCGATCGCGAAGACGCGCGCGCCACGAACGTGGCGAATCATCTGACGCCTGCGGCTCGTGCATGTCGTGTGCACCGTGCGACGCGGGTGACTCCACTTCGAGAACGTGTGTGCGCAGCGCATCAGTCCGAGAGGGGCGAAAGATGACGCGCGCGACGAGCCCGATCAGCGCGATCATGAGAACGCCGCCCACAAGTTGGGCCACGAGGAATCGCCAGCCGAGAATGAGATACAGCACGAGGCCGAGCTCGACGACGAGATTGGTCGAGGCGACCATGAAGACGACGGAGTTCCTCCACGAGGCGCCGCGCGCGAAGAGTGCGCGCGACATGGCGCTCGCCGCGTAACTGCAGGACGAGGAGATCACCCCGAGAAGCGAGGCCTTAGCGAGTGGGGTGAAGGTGTCGCGACCGAGCGCACGACGAAGTCCGTCGCGCGGGATCACGCTTTGCACGAACCCCGCGATCGTGAATCCGAGGACAATTGGCCACCACGTGAGCCACACCATGGCGAGGCTCTCGCGGAGTCCGACGCCGACCCAATGTGCCACCTCGCCCACGTTCGCGATCATTGCAACACCCGTGCGACCGCGCGGATGAGAGGCAGGTATGGACGGCTGCGAGTGTTCGTCGGGTTCATTGCTGACCTCTCTTGAGCCGCCAATCTAATGGTCGATTGTCGCTCGACCGTTAGAGTTGGTGCATGAGCCCCGCCGACGAAGGACGCGCCCTTCGCGCGGCGGCCGCGGTAGAGCCCGTGAGTCCCGGACGTTTTGCCGTCGAGCTCTCGCCGATCTACACCGTCATGGGTCACCCGCATGGAGGGTATCTGCAATGCATCGTGGCGAACGGTGCTCTCGCCGCAGCCAGTGAAGAGGGCGCGACGCACCTGAACGCCACTGCGGTCACCACGAACTTCGTGAACGCGCCGAATATCGGCCCCGGCGAATTGCGCGTTGACGTCCGCCGAGTGGGACGTGGGGTCTCGTACGTCTACGTGGCGCTTTTCCAAGACGAGGCACTGTGCTTGGAATCGCTCGTCACCCTCGGCACCTTGCGCGATGATGCCACCCTTCGATACCAAGATGCGCGCCCCGTGGATCTCTCGCCGCTCGAGAACTGCCACTCGTGGGAGGGGACCGATGACGTGGGCATCTCGAAGGTGCTCGACTCGCGTTTTGATCCCTCCACCTCTGGGTGGTGGGACGGTAAGCGCTCGGCGCAAGCGGAAATTCGTTCGTGGCTCCGACTGGACGATGGCGAAGCGTCATGGGACGCGTGGAGCGTGCTCTTCGCGAGCGACGCCCTGCCTCCGGCAACGCTGGCCCTCGGCTCATCTGGTTGGGTGCCCACACTGCAGCTCACGAGCTACGTCCGTCGCCCGCCGACGAGCGAATGGCTGCGCGCGCGCCAGAAGGCGGTGGTCATCTCCGAGGGTCTCGTCGATCAGCGCTGTGAGCTTTTTGACGAAGCGGGCAACCTTGTCGCCTCCTCAACCCAGCTCGCCATGGTGCGACTCCCCGGAGGAAATTAGCGCGTGTCGTCAGGTCCGCGGACCAACGACGACGGCTCGCTCTCGATTCGACCTCGGGTGACGATTCCCGCGGACGAGATTGAGCTGCGAGTCACCACCTCGGGCGGACCTGGTGGCCAGCACGCCAACCGCTCGCTCACAAGAGTCGTCGCATCGTTTCACGTCGACGCGTCGAGTGCGCTGAGCGATCATGACAAGCAGCGTCTCGCGGAATCCCTCGGACCTGTCGTTCGCTCGAGCGCGAGCCGGTTTCGCTCTCAGGGTCAGAATCGGCGAGCCGCGCTCGATCAGCTGGCGAACAAGCTCGCAGTGGCGCTCACTCCACGCACCCCACGTCGAGCGACGAAGCCCACCAAGGGCGCGGTCGTTCGGCGCGTCAACGAGAAGAAGCTTCGAGGCCGACTGAAAGAGCAGCGGCGACGTCCCGTTGACGACTGATTAGTTCGGGCGCTCGAGTTGACGCTTCATCGCATCGAGCGCCTTGCGCATGACGTCATCAAGCGCAGGGTCCAAGTCTTCCTGCGGGCCGCGAATCGGCGTCAGCGAGGCGTAGCCCGCGACGAGCAGCGCCGCGTCGTCGTCGGCGTCTTCATCACTCACGTCACCGATCACCGGGCTCGCCGCGCCGAGGCGCAAGGGCATTTCGCCCTCATCGCTCAGCGGTTCGCCACCGGCTGCGGGCCCCGCTGCCTTGATGAGTCCGGCAGTTGAGATGCGCCCGCGTCGCACACCCTTCAGCTCGCTGAGGGGGAGATTAGGCACGTTGAGGTTGAGCAGCGTGCGCGATGGTGCGTGGAAGAGCTCGTCGAGCACCTCAAGCGCGACGACGGCCGCCGTGCCGTAATGCACGTCCTCGCCCCACTGCACTGACACCGCGAGTCCCGAGAGTCCGAGCTGGGCGCCGGTTAGGACCGCGCCCACCGTGCCCGAATGAAGGACGCTCCGTCCGACGTTCGCGCCGGCATTGATGCCCGAGACGATGACGTCGGGTTGAAAACCGAAACTGCCGAGCGCGCCAAGGATCGCGCAGAGTGCAGGCGGCGCGTCCAAGCCAAAGGTTGGGATGGACTCCGCGCCCGCGAGATGATGACGACGGTAGGAGACGGTTGGCCGCTCGAAGACGTCCCCGACGGCCGACGACATGCCCGAATAATTGCGATTCGGAGCGACGATGATGGCTTCTCGGACCTCGCTGGTCGGGGTCTTTTGAATCCATTCGGCGACGCTGCGAGCAAGTATCGCCATGCCCGGCGCGAGTACGCCATCGTCGTTCGTGAGCAACAATCGCATGCTTGAACCCTAACTGTCGTAAGTTACGTACCAGTGAAAAACGTGAAAGGCCCCCGCTAATGCTGCCCTCTGGAGAACAGATTGCGATCGCTCACGGCGATCAGCGCGCGGTCGTCACCGAAGTCGGCGCGACGCTTCGCACCTACGTAAAGGGCGGCGTCAGCGTCATCGAAGGCTTCGCCGGCGAAGAGGTGCCAACCAACGCCCGAGGCCAAGTGCTCTACCCCTGGCCGAATCGCATTGGCGAGGGGGAGTGGTCATTCTCGGGCCGAGCCGCGCGACCACGCATCGACGATGTCGTGCACAAGACAGCGATCCACGGCCTCGTTCGCTGGCGCCCGTTTCGCATCGAGGCCGTCAACCAGAACCGCTGCGTGCTGGCGTTGTTGCTTCACCCGACGCCCGAGTATCCGTTCTTGAGCGAGATCAGCCTCGCGTACCACCTGGGATCGCTCGGATTGACCGTGACGACGACCGTTACCAACTGCGACGGGGTGCCGATCCCCTTCGGCGTCGGTTTTCACCCGTACCTGTCGGTGACGACACCGACGATTGAGGGCGCGATGCTCGAAGTGCCCGCGCGCGCGTACATCGCGGTCAATGATCGCCAGTTGCCGACCGGCGAGATTTTGCCGCTTTCGGGCAATCCACTCGACTTCTCCAAAAGCAAATCGCTGAGCGGCCACGAACTTGACGTCACGTACACCGAACTCGTACGCGACGATTCCGGACTGGCAGTCGCGACCCTGGAAGACGCGAACGGCGGCCAAATTCAGCTGAGCGCCGACCGCAATTTTCCCTATCTGCAGGTATACACCGGCGACCACAACGAGAAGGGGCGCCGTCGCACGTCGGTTGCCATTGAGCCAATGACGTGTCCCCCCGACGCCCTGCGCAGCGGCAAAGACGTCGTCGTCCTCGAACCCGGTCAGCACTGGGCCGGATCGTGGCGCCTCCGCCGAAGCGAACCGTGAGCAGCGTCGTCCTCATCACTGGATCCACGAGCGGCATCGGTCTCGCGACGGCTCGACGCTTTACAGAGCGCGGTGACACCGTCGTGTTCAACTCTGTTCAGAGCATCGAAGCGGGGGAGCATCTCGCCTCGATCACGTACGAATCGAGCTACGTCCAGGCTGACATCGCCAACGCGAGTGACTGTGAACGTCTCGTGGCGACCGTGCTCGAGAAATACGGCCGCCTCGACGTTCTCGTGAACAACGCGGGTACCACCAAGGTGATTCCTCATCGCGACCTCGACGCGGCAACGGTTGATGTGTGGCGAGAGATCTTCGAAGTGAACGTCTTTGGCACGTGGCAGCTCAGCATCGCTGCGCTGCCGTCGCTGCGTGAGCAGCGAGGATCAATCGTGAACGTCTCGTCGGCCGCGGGACTTCGTCCGATCGGTTCGTCCATTCCGTACGCGGCATCCAAGGCCGCCCTCAACCACATGACGGCGCTGCTGGCCAAGGTCGTCGGTCCCGAGGTGCGCGTGAACGCGGTAGCGCCGGGATTGATCGATACACCGTGGACCCAAGACTGGAATACCGTTCGCAGCAACGTCGAACGCGTCGCGCCACTGCGGCGAAGCGGCACCCCCGACGACGTGGCCGACGTTATCGTCGCCCTCGCGACGACCTCGTACGTGACCGGTCAAGTCGTGGCCGTCGACGGTGGGATGACGCTCGCGACCTGAACCGCTCGGGGCATCGCCAGTCGCATGGCGGCGCACAACAGCGACGTCGCGGGCTGGATGAGCAGACGATCGAGCAGTGGTCTGCGGGAAATGCCGAGTCGTTCCTGCGCGTAGCGAGGGAGCAACGCCCAGGCGCCGAGCACCATCAGGCGGTAGACGAGCCGCTGGGTGCGGCTTTCCATCAGCCCGTAGGCGATGAAGTCGCGGGCCGCTTCGCCATCGGCACTCAGTCGAAGCTCGTTTCGAAAGGAAAGGAGTCCGGCTTCCAGCTCTCGGACCGACCGTGGCGCTCGCTCTACGCCAAGTGCTTCGGCGAGTGGGGCCAATTCTTCGACGTAACGGTCAGCTTCGACGTCGCTCAGTCGACGTGAACCGAAGCGGCGAAATGCGTTCAAGAACATGTAGACCTCGGCACAGTGGACCCAGAGCAAGAGATGCGGATCGTTGGCGTCGTACGGTCGGCCATCGTCGGCAGTGCCGTGAACGAATTGGTGGACGTTGAGCACTCGATCGATCGCCGCGTGCGCCGTGTCGCGTGAGCCAAACGTCGTGGCGCTGATGAAGTTCGCGGTCGACAGCAGTCGGGCGAGCGGGTCTTCTTGGTAGCGCGAATGATCGGCGACTCCGGCCATCGCTAGAGGGTGGAGCATCTGAAAGAACAGCGAGCCCAAGCCGCCGACGAGCATCGAAGGGAGTTCGCGGTGCACGATGCGCGCGACACCGTCGACTTCGCAAAAGGATTCGCGCGGATCGTCGCAGCGTGGGGGCGGGGTGCCATCAAGTCCGACCGAGCGACGAATGACCATGCCCGATTGAAGGCGGCGCCGCTGCAGCGCGTCGCGATAAGTGGCGAGAGAGAAGAAGTTGGGCGACACGTCGTTGTTCACTTTATGGCGCTTCTCTTTCAATGAGGGCAGTGGTCTGCGATGCTGGAGTGATGCCCTCGCTCTTGCCCGTCCGCAACGCCGCGACCAAAAGCGAACTCGATAGTGAGCTCGAGACCGGCCTTACCACCGTCACCGAACGGCCGTGGAACGTCGTGGTGTGGAACGATCCGGTGACCCCGATGCCAGTGGTCGTCGCGGTCTTCAAACGAATATTCGGCTATTCCAACAACAAGTGCACGCACCTGATGCTCATGGTGCACCACGAGGGCCGCGCCATTGTCTGGTCGGGCCAGCGTGAGCGCGCGGAGTCCTACTGCGTGAAGCTCCAGGTTGCCGGACTGCAGTCGACGGTCGAGCAGGACAGCTAGTGCCAGGAAAGCTCTTCGTTCGCCGCCGGGACGACCGGATCGAGGTTCGCCTTAATGACGCTGGTCGCGAGATCGTGCGAGAGGTGTTTGTCCACGTGCTCGCCGCGGAGCGCGATCCCGACCACGAGTGGCACCTGTTGCTCAACTCGCCGATCAATCCGAGCAGCGACGTTGATGATCCGTTAGCCGTGCTCGCACGCGATAACGACATCGCCTCCAACGCGGAACTCTCGGTGATGACGCTTCGAGAGCAGTTCCTCACGGACGCGGAGGCCTGGGCGTGGCTCAGCACGATTCAGGTCGCCCTTCGCTCGACTGCCGTCGCGAACGGCATTTTGAGCGATGAAAAGCTCGAATCGTGTCCCCCGGAGCTCCTCGACGACCTTCGAACGATGCAGCACTTCCTCTTCGATCTCTCGACCTGCTTTTAGCTGTAAGCCCAGTGAAAATAGGCTTCGACGAGCCGTTGAGCCACCACCTGCGGATTTTGGGACCCTCAGTGCCCCCTAGGCTGATGTGATGAGATTCCTTCAACGACGGTCCCTTCAACTCTCGGCGCTCGCGCTCATCGCGACGACAGCCGTCAGCGGGTTCTCGCTCTCCGCGCAAGCCAGCACTACTCCGACCGCTTCATCGGTCATTGCAGCGGCCAAGACGTCCCTCGCCAAGCAGACGGGCGTCCACATCTCCGTATCCACCAAAGAGGGCAAAGTGCTCAGCACCGTGGTTGCCAATATCGGCACCAACAGCGGATACGAAACGTATAAGAAAGGTGGCGAGACCTTCACTATCAGCGTGACGCCGACGTACGCTTACCTGAGCGGTAGTAAAACTGGACTCACGACACTGATGGGACTGACCGCCGCCGAGGCGAAGAAGGTCGGCACGAAATCCATCGCCATCAAGAAGGGTGTGAGCCAGTACTCAACCTTCAAAACGAATTTGACGTCGGCCGCATTTTCCCAGCTGCTCCCTGCGGTGAAGGGCACCACGCTGCTCGCCAAGCGCGATAAGTCGACCAACGGCTTTCAGCTGTCCTGGACCACTGCAGCAACCAGTACGTCACCGAAGACCACGAGCGTGCTCGTGATCTCCTCCGGTTCGTCGACGGTGCCGCTCAAGGAATCCGTCTCCACGTCCGCGGGCGCAAGCCACACCACGTTTTCAAAATGGGACAAGTCATTCACGGTGAAAGTTCCCACCTCGACGATCGCGTACGCGAAGGTCTTCTAGTTCCGTTGGACCACGCGTCTGACGACACTCCCAATGTCAGTGCGACGCTCGCTCGCTCGACCGCGTTGCCTCAATCTCCTCCCTTGGCGACCTCAAGACATCAGGTACGGATCTACCTGACCGCGGGGCATTTCGAGACGAGACGGTTTCGTTCCGGAACTAAGCGGTATCGTACGGAGCATGGGGTCAGACGCCATCGTGAACAACGATGCAGGGGCGGCGGAGCGAAACCTCGGTGGACGGCATCTTGACGCCTCGCGCGATGACGCGCTGCGCGACGCGGCGCTTACCTTGCTCGCAGAGATTGGCTACGACCGACTAACGGTTGAACGGATTGCGGCGAGCGCCGGAGCGGGCAAGGCCACGATCTATCGTCGCTGGTCGGGTAAGGCCGAGCTGGTCGTTGACGCATTGATGTGCCAGAAGGAAGAACTTGCGGTGCCCGACACTGGCGATCTTCGAAGCGACCTGACGACGCTTGCGCAACGTGCGGCCGCGCAAAAGGGTCAGCCGCTCGACATACAGGTGATGATCGGACTCGTGAGCGCGTTGCCTCGCGACCCCGAACTGCGTGAGGTCTTTCACGAACGCCTAGTGAATCCAAGTCTCGCCATTATCAAAATGATCTTCGAGCGAGCGGTCGCGCGCGGAGAAATTCCTCCGGTGCAGAACCTCGACACCGTCGTCTCCATTCTGCCGGCGCTCGTGTTCCATCGTTTGATTGTCACGGGTACTGTCCCGGATGAGCAGTTCTTTGTATCCATCATCGATCAGGTGGTCCTTCCGCTCGTGCACGCGAAGGCGTCAACCGTCGAACCCGATCTCTTCAAGTAGAAAGACTCTCTCATGGCCATGACGGAACAGACCAAACTCTCGGGCGGCAATCTCGAAGGGCGACACCTCGGACTGGCCCTCACGGTGATCTCGTGCGCCCAGCTGATGATCGTGCTCGACGCAACGGTCGTGAACGTCGCCATACCGACGATCCACAGCGCGCTGCATTTCTCGGGGGCGAACCTTGAGTGGTTGATCACCGCCTACTCACTCACCTTTGGCGGACTCCTCCTCTTCGGTGGGCGCACCGGCGACCTCTTTGGCAAGCGCCGAATGTTCATGCTGGGCATCATCATCTTTGCGCTCGCGTCACTGCTCGGCGGCTTGGCGACCAACGACGTGTGGCTGATCATCACCCGTGGAGTGCAGGGTATTGGTGCGGCGATTGCTGCGCCGACGGCGCTGGCACTCATTGCCACCAACTTTCCTGAAGGTCGTGAGCGCAACCGAGCGATGGGCGTCTACGCGGCCATGTCGGGAGGCGGCGGCGCTGTGGGCCTCCTGCTCGGTGGTCTGTTAACGAGTTACGTATCGTGGCGCTGGATCTTCTTTGTTAATGTGCCTATCGCGGCGGTGGTGCTGTTCCTCGCGCCACGCGCCCTCAACGAGTCAGATACGACGTCCGGTCGCCTCGACGTGCCGGGGGCGGTGACCGCAACCGGTGGCATGCTGGCGCTGGTCTATGGATTTTCGAACGTGTCCAGCCACAGCTGGTCGAGCCTGTCCACGATCATTGCGCTCGCGGCGGCGGTCGTCCTGCTGGTCGCCTTCGGACTCATCGAACGTCGCAGCGCCGAGCCATTGATGCCGCTCAGCATCTTCAGCAACCGAAATCGAACCGCGAGCTTCGCCATGATGCTCTGCATCGGCATCGCTTTGTTCGCTCTCTTCTACTTCTTGACCCTCTACTTGCAGAACATCCTTGGCTACAGCGCGATCCGTACCGGCGTGGGATTCTTGCCGATGACGATTGGCATCATCATCGCGGCCGGCCTCACCTCTCGCCTCGTGACGAAGATTGGCATTCGTCTGCCGCTCATTGTTGGACCTGCGCTCGCGGTTGCCGGGATGCTATGGATCACGCGAATCACCGTGACCAGCACGTATCTGGACATCCTCGGTCCCCTCGTGTTGATCGCACTCGGCCTCGGGTTTGTTTTTGTCCCACTCACCCTGACGGCCGTTTCGGGAGTGCAAGATCAAGAAGCCGGACTCGCATCGGCACTGCTGAACACGATGCAGCAGATTGGTGGCGCGATCGGTCTCGCGGTGCTCGCGACCGTCGCCATTGACTCGACGAACTCACAGCTCCACGGTATGCACAATGTCACCTCGAAGGCGCACGAGATCGCCACCACGCACGGCTACACCACCGCGTTCTTCGTGTCCGCAGGCATTACCTTCATTGCCCTCATCATCTCGATCGTGGCTATCCGCGTGCCAAAGTTGGCGCCGGGCGAGACTCTCGATACGTCGTCGGCGGTGATCGGCTAACTCCGTACACCAGGCACCGCGCGTGGGCGTACGTGCAGTTTCGTGTGATTCGGTGGTGACGAGATTTACGCGCAGGCTTCGATGGCCTTGGCGAGCTCCTTGGTGCCGGCCTCAAACTTCTTCTTATTTGCCGAGATGTAGGCCTCGAGCGAAGTGATCGACTGTTTCTTCGATTCCCACTTCAAGATGACCACGACTTCGTTCAGAGTGGCCTTCGCTCCGGCGCTCGGGGCTTCTGACGCGAGCTTCTCGTAGAACGGCACGAGGCTGGCCGCCCACGTGTGGTACTGCGCCATGGACGTCGGTGGGGCGCCTTGCTCGCATCGTGCTCTTCGTAGTTGAGGAGTGTCTTGCAGAATGGACTCGATCCGAAGGCGTAGCGATTCGTTGTCACGACGCCTAATGAGACGGTGAGCGCGGTGAGCATCGTGGCGCTCGCCACGATCGCGCCGCGATGTTCTGTGCGAGTCCTCGCTGGAACCGTTGAGCGGTGCCAACTCCGCCTGTCTATCAGGTTTCATATATTTAATCCAGGCTTCGAACGGCGAAGTTCGGGTGACCGACGGTCGGTGCCAGTAGTGCAACGTTGTGCCGTCGGCAAGGATCGCCATCGCGGCGCGACGTGCCCGAGACGAGTCAAGGCCCCGGTGCACGCCAATACCTCAGCCAACTGGCTGAGGTATTGGCGTGCCGTCGGCCCGGGGGAGTGGCTCGCGGCGCGCACACAGAAACCGATCTCGCGTGGCGCTGAACGGCTCCGCGTTGGCTGCACGACGGCGGGTGCCGCCGCACCTGGACTAGTGGCCCAGAGATTCCTTCACTCGTTGGCCGGCTTTCTTCGCGCGACCTTTTATCTCGTCAAGCTTTCCTTCTGCCTGCAGGCGGCGATTACCCGTCGTCTTGCCGGCGGCCGCCTTGACGCGGCCTTTCGCTACTTCCGCAGCGTTCTTTGTGTGCGTGGTTGCCTTCGCTACCGTGCGCTTCGCATTAGTCGACTTTTCAACCATCTACTTCTCCTTCCTAGATCACTTCCAATACATACGGATGAAGGCGCCGTTTAGTAATAGTGACGGCGTCCGCCAATTTCGTGACCAATGGCACCGAACACCCACAGCACCACACCGATCACGAGCAAGATCATTCCGATCGTCCAAAGAATGGGCACCCCAAGAAGAAAACCGATGATGAGGAGCACTACGCCGAAAATAACCATGATGCCTCCGTCGTTATCACATGCTGCAACAGCGAATCTCACTGCGCAACTCTTCAAACGTTACGTGACGATGTTGCGAAAACCATTTACAAAAATCTGTGAACGAGCGCGAGGAATCACCTCAATACTTCGTCGCGGTAGTCACATCGAAGTGGTGACGAGATGCAACGCGACAGCGACGCTCGACAACACGACACGCGCGCAACGTCACAACGAATGTGCACAGCGCATCGGTTTCACGTTGCGTCGCCGCTCTGTCACTAACGCTCTTCCGACGCGCCCGCAGTCCACGACGACAACGTGTTGATATACCGCGCCATCAGGTAAGAGGTGGACCCGATGAAACAGGGTGCGAGGTGTCGGAAAGTTGTCAGTGCGTGAGTGTGACGAGCGAACATTCAACTCCGCGTGCTCGCGCAGTCCGTGTCACCGCTTACAAAGTTCTGAGAGTTTCGAGAATGCACTGCACGGTGTAAACAGCACCAGTAAAGGCGTTCCGATGTTCATGCGGTTCACTACGAGCGCGAATCATTATGTTGCATAATGACATTTCGCGATGCGTTGTCGCTCATCGCGGCGAATGTTGATTTAGAACTCATCTTTTGCGCGAACGCGAGAGTGCGACTGATTCCAAAAGATGCTTGACACCGTGTCGGGAGCAACGGATACTGAGCCAGGTGAATGGTTTGGTCGACCCGCGACCAACGCACTTCAATGAGAGGGGCATCATGCAAGGGATAGCGGTGCACAGCAGCGAAGACGTAGTGCGCGAGTCTGACGACAACGACGTCGTCGGTGGCAGTGACGTCAACGGTGGCGAGGTGTTGATTGGTGACGCGGTCGATGCCGCGGAGATTCGCGACCGCGAGGCAGTGGGTGGCAACGATGAAGGTGACGAGCCGGACACCGTTGGTGGCGACGACGATGATGACGAGGAAGACACCGTTGGCGGAGAAGACGAAGACAGCTAGCGGTGATGAAGTAGGCCGGGCGGCGAGTCGGCGCCGCACGGCAGCATCACACGACTGACATATTTATAAAGAGAGGGCGAGATGGAAGAGTTTCTGACCGACATCAAAACACTGCGGGAGCGGGCACGCGAGAATATTGACAAAGGTCCGGTGACCGACGCATACGGTGCAGACTTGGAGCGGGTGCTCTACGTCCTCAATCAAGCACTTGCCACGGAGCTCGTGTGCGTCTTGCGATATAAGCGCCACTACTTCACGGCGGATGGGCTGAACGCGAAGTCCGTCGCGGAGGAGTTCCTCGAGCACGCCAGTCAAGAGGCGGAGCACGCTGACACGATCGCTGCGCGCATTCAGCAGCTTGGTGGCGAGCCAGACTTCAATCCCGACACACTGACGGGCCCGAGTCACTCCGAGTACGACCTATCGAGTGAGCTCGAGGAGATGATTCGAGAAGATCTCGTCGCAGAGCGCGTGGCCATTGCTGCCTACGCCGAGATCATCGCGTGGCTCGGCACCGCAGACACCACCACGAGAAGGATGCTCGAGGAGATCCTCGCCACCGAAGAAGAGCACGCCGAAGACATGCTGGATCTTCTCGCGGGCATCGCATAAGCACGAACATTCCTACCTTCAATAGAACTTTCACCGAGGAACCCTGAGGGGTTCAGATTCACGACGTAGGCGAACATGTCTCAAACAATGATCTCGTTTCAAGAGTTCGTCGGTACCGACGGCACGGAGCTTCCTCTCCCCGGATCGGGAGCGACATGGCGACGATTTTCGACGCTCGCCAAGTGGGCAGCGAAGGACCTCTCGGCGGGGCGCCTCTGCGAGGGTCACGCGGACGCCCTCGCCATCTTGTACGAAGCCGGCATGAAGCCGGTGGTCGACGCCTCTTATGGCGTGTGGGCGTCGCGCAGTTCGGTGGGTGGCACCGTCGCGGAACGTGCGCCCGGCGGATGGCGATTGAGCGGCAGCAAGGCCTTCTGTTCGGGCAGCGGGATGGTCGAACGCGCGCTCGTAACGGCCGATTCGAGCGAGGGGTATCTGATGTTCGACGTCGCCGTCGGTGAGCACGTGCGTTCGGTCGTGCCCAATTCGTGGCCGGCCGTCGGGATGGCGGATTCCAAGAGCGAGACGCTCGTATTCGGCGGTCCCGTTATTGGCGAGGATCAGCGTGTCGGTCCGCCGGATTTTTACACGCATCGTCCCGGCTTCTGGTTTGGCGCGGCCGGTGTCGCCGCCTGCTGGTACGGAGGCGCCGTGGGCCTCGTCAACAACCTCACCGCGGGTATGAGCAGTCAGGCGAGCGAACACGTCTTCGCTGATCTCGGCGAGGCGGGCGCTGCGCTCGAGATGATGAACCACGTCCTTCGACATGTCGCGAGCTCAATCGACGGAGACCCGCTTGATCGTGGCGGACGTGCTCACTTTCTCGCGCTCGTGGCACGCCAGGTGGTGCACGACTCTGCGCAGACGATTCTCGCGCGCGTGGCCTCAGCCGGCGGCGCGCGCCCTCTCTGTTTGGACCCCGATCAGGCTCGCCGCGCTGCAGACTTGTACGTCTATCTCGCCCAACACCACGGGCGAGCGGATGCCACCGAGCTGGGACGGATGATGACGGGGGGACCGTCGTGACACTCATCGTTGACGCAGATCACCTCGGACCGAACGAGGTCAGTTGGATGAAGCGGATCGACTCCACCGACCTCAAGAGCCTCGACACCCTGCACGTTCGCCGGCTCATCGTGGTCGCACCGCATCCGGACGACGAAGTACTCGGTGTGGGCGGACTGATACAACGTGCGTTGAGCGATCACGTACTTGTTGAAATCGTCGCGGTCACCAACGGAGAGGCGTCGCACCCGAGCTCGGAGGTGGCGGCGACATTGGATCTGCCTGCGATACGCGCACGTGAGTCACGTGTGGCGCTGCAGCGACTCGGCTGGGATCAACCGGTGATCACACAGCTCCATCTGCCCGACGGTCAGGTGTCCGATCACCGCGAAGAACTCAACGACGCCCTGGCCTCGATACTGCTCCCCGATGATCTGTGCGTCGCTCCCTGGAGTCGTGACGGACATCCGGACCATGACGTCTGCGGTGACGCGGCCGTCGCGGCGAGCCGCGCCGTGGGTGCGAAGTCGCTCAGCTACATGATCTGGTCGTGGCATTGGGCTGACCCCGACGGTTCGGACATCCCGTGGCAACGGTGTCGGCGGCTGGATCTCGATCGGCGACAGCGCGCGCGCAAGCGCTGGGCTACGGCAGCCTTTCGATCACAACTCAGGCCACTGGGCGACCGACCTAGCGATGCGCCGATTCTCCCCGAGCCACTACTTCGACGCTTCTGGAGGCCGTACGAAGTGCTCGTTGATAACGCGAGTGCGATCTCATGACGTCGACTGGGCGCACGTATTTTGAGGAGATGTACGCCGCGAATGGCGATCCGTGGCGGTTCGCGACGAGTGCGTACGAGCAGCGCAAATACGCGCTCACCGTGGCGTCGTTGCCCAGGTCGCACTATTACAACGCGTTCGAGCCGGGATGCTCGATCGGCGTCTTAAGCGAGCAGCTGGCCCCGCGGTGTCAGCGACTGCTCGCCACCGATATCGTGATCGACGCGTTGGAGGGTGCCTCGGAGCGACTACGTCGCTTTCGCCACGTGCGCGTCGAGGAGCGAGCGATACCCGAGCAGTGGCCCGAGGGGGCGTTCGACCTCATTGTCCTGAGCGAAGTCGCCTACTACTTCGACGAGGCGGCGCTCGCTCGGATCATGGACGAGGTCGTGCGTTCCACCGTGCGGGGCGCTCATGTGCTCGCGGTCCACTGGCGCGGAGCGACGAACTATCCACTCACCGGCGACCACACGCACGAACTCATCGCGAGCACAAAGAAGCTGCGAGGCCTCGTGCATCACCAAGAAGAGGATTTCGTCCTCGACGTATGGGAACGGCTCCGATGAAGCGCGAGCGACTACTCGAGCGAACGGCGGCGGTGGGCATCGTGATTCCCGTGCACAACGAACAGGACCTCCTTGACGACGCCCTCGAGGCGCTGGGCGAGTCGCTTCATGATGTGAGGGAATTCGCGATTGCCTGCGAGGTCGTGATTGTGTTGGATGCGTGCGCCGATCACAGCGCCCGGCGCGTGGCTGACTGGCAGCGGCATCGCGCCCGCAGCGGCAACGTGCGAATATCGCGGTTGACGTGCGACGCTCGTAACGTCGGAGTCGCCCGTGGTCTCGGATGTGCGGCGGTGCTCGACAAACTGCATGGGGTCGACCCTTCACTGGTGTGGCTTGCCACGACCGACGCGGACTCGCGTGTCCCTCGTCGATGGCTGCGAGCGCAGCTGCTGCAGCACGAAACGGGTTGCGACGTGTGGGCCGGACGAGTGCGCGTGACCGACTGGTCGCTCCACCGTCGCATCCTCCAAGCGAGATGGCAGCACGACTACGAGAGCGAGCATCAGCCCATACATGGGGCGAATCTTGGATTCAACGCAGGCGTGTACCTCGCGGCGGGTGGGTTCCCCCCACTGCGAAGCGGCGAGGACCGTGCGCTCGTGCGATCGATGGCAGCCTTGGGGGCGGACTGCTGTTTCGATGATTCCCTACGAGTGGCCACGAGCGCTCGACGGATTGCACGCGCCCCTCACGGATTCTCGCACGCCCTCAATCTCATTGAGGGATAACGGGTGAGCGGTTCGTATCGACTGGGCCGTCTACTCGGCGACGAGTACTGCGACCGGTAGCTCCGCGAGACACTCAGCGATGTCGAGACGACCTCGCGACGATGTCAGCGTGGCGCCCGTGAAGGCGTCGCGATAGTGCAGGGGCGCCGATGCGGGTAGCCGGAGTGCGGTGCGCGTGCCCCACGTCTCCTCGCCCAGGGCGAAGAGTCCTGTTCCGACGGCGCCAATGCTTTGGCGTGCGACAACCGCGAGCACCCACTCGTGGCCGCGCTGGCGAGCGATCGCGAGGACGTGCTCCGCGCGCGGGCCGGTAACGTCCAGTGCCTCGTAGGCACCGCGCGCGAAGAGATCGTGCCGATCCTTGCGCAGGGCCAGCAGCTCGCGCGTGACGTGGAGCTTTAGCGCTCCGTTTGGCCAACGCGCCAGGAGTTGCCGTGCTGCGGCGATGCGCTTCGCGGGCGCTGCGTCGCGGTCCGGCAAACGCTCGAGGAGCGTGCGGCGCAGCGCGAAATCGACGGGTCGACGGTTGTCGGGATCGGTGAGGGAGTAGTCGCTGAGCTCCGTCCCCTGGTAGAAATCGGGTACGCCGGGCGCGACGCATTTGAGTATGGTCATTGCCAGAGCGTTCGTCGCGGACGCGGGCCCGATCTGTTCGACGAAGTACGACATCTCCTCGCAGAAGAGGTGGTCACGCGCGAGTGTGAGCACAAACGACGTGAGCGCGCGTTCGTAGGCGGTGTCGGGGTCGGTCCAACTCGAACGGAGTTTCGCCTCGCGCGCCGCCTTGACGGCGTAGCGCTGCACGCGCTTGACGATGTCGCGCGTGATCTGAGCGGCTCCAACCGGCCACACGCCAAGGAGACTCTGGAAAATGACGAGTTGGTCGTGCACGGCGGGTAGCAGCTGATCAGCCGACGCCTCAAGGTGGCGTTGGACCCAGCGAGTGACGAGCTCTGACCAGTCATCGGGTAGTTCGGAGAGCACAAAGAGCCGTGAGCGCACGTCCTCGGAACGTTTGGAGTCGTGCGTCGAGGTGGCGTTCAGCGTCGACGCTTGACGGAGGTGACACCGGGCGAGCTGGTGAAACTCCTCTGGCGAGGCACTTGCTCGATCGGGATCGCACCCGACCTCCGCGTGACTGAGAAGTCCCGAATAACGGTAGGTCGCGGTGTCCTCGACCCCCTTGGCCATGACGGCTCCCGAGAGCTGCTGCCAGCGCTGGGCGAGGTCGAGTCCGGCACCGGGCTCCGCCATCACCTCGGCGACGAGGAACACCGCGCGCTGCGCTTCACCTTCGAGAACCTCGCTCGCCGCATCTCGTGCGTGAGCAAGACGATCGAGATCGGAGGGCGTCGCCTCCGCGGGGGCGAAGTAGGTGCGATAGACCTCGAGCTGCGTCGTGAGCTCGCCGAGCGCTTTGCGTACGTCGAACCATGACAGATCGTGTCCCGGGCGCAGCTCGTTGAGTGCGCTCATTGCCAGTCGCGCCAAGCGCTCGAGGGGCGCGTCAAACTGATTGGCGATCGCTTGGCGCTTCGCCTCGAGACTGAGCGCACGGAACGAATCGCGCTCACCCGTCATCTTCTTGCCGGTCGCCGCGAGTCGGCGTGCGCCGCGCTCGTTGACGAAGAGACCTCCGACCAGACCGGCGAATTCGTAGCCGGTCGTGCCATCGCACGACCAAGTGCGAGGCAGCTGCTCATCGGAGCCGAGTATCTTCTCGACGAGCACGACAGGCTCGGTGTGTCGGCCCTGCGCGGTCGCACTCGCCAGCGTGGTTAAGTAGGCGTCGGGGTTGTTCAGCCCGTCGATGTGATCGACACGCCATCCCGCGATGCGATCGTCTCGCGCGAGGGTCGTGATGCAGCTGTGCGTGCGTTGAAACACCTCGTCGTCTTCGACGCGAACGCCGATCAGTCCGTCAATGTCGAAGAAGCGCCGATAGTTTCCTTCGTGATTCGAGAGACGCCAATAGGCGGGCTGGTAGTGCTGGCGCGCGAGTACCGCATTGAGGTCGCTCCCGGTTCTCGTGCCGGGCGCGAGGGGGAAGGCTTGGCCGCCGATCTCTATCACTCGGTCGCTGCCCTCGCCCGCGTAGTGGATCGAGTCAAAGAGCTCCGCGAGCGGCTCTGGCAGCGTGGGGACCAGCACGCGACCCACGTGGCGAGACCAGTCGACGTCAAATGTCGACGCGAACTTCGACGTTCGTCCAAAGCGCAGGACGTCCCACCACCACGCGTTCTCTCGCTGACAGGCCATGTGGTTGGGAACGATGTCAATGAGCAAGCGCATATCGTGCGCGTCCAGCTCTTTCAGCAGCTTCTCAAACTGACGGGGTGTCCCCAATTCGGGGTCGAGTCGAGTTGGGTCGATGACGTCATAGCCGTGCGTGCTGCCGGGGACGGCCGCGAGAATCGGCGAGACATACAGCGTCTCGATGCCGAGATCACTGAAGTAGCCAACGAGGCCGCGTGCACCCTCGAACCCGAGTCCCGCCAGCTGGAGCCGGTAGGTGGACCCGAGCGAGGGCGCACTCATCCTTCTGGCCGCTCAGTGTGGCGCAGTAACACGCTTGAGTGGGCGTTCAGATTGATGGCGTTGTTGCGCACGACGCGCGTCCAAGGACCCGGACGGGCCGTGTTCAAGACTTCCTCCCACACGCCGGGCAGCTCCATGGTGGGCAACGCGTACGAGAACGATTTTGTCGAGGCGTTGAGCAGAAAGAGCAGCGACTCGGCGGAGGTGGATCGCCCGCGGATATCGAGTTCGTCGGCGGCGGGCCCGAAGAGGAGCATGCCGACGCTCTGCGCACTCGGATCGGCCCAATCACTTTCGGTCATTTCCTTCCCGTCGGGACGAATCCACGTGACGTCTTTGGTGTGAAAGCCGTGCGAGTCGTCGCCCGTGAAGAACCCGCGACGGCGAAGGATCGGGTTGTTCTGCGCGATGGCGATCACGTCTCGCACGTAATTGCGCAGTTCGACGCCAGACTCGCCGATCACCCAGTCAAACCAGCTGATCTCGTTGTCCTGGCAGTACGCGTTGTTGTTGCCCCTCTGTGTGCGACCCATCTCGTCGCCGCCGAGGAGCATCGGTACGCCTTGGGAGAAGAACAGCGTCGCGATCAGGTTTCGCTTCATGCGATCGCGCGTGCGCACGATGCGCGCCGATTCGGTCGGCCCTTCGGCGCCCCAGTTGCGACTCGCGTCGTCGTTGGTCCCGTCCTGATTGTTCTCACCGTTCGCCTCGTTGTGCTTGTGGTCGTATGAGACGAGGTCGTTCAGCGTAAAGCCGTCGTGGCAGGCGACAAAGTTGATGCTGGCGTACGTGCGCCGACCACTCGGTCCAAAGATGTCGCTGGACCCGGTGAGCCGCGAGGCGAGCTCGGGCACCTGACCGGGATCCCCCCGCCAGAAACGACGCACGCAATCGCGAAAGGCACCGTTCCACTCCGACCAGCCGGGCGGGAACTGTCCGAGGCGAAAGCCGTCGGGGCTCGCATCCCAAGGCTCGGCGATGAGCTTCGTCTTCGAGAGGATGGGGTCTTGTTGAAGAATCTCAAAGAAGGCGCTCGGCTGTTCTGCTGCAACGCCACGCACCAGCACCGGAGCGAGGTCAAAGCGGAAGCCGTCGACGTGCATGTCTTGAACCCAGTAGCGCAGTGAGTCGGTGACGAGGCCCATGGCTCGCGGGTGCAAGGTGTTGAGGCTGTTGCCCGTGCCGGTGTAGTCAAGGTAGTAGCGCTTGTCGTCGGGCATGAGTCGGTAGTACACCGAGTTGTCGACGCCGCGAAGTGAGAGCGTGGGCCCCAGCTGGTTGCCTTCTGCGGTGTGGTTGTAGACGACGTCGAGGATGACTTCGATGCCGGCGCGGTGCATGGTTCGCACCATTGACTTGAATTCGCTCACCTGTTGCTGCGATCCTTCGGTGGCGTAGCCCACGTGCGGTGCGAAGAAGCCGATCGAGTTATAACCCCAGTAGTTGTCCAGACCCTGCTCCACGAGATGTCGGTCCGAGGCGAAGTGGTGGACCGGCATGAGCTCGATCGCCGTCACGCCGAGACTGAGCAAGTGGTCGATAATCGGGTCCGACGCGAGACCGAGGTAGGTACCACGGAGATTCGGCGCGACGCCGGGGTGCTGCATCGTCATGCCCCGCACGTGGGTCTCGTAGATCACCGTCTGATTCCAGGGGGTGTTCGGAGGGCGATCGTCGAGCCAGGTGAACGCGGGATCGACGATGATCGATTTGGGCATAGCGCTCGCGGAATCGCGCGTGTCGAAACTCAGATCCTGGTTTTCGTCGCCGACCGTATAGCCGTAGAGATCGTCGCTCCAGCGGACCCCTCCGCTCACCGCCTTGGCGTAGGGATCGATGAGCAGCTTGCTCGGGTTGAATCGGTGGCCCTTGGTCGGCTCGTAGGGACCGTCGACCTTGTAGCCATAGAGCGTCCCGGGTCGCGCGTCGGGCAGATACGTGTGCCAGATGAAGTCCGTCTTCTCGGTCAGCGTGATCGTCGCCGACGGCTCGCCGTCAGTCTCATTGTCAAAGAGCAGCAACTGCACACCCGTGGCGTGCTCAGAGAACAACGCGAAGTTGACTCCCTCGCCGTCCCACGTCGCACCGAGAGGATGCGGTCCGCCGGGCCAAACTCTCATGAGGGCACCTCTCCATAGACCGCGAAGCCCCACGGTACGAGGGCAACCGGTGTGTCAACGTCGAGCCGTTCTCCTCCGAGGAGATCTCGCCAGCGCGTGGTGGGCGCCAAGTGGGCGAGCGCGTCGCTCGGGCTCAGATTGAAGAACAGTGTGACATTACCGGATTCGTCGGTCCGTTCGAGAGTGATGACGTTGCCCTCACACCACGCGCGGGCGTGCGCGCGCGTGGAGCGTCGCAGGGCGGGAGTGGCGCGGCGTAGGGCGATGAGTCGTTGATAATGGTCCCAGAGCGCCTGGTGCTCTCCCTGGTGTCGCAGTCCATGGTCGAGCACCGCGGCGTCGTAGGTGTCGATGCTCGCGGGATCGTAGAGTTCGCCCTGATTGGCCAGATCGGCGAACTCACGTGCGCGACCTTCCCGGATCGATTGGACCAGCGTTGCGTCTCCGTGATCGACAAAGTAGGGAAAGGGCGCCACCTCTCCGTACTCTTCGCCCATGAACAAGAGAGGAATGTTCGCCGAGAGCACGACGAGTGCGGCGGCGAGCGTGGACTGCGCGGGCGCAATGATCGTAGACAGCCGATCGCCACGCGGCCGATTTCCCACGTGATCGTGATTCTGAGCGAAGACCACGAATCGCTCGGGGGCAATCGTCCCCGACGGAGCGCCGTGACGCCGTCGCCGGAAGGTCGAGTACTCGCCTTGGAGCACAAAACCGTCGTTCATGGCGCGTGCGAGGTCGCTCGGACCTGTGTAGTCGACGTAGTAACTCGAGCGTTCGCCGGTCAGGCACACGTGCAGCGCGTGATGAAAGTCGTCGTTCCACTGCGCGTCGAGGCCCAGTCCGTCGTCCGCGAGCGGGGTCACCACCCGTGGGTCGTTGGATGCGCTTTCGGCGATGAGGTCGCAGCGCCGCGCGAGCACTTGCGCGAGGTCGTGGCTGCGTTGAGAGAGCTCAGCGAGGAAGGGAATGGCTGACGTGTCCAAAATTGCGTGCACCGCGTCGAGGCGGAGCGCGTCGATGTGGAAACCCTCGAACCACTGGCGCGCATTGAGCCAGTAGTACTCGCGCACGTCGTCCGAGTCAGCGTCATCGAAGTTGAGCGCCGGTCCCCAGGGCGTCTGGTAGCGCTCGTTGAAGTACGGCGCAAACTCCCCCAGGATGTTGCCTTCGGGCCCGAGATGGTTATAGACCACGTCGAGGATGACCGCGAGTTCCTTTTGGTGACAGACGTCCACGAAACGCTGCAGCTCGCGCGCGCCGCCGTAGGAGCTCTGCACGGCGAACGCGAAGACGCCGTCGTAGCCCCAGTTACGGTCTCCGGGAAACTGCGCGACGGGCATGATCTCGATCGCAGTGACGCCCAGCTCAACGAGCGCGTCGAGCTCGTCGAGCGCTGAAGCGAACGTCCCTCCGCGACTGAACGTCCCGACATGGAGCTCGTACATCACGTACTCAAAGAACGGGCGCTGACGGTACGCGCCGTCACCCCACTCGTAGCTCGCGAGGTCGACGACTTCAGATGGACCGTGCACCCCGTCGGGTTGGGAGCGAGACGCCGGGTCGGCGAACGTCGCTCCGTCGTCTCGGACATAGCGATAGCGCGTGCCCGCAGGACAGTCCTCGACCGTGGCGCCAAAGTAGCCCCCGCCCAGCCCGTCGAGCTCAACGAGGCGCCCGGTCTCTTCAAGGCGTAGCGAGAGCTGCGCGAATCGCGGGGCCCAGACACAAAAGCGGGTCGAGGAGTCATCGAGCGACCGTGCACCTAGCGTTTCACCGAGGGGCAACGTCATTCTGGCGCCAGGAACAGACATCCAAGCGGAGGGACCGTGAGCGTCAGTGTTCCCGACATCCCGTACGCGGGGATGGGACGCGCTTCGACGCCGCCCAAGTTGCCGATGCCGCTGCCGCCGTAGAGTGCGGCGTCGCTGTTGAGCAGCTCACGCCAATTTCCGCCGACGGGCACGCCGGCGAGACAGTTGTACCGCGGCACCGGGGTGAAGTTGCACACGACGAGTACCGGCTGACCGTCGCTCGAGTAGCGCAAGAAGCTGAGCAGGCTGGTGTCGGCGTCGTTGGGCTGGGCCCAGGCAAAGCCCCGCGGATCGCAGTCCATCTCGTGCAGTGCGGGAACGTCGCGGTAGATCCGGTTGAGGTCACCCATCCAGCGCTGCATACCCGCATGGGCCGGATTGTCGAGGAGCGCCCAGTCGAGAGAGGAGTCATGCTCCCACTCGTGGCGCTGGGCGAACTCGCCACCCATGAACACCAGCTTTTTGCCGGGCTGGGCAAACTGATAGCCGAAGAGAAGGCGCACGTTGGCAAACTTCTGCCAGTCGTCACCGGGCATCTTCGTGAGCAGGGAGCCCTTGCCGTAGACCACCTCGTCGTGAGAGAGCGGGAGCAGGAAGTTTTCACTGAAGGCATAGACCGAGCGGAAGGTGAGCTCGCCGTGATGATGGCGTCGATGGATCGCGTCGCGAGAAAGATATTCGAGCGTGTCGTGCATCCAGCCCATATCCCACTTGAGACCGAAGCCCACACCCCCCGCGTCGACCGGCCGAGAGATCCCCGGAAAGGCGGTCGACTCTTCCGCGATGACTTGGACATCGGGGTGATCGGCGTAGATACCGGTGTTGAGCTGGCGCAGGAACTCAATCGCCTCGATGTTCTCGCGTCCGCCGTAGATATTGGGGAGCCATTCGCCGGGGCGTCGTGAGTAGTCGAGGTAGAGCATCGAGGCCACGGCGTCCACGCGTAGCGCGTCCACGTGATAGGTCGACAGCCAGTGCTCGGCCGACGAAGCGAGGAAGCTGCGCACCTCGTGTCGTCCGTAGTTGAAGATCAGGCTCTTCCAGTCGGGATGAAAGCCGAGGCGAACGTCGGCGTGCTCGAAGAGGTGCGTGCCGTCGAACTCCGCCAGAGCGAAGGCGTCAGCGGGGAAGTGCGACGGCACCCAATCAAAGATCACCCCGATGCCCGCGCGATGGAGCTCGTCGATGAGATACATGAGATCCTGGGGATCGCCGTAGCGGCGAGTCGGCGCAAAAAACCCGGTCGTCTGGTAGCCCCACGAACCGTAGAAGGGGTGCTCCATGAGGGGAAGAAACTCAACATGCGTGAATCCGCAGGCGCGAACGTGCTCGATAAGCGGCTCGGCGACTTCTCGGTAGCTGAGGAACCGCTCGGGGTCGGTCGGATCACGGCGCCAGCTACCGAGGTGTAGCTCGTAGATCGACACCGGTGCAGCGAGGCTCGCTCGCTGGCCTCGGGTCCGCATCCACTCCTCGTCGCGCCACTCATAGGAGAGGTCCCAGACCACCGAACCCGTGCGCGGGGGCTCCTCGGTACAGCTCGCAAACGGGTCGGCTTTTTCGAGGACCGCGCCCGCCTCTGTGGTGATGGCGTACTTGTAGACGTCGCCGCGGGACGCGCATTCGACCACGCCCTCCCACACGCCCGACGTGCCGCGCGGCACCAGCGGCTGATCGTGCGGGTCCCAGCCGTTAAAGTCGCCCATCACCGACACGCGGCGGGCGTTCGGTGCCCACACCGCAAACGCGATACCGCCGCCGGGCGCCGCGTGCGCGCCGATTTTGTTCCCGAGCCGTCGGTGAGTGCCCTCGTTGAACAGGTAGAGATCGTCCGAGGTGAGCGAGAACGAGTCGTCGACGAGCGGCGACCGGTCAGCTCCTGAAGTGCGGTAGTGGTCGCTCACGTGGTGAACAGCTTTCTCAGGTCGATGATGTGCTTGAGAGACTTGTGGATCTGCGTATCGTTTTCGGCCTCCTCGAGCGTGAGGGCACCGCGCTGACGCCAGTTGCCGAATTCGGTCCCCGGTCGATTTTGGGGCTCGCTTTCACCCCAGAGCTCTTCGAGATCAATGAGGACGAGTGTCGCCTCACTCGCCGCCAGATGCACTTCGCACCCACGCCGAGCGACCTCGGTGAGCTGGGCTGGTGCGAGGACGGGGATCTCCAGCGCCCGAAACAGCGATTCGCGGTAGAGGGCTCGTTCGGCACGGCGAGTATCGGCCTCTCCCGCGGAGAAGTGTCCGACCTTTTCGGCTTCATCGATGTCGCTGCCCCAAAGAAAGGAAGAAAAGCGCGGCATGTCGTGGGTCGTCATGGAAGCGAGCACGTCGGAGGGAGCGTCGGGCAAAGGCGTCTCGGTGTTCGACTCGAACTCGAATACCCACGAGCGCAGCATCCGGTCCTCGGCCATGCGTTCGCGCACCTCTTCGGGCACGGTGCCGAGATCTTCGCCGATGACGACGGAGCCCGCGCGATGCGCCTCGAGGGAGACGACCGCGTGCATCTCGTCTGCGTGGTACGACACGTAAGCACCGTGCTGTGCGTCGAAGCCCTCGGGGATGACGTAGAGGCGCTGGAGGCCCATCACGTGATCGACGCGCAAGTACGAGGCGTGGCGACACGCTCGAGCGAGCACGGCGCGCAGGTAGTGATAGCCGTCGTCGCGAATGGTCTCTGGGTGCAGCGGGGGGAAGGCCCAGTCCTGGCCCTCGCTGTAAAAGAGGTCAGGCGGTGCGCCCCCTTTGGCGCCCATGACGAACGAGCGGGGTGACCAGTACGGATCAAAGCCCTCGGGATGGACGCCGACCGGGAGATCGGCATACAGCGGGATGGCGCTTGCCGCCGCGCTCAGCTGTTCGCTCGCGATCCACTGGCAGTACAGGTGGTAGTTCAGCGAGGGAGCGCGCTCACCGGGTATCTCGGGCACGGTCGCGAGCGCCGCGACGGCAGATCGGCCGAGCTGATCGACCGCTGCGCGAAACTCGCCATACGCGAGGATCTCGGGGTGGGCGTCGAGGAACGTGTCGAACGCTTCACGACGGGGGGAGGGTGCTGCGAAGAACGCGTCCGCCACGGGCTCGAGCACCAGACGGCGAAGGCGCGATACCTCTTCGTAGTCGACGAGTTTCGAGTTGCGGGCTTTGTCGACGCGAGTGAGAAAGCTGATCGAGCCCATGAGTTCAAGCGCGCTGCTCGAGAGCGCGAGCTCGGGCAGCGTCGTCGGGTCGATGTACAGCTCGCTGTAGGCGAGTCGACTGACGGGTCGATAGGGACTGGGATCGATGGGCGGATCGAGATACGTCGGATAGAGCGGTAGTCCGCCGAGGAGCGCGCCTCCTTCGCGAGCAATCCACGTGCCCAGTCGGGCCAGATCCGCGTAGCTGCCGACGCCCCAGTCGTCGTTCGTCCGCAGCGCATGCAGCGGCATGAAGACGCCCCAACCGCGTGCCGCGTCGGGGCACGCGGGCGCGCTGATGACCAAGGAGCGAGCGATCGTCGTTGCGCGGGGAGGGTCCGCGACCTCGAGGGCGAGGGTGTGATAGCCAATGGGCGTACGCGCGGTGTCGAGGGCGGTGTACTCAATGACGTATCGATGAAAACGATGGCCGTCGAGCTCGAGCGTGGCGACCGGCGAGGAGTCAGCAAGCAACTGGTCGCGGCGTTCACGTCCGTCTTCAAAGGTCAACGTGAACCAGGCGTCGCGCGCGTCAACACGATCGGGCAGCGTGACGGTGATCGAGGCGCTTCGTCCCGGACGCACCACGAGCACCGGTTCGATCACTCGGCGCGCGCCTGCGAGACGCCGATCTCGCAGCGCACCCGTGACGTCCTTTGTACGTTCGACCGGTTCGCCGAGAGCACGCAGCAGGGCCATCAAGACGTCGGGATCTGCTTCGCGCATTGTCTCATCCGTGGCGAGATAAAACGACTGGATGCCACAGAGCTGCGCGAGCTCTCGCAGCTCGCTCGACGCGTCACGCGTTACTTTCACGAATCAGCATCCAAGATGTCGAGGATGCCCTGGGCGGGAATGTCGATCCAGGCGGGACGGGAATTTGCCTCGTAGCTGAGTTCGTAGATCGCCTTTTCCAACAAGAAGAAGTCGAGCAGTCCCGAGAGCTCCTGACGATCCTTCGGGAGATAGCTGGCGTCACCCGCGGTGGCAAGATACGAAGAGAGGAAGGTACCCGACACCCAGCGATGCCAGAAGCGCAGCCAGGAGTCGAGGTCTTCCAGCTCTCCCTCGTGCAGCGCGATGCCGAGATCGCGACTCAATCGCTGGGCTGCGGCCTGTCCGGCATAGTGCAGGGAGCGAATCATGCCCGCGAGGTCCACGGCCGCGGGTCGCTTCAGGCGCCGGCGACCGAGGGAGCGCTGGGGCTCGCCCTCGAAGTCAATGATGACGAAGTCTTTACCCGTCCACAGCACTTGGCCGAGGTGATAGTCCCCGTGACAGCGAATGCGCTCCGCCTCACCGGACATCGTGGTGAGTCGGCGCAGACGTTCTATGATCTCTTCTTCTCGGGCGATCACGCGTTGAAGTGTCGACGACGTGATGTCGAGGGCGACTACTTCGTGCAGCACCTGGCGGGTCAAGCTGCGGGCTCCGTGGTAGAGCGACTGACGATCGAGTGAGGTCATTGGCTCTGGCGCAAAGTTCGGATCGCGCGAGTCCGAGGTCAGCTGATTATGGAGCTCGGCCGTGCGCTCTCCGAGCAGTGACGCCCATTCGAGGTGCGGCCCGACGAGCGGGTTCGCCGGTGCAAGCTCTTCGATGTGGACGTTGAGCAAGTTCGGCGGAGCGATCAGGTGCAGTTCTGGATCGGCGCGATGGGCCATGGCCTCTTCGAGACCGTGGGCGAGCGCGTCAACGACATAGTTCCAGCCGTCATCTTCGTGGGGAATGAACTCTTCGAGAATGGCGATCGTCGCGGGGGCCGAGGTGTGGGTGTTCGAGTGGTATTCGATGTTGCCACCGACGCGCGGGGAGAAGGGAAAGTCCGCCTGTTCGTGGAGGAATCGACCCACCTCGACCTCGGGATTGACGCCCTCTTCGAAGCGCCGAAGGAACTTGAAGATTGCCTCTTCACCGAGTAGCACCGAGCTGTTGGACTGCTCCGCGCTCAATGTCGTCGTCGGACAATCGGCCTGGAGGCAACGATCGAAATCGCGCAGCGAGGGCGTCGTCACGCCGACCAGGCGTCCATTGGTGCCCGCGAGTGTCCGTCGTCGCCCGAGCAGGTCGGCCATGACGTGGACGAAGTCGCTCGAGTAGGTCGCGTCGATGATGACGCCGGCATTCCCTCCGGCGTTGAGATCGGCGACGACTGATTCGGGATGCCACTTGTTGGTCTCGTCAGCTTCAGCGCCACTCACGAAGGAGAGCGGTACCACGTAGCGCTCGGGAGTGCCGTGGTCGAGCTCGACGTGCACGATCAGCAGCTCGGCGAGTGGGGGTGCGTTGCGACGCCACTGGCCACCGCCGGCGGTCGGAGGGATGGGGATCGTGTCGATGATGGAGATCGACGTGATGGTGCGCGCCTTTTGGGCGAACCAGCGCCGCTTGGCCAAATAGGCAGGGAGGAATGCTTCAAACTTGCGTCGCGCGAGACCGCTAAAGAGCGAATCCCATTCTCCCGCCACATCGAAGCTCGCCCGCGGTGGCGCGGACGCGGTGGGCTCGCACTCGAGGAGAAACCAGTAGAACCCGTGCGGGCCAAGCGTGATGAAGTACGGCAGCTCACCGACCGGAGGGAACTGCTGGTTGCCGAAGAGTTCTACGGGAACCGCACCGCGGAGTGACGACAGATCGAGCTCAGCGCACTGCACGTAGCGCGAGAGGTTGAAGATGCAGAGGATCGTCTCATCCTTGTAGCGGCGGATGAAGCTGAAGATCTTCCTGTTTTCGGGACGAAGGATCTCAAGTGTGCCACGACCAAATGATTTGTAGCGCTGGCGGAGCGTGATGAGTCGGCGCATCCACCAGAGCAACGAGTTGGGATTCTGCTGCTGGGCTTCTACGTTGACGGCCTGGTAGTGATATTCAGGGTCGATGATCGCGGGAAGATACAGGCGTTGGGGATTAGCGCTGGAGAAGCCCGCGTTACGGTCGCTGTCCCACTGCATGGGGGTGCGCACGGCGTTACGGTCGCCTAGATAGATATTGTCGCCCATGCCGATCTCGTCGCCGTAGTAGATGATCGGGGTGCCGGGCATCGAAAAGAGCAGTCCGTTCATCATCTCAATGAGCGTTCGATCGTTGCCGAGCAGCGGTGCCAGACGCCGACGAATGCCGACGTTCACTCGGGCCTGGGGGTCCTGGGCGTAGACGCGATACATATAGTCACGCTCTTCGTCGGTCACCATCTCAAGGGTCAGCTCGTCGTGATTGCGTAAAAAGAGGGCCCACTGGCAATCGGGAGGCGTGGTCGGGGTTTCCGCCAGGATGTCGACCATCGGGAAGCGGTCCTCCTGGCGCGCCGCCATGAACATTCGGGGCATCAAGGGAAAATGAAACGCCATGTGGCACATGTCGCCGTTACCCATGTACTTCACCGCATCCTCTGGCCACTGATTCGCTTCGGCGAGGATCATGCGGTCGTCGAAACGCTGATCCACGTGCGCGCGCAGGTCGCGCAGGAAGGCGTACGTTTCGGGAAGGTTTTCTGAGGTCGTGCCTTCGCGCGCGTAGAGGTAGGGCACCGCGTCGAGTCGCAGGCCGTCGACACCCATCGACAGCCAAAAATCCACCACATCGAGCATCGCCTGACGAACGACAGGATTGTCGTAGTTGAGACTTGGCTGGTGCGAATAGAAGCGGTGCCAAAAGTACGCTTCGGCGACCGAATCGTAGGACCAGTTCGACGATTCGAAGTCCTTGAAGATGATGCGCGCTTCACTGAACTTCTCGGGCGTGTCACTCCAGACGTAGAAGTCGCGGTGGTTCGTGCCAGGTTTGGCGAGACGGGCGCGTTGGAACCAGGGGTGCTGGTCGGAGGTGTGCGCCAGCACGACCTCAGTGATGACTCGCATGCCACGGCGGTGGGCTTCGCGAAGGAACGTTCTGAAATCGCGCAACGTGCCATAGGAGGGATGGATCTGGCGATAGTCCGAGATGTCGTAACCGTCGTCGCGCAGCGGCGACGGATAGAAGGGGAGGAGCCATATCGCAGTGACGCCGAGGGACTGCAGATAGTCCAGCTTCTCGATGAGGCCCCTGAAGTCGCCAATGCCATCGCCGTTGCCGTCGTGGAATGCGCGAACGTGCAGCTCGTAGATGACCGCGTCTTTGTACCAGCCGCCACTCGGCTGCGCGTCTAATACCTCAGCATTGCGATCGCGTTCTGGCGGGCCGTCGGGATGACGGTCATCGGGAGAAGAGGGAACGCGGGACGTATCGAGGGTGGTCACTTGCGGAGTCTCCACTGTTCGACGGGCTGCTCCAGCGCGAAGATGTGACAGGGCAGACCGTTTGGATCGAGCTTTACGAAATTGCGCGAACCGCTCCAGAAGTAGTGGGCGTCGGTGAGAAGGTCGTGCATCACGTATGGCGACTGCGGGTCGACGCCGAGCGCCTGGAGGTTGAGCGCTACCCAACCCGATTGCGGGTAGTGGTAGTCGAGATTGACGACTACCACGATGACGTCGTCTCGCCCGGCGCCTGGTCGGCTCTTGGAGTAAGCAATGAGGTGATCGTTGTCCACCGGGTGAAACGTGAGCCGATCGTTGAACTGCAGTGCAGGGTGTTCGCGTCGCACGGTGTTTACCATCGCGATGAAGCCCGACAGACTCTGTGGGTTGGTGAGGTCCCAGGTTCGAATTTCGTATTTCTCTGAGTGGAGATACTCTTCTGATCCCTTGGCGCGCGGCGCACTTTCCTGCAACTCAAACGTTGGGCCATAGATGCCATAGCTCGCGCTGAGGGTGGCGGCCAGCACGAAGCGAGCGAGAAACGTCGCACGTCCGCCCTCTTGGAGTTCCTCGGTCAAGATGTCGGGGGTGTTGGGCCAGAAGTTCGGTCGGAAGTAGTCGGCGACGGGGGACTCCGTGAGCTCACGCATGTACGACTCGATCTCCCACTTGGACGAGCGCCACGAGAAGTACGTATACGACTGGGTGAAACCGATCTTCGCGAGTTGCTCCATTACGCGCGGGCGCGTGAACGCTTCCGCGAGGAAGATGGTCTCTGGATGTTCGGCCTGGACCGAGGCGAGCAGCCACTCCCAGAACGCGAATGGCTTGGTGTGGGGATTATCGACACGAAAGACCGTGACGCCTTGGTCGATCCAGAATCGCACGACCTCGAGGAGTTCGTACCAGAGGGCTCGCCATTCGAGTCCTTCGAAATTAAGTGGGTATATGTCCTCGTAGCGCTTGGGGGGATTTTCTGCGTAGCGGATCGAACCACCAGGCAAGTGATAAAACCAGTCGGGGTGCTCTTGGACCCAAGGGTGATCCGGTGACGCCTGAAACGCAAGGTCGAGTGCGACGTCGATTCCTCGAGCCGCAGCCGCCTTGACGAGTGAACGGAAGTCATCGAGCGAGCCCAGCTCAGGATGGATTGCCGTATGTCCGCCCTCGCGTGCGCCGATCGCCCAGGGACTGCCCGGATCATCGGCACCCGAGGCGACTGCTCCGTCCCTTCCTTTGCGTCCGCTACGACCAATGGGGTGGATCGGCGGCAGGTACAGCACGTCGAAACCCATTGATTCGACGTACTCGAGCCGCGCCTCGACGTCGGCGAAGGTGCCGTGCCGATGGGGAAGCGGCGCCGCCGAACGGGGAAACAGCTCATACCAGGTACTGAAGCGGGCCTTCGCCGGGTCCGCCCATACGTACAGCGTTTCTGATGACACGCAATGTGCAGGGTCTCTGAGAGAACCGACGAGCTCGCTCAACCAGTCAGAGAAGACCTCGGCGCACGCTTCAGACCTCTCGAGTGACTCAGTGGAGCGAAGTCCGTTCGCGACCTCGGTGAGTCGTCGTCGATCTCCTGTCTTTGCGCGACGCGTAACCTCCTGCATCAGCTGAGCACCCACGAGATATTCCTCGTCGACACTTTGGTCTGCGTCGAGCCGGGCGCGCAAGTCACGTCGCCACGTGGCGAAGCGATCGACGCCAGCTCGCACCACGAAGCGATAACGACCGAGACGATCGACCGGGAGTATTCCCGCCCAGCGATCATTACCGAGCTCACACATGGTGACGCTCGTCCATTTCACGTCGGACTCGTGACGAAAACGCAACTCGCAGCACACGACGTCGTGGCCGTCGATGAACGCGTCCGCTTCGACTTGCAGCAAGTCGCCGAGTGACGCTTTTGCGGGACGTCGACCGGCGTCAACCAGGGGTTTCACGTTGCTGATTACGGCGCGTACGACATCGGCGGGGAAGGGAACGGCGACGCTCGCACCGGATCGAATGCGCTGACGCTCAGTTTTTCCCTCGTTCTTGCCACGCGTGCGGGGGGTCGCCACGTGCTGCACCTCCTCACTGAAGGCACTCTCCGACGTCACGACACGTTCGTGCAATCTCGTAGCGCGACCTCAACCTGTGGCCACTGTATCGGCGACGAATCGTTGCGTCAACGGAGGTGTCGGTGCGTAGTCTTAGTCGTCGCATCGCGCATCGGGTAAACGTTGCACGCGAGCGACGAACATCACGCGTATTCATCCCCGCATCACTCAAAGTTATTGAGACGGAAACATTGTCGTCATTCCACGGTCGCTTCTAAAGCGCGCATCGAGCGCATGAAAGACAAGCACTCGACCGTCGTGCATTAATTCATTAATTCGAACTAAGGATTTCGGGGAGCGAAGAGTGCGCGTGATATCAAAACCCGCTTGACACGACGCGCGCAGTGCACTCAGACTGAATCGGTCGTCGCTCGCCAGAGCATTTGTCACGATGGAGAGCTCGTGGGCCACCAATTCAAACGCGCAGTGAAACCCGTCACCAACGACGCCGTCACATCATGAAGTACGGCTACTCCCTCTACTGCGAGGGAAATTCGCCACGCTCGTTGATTGAGCAAGCAGTGAGGGCGGAGGATGCAGGTTTTGATTTCCTCGTCATCTCCGATCACTATCACCCCTGGTTGAATGAGCAACGTCACGCTGGTTTCGCGTGGAGCATCCTTGGCGCCGTCGCTCAAGCGACCGATCGGATCGAACTCGCGACGATGGTCACATGCCCGATCGTCCGCTACCACCCTGCCATCGTTGCGCAGGCGGCGGCGACTATGGGAGTCATCAGTGGTGGGCGTTTCACCCTAGGCCTCGGCGCAGGGGAAAACCTCAATGAGCATGTGGTTGGACGGGATTGGCCACCCGTCGTGATTCGACACGCAATGCTCGGTGAAGCGATCGACATTATCGAAGGTCTTTGGCGCGGCGGCTTTTTCACGTACCAGGGAAAGTATTTCAATGTTTACGACGCGCAAGTATTCGATTTGCCCGACGAGCCCGTATTGACGTTCGTCGGTGCGAGCGGCGCCCGTTCAGCGGAGCTGGCCGTGCGCGCCGGAGGGCTCTGCGTGACGAGTCCCGAAGCAACGGTCGTCCAGCGCTTCACGGGCGCAGGCGGTGATCCGGATCGAGTCTGGGGACAAATTGTGACAGCGTGGGCTCCCACAAAGGAAGCCGGACTCGACGATGCGTACCACAATTTTCGCTTTTCGGTGGGCGGATGGAAGGTGCAGGCCGAACTGCCCAATCCCGTGAATTTTACGGCGGCCACGTCCAACGTTAAACCTTCCGACCTCGATTCGAGCATCCCCGCCGGTCCCGACGCGAAGCGTCATCTTGACGCAATGGCCGAGTACGCAGAGGCGGGTGTTCAGCGGCTGGCGCTCGCTTATCCAGGCGACGACTTTGACGGATTCTTTGGCTTCTGGCGAAATGAACTTCGCCCCAACCTCGGATAACGGGTGCGATGTTCCGACCCGATGAAATGGAGGCAACATGAAAGCGACTGCCAGTGACGCGTTGTGCGATCGATTGATCCAATGGGGGGTCAAGATCATCTACGGATACCCCGGCGACGGAATCAACGGTTTTCTAGGTGCGATTGACCGCCGGGGCGATGAGTTGCGATTCGTGCAAACGCGCCACGAAGAGATGGCCTCGTTCATGGCGTGCGGTCACGCGAAATACACGGGCGAGGTCGGCGTCTGCATGGCGACCTCCGGTCCGGGAGCCATCCATCTTCTGAACGGACTTTACGACGCGAAGCTCGACCATCAGCCCGTGGTCGCCATCGTGGGTCAGACGTTCGTGCGCGCGCTCGGCGGTGACTTTCAGCAAGAGGTCAACTTGCTGCAACTGTTCTCGGATGTGGCGGGAAGCTACTGCCAGCAGGTGAACACGCCTTCAGCGATTCGTCACACCATCGATCGGGCGATCCGCATTGCGAAAGCTGAGCGCACCGTCACGTGCGTCATCCTGCCCGCCGATGTCCAGGACATGGAAGCCGTCGAACAGCCGAAGAAGTCACACACGATTCACTCGGGCGTTGGCTTTTGGGAGCCTCGGGTGATCCCTGCACGCGAAGACCTTCAGCACGCGGCGGACATCTTGAATGCAGGAGAACGCGTGGCGATGCTCGTAGGAGCGGGCGCCCTTGGTGCAGGGGACGAAGTGATGGCTGTCGCGGAACAACTCGGCGCAGGCGTTGCGAAGGCGTTGCTTGGCAAAGCTTCCGTTCCCGATGATGTTCCCTATTGCACGGGCTCCATCGGCCTGCTCGGGACCAAGCCGTCCTGGGACATGATGCAAGAAGCCGACACACTGCTAATGGTCGGATCGAGTTTTCCATATTCGGAATTTCTTCCAACGAGCGGTCAAGCCAAAGGGGTGCAGATCGATCGGGCCCCGCGCATGCTTTCCATTCGCTATCCCATGGACATCGCCCTGGTTGGCGACGCGAAAGCGACCCTCACGGAGCTACTGCCATTGTTGCGCCGAAAGGATGACCGGCAATGGCGGGCCACGATTGAAAGGAACGTCGCAGAGTGGTGGCACGAAATGGACGCCCTCGCGCGCCCTGGTGATCTCGGCGGTCGAATCAAACCCCAGGCACTGTTTGCGTCACTTTCTCGCCATCTGCCCGACAACGCGGTCCTGAGCGCCGACTCGGGTACTGCGGCGGACTGGTACGCCCGCCATGTGCGAATCCGCACCGGTATGAAGGCCTCGCTGTCCGGGAATCTCGCAACCATGGGTCCCGCCGTGCCTTACGCAATCGCCGCCAAGTTCGCATTCCCCGATCGCGTTGCTGTCGCAATGGTCGGCGACGGCGCGATGCAGATGGGGGGCATGGCCGAGATGCTGACCGCCAAGAAGTATTACCAGACCTGGCTTGACCCTCGACTCATCGTGCTGATCCTCAACAACGAGGATCTGAATCAGGTGACATGGGAGCAGCGGGCTATGGAGGGGAACCCTCGATTCCAAGCCTCTCAGTCGGTGCCCGCCGTGTCGTACGCCGACTGGGCGAAGCTCTTTGGACTCACCGGCATTCGCGTCGAATCGTCCGACCAGATCGAAGACGCAATGGCGGAGGCATTCCGTTCCGACCGTCCGGTGATTATCGATGCTGTCACGACGCCCGATGAAGCGCCGTTGCCGCCGCATGTGACGTTCGAGCAAGCCAAGGCCATGGCTAAGGCGACTATTGCGGATCCATCCGACGGGATCGCCGGGGCGAAGGAGGCGATCGTCGAGAAGCTTCGCGAAGTCATGCCCCATCGGCATTGAGATGAAGACCACCTTTGACGCACTCAGTCACGGCGATGCGATGGTTGACGTGGAACACGTCATCGATGCGGTGTTCAAGAACGTGGCGCACGGGCGCTTCGAACGGTCGTTATCTGGGCTAACGGCCATTGCGGCACTCGTTACCACGAGCGAGATATTCATCGAGCACTACCGTGCGAGTTTTGGCAACAAGGTCATGTGGAGTCCCATTGTGGTCACGCCCCCCGTCCTCATTGCAGGTATTGCGGGCGTCTTTTCCAAGCGCTGGGCGAAGACGGTCCT
>DASZLS010000012.1:0-19471 GCA_035552255.1 Acidimicrobiales bacterium | reverse complement strand
CAAGATCATCCTGTTGGCTGATGCTGACGTGGACGGCAGTCACATCCGGACCTTGTTGCTGACGTTCTTCTTCCGTCAGATGACCGAACTCGTGAACAACGGACACGTCTACGTTGCTCAGCCGCCTCTTTACTCGACGCTCGTCGGCAAAGAGAAGGTCTACCTGCACGACGACGTTGAGAAGGCCTCCTTCCTTGAAGCGCATCCTGATCACAAGAACGACTTTCAACGCCTCAAGGGACTCGGTGAGATGGACTTCGATGAGCTGCGCGACACCACGATGAACGCGTCGAAGCGCGCGCTGCTCCAGATCACCGTGGAACAGGCCGCGCTCGCGGACGAAGTCTGCTCGATCCTCATGGGCGACGACGTTCCACAACGCCGCCACTTCATTCAAACGAACGCGAAAGACGTTCGCTTCCTAGACATCTAGGAACGGAGACACATGCCCCGCACGACCAAAGGCTCCGGCGCCGGAACCCCACCACCAAGCGACGACGACGCGGTCGTTGGTTACATCGAGCCCATCGAGATCAATCTCGAGATGGAGCGCTCGTTCCTCGAGTACTCGATGTCGGTCATCGTCTCACGAGCCCTGCCGGACGCGCGCGACGGTTTAAAGCCGGTCCACCGGCGAATCCTCTACTCGATGTTCGATCAAGGACTGCGGCCGGACCGCCCCTTCGCGAAATGCGCCAAGGTCGTCGGCGAAGTCATGGGTACGTATCACCCTCACGGCGACAGCGCGATCTACGACGCCCTGGTGAGGATGGTCCAGGACTTCTCGATGCGCCACCCGCTCATCAGCGGACACGGTAACTTCGGCGGTACCGGACCCGATGAGGGTGCCGCGGCGATGCGCTACACCGAATGTCGTCTGGCACCGCTCGCCTTGGAGATGCTCGACTCGATTGACGAAGAGACGGTTGACTACGAGGCGAACTACGACAACTCGACTCAACAGCCCGTTGTCTTGCCGTCGCGCTTTCCCAACCTGCTCGTCAATGGCTCCCAGGGCATCGCGGTTGGCATGGCCACCAAGATCCCTCCCCACAATCTCGGAGAAGTCATTGACGCGACGCTTCACCTGCTCGCGGATCCCGCGGCAACGCCGGACGATCTGATGAAGTTCGTCAAGGGTCCTGACTTTCCGACCAAGGCTCAGATTCTTGGGCGCCAGGGCATTCTCGACGCGTACCGAACCGGTCGCGGTTCGATCAAATTGCGCGCCGTCGCCGAAATCGAAGAGACGAATCGGGACACTCGAATCATCGTCACCGAATTCCCATACGAAGTCTCGGTCGAGGCGATCGAGGAGAAGATCTTCGACCTCGTAAAGAATGGCGACCTCGAGGGCATCGCCGCCGTGCAGAACGACTCGGCGGGGCGTCAAGCTCGACTGGTCATTCGGCTCAAGCGCGACGCCAACGCGAACGTGATCTTGAACAAGCTCTACAAGAACACGTCGCTGCAAACGACGTTCGCCGTCAACATGCTCGCCCTGGTCGACGGCGTGCCACGCACGTTGAATCTCGCGCAGGCACTCACGCACTACATCGCCCACCAGGTTGACGTCGTTACCCGGCGCACGCAGTTCCGTCTGCGGAAGGCAGAGGCTCGCGCGCACATTGTTGAGGGTCTCCTCAAAGCGATCGACATGCTCGATCAAGTCATCGCGACGATCCGTGGCTCAGATGACCGGCCCGCAGCTCGCATCGCGCTGATGAGCGCACCGTTCTCGTTCTCCGAAGAGCAGGCCAACCACATCTTGGACATGACCCTCGGTCGCCTGACCCGGCTCGGGCGCACGGAGCTCGAAGACGAGATGGCGAAGCTCCGCGAGACGATCGCCGAGCTGCAGTCGATCCTGGCCAGCGACGTGAAACTGCGCGGCGTGATCGCCACCGAGATCACCGCGATCAGGGACAAGTACGCGAACGACCGGCTCACCCAGATTGTGAACGACCCCGGTGAGCTGGGCGTTGAGGACCTCATCCAGGACGAAGAGATCGTCCTCACCATGACACGCGCCGGCTACGTGAAATCCGTTGCCGCGGACGCCTTTCGCACGCAGGGCCGCGGCGGTCGTGGGGTACAGGGCGCGAAGCTGAAGGATGAGGACCTGGTCGATCAGGTCATCCACACCACGACGCTCTCGCACCTCTTGCTCTTCTCTAACCGAGGACGTGTCTTTCGTCTTCGCGGTCACGAAATTCCGATGAAGGAGCGCACCGCGAAGGGCACGGCGATCGTGAACCTTCTCAACCTGCAGCCCCAGGAATCGATTCAGGCCATCGTCACCACTGACGACTTTCCGATCGACAAATTCCTCGTCTTCGCGACGTCGAACGGGACTGTGAAGAAGACCGCCTTCAGTGAGTACGACAAGTCGCGACGCGAGGGGTGGATCGCGATCAATCTGCGCGACGGCGACGAAGTCGTTCGCGTGGTCTCGACGAGCGGGCACGATGACCTCATGATGGTTACCCATCGCGGCATGGCAATTCGTTTCAACGAAGAAGAGGTTCGCGAAATGGGTCGCGACGCCACCGGCGTTCGTGGCATCAAGCTGCGCGAAGATGACCACGCGATCTCCCTCGACGTGGTCCGCGAAGACGCCGATCTCTTTGTCGTGACCGACACGGGCTTTGGCAAGCGCGTGAAGACCGAACGTTTCAACCGTCAAGGACGCGGGGGACAGGGCGTGCGGGCGATCAAGCTGACGGCAGCGCGAGGATTTGTCGTGGAGTCGTTCATGGTTCGTCTCGACGACGAGGTGCTGCTCATCTCTTCTGGTGGCGTGCTCATTCGCACTCCAGTGCGCGAGATCTCCTCCCAGGGTCGTGACGCCACTGGGGTTCGCGTGATGAATCTCGATGAGGGCCATGCCGTCGCCGCGGTCGCCCTCGTGCCCAACGAGGACGACTGAGAGTTTTCTCTTTGGCCCGGTAAGGTGGCCAGTCGCACTATTCATCGCTACAAGAGGATCCTCATCACCCCTGCCACGTTCCGCGAGAAGCTCGTCTTCGTACCCAACCCCTGTGCGGGCGCGGGCGACGACGCCGTCGTGCGCCGCGTCACGGTAGGAGGTCGCGAATGCTGATCGTAAAAGATCTGGGAATCGAGATCGGGCCTCGTCGGATTCTGGAGCCCGTGTCGTTCGTCGTGGGCAACGGCGAGAAGGTCGGACTCGTGGGCAGAAACGGCGCCGGAAAATCGACGCTGCTCTCAGTGCTGCTCGGCTACCACCCTGAGCATCTGCGCATTGCGGGTTCGGTGGCGACGCAAGGATCGCTCGCACATTTGCCCCAGGAGCCCGTCGTCGGGGGATTAGGCGTCGAGCCGATCGGGCTGTCGCACGTGCTCTCCGCGCGCGGGGTCGACAGCTTGGACGCCGACATGCAGCACGCGCGTCATGAACTCGCGGCGAACCCGACTGACGAAACCATTTCGCGTTTTACCTCGCTCGAAGAGCAGTTCCGAGAGGCTGGGGGTTACGAGGCTGAATCGGAAGTCGCGCGCCTCGCCGACGGACTGGGACTCGAACAGGACTTGCTGCTGGAAGATCTCAGTTCACTGTCCGGTGGGCAGCGTCGTCGAGTCGACCTGATGCGCGTGCTGTACGAGCAGCCCGAAACCATGGTGCTCGACGAACCGACGAACCACCTCGACAAGGCCGCCAAACGCTGGCTCTTCGACGAGCTCGAGCAATTTCGCGGGACGGTGCTCGTGATCAGCCACGACCTTCCCCTCCTCGACCGCTCCATTGACCGCGTGCTCGCGCTGCGAGACGGCCAGCTGCGCGAGTACCGAGGGAACTACACCAAATTTCTGCAACTCGAAGAAGAGCGCCGACTTTCCGAGGAGAAGGTGGCGGCCCATCAAGACGCCAAGATCGAACAGTTCTCGGATCTGGCCAACTCCATGCGCGGACAGACCGCCAAGCGCGCGCGACTGGCGAAGGTTCTCGACCGGCGAGTCGAAAAGCTGAAGGACAGCCGCATCGAAGTGACCAAGAAGGAAAACAAGGTCACCTTCCGACTGCCGATGCCCCCTCGCAGTGGTGATGTGCCGATGACCGTGGAGCACGTGGGCGTGAACTACGGCTCCCTTGACGTGTTGCGTGACGTCAACTTCATCACTCGACGAGGTGACCGCATTGTCATCGTCGGGCGCAACGGCGCGGGCAAGTCCTCGCTCTTGCGTTGTCTCGCGGGGACGCAGCGTCAGCAGGAAGGCATCGTGAAGTTTGGCGCGAATGTCACCGTTGGCTACTTTGCTCAGGAGAACGAGCAGTTGGACTTCGATAAGACCGTGCTCGGCAACCTCGATAACTCAACCGTCGAATCCGACGTGCAACGTCGCTCCATGCTGGGCGCGTTTGGTCTGAAGGGCACCGCGGCTCATCAGATGCCTGCCACCTTGTCCGGTGGTGAACGAGCCAAGCTCGCCCTCGCGGTTCTGGCTTCCTCCAAAGCGAACCTGCTGTTGCTCGACGAACCGACCAACAACCTGGACCCCGCGAGCGTCGAAGCGCTGGGCGAGATGATGCACCAGTGGAAAGGGACCATCATCGCGGTGAGTCACGAACGAGGTTTCGTCGAGGCCCTCGAGCCCACGCACGCCGTCCTCCTGCCCGAAGAGTACTTCGACCTCTGGGACGACGAGTACATGGAGCTCATCGAACAGCGTTAGCTACGTGATGTGCCGCTCGTTGGCCCAGTGGGACAGCTGATGGCGATTTGAGAGCTGTAATTTGCGTAACACCGACGACACGTGGCTTTCAACGGTCTTGGCAGAGATCTCGAGTTCCGTCGCGATATCGCGGTAGGAGTAGCCGCGCGCAATGAGGCGCAGGACCTGACGCTCTCGCGGTGTCAGCAGATCGAGATCGGGATCGACATCGCCCGCTTCGAGATGCTTGCCCTCGAGCGAGAAGGCGTCGAGCACGAAACCGGCGAGACGCGGAGAGAAGACCGCGTCGCCCGCGGCCACCCGGTAGATGGCGTCCAGCAGATCCGGACCAGAGATGTTCTTCGTGACGTAGCCACGCGCGCCCGCGCGGATGATGCTGATGACGTCTTCGGACGCGTCAGAGACCGAGAGGGCGAGAAAGCGAACACTGGGGTCCTTGTCATTGACGGCGCGCAAGACGGCGAGGCCCCCGCCGGCGGGCATGTGGACATCAAGAAGTACGACGTCGGGCACTCGCTCGATGATCATCTCGATGGCGGCGTCAACTTCGTCGGCCTCCCCGCAGATATCGACCGAACCGGCGAGCTCACTGCGTATGCCTGTGCGAATCAGCTCATGGTCGTCAACAAGAAAGACGCGCGGCTGGCTCACTGCGGGGCCGTTCGCGGCACGAATAGTTCGACTTCGGTACCGACGCCCGCGGTGCTCTTGAGCATTGCGGTCCCACCATGCTGGGCGATGCGCTGGCGGATCGAGAGCGCGATACCACGACGATCGTCGGGCACTGCGGACACGTCAAAACCGCGGCCCTGGTCTCGCACGAAGAGGCTGAAGGCGTCGGATTCGACCTCGCCGTACACCGAGATCGATTCGGCGCCGGACCAACGAGCCGCGTTGATCGCCGCTTCACGACCGGCAGCGACCAGGGCGATTAACGCGTCGTTCGCCTCGCAGTCGCCGACTACGACGAGCTCAACACGCACGCCGTAGTCATTTTCGATCTCATCTTCGAGATGGCGGAGCATCGATACGAAGGATCCGAAGTCGCCATCTTCGGTGTAGTTCGGGTCGAAGAGCCACTGGCGCAGCTCGCGCTCTTGGTTGCGAGCCAAGCGCACCACGGCCGCTTCGTCACCCGCGGCCCGCTCGATCAAGGTCAAGGTCTGCAGGACCGAGTCGTGCAGGTGCGCGGCCACATTCGCGCGCTCTTCGATCCGCACGCGCGCCTCACGCTCTCCGGTGAGGTCATTCAACGTCGATAGCCACCACGGCGCGAGCAGTACCAGCACGCCGCCGAGCACCACGAAGGCTCCGAAGAGCGCGGGCGTCGCCACACCCCACGCGCCGCCCAAGTGGTGCAGGATTTCGAGCCCGAAGAAGATCAAGATGGCGCCGACCACCAAGCGAAAGGCCACGTTGCGACGACTCTTGGAGGATGCGACGCCAATGACGGGTGCTGACTTGATCAGCCGTTCGAGATGATCGAGCTCCTCGGGTGACGCTCCGCGCCAGACGCCAATGACGCCGAGCAAGCTCAAGAAGAACGGCCAGGTATAGACGCCGAGGTTCGGCATGCCGAGCGAATGCAGGACAAAGAAGATCGCGATGATAGCGATGAGACCGATGACGATGCGATAGAGCTGGCGATGGCGACCAACGAGTCGCTGGGCGATGGCTTCACGCTCGTTCGTTCGCGGGAGGCTGAGCCACAGGACCATGTAGAGCAGCACACCGATGCCCGAGACGAGCGCGAGCAGCGAGAACGCGATCCGGACATTGCGCTCCTTGATACCGAGGCGAATGGCGAGCCCGCCGCAGACGCCGCCGATGATGGCGTTCTCGACGCCACGACGAAACGGGCGATGCGGAGTTCCTATGACCGCTCGCTGCGGCGCTTCTGTGGTCACGTCGCTCCTTTCGGTTCTGGTTCGCGACCATTCTCCCATGGGCGTCTGCCCAGTGTTCTCAGGGAAAACCCCGAGTTTCAGACTCGCGCGGGGGCTCCTCCTCGGGTTCGCCCTGATAGGCGCCGGGAGCATCAGAACTTACATTGATGGCATGAACGAATTGGAAATTCCCCCCGAAAGCGAAGAGTCTTCGCCGCCCGAATCCGAGCTGCCGCCGCGCGACACCTCGACGCTGCGACGCAGCACAACCAAGCGCATCTTCGGCGGTGTCGCGGGGGGGCTGAGTGAGCGATTCGACATTGACGCCAACATCGTGCGAGTGATCTTCGTCGTGTTGGCGCTCGTCTGGGGACTGGGCATCGCGCTGTACCTCGCGATGTGGGTGCTGATTCCGCGAGAGCCCTCAAGCGGCGCCGTCGTGAACGAATCACTTGAAGACCCTCCTCGCGTGCGCTGGCTGCGCTACGCGCTGCCGCTGTCGCTCGTCGTGATCGCCGTCATCTTCATTTCGACCATTCGTGTCGTACCGACACTTGGTAAAGCCTTTTCACTGTTGTGGCTCGTGTTTCTCGTGGTGCTCGCCGTGGCGGCGCTGTTCTCGCCGGCCCGTCGCCTCACCTTCCGCCGATTTGTGGCGCTCGCGTTTCTCGGAGTCATCAGCTTTTTCATCGTGCTGTCGGGCGCCGTGCTGCTCACGCTGCAGGTGATTGGTGTTCCGGTCCAAGGCGGGAGCGGGGCGCGTCAGTGGGCGCCCACGACCACGAGTGAGATCCAGCACGTGTACCACGGTGCGTACGGCGCAATGAACATCGATCTTTCCCACGTCGCCTTTCGGGGCACGACGACGGTGACCGCTACCGAGGGAATTGGCAAACTGCTCGTCGAGGTGCCGGCCGGTGTGACGGTCGACCTTCGCACGCACGTCGGCATCGGGAACGTGGAAAACTACGAAACTGGATTGGACCCATCCAGCAGCGTGGCGCACCAATCTGGAGCGAACCTGGTACTCAACCTTTCAGTGGGTATCGGGCAAATTCAACTGGTCCACATCGTCGGCAACCAGCCCTAGTTGCTCACGCCCTCGAACGTCGCGGACGAACCCGTCACGTAGGTTGGCTCGACGGCGAGTTCGCTCCACGTCCGCGATGCGGTGCCTTCAGCTCCGGGGATCGAGCCCGAATAGACGTACAGCGGCAGCAGCCACAATGCACCACTCTTCAGCCGATACGGGGCGAGCGACACGATGTTGCTCGTGACCGAGGCCGTTGCGACGGGCACTTTTGCCGCCGCGGCGAACGTGTGCTTCTCTGCGGCCGCGAGCGCTGCGACCCCCGCTCGAGGACTCTCGAGCGGGTATGGCACCGCGGAGCCCACGTTGAATGCGGGTCCGTTGGCGGAGACCAACGCATTATGGGGGTTGACGGTGAAGCTAATGGTCTGGCCCGTCGCTATCCCGTCGACGACCACGGAATAGGACGCGGTCTCACTGAAGACCGTGAGGGGTGCGCCCGCGGGAGTCGTTGTCGACGTCGTGGCGGTGGAGAAGTCGGGCGAGCTCAACGCGTAGTTGTAGTCAAGCTTGCTGAAGAAGAGCTGCACGGTCGATTCAAGCGCGGCGTGACTCGGCATGGGCACCGGCACCGAACTTGATTTCTCTGCGGGGGCGACTTTGGGCGAGGTTGAGGAGTAGTACCACTGCGGCACGCCGACGTTGCTGTAGTTGAGCGCCGCTCCCGAGGGACCCGTCACCGTCCAGTTACCGTTGCCCACCGCTGTCGGTGTGCCCGACACGTCAAAGAGCGCAGCGAGACGCGCGGTCTCTGCGATCGCGCTCTCGGGAGGATCGATCTTGTACGAGGAAATCGAGGGAGCGCGAGTCGAGATCGCGGCACCGGCGCTGAAGTGGAGATCTTCCGCGGCCTTCATGGGGATAGCGGTGGCGAAGCTCGGCGAAGGGTTCGTGAGCGCTCGCTGAATCGCGAGTGCGGGCAGCGACGGCGCGCCCTGGGTGGCGACGAACGCCAGTGCCGTGGCGAGCGTGGCGGCGATCAGTCCACCGGCGAAGCGAGCCTGGAGTCGCTGCCAGCGTGCGCTCGATGCGCCGACGGGCACCGCAACGATGCGGGTGATCATGGCGTCGAGGTCGGCGTGCTGGTATGTCCGATGGGCTGCGGGATCGAGCCCCGCGAGGCGATCGTCGGCGTCACTCATGGTTCCTCCTTCCCATTCTCTCTGTCGCGAAACGGCTCAACATTTCAGTGAACCTCCGCCGCGCTCAGCAGCTCGCGAAACCTCGCTTGGGCGCGGGAAAGCCGTACCGCCGCCGCGTTGGTCGAAATGACGAGGTACACCCCGAGCGCGCGCGTGTCGAGTCCGTCCCAGGCGTTGAGCAACAGGATCTCGCGGTCGTCCTCGCTGAGCGAGCCGAGAGCCTCGCGAACACTGACGTCACCAATGACGTACTCTTCGGCCGACGAGTCGGACGTCGGCGAGTGCAAGGTGGCTTCGAATGCCGATCGCCGGTTTTTTGAGCGGCGAGCATTGCGTAACACGTTGCGGGCGACCCCGAGCATCCAGGGCAGCTCGGCGTCAACCGGCACGCGATCGAGACGGCGCCACACGACCACCATCGTCTCTTCGACAAGATCGTCGAGGTCGGACGGCGTGAGTGGATAGAGGCGTCGTCGAAGATAGTTGGCGACGGCGGCGGAGTGCTCGTGCACAAGTCGAGCGAAGCGATCCTCCTCTGCCGAACTCATGCCACCTTCCTGTCCGTAAAACCTCGAGTATTACCGCGCATCGCCTTTAGCGGCGCAGCAGGCGGCCTTCTTCGGCGCTCGTTAGCCACTGCGACGGCCACTCACGAGCGCCCCACCATTCGACAACGTCATCGACACTGTCCTCCAAGGGACGCAGATCGAGACCGACGGACACGGCGAGCGAGTTGTCGACTGCGAGAACGTAGTTGGCGCTGTCGCCCTCGCTCCAGAGCGGGAACTTGTGGGCAAGGCTCGCATTGCGAACGTCGTCGGGGCTCACTTCCACGACACGCGTGTCCTTGGGCGCGACGTGACGAGCGATTGCTTCGACCATTGCGACAAACCCATCGGGAGGCGTGGGACCAGCGACGTGGTACGGACCCGGGAGCGCCTCTTCGGTAACGCGCACCACAAAGTTCGCGAGATCCCGAGCGTCGATGTATTGCATGAAGGCGTCAGAAGGTCCGGGCACCGCGATGTCACCCCCGCGACGTGCGCGCTCGACCCAGTACGGAAAGCGCAACGTGGTGTCAAACGAGCCAATGACGTAGGTCGGACGCACCATGGTTGACTCGTCGCCGAAGTATTTCGCACCCGCGCGCTCGCTGGCCGCCTTAAGGGGCCCGTAGGTCGAATCGCTGATGGGCGCCTCGAGATCGTCGGGGTCGCTCAACAGTGTGAGGGTCTCTTCGGTTCCGTGGGGCTCGAGCGGGTCGACGTAGGCGGAGATCGAAGAGATCTGGATGTAGTGGCCCCCGCGCCCGCCGAGGGCCGAGGCGAGACGTTCGACGTCACTCGGGCGATAGGCGATTGCGTCGATGGTGGCGTCGAAATGCTTGCCACTGAGTGCGGAGAGATCGCCTTGACGATCTCCCACGAGTCGTTCGATCGAGTCGGGTAAGTCGTTGGAAGTCACGCCGCGATTGAGCACCGTCACTTCGTGACCGTGATGCCACGCCGACCACGCGATCGCTCGACCAACGAACGCCGTACCTCCCGCAATCAAGACCTTCATGGAGCTCCTTTTTCGCCCCAGGCTATGCCGCGAAACCGTTCTTCACGAACGCCACGCACCGAGAGCGTGATTGCGAGATCGGGCCGCAGTCCAACGCAGTGAGCGCGAACGCGCTCAAGTGGGCGTTCTTCACGTCCCACCCGCAGCCGTGTTGACGCTGGCGCCTACAGAAAGCCGAGACGCGAGAGTGGCCAAATGCGCACGAAGGCCTTGCCGATGACGCTCGAGCGAGGAATGCTGCCCCAGAATCGGCTGTCGCACGAGTCAGACTCGTTGTCGCCCATCATGAAGTAGTGGTTCTTCGCGACGGTCACGTTGCCGATGGCTCTTCCCAGCGTCGAGACGTGCGACCATGGCTGCGCAAGGGGCTTCCCGTTCACGTAGATCGTGTTGCCCTTCGAGGTGAGGTGCTGTCCCGGTAGCCCAATGACGCGCTTCACGAGGTCCGCGACATTGTCGCCGCACACGCTGGCGACTGCGGCGGGCGCCTTGAACACCAAGATGTCACCGGTGTGGATGGTGCCAAACTCCACGCTCAGCTTGGACACGATGATGCGGTCGCCAACTTGCAGCGTGGGTTCCATGGAACCCGACGGGATAAAAAACGTCTGAAACACGAACGTCCGAATGAGCAGTGAAACCAGCACCGCCACGACGACAACGATGCCCCATTCGATCAGTGAACGCGAACGTGGGCGCTTCTTCACCGGAACGACAGGGCTGTCCTCTTCAACGTCGAGGGTTGGGGGCGGAAGCGACACTGGATTAACAGTACTGGGCACAGGAGACGACGAGGAGTGCGACCTGGTCATAGATGAGGAACGCAGGGACTAATCCGTAGCCATGAAACCGTGCCATCTACGATTCACACGACCGTCAGAACCGACGTTCGACTATTGGGCGATCTCCCAGAGGTAACCATCTGGGTCGGAGAAGCTCGCGGTGCGAACGCCCCATGGTCGATCAATCGGGCCATTGACCAGCGTGACATCACGGCGAGCGAGCTCGGCGCACGCTTCATCGACGTTGTCGACACGAATCGTGAACTGAAAGCTGAGGCCCGCGTCAGGTGACGCGACGTTCGCGGGTGAAACGAGCCCAGGGGCAGCATCTCGCTGCAAGAAATTGAGACTGGCGTTGTCAAGGTTGAAGACGATGGAGTTTTCGTTCTGAAAGATCGCAGACAGTCCGAAGACCTTTTCATAGAACGACTTCGTTCGTTGCACGTCGCTCACGAAGAGTGTGACGACATCGAGACTGCTGAGCCACGCACTCATGGCCAACGACGCTACTACCGCGAGATGCGCGCTTGTGTCCGGTCGTTTGCCACGCAATAAAGAGCGGATGTTGGTGATGATCACTCACTTGTCCCGTCACGGAACTGGTGAAAAAACTCTCCGCTCACGTGTGCCACTCATCACGATTGCGCAATCAGCGCTCGTTACGTTGTGCGCGGTTGCGTCTCGCAACCACAGCCACAACGAAAGGATCGACGATGTTACGACTAGTCAACCACCGCCGGGTGTTACGGCGATTGGGCCTGGGCACTCTTGCCTCGATGATGAGCCTGGTGGGCGCGACGAGCCTCGCGGCGAACTCCGCGACGGCGTCCCCAAAACCAACCACGAACGCTCCCCACGTCATGACGATCATGATGGAGAACACTGACTACAGCCAGTTCGTGGGATCCCCTCAGATGCCCTACGTGAACGAGCTTTCGCACGAATACGCGAACTTCACGCAGGCGTACGGCTGGACGTACCCGAGCCTGCCGAACTATCTCGAGCTCCTGTCCGGATCGGACTGGGGCACCTCGGGTAACGACTGTGACATCACCGATGCCGGATGCAGCAATTTTGCGGGACCGACGTTGGTGAACCAACTCGCGAACGCGGGTCTCACATGGAACGCCTACTACCAGGGCGACGCCTCCGGCTGTGACCAGAGCGACGGGAGCGGCAACTACCCGTACTGGCACAACGCCTTTCGCTACTTCGCCGATTTCTCGGCCCTGTGCAAGAACATTTCGAGCTTCAGCGATCTCAACTCCAACCTCAATTCGCCCAACGCGTCAGACTTCCAGTGGGTCGTTCCCGATCTCGTGAACAGCGGCGGCGACAACGGGACCATGCAGTCCGGCGACAGCTGGCTTAACGGCGAGCTTCCCCAGATCATGAATTCGACCTGGTACCGCCAAGGCGGTCAGATCGTCATTATTTATGACACTGGCTACAACGACCAGTCCACGACTCCCGCCCAGGGTGGACAGATTCCGATGGTGGTCGTCTCCGCGCACACCAAGGGAATGGGTTCTGTCGCGGCACCGATTGACACGGCGGGCGTGCTTCGCTCGATCGAGCAGGTGTACGGGCTCTCGTACCTGGGCGATGCGGCGAACGCGTCGAATGGGGACCTCGGCAACGCGCTTGTTTCGGGCCGCTCGACGGGATCGAACGCGCACGACACGTCGAACGGCGCGATATTGACCACCTCACTGAAGGGCTCCAGCAACGTCGACAACGACATGTTCAACCAGGTGACGGGGCTGAATGGCGTCGCCACCGTGCCCGCGTCGGCAAAAGGCGGCGTCTCCGGCAATGCGCAGAACCAGCCCGGTCAACAGAATCGGCAGAGCGCGACTATTGCGGTGGGCGAGGGTGCTGATGGGCGCGGCACCATCACCGACAACGGCAGGACGATCTCGGTGCCCAACACGTCTGCGCTCGAATCGGTGAGCTGCGTGACGTCCACTCAGTGCTACGCAGTCGGGCTCGCTCCTTCAAACGATGACGAAGGTGTCCTCGTGTCGATCCGCAATGGCCAACCGACGACGGAAACGCCCGAACCCACGTTCCTCGGACTCTACGGAATTGATTGCACGACCGCCAGCGTTTGCTACGCGGTGGGTTTTGACACCAGCGACGACGCGGACGCCGTGACGACGATCACCAATGGTGAGGCCGGCCCCGTGAACGAGGTCGAGCCGGGTCAAGGGGTCGGGGAGTGGTTGAACGCAATTTCCTGCCCGACGAGCACTCAGTGCTTCGCGGTTGGCCTCGTTAACTACTACCCGTCGATTGTTCCGATCACCAACGGCGTACCAGGTACCCCGGTCACGATCTCTGACGGCGGTGACGCCTGGTACGTGAACGGCATTGACTGCGCAAGCGTCAACTACTGCGTGGCCGTCGGCGAGAACAACAACGAGCAGGGCATCGTCAGCACGCTGGTCAACGGCGCGATGGGCACGACACAGGTCGTATCCGGGACCGAGAACCTCTACGGCGCTGCGTGTGACACCAAGGGCGATTGCATTCTCACCGGCGCCAGTGTTCCTGCATCAAACGGCTACAGCGTGGGCACGGTCACCGACATGGTCAACGGAACGCTTCAGAACACGCGCACGGTAGCCGGAACGAACGGGTTCGGTCAGATCGTCTGCAGCCAGGACCTTGATAGCTGTGTTTCCGCAGGAGCCGCGTATCGGCTCTGATCAACGATCGTGTCGTCATCCCACGTGATGATGCGAGCGAGGCGGGGCTGTTTCGACAGCCCCGCCTCGCGCAGTATCAGGGCGTTCTGTAGCATCGTGCCGTGAAATACTCCGAGTACTGCGATGAGCTCGATATCGAAGTCGATCGCTACGTTGGCGCGCTCGCGAACACTGACGTGATGTCACCGGTTCCCTCATGTCCGGAGTGGACGGTACGAGATCTAACAGAACATCTCGGCAAAGTTCACCGTTGGGCGGATCAGCTCGTTGGAGCTCGGTCGACGACACGAATCCCTCGAGCGGGAATGGGCGACGGCGATATCGACCCGAATGGCGATTGGCTCCGTTCGGGCGGTCGCGCACTCGTAGCGACGTTACGTTTGGCCAATCCCGACGATCCCATGTGGGCCTGGGGCGCCGACCAGCACGTGCGATTCTGGGCGCGGCGACAGTTGCACGAGACAATGGTGCATCGGATAGATCTTGAGCTCGCAACGGGTGTGACGTCCAGCGTGAAGTCGGCCGTTGCACTGGACGCGATCGACGAGTTTTTCGCGAACCTGAAGTCCGACTCTGACATTGCGGTGCGAGCTCGTCCACAGATCTCTGAAAGAGAGTGGCTGGAGTTTCGCACCACCGATGCATCGACACGGTGGGGGGTAGCACTCTCCGTCGAGGGATACGAGTTTGTCGACACGGTGGCAGAACCCGACGCGGTGATGGCGGCGGAGCCCGCCGAGCTGCTCGCCGCAGTGTTGCGTCGACGCCCTCTCGAGCGGTGCGAAGTGAGGATCGAGGGCGATGCGTCGCTGGTCGATCATTGGCTGGGCGAGACGGCGTTTCAGTAATCGCGCACCCTTTGACTGCGTCGAGGCGTGCGTACGGCGACGTAGCCTATTCGGCGTGACTTCACTCCTACCTGACGATGTGTACTACCAATGCTCACTCTGTGCGACGCACTACGAAGTGGAGCTGAGCCGGATCAGCTGTGACTGCGGAGGTGTCCTCGATCTGCATTTCGACGCGCCGGCGCTACCGACGTCGTTTGACGGTCGCGGCGTCGGTCTATCTCGTTACCGCGAAGCGCTTCCCATACATGAGGAGTGGCTGGCGCGTGCCGATCTCGGCGCATCGAGAACGCCGATGCTCACGGTCGGATCGATCAACGCAAAGTGTGACTACATAACGCCGAGTGGATCATTCAAAGACCGCGGCGCCTTCATGCTCGCCGCACTCGCCCTAGGTTTGGGCGCGAAGAGCGTCATCGTTGACAGTTCCGGCAACGCCGGCGCGGCGATGGCTGCTCACTGTGGTCGCATTGGTGTTCCCTGCACTGTTGTGGCACCCGCCAGCGCACCGCAGGGCAAGCTCGCTCAGTCGCGCGCCTATGGGGCAACCGTGGTTGCTGTCGAAGGTCCTCGCGCTGCTGCGACGGACGCGGCGCTCGAAATGGCTGCCGACGGAGGCTTTTACGCAAGCCACGTCGAAAATCCGTTTTTCACTCAAGGGACGAAAACGTGGGCGTTTGAAGTATTTGAGCAGCTCGGCGACGCCCCGGCGGAGGTCGTTATGGCGGTCGGCAACGGGAGCTTGTTTCTGGGCGTCGAGATCGGTTTCCGATACCTCCTTGATCAGGGCCTCACGACTCGCGTGCCGCGCATGATCGCGGTGCAAGCGAAGGGCTGGTCCCCACTCGCGGACGACGTCGCAGAAGATCGAGGCACTCCGCTGGCCGACGGAATCGCAATCATTGCGCCCCGCCGCTTCGCTCAAATCGCTCGCGCGATTGAACGAACCGGAGGCGAGACTCGCACGGTCGGCGACGAAGAGATCACTGCTACGACCCAACAGCTGGCGCACAAGGGATTCTGGGTTGAACCGACATCGGCGACTGCATTTGCCGGAGCCGCGCGGTCGACCGGCAACGACGGCCCTGTGGTGGTGAGCCTTGGTGGTCCCGGCTTTAAGTCGGCGAACTAGCGAGAACGAACATCTCGATTGGATCGAAGAGAAACGTTGAAATCTGCGAGATGAGGGCGCGCATCGATTGATCCACGATGCGCGTCGGGGACTTAAGAGAAAGAATTTAGTGATTTCCTATCCGACGCCTATCTACGTGTCCTAAATGAGTGTGATGGTTAAACGCGAGCCGTGGTCTCATCGACGAAAAATTGGGACGACGTTCGTCGCACTAGTGGTCGTCGTAGGGACGCTCCTCGGTGTTCTAGTGAGTACAAGGAGTTCCAGCGGGTTCTATCTCGTCATCGGGGCGTCGGCGGCCAAGGGTTTTGAGCCGATCGGCACGATGGGCCCACGCGGGCCCAATGAAGCAGCGACTGACAACGGTTATGCCAATGATCTCGACGCGATGTTGGCGGCCAAGGGGTCGTCGTTGACGCTCGACAATATTGCGTGTCCGGGCGAGACCATTCAGACGTTTGTCAATGGGGGGGATGCATGCAGCCCGTCGCTGTCCCAGCTTGATCGCGCGGAGAAACTCTTGCGCCACAATTCTGGAGAGAACGGCGTCGTAACGATTGATGTCGGATTCAACAACATCCGACCCTGCTTGCAGTTCTCGAACGTTGATGCGAGTTGCGTGGCGAGCAGTGTGCAGCTCATCGACCAGTACCTTCCGAAGGCGCTCGCTGGTTTGCAGAAGGCCGCCGGCCCCGGCGTGACACTTGTCGGCGTCCCGTACGGGGATCCATTTTTGGGTCATTACGTGGCCCCCACACTGGGTCCCGCGAATGCAACGGCCACGCTGCGTGCCATGACAACGTTGGACGCCGCCCTGGACAGGGCCTTCCGGGCTGCGAACATCAGGATTGCTCCCGTCGTCACCGCTCTCAAGACGAGTGACGCCAAGATGACCGGCGAGTATGAAGGCCGCCTTCTTCCCCAAAATGTGGCGATGGCCTGCAAGACGACGTGGATGTGTCGAGCTGCACCGTGGGGCCCGAACGATCACCCTGATAACGAGGGATATTCCATCATCGCCAAAGCCATTGAAGGAGTGCTTCCGTCGTCTCTGTAAGCTTTTCGCGGCTTGCTACTACTACGTGCCACGTAGTACTCTCTCTCGATGAGCAACGTGACACGGCAGTTCCTGCGTCGGCCCAACGATCCACCCTTCTTGCTGTTGACGAGCCTCGCCTCGGGTTCCAAGCACGGCTACGCCTTGCTCAAGGATGTCGAAGAGTTTGCGGGCGTCACCTTGAGCCCCGGCACTCTCTACGGAGCCATCACGCGACTTGAGGAGTCGGGACTCATTGAACCACTGGCGGAGGTCGACCGGCGTCGACCGTACCAACTGACGGCTCGAGGCGCACTGGTGCTGCAAGAAGTGACGAGTGAGATGCGTCGTCTCGCCGACGTCGGCGCGGCGCGCCTGCGACTCGCATTAGGCGGCGCCCAATGAAGCGTGGTCACGACGTACGTCGATTGCTCCGGTGGTATCCCTCGAGCTGGCGAGCGCGATACGGGGAGGAGTTTCTCTCGCTTCTTGAAGATCGCCTCGGCGGATCCTCGCTGACCTTCCGCTTTCGACTCTCGGTGGCCATCGCTGGCTTACGAGAGCGCTGCAATGGAGCCGGCGTGGTTGGAACGAGGAGCTCGCTCTCTACACAACGTCGTACCGGTGCGCTGATGGTGCTGATCGCTTGGTCGATCATGGTGGTAGGAGGGGCGGGTCTTGCCAAGACCGCCGAACATTTCGCCATGGCGATGCCCGTGAGATCGCGTTTCGTCGCGCACTTCGCATACAGCACGACCGCGGTGGCAGGAATTGTGGGGACGCTGCTGGTTGCGGGTGGCGTGTTGGTGGCGACGCCGGGATTCGTACGACTTCTTCGGGCACGGCACGGGAGTGCGTTGCGCGGTCGGTTCGCGTGGCCCCTGGTCGCCTCCGTGGTGCTCATCATCGCGACGGTCGGACTTAGCTCCTGGGCGCACAGTCTGAATGTTGCGCAGCGCAATGGTGGTGATCACCTCTACTCCGGTGCGTTTCTGACATACGCGCTCTTGGTCGTGGTGACGCTTGGTCTCTGGACGAGAGCGGGTGTCACGATTGCAAGGAAGATCGACTTCACGGAGCGCGCGCTCCGCTGGGAATCGTGGCTCGCGGTTGGGGTAAGCCTCGCCTCGGTAGCGGTTATTGGAAGCACCGCTCTCTGGTGGATTCAAATGGGCCTGCACGCGCCCTGGTTTCTGCAGGGAACCGCGACTGGTACCGCGACTTCGCCGTGGTCTGCTCAACTCGTCGTGATCGTTCTTGTGATGGCACTTGCCACCGCCACCGCATTGTGGGGTGCTTCGCGCGTTGCCTTGACCTATCTGCCAACACGCTGGAGCGCCCGTTTGGAAGCGCGATAGTCGATTCACCAGAACGTTGGGCTGACTCCCTGAAACCGCCGAGTCTTTGCGGTCCTCGTTGGCGAGCTTCAGTGAGGGCAGCGTCTCGGTTCGCTCGCTATTCCAAAAGCTGACGCCCGTATGCTGTCGGTTCCAAGTATCGAATATCAGCGGAGGCGCTCATGCCAAATCCCACAACTTTCACGTACGCAAATCAGACCGTCAATCGACTCGGCTACGGTGCCATGCGCATCACGGGTCCCGGAATTTGGGATTACCCCGGCGACCGTAAAGAATGTCTCGCAGTCCTGAAGCGCGCCGTCGAGCTGGGCGTCAACTTCGTTGATACAGCGGACTCATATGGACCCTACGTCTCTGAGGAACTGATCAAAGAAGCGCTGCACCCTTATGGTGAAGTAAAGATCGCGACGAAGGCCGGACTCTTGCGCACCGGTCCTGACGTGTGGGTGCCCTGCGGACAGCCCGACTACTTGCGACAGGAGTGTGAAATGTCGCTTCGTCGCCTTGGCCAAGAATCCATCGACCTGTTTCAGCTCCACCGGATCGACCCCGCCGTGCCACGCGACGAGCAGTTCGGTCTCTTGAGGGCACTCCTCGACGAGGGCAAAGTCCAAGCACTCGGTCTTTCCGAGGTCTCCGTGGAAGAGATCAAGGCCGCCCAACAGGTGTTCTCCGTCGCGACCGTCCAAAACTTGTACAACGCGACGAACCGTCAGAGCGAAGAGGTCCTTGAATACTGTGACGAGCAGGGCATCGGGTTTATTCCGTGGTTTCCTGTTGCGGGGGGAGATCTTGCCCAAAGTGGTGGGCCGCTTCATCAAGTGGCGACGGCGCAAGGTGTCTCGGTGGCGCAACTGTCGCTCGCGTGGTTGCTGCGTCGTTCGCCGGTCATTCTTCCGATTCCGGGTACGTCGAAGGTCGCGCACTTAGAGGAGAACCTCGGAGCAGGAAGCATCACACTTGACGACGAGACGTTCGGCGCCATTGAGAAGTTGGGCGTGTCGCTCTAGTCGACCTGCGCCGACGGCCGAGCCTGCGGTTCGCTAATCGGCGGCGACCAGCTCCTCGACGAGCCAAAAGGGTCACTCCGTAGTGGGCGAGGGGGTCTGAGGTTCCACAGTTTCTGGGACAGCATCTAACACAGTTTCTGGGACACTCTCCTCCTGGAGGTGTCCATGGATCTGGCAAAGTACGCCGTCACCGCAGTGCTCGTGGAGGGACGCTCGCT
>DASZLS010000011.1:0-6416 GCA_035552255.1 Acidimicrobiales bacterium | reverse complement strand
GTCGTCGTCATCGCGGGCGCGTTCGCCTTTGAGTCGATCTATCGGGCACCGTCGTCGGCCAGCGCGAGTGTGACCCGTACGGTCCAGGTAACGCGCGGCACCGTGCAGACGAGTGTCTCCGCATCGGGCAATCTCTCGTCGGTGTCCTCGGCTACCGAGAACTTCGTGAATGGCGGGACACTCGCGACGCTGAACGCCAGCGTTGGCCAGAAGGTACAGGCGGGCCAAGTCCTGGCGACGCTCGACTCGACGCAGGAAGCCGCCACGGCGCAGGGCGCCGAGTCGAGCCTCAAGGTCGCACAGATGAACCTCGCCAACGACGAAACGACGAGCAATACGCTCCAGCGCAACCTCAATCAGGCGAATTCAACCCTCTCGACGGACGAGTCGGGCGGAACGACGGTGCAAAAGGATCAGAGTCAGTCGTCACTCGATGCCGCTCAGCAGCAGCTCACGACCGACCAGAACAAACTGACCACGGATCAATCGGCGCTCACCACTGATCAAACGAATCTGGCGACGGCCCAATCGACGTACAGCTCAGATGAGGCGCTTGGCTGCCCTGCGGCCGCATCGAGCGCCAGCTCTTCCGGATCGGCGTCGGGTTCGGTCACCGCCAACCCGGGGGGCGCTCCCTCGGTGAGCACCAACGGCGCATCGTCGGTCACCACCTCAGAAGCGGTGCTTAATGCGACGATCAATCCCAACGGCGCAGCGACCACGTACTACTTCGAGTACGGCTCCACAGACGCGTACGGCAGTGGGAGCGCGATTCTGTCGATTCCCTCGGGTACCAACTCCGCCCAGGCCTCCACGCAGATCAGCGGGCTCTCCCCGAGCACGACCTACATCTTCACCGTTGTCGCGTCCAACGCCAACGGCACATCACAGGGCGAAGGGATCACCTTTACGACTCCCGAAGCATCCTGCACGGTGGACAGTCAAACGATTACCACTGACGAGTCACAAGTGACGTCAGATGAGAATCAAATCACGAGCGACCAGTCGGCGATCACCCAACAGGGGCTCGCGGTCCAAATTGCTCAACAGAATGCCAAGCCATCGTCGGCCACCATTACTTCCGACAAGTCGGCGATTACTCAAGACGAAGCCTCGATCGCCCAGGGCAAGGTCGGTCTCGTGCAAGATGAAGCGTCCATTGCCCAAGACGAGCTGACCGTCGAACAAGACGAGAAGGCTCTTCAGGAAACGCAACTGGTTGCGCAGATCTCCGGCACTATTACCGCGGTGAACGGCTCGGTTGGCCAAGTGGTCGGCGGCGGTGGCTCATCGACGGCGAGTAGCACAACCTCATCCTCATCCTCGTCCTCCACCTCGACGACCGGTTCCTCGAGTTCTGGAAGCAGCTCCGCGCTCGTCTCCATTCAAGGACTTCAGCAGTTCGAGGTGGTCGCGAGCTTCGCCGAAGCCGACGCGATCAAGATTCAGGTTCACCAGACGGCGACCATCACCCTCCCAGCGTTGCCGAACGACGAGATCAAAGGCGTGGTCACTGCAATTGCTCCCGTGTCCACCGTGGTGAGCAACGTCGTGACGTACCCCGTGACCATCTCACTGATCTCTCCGCCGTCATCGCTGAGGGAGGGTATGACCTCTGAAGTCTCGGTGATCGTCCAAACGGCATCAAACGTGTTGGAGCTGCCAAGCGCTGCTATCACGACCACCGGGTCTACCTCCACCGTCCAGGTGCAATCGTCAAAGGGTGTTACGACAACTACCCCCGTGACCCTTGGACTCGTGGGCAGCTCGTTCACAGAGATCACGAGCGGAGTGACCGAAGGTGAGACGATCGTTGAGCCTCAGGCCTCGGTCAGCGCCGCAACGACCGGAGCGGCTACGCCCGCTGCCGGTGCTGGTGGCTTCGGCGGCGGCGGTCACTTCGGAGGGGGAGCGCCGTGATCGTGAAGGACGACGTCACCACGACGACGGCAACGCGTGGGTCTGTCGGTCCGGCCGTTGAGACGCCCATCATCGCGCTGTCGAACATTGTCAAGAGCTACAAGATGGGCGACACCGATGTCTTCGCATCAAAGAGTGTGTCACTCACCGTGCCAAAGGGAGAGTTCCTCGCCATCATGGGAGCCTCGGGATCGGGTAAGTCGACGCTGATGAATATCATTGGCTGTCTCGATATTCCTACCAGCGGTCACTACTCGCTCGATGGTGTCAACATTCGCGAGCTCGACGACCGGTCGCTCTCACGCATCAGGAACACCAAGATCGGCTTCGTCTTTCAGGGTTTCAACCTGATTCCGCGAATGTCTGCGCTCAAGAATGTTGAGCTACCCATGGCGTACGCCGGCATCAGGCCCAAGGAACGCCGCGCACGCGCAACCATGGCTCTCCAGCTCGTGGGTCTCGGCGATCGTCTGGAGCACCAGCCAAATGAGCTGTCCGGCGGTCAGCAGCAACGGGTGTCCGTTGCGCGCGCCATCAGCACGAATCCGGCACTCATTTTGGCGGACGAACCAACCGGTGCTCTTGACTCGAAGGCATCGGCGGACTTGATGGATCTCTTTACGGACTTGCATGTTCACGGTCGCACCATTGTCATGATCACCCACGAGCGAGATATCGCGGATTATGCGTCCCGCGTGGTTGAGCTTCGTGACGGATTGGTCATCGCCGATCGACGCCAAATTGCCTTCGGGCTGCGTGAGGCTGCGCCACACACTGCGACCGGTTCCGAGGTCTGATGACGAACGTGTTCAGCAACATGATGATGGCAATCCGAGGGATCACCTCGAACTGGTTGCGGACCGTGCTCACGATGCTCGGCGTGATGATCGGGGTGGCCTCGGTCATCGTGCTGCTAGCGATCGGCACCGGGAGCTCGCAGGCCATTGAAAATTCGATCCAAAGCCTTGGGTCAAATACGCTGACGGTGTTTGACACGGGTGGTGCGTCAACCGCGGGCACTCAGATTCGCACGTCGCAACTGAACACCCAGTCGGTCAATCTGCTCTCCAACCCGACCAATGCGCCTGACGTGCAGTCGGTGTCGCCGGTCATTTCGACCAGCGAGACCGCCACGTATCAAGGTGGGACGTACTCGGCAACGGTTATCGGCTCGACTCCTTCGTACCTGGCGGCCTCCAACTACACGGTGTCGGCCGGTCAAGCGATTTCGCACGCGGACGTGGAGACACACGCACAAGTCATCGACATCGGCGCGTCCGTCGCGAGTGGCTTGTTCCCGGTGGGCTCAGATCCCATCGGACAACAAGTGACCCTGGGTTCCGCGCAATTTACCGTCGTCGGTCTGTTGGCCTCAAAGGGATCGACCGGCCTCACGAACTCCGACGCGGTCGTGATTGCTCCCTACACAGCGGTGCAAGACCAGCTGACGGGCGAGTCGCAGTCGTTCTCAGAGTTGCTCGTGCAAGGCAAGTCGGCGGCGACGTTGTCGCTCGCTCAAGGTGAGGTCGAAAACATCCTGGCGGCTCAGAACGATACGACGGTCGCGGCCCTTCCCTTCGAAGTGCTGAACGAAGCGACGCTCGTCTCGACCGCGACGTCGAGTGCGAACACCTTTACGGCGTTGCTCGGATGGGTGGCCGCGGTGTCGTTGCTGGTGGGCGCGATTGGCGTCATGAACATCATGCTCGTCACGGTCACCGAGCGAACACGAGAGATCGGCATTCGAAAGGCCATTGGGGCTCCTAAGTCGGTGGTGCTCACCCAGTTCCTGACGGAATCGACGGTGATCTCCTTCTTGGGCGGTCTCCTTGGCGTTGCCGCGGGAATTGGTGTTTCTCGTCTCACCATCGCAGGGGTAAAACCCGTGTTGGCGTCCTATTCAATCCCTCTCGCCCTGGGTGTGGCGCTGACGGTCGGCATCGTGGCAGGTTTCTACCCGGCCTATCGAGCATCGTCACTGCGCCCGGTTGACGCCCTGCGATACGAATAACAAGAAAGGTTGTCTGAAATGACCCAGGGAACAATGGGCACCCCCGACGGAGTCGAGGAGACTCGTCAGCTCGACGGCGGCACGGTCACCGCAACACCGACCAATGAGGACGCGAGTCGCGTAAACAATGAAGTCTTCGATGTGCTGTTTGGCGGAGAGAACGAAGCGTGGCCCGAGCAATCGACGAAGAAGGGTCTGCGTACGTCGTGGCCCATATCCGTCCTGATGGCCCTACTCCTCATCATTGGTGGTGTGGCGCTCGGCTCATATTTGCAGCGTTCGCACTCGACAACGACCGCAGCGACCGGCCGTGTCGCCGGAGCTGGCTTCGCAGGAGCTGGCGGCTTCGGTGGAGCGGGTGCTGCTGCGGGCGGCGCCGCGACCTCCACGGACGTGACGTCGGGCACAGTGACCGACATCATTGGCAACACGGTCTACGTGACCAATTCGAGCGGGAATCTCGTCAAGGTGACCGTCAGTTCAACAACGACGGTGGATCGTAACGCCGCGTCGTCCGTCTCTCAACTGAAGCCCGGCGACACGGTCACCGTGCAAGGACCGACGGAGAAGAATGGCTCCGTGTCAGCGGCGTCGATTTCTGCGACCGCTAAAGGCGTGACCGTTACTGGCGGCGGCGGTGGATTTGGAGGATTCGGCGGCGGTGGTGGGGCAGGTGCGGCCGCAGGCGGTTGACCTCACCCAATCAAACTCATCGTTGAACTCCGTTCACTCAGCGCAGGAGAGCGATGCCGTTCACCGCGTGATAGTCGCGGGCGTCCCCGCGATCATTCTCGCTGGGCTCGGTTTCTCTGAGCTCGATTGGATGTTGAGGAACGTGTCAGCGATCACGACGGAACCCGGATTGCTCACCGATGCACTGCTCGCACGTGGAGTGCTGTACACCGCTTTCGTCTTCGCAGCGGCAGTGACACTCGTGACGAACGCGCGCCCGAACGCCCGTGATGGGCGCCGACTAGTCGTCGCAATCTCACTCATCGCGAGTTTCTTGATGGTCGCGTCGAATATGGCGCCTACGGGCCCCACGCTCTGGTACGGATCTCCCGGTGTGGCTGAGACGGGCGTCGCACTCACCGTGGCGGGCGCGGCACTCGCCTTAGCGGCATTCATCAGCCTCGGGCGAAGCTTCTCCGTCATACCGGAAGCTCGGGCGCTCGTGACGCGCGGCGTTTATCGACTCTTGCGTCACCCGATGTATCTTGCCGAGCTATTGATGATTGTCGGGGTGCTCTTTGGTCAAGCCCAACTGACCACAGTGGTGGGAACGCTCATCGTGATCGGGCTGCAGGTATATCGAGTTCACGTGGAAGAGAATCTGCTCCGCAACGCGCATCCCTCGTCCTATCTTGAGTTTGCCGACCGCACCAAGTATCGACTTCTTCCATTTCTTTGGTAGTGAGCACGCTGTTTTTCTGTAGCCGTCCGCACTTCGATACTGCACATCGATGGGGTCGCGGTTCTGTTGCCGACGTTACGACTTCAAAGCAGCGACTGGTTGCGCTTCATTTCCTTAGCGTTAGCAAAGAAACACCTCCGCAGGACTTTTCTGGACGTCCTTATTAATTGACGTTTAGTGAGTGTCCAGATTCATTACCTACGTTGAATACCAGCTCGCATGTCGCCACGTTCGGCGGATGAGAGTTGTGCAAGTTTCATCCCAAGTAGGAGAAAACATCATGAGAAAGTTCATCACGAAAGCCGCGATTCCCGCGCTCTTCGTTATTGGATCGCTCGGTGTCGGGACGGCTGTTGTCGCGGTTCCCGCCGGTGCGTCGACGCCGCCAGCTCACAAGCCACCTGCGTCGGCACTATCACCCACAGCGACGTACAAGGGTACGGTGAAGGCCGTAGAGGCGTCGAAGGACATCTTCACCCTGAAGGTCGGATCCAAAAGCTACGCCGTGTTTTACCGCGGCGCGGTGAAGTTCACGAAAGGAAAGGCATCTGACATCAAGGTCGGCGCCTCGATCACGATCAAAGGCAATCTCGTGAAGGGCAAGACGCTTATTCACGCCACCAGCATCAGCGTCTAGACGACGCCTTTGCGCCGGATCGAGCACGTGTGACGCGTGCCGATCCCAACCTCCGAGCGGCGGGCCGGGCGCCGAATCAAGTGACCCCCCCTACTTGATCTCGCATAATGCGCCGGTCCGCCCTCGGCCAACTGCTCGACACAGGCCATTGCTTTCTTGGCGAAACTGTCGATTCGAGGTCATTGGCGAACTCAGGCGCGTCGCGTCGCGCCGACTGCTTCGAAGGCATCCTCGGGTCCCGCCGTTACGACCCGAAGGAGGGGAAGATTCACCAACGGCGCTCGCCCTAAATTGCCCGGCAAAACGGATCATTTCCAAGTGCACGAGCATGGAGGGAAGCCAATAGAACGGATGACGGATCAGGCAATTGTGGAGGTGACCATGGCGAGGTCCTCAAATGGTTGATGCAAGCGAGCCCGACAACGAGGTGACCC
>DASZLS010000010.1:0-3686 GCA_035552255.1 Acidimicrobiales bacterium | reverse complement strand
CGAACCCTCGGGCGCGCTGGACTCCTTGAACGGCGAAGCGGTCATGCGGATGATCCTTGCCGCTTGTCACCGCGGTGTCGCCGCCGTCGTGGTGACCCACGACGCGACGCTCGCATCGTGGGCCGATCGCGTGGTGTTTTTACGCGACGGGAAGGCCGTCGACGAGACGCTTCCGCCCCCCAGTCCAGAAGAGCTGCTGCGACACTCGACATCGGGGCCAACATCGTGACCGACGTCGTTGCGCTTGACCGCTCACCACGCGATCGAGGCGACGGCGGTATGGTCGCGCGGCGAGCAGTCACGAGATGGGCGTGGAGACTGCTCCGTCGCGAATGGCGCCAGCAGATTCTCATTCTCGCTCTCATCGCGGTCGCCGTTGCTGTCACGACGGTCGGTGTCGGCGTTTCCGCCAACACGCCACTCTCGTCGTATGTGGGATTCGGCAACGCGAAGGATCTTGCTACTTTTCAGAACGACAGTGCGGCCACCACAGCCAAGATCGCCTCCTGGCGCGCTCGCTACGGCCAAGTCGACGTCATTGAAAATGAGACGATTACGGTGCCCGGCTCGATTGACACGTTCGATCTACGCTCCGAGAATCGACACGACACATACGGCCAACCGCTGCTATCGCTCGTATCTGGTCGCTATCCGACGAGTGCCCATCAGGTGGCGCTCACACCCACCGTCGCCTCCGAACTCAATCTGAAGGAGGGGGATAGTTGGCGCGAGATGGGAGTGACGCGCCAGGTTGTTGGCATCGTCGAGAATCCAGAGGATCTCCTTGACGACTTCGCTCTCGTGGTACCTGGCCAGGTGCCCTCCCCGACAATGGTGACGGCGCTCTTTGATGCGCAGGGGAGTGCCCGCTCCAAGGTCGGTTCGAACGTGGTGACACCACAGTCGGTGGCCCAGAGCAATGTGCTCAATCCCGAGACGATTTCGATCGCGCTCGTCACGATGGTTATGTTGCTGATCGCGCTGGTCTCTGTTGCTGGCTTTACGGTGCTGGCGCAGCGCCGCTTGCGCTCCATTGGCATGCTCGGCGCGCTCGGGGCGACTGACAAGGACATCATGTTGGTGGTTCGGGCGAACGGCGCCTTTGTCGGACTCATTGGCGCGCTCGCCGGCCTCGTCGTCGGTCTCGCCGGCTGGTTGGCCTACCGGCCGATTTTGGAATCGAGCGCGCATCACGTCATAGGGGTCTTTCAACTTCCGTGGTTGGTCATTGCCGTAGCCGTCGTGCTCTCCGTCGCGGCCGCGTATTTCGCGTCGACGCGACCGGCACGAGCCATGACCCGAATCTCTACGGTGGCGGCCCTCGCTGGTCGCCCACAACCGCCTCGGAAGCTTCATCGTTCCGCAGTACCCGGCATCGTCTGCATCGTGATTGCGTTCTTCATACTCGGCGCCGCCGGGGCAAGGGGAGGCAACGGGGGCGGCGCGGGGGAGCTCGTGATCGGTTTTGTCGTCCTGACCGTGGCCGTGGTTCTTCTGGCGCCATTTCTACTGACGGTGCTCGCTCGCTTCTCGCGCGATGCCCCGTTCTCGATCCGGATGGCCATGCGCGACCTCGCACGGTATCGCGCACGCTCGGGCGCGGCGCTCGGTGCGATCAGCGTCGCGGTGCTCATCGCGATGGTCGTCATCATCGCGTCGGCGTCGCGCTTCAGCAACGTCCTTGACTACGCGGGTCCGAACGTCTCCTCGACGCAACTCATTGTCTATACGCCGAACGGTCCGTACGGTCCCGGCGGTCCAGGAAACGCAGGGGCGGGCACCGGCGCTGGGACCAAGTCGATCGCGTCCATGTCGGCGAGCGCGCATCAGATCGCGCGCTCGCTCGGATCCCATGAGGTCACCACGCTTGAGACGACGAGTGCCACCATTCAACACGCGGCACCCGGTCGCAGCTATTCCGGCCCCTTGTACGTCGCCACTCCGCAGCTGCTGAAGGATTTTGGTGTGAAGAAGTCGGCTGTGGATCCGACCGCGGACGTGCTCTCGATGCGGCCAGGTTTCGCAGGTCTGAGCGAAATGCAGATCGTCTACGGGAATTACTTTGGCGCGGCGGCCAAATCGGGGTCAAACGCGTGGCCCTGTCCTAAGGATGACTGCCTTGCGAATCCTTTGATACAAGAGGAGACGGCGCTCCCCGCGGGTACGTCGGCGCCCAACACCGTGATTACCGAATACGCAGTCCACAAGCTTGGGCTCACCGCGATCACCGCGGGATGGTTGATTCAGTCCGCTCAGCCATTCAGCGCGGCTCAACTCTCGAACGCTCGGAGCACCGCCGCGGCGGCCGGCATGAACATCGAGAGCAAGTCGAGCATTCCGACATCGGCCACTATCACCGACTGGGCAACGATTGTGGGCATCGTGTTGGCGCTCGGCATCCTCGCGATGACGATCGGTTTGATCCGAAGCGAGACGGCCGGTGAGCTCCGGATCATCGTCGCGACGGGTGCGAGCAGCAGGACTCGGCGCAGCTTGACGGCGTCGACGGCGGGCGCACTCGCGCTCATCGGAGCTTTGGTCGGGACCGTAACTGCGTATATCGCCCTCATCGGTTTTAGCCGAACGAGTGCATTGGATGGGCTGTCGTCGTTGACGTCCGTACCGGTCATCAATCTGTTGGCGGTACTCGTAGGAATGCCGTTGCTAGCCGCGATTGTTGGCTGGCTTGCCGCCTGGCGAGAGCCGAAAGGGGTCTCACGCCAACTGGTCGCCTAGCGCGAACACGTGGTTCTCCGATGGGGAGTTATCGACGTCCACGGCGACCATGATCTTGCCGCGGAGGCGGCGATTTCCCCCCTCGTTGCCGCCGCGGCAAGAAGGATGGAAGAGCTTGAATCAGACTGTTCTTTTAGTGAAGCGCGCGCTGATCACGACGTGATTCTTAAGCCCTGCACCCATCTTTGCCCAGGTCAAACCCCAGGCACTGCGGTCGAGGTCGAACTCGGCGTGCACCGTCGCCGAGTCGCCCACCGTAGAAACGTCGGCCGCGAAGTTGAGCGGTCGCGTTTGTCCGTGGATCGCAAGCTCCCCGGCGACCGAAACAGTGCCGAGGTCGTCTGCGCGGGCGCTTGACAGGGTGAACGTGATGGTCGGATATGCGGCGACCTCAAAGAAGTCAGCGGTGCGTAAGTGGTCGTCGCGCTTCTTCGTCCCGGTGTCGATCGAGGCGGCATCAAAGACAAGAGTCCCGCTGACGGTACCGTCGGGACCGAATATCGCGTCCCCACTGAGCGCGTTGATTGTGCCCTTCACCTTGAACACCCACATGGCGCTCGTGTGAAAGACAATCGATGTCCGGCTGGCGTCAAGATCCCACGATCCGACAAACGCCGAAGGGTCAGCTGCGGTCTGGTCTTCGGGTGTCATTGTTCTGCCTCCAATGGGTTGAGGTATATGTAATCCACGGCGTTGAGACCGGGCTACCTCTCTTGATCATAGGAACGTCGTGATTCGCCGGTTGCATGAGCCGTTCCGAATAACACGCCGGTGTGATCGCGTTCGTGTGGGCGACGGTCCTTCCTGATCGAATGCGGATCCACCGCTTTGGGAACTTGGCGATTCGATCATTGAAGGTGGAGCCGTGCAATCTGCCCACGTTGCGGATCGACTCATGATGATGTGAAGCGGGTACTTGAATCGCCACTAACACGACCCGCCGACAACTT
>DASZLS010000009.1:0-30684 GCA_035552255.1 Acidimicrobiales bacterium | reverse complement strand
GCCGATACCAAAGGCGAGCGAGCCAAGTGCCCCATGGGTCGAGGTGTGTGAGTCGCCGCAGACAATGGTCATGCCGGGCTGGGTGACGCCGAGTTCCGGTCCGATCACGTGGACAATGCCCTGATTCTCATGTCCTCGGGGAAAGACTGTGATGCCAAACTCCGCGCAGTTCTCGTCGAGCGCTTCAAGCTGACGGCGCGAAATGGGGTCGTCGATCGGCGTGGATAGGGGAGAGGTGGGTACGTTGTGGTCGGCGGTCGCCAGTGTGAGGTCCGGACGCCGAACTCCCCGTCCGTTGAGGCGTAGGCCGTCAAACGCCTGGGGGCTCGTCACTTCATGAACGAGGTGGAGATCGATATAGAGAAGCGTCGGCTCGCCGTCGGGGGAGACGACGACGTGGTTCTCCCAGATCTTTTCGTACAGTGTTGTTCCGGCCATGAGCTAGTGCAGTCCGACGATTTTCACTTTAAGCACGCCCGAGGGCGCTTCGTATTCGACCTCATCGCCGACGCTTCGACCCAGGAGGGCTTGGCCGAGCGGCGACGTCGGCGAGGCGACGAGTGCCCCTTCGGGCTTCTCTTCGATTGATCCGATGAAGAAGTCCTGGGAGTCATCGTCGCTGTCGCCGTCGTAGACGACCTTCACGATGGAGGCGTGTTGGACCTTGCCCGCGTGCTCATCGCGTTCGACGAGCTCGTGGTTGCGAATCACGTTGTCGATCTGGCGAATCCGTGCTTCCATCTTTCCCTGATCATCCTTCGCGGCGTGGTAATCGCCGTTCTCGGAGAGGTCGCCGAGTAGCCGCGCCGCTTCGATAGTTCGGGCAATCTCGGTGCGTCCGACCGTGGTCATGTAGAGGTACTCCGCCTCAAGCTTTTCGAGGGTCTCTTTGGTGATGCGATGGATTTCGTCGGCCATGCCAACCTCAACTAGTAGAGATCAACGATTCTACCCGCCGTGATCTGGGACCTTCGAGTTGCCCAGCGCCCAGTCGAGCGACCAAAATGGGTGAAAGAGGAGTGTGATGAGCAACCAACGTAGCCACCGGGTGGCCGTCATCGGTGGCGACGGGATCGGCCCCGAGGTCACGGCTGCTGCCCTGGAAGTCGTCTCGAGCGCGGGCGTTTCGCTCGACACCACCACCTTCGATCTGGGCGCCGCGCGCTATCTGCGAGACGGCTTCGTCCTCGACGACGCAACGCTCGAAGAGCTTCGCGGTTTTGAGGCCATTCTCCTTGGAGCAATCGGGCCGGCAATTGGCGACACGCGCATCGCCGGAGGCGTCCTCGAACGTGGGCTTTTGCTGCGGATGCGCTTCGGTCTTGATCTCTACATCAACTACCGGCCGTTTCGCGGCGTCCCCGGTTCGCTCGCCGACGGGTGCGAGTTCGCCATTGTGCGCGAGAACACCGAAGGTCCCTACGTCGGTGAGGGGGGAGTGCTCCGTTACGGCACCGCCCACGAGGTGGCGACCCAAGGCTCGGTCAACACGCGATTCGGCGTCGAGCGCTGTGTGCGCTACGCCTTCAATGCCGCCAATGCGCTGACGCGCAAGAAACTCACGCTGGTGCATAAGACCAATGTGCTGACGTTCTCCGGCGATCTCTGGCGCCGAGTGGTCGCCGAGGTCGGAGCTTCGTACCCCGACGTCGAGGTCGACTACCAGCACGTTGACGCCGCGTGCATCTACCTCGTCGAAGATCCGAAGCGCTACGGCATCATCGTCACCGACAATCTCTTTGGCGACATTCTCTCGGATTTGGCGGGCGCGGTCAGTGGCGGCATCGGCTTCGCCGCCAGTGCGAATTTGAATCCCGACCGAACTGGTGCGTCGCTCTTTGAGCCCGTGCACGGTGCCGCGCACGACATTGCGGGGACCGGCAAAGCCAACCCACTCGCGGCCGTGTCCTCCGCGGCCCTCATGCTCGAGCACGTGGGCGAACTTGACGCCGCACGTCGCATCGCTCGGGCGGTGGCAGACTTTGATGGCGACGTCGCCGCGCTCGGTACCGAGGGCGTCACGAGACAGTTACAAGAGAGGTTATAGATGGCCATTACCCCGACCAAGAAGATATGGATGGACGGCGCGCTCGTCGATTGGCCCGACGCGACGGTACACGTACTGAGCCACACGCTGCACTACGGCACCGGTGCCTTTGAGGGCATTCGGGCGTACAAGACGCCGAACGGCGTCGCCATCTTTCGCCTGAGGGAGCACATGGAGCGTCTGCTCCGTAGCTGCAAGATCCTGATGATGGATGTGCCCTTCAGCTTGGGCGAGCTGTGCGAGGCGACGAAAGAGATCGTACGCGTCAACGAGCTCCACGACGGTTGCTACATCCGTCCGCTCATCTACCTTGGCTACGGCGAGATGGGCGTGAACCCACTTGGTGCCCCCGTCAACGTGGCGATCGCCGCCTGGTCGTGGGGCGCCTACCTCGGCGAAGACGCGTCACTCAACGGCGCCCGCATGAAGATCTCCTCGTGGAGTCGCCACCATCCCAATTCCATGCCGACGGCGTCCAAGACGGTGGGCGGATACGTGAATTCGAGCCTCGCGAAGGTTGAAGCCATCAAGGCTGGCTACGACGAAGCCCTCATGCTCAGTCCTGACGGTCGGGTCAGCGAGGGGACGGGCGAAAATCTGTTCTTGGTGTACAACGGCAAGCTCGTCACGCCACCACCGTCGGAAGCAGGCGCGCTGCGGGGCATCACCCAGGCGAGCATTGTGAAGATCGCGGAGGACCTCGGGTACGACGTGACCTTCGAGGCGCTCCGCCGCGACGACATCTACCTGGCCGATGAGGCATTCGTGACGGGCACCGCGGTTGAAGTTGTGCCGCTGTCGTCGGTCGACGACCGATTGATCGGTGACGGCAAGCCGGGACCGATCACGACGGAGATCAAGACCACCTTCCATCAAGCGGTCAGCGGCGAACGACCGCAGTACGAGGACTGGTTGACGAGAGTCTGAGAAGTGAGAGGGTAACCTCGTCCCGTGGCTCAACCGTCTTTTTCCCCCGTTCCTATCGCTGGCGAGGTTCGTCCCGTCATGGAGACGCCGTCGCCCGAACTCGGCCGACCGAAGAAGGCCGGACTCGAACGTTCGGCCCACCCACCCCAGGGCCCTGGCTACGGCACGCCCGCGCCAGGTGAGGGCTACGCGCTCACGATGGCCGCCCGTGAATGCCTGAAGCTCGACTTCGAGCTCCCGCACGACCGAGATGACGTGACGATTGGGGTCGCACTCGTTGCCGCCAAGCGCGCCAGTTTGATCGGACGTCAGCCGACGCTCGGCGACGTGCACGTGGCGATGGATTACTTCGGACTACGCACGACGACGCCCGTCTCTCGAGTGACCACCAAGTCCTTCCGCGGACTGGCGCACAGCTACGTCGCTCAGCGCCGCTTCGTCGATGCCGTCGCGGGTGAACAGCTCGTGAGCGGTGCCAACGACCCGGCAACGCTTCACTAGCCTCGAAGTAGAAGGAGGCGTCATGAGTTTTGATCTCACGGATGAACAACGTAGTTTTCGTGACGTGATGCGCGGCTTTGTCGACGAGCGGGTGGCGCCGAACGCCGCACGATACGACCGTGAACAGGTATTTCCGAAGGACAGCTTTGACGCATGCGTCGAGATGGAGCTGCCCTCGCTCGGCGTTCCCGAGGCCTACGGCGGTTCGGGCGCGGATATGGTCACCCAGGCGATCATGGCCGAAGAGCTGGCTCGCGGGTGCGCGTCGACCTCGGTGACGATACTTATCTCCAAGCTCGGCATGCTCCCCGTGATGAATTTCGGTTCGGAAGAGCTCAAGCAGAAGTATCTGCCGCGCATCGCGACGGGTGAAATTCAGGGGAGCTACTGCCTCTCTGAGGCGGATGCCGGCTCGGACGTCGCCTCGATGCGCTGTCGCGCGGAGCGCGATGGCGACGATTACATCTTGAACGGATCGAAGTACTGGATCACCAACGCGGGCGTCTCGGATACCTACACCGTCTTTGCGAAGACGGATCCAACCGCCGGTGGGCGGGGCATCTCGTGCTTCTTGGTCGAAAAAGACTGGGGTGTTGAGTTCCCAAAGCATGAAGACAAGATGGGTCTTCGCGCGTCACCGACCGGCGAAGTGGTGCTGCGCGACGTGCGCGTGCCGGCCGCCAACCTGATTGGTAAAGAAGGTGAAGGTTTCAAGATCGCCATGCACACGCTCGACCGATCGCGTCCGACCATCGGTGCGCAGGCCGTGGGCATCGCTCAAGGTGCCATTGACTACGCGGGCACCTACATGAAGGGTCGCAAAGCCTTCGGCAAGACGATCAGCGACTTCCAGGGTCTTCGCTTCATGCTCGCGGACATGGCGATGCGCAACGAAGCCGCACGAGCGCTGGTGTACCGAGCCTGCGCGACGATCGACTCGGGCGATCCGGATGGCGCGCTGGGCTACCTCGGCGCGTCAGCCAAGTCGTTTGCGTCGGATACCGCGATGAGTGTTACCACCGATGCCGTGCAGCTGCTCGGCGGGTACGGATTCACCAAGGAGTTTCCTGTCGAACGCTTCATGCGCGATGCGAAGATCACTCAAATCTATGAAGGAACGAATCAGGTGCAGCGAATTGTCGTCGCGAAGCACCTGCTCAAGTAAGTTTTACAGACGAGAGTTTGTTCGCGGCTCGCTGAAATTTCGATGCGATCCCTTCGTCATCCCTGTCATCCCTGCACTTCGACCGTTTGGTGACTCGACTCAGAAACGCAACCATTCGTCAGATCGTGCACGCCACGTGCGAAGGGAACGTTGTTCTCGACGCACACCGTGACCGGTGCGACGCAACCGTGGATATGACCGAGGTATGCGTGACCGCCGGTCCTGGATCTCGCCAACACGAAGTGGGCACTCACTCCTCGTAACGAGCGGATCCGATGGTGCGCTCGCTCAACGGGTAATCCTCACGTTGAGCGAACGTTCTGCGTGGAGCGCACGAATTGCCCTTGCGGGGTCCTGATGGTTTGATTTACCATTTCCCGTGGACTTCGATCAATTCAGCGTGGCGTTGTTGATTCTTCGTGACGATGCACCCCAATTAAGCGAGGTGGAAGCTGCGCAATTGCAAGACGCGCACATGGCGCACCTCGCCGACCTTCACGACGCCGGGCACCTTCTGGCGGCAGGCCCCTTGTTCGATGTTCGATTCCGCGGTGTTTCCATCCTGAGCGTCCCGCCGGAGGTCGCGCTTGCGCTGAAGGCGTCAGACCCTGCCGTCCAAGCGGGAAAATACGATGTGAAGGTCATGCCGTGGATGGTCCCGGCGGGTGCGATGAGCTTTTCGCCCACCTTTTTCCCGCGCTCCATGGCTGAAACCGAATAGCTCGAGGTCAAGCGAACGGAGGCGGCCCTCAGGTACCGTCATCGGACGTGCGTTGATCGAAATGTTCCTCACCGGTGGACCGGCTACCAGGGCCGAACCTTGCCGAGTCGACTGACGCCGAGCAGGATGGCCAGGGACACGACGACCTGGGCGAGCGCCAAGACCATAGCTTGCTGGTGCGTGCCGAAGATGACTGCGTTATAGAGCGCAATCGGCATCGTCGTCGCCATCGGAACGGAACCGGAGACGATCATCGTCGCTCCGAAGTCACCCATGGCGCGACCGAAGGCCATCGCAACGCCCGCGACAATGCCGCGCCGCGCCAGTGGCAAGGTCACGAGAAAGGGGATCCGCCACCTGGCAACGCCCATCGCTCGCGCTGCCTGCTCGAAACGAGGATCAACCGCCGAGATCGCCGCTCGCGAGAATCGCACGCAGTAGGGAAACGATTCGACGATCTGGGCAATGACGATCCCCGCGAAGGTGAAGGTGAGCGGGTGACCGAAGACGTGCACCTCGAACGTGCGTATTGGTCCCGGTCCTCCCATTCGCGTGAGGAGGTAGTAGCCAACGACGGTCGGTGGCAGTGCCACCGGCAAGCTGAAGATGGTTTCGATGGCGCCCCGACCAGGAAATCGGCCTCTTGCCAGCGCGTATCCGAGAGCGATGCCCACGACGCCGACGACCACCGTCGCCTCGAGCGCCGCGTGCAGTGAGACCGAGAGCGGATTCCAGACCCACGGCGGTATGCCGAGCCAGTTCAACCAGGAGTGCGGGATCAGCCCGGTCACGGGGACTCGCTGCTCCTTGGCGCGTCTCCGTCGGGTTCGGTATCACGGACGCGCTCGACGACGCGGTATCCGGTCACCCGGCCCTCGTTGTAGTTGATGACGACGTCGCCGAGCTCTTCCGCTTCGACGGCGTCGTGCGTCACGAGTACTGCGGGAATGCCCGACGCGACGATGACCTTTCTGATGAGCGTTCTCAACTCACTGCGCACCGCGGCGTCAAGCGCGGAGAGCGGCTCGTCGAGGAGCACCAGCGCTGGGTCCCCGGCGAGGCCACGCGCCAACGCCACCCGCTGGCGTTGGCCGCCCGACAGGGAGCTCGGCCGACGTTCGGCGAACGCGTCCGCGCCCACTCGTTCCAACCACGATCGAGCGACCGCGCGCTTCGCCGCGCGCCCGCGGCTCTGGCGGACGGCGAGGGCGACGTTGTCGAGCACGGTGCGGTGGGGTAGCAGTAGACCATCTTGGAAAACCATGCCGATGCGACGATCTTGCGTTGAGACGTAGACGTGACGTGCGCAGTCGGTGACCTCCTGACCATTGATGGCAATGGTGCCGGTATCGGGACGAAGCAGCCCCGCGATGAGTGCCAAGGTGAGCGACTTTCCTGCTCCTGAAGGACCGAACAGCACCGAGATACCTGACTCCACGGTGAAGGCCACGTCCAAGTCGAACTCACCAATGTGACGAGTCATGGCGACCTCGAGTGCGGAGGTCATGATCGACTCCGTCCGAGCAGGCCCACGCCCGTCATTGCCGCAATCGCCAGCAGCACCAGGATGAGCAACATGGCATTGCGCTCGGGTGTCGTGAATGAATCAAGGACCGCGAGCGACAGGGTGCGAGTCTTGCCGTTGATGTCGCCCCCCACCATCAGCGTGGCCCCGTACTCGCCCAGCGCACGAGCGCATCCGATGGTCAGCCCTGTCGCAATACCCCGTCGAGCGAGAGGGAGCGTGACCTGGAGCGCCACGCGCCAGTTGGAAAGTCCAATCGTTCGCCCGGCTTGTTCCAGCGTGGGGTCGACTCCTTCGATAGCGGCCCTCGCGGAGCGCATGCAAAACGGAAACGCCGCAACGCTCGCGGCGATGATGCAGCCAAACACGTTATAGACGAGCACGTGACCTACCGCCCGCGTCACGAAACCTCCGATCGCGGAACCGGGGGAGAGCACTTCGAGTAGATAGAAGCCGATGACCGTAGGCGGCAGGATGATCGGCAGACTGCCGATAGTTTCGAGAAGATCGCGACCTGGGAATCGGCCCTTCGCCAAGAGGTACCCGGCCCCAATACCCGTGCTGCCCGCGATCAGCGTCGCGGGGATCACGACGCGCAGGGTGATGAAGAACGGTCCCGAGACGACGCCCCAGTAGGCGATCGAGCCAGAGAAGAAGTGGGCGGCCCCGTATCCGAGTGCGAGGCCGGCCAGCGCCACGGCCACGACGACCACGGTTCGTTGCGGGCCATCGAGCGTCTGCGCGAGCTCGCGAGAGCGATTCATGCGCGACGTTCGCGCTTCAGTTAGCTGATCGGGTCATAACCGAAGCGGGCCATCACGGCCTGTCCCGTGGGTGACAGCAGGTAGTGGATGAAGGCGAGTGCGGCTACACCGTCGGGACTCGTGAGATCGGACGCGGCGTTTTGGCCCTGGTCGTCGTTTTCAACTACGACCCACTGCCGGATCGGCTGATAGAACCCGTGCGATCCAACCAACGACTTCGGATTGCTTTTGCCAAAGTCTCGCGAGCTGATCTTGGTAGCGACGTTGTCGTGCATGCCCGTCACGTAGTCCCGGTCAGTGCACGACTCCGCACTCGAGATGTGAGTCGTCCAGCCGTTGGTCACTGTGGCGCCCGACGCGTTCGCTGCACCGCACGCGGGGATCTCGGACCAGAAGTTGGTGTCGTTGCCGGCGGGAGAGATCACGAAGGATTTCGGGAGCAGCGCGATCTGGGACGTGCCCGCGACGACCGTATCTTGGGTGTAGGTGACATTGTCGCCGAAGATGATCGGCAGCGAAGGATCTGAATAGTTGCCGTTTCCGTTCTGGCCGCCCGACGTCGTGCTCGTCGTGCCGTAGTTGTCGAGGCTCGCGCCCTTGTCGGTCAGCAGATCGATTTCCGCGCACGCTTGATCCGACGCCGTTGGTCCAAGGGAGCGGCGCGGGTGAGCGTGGTAGTAGCCGACGGCGGCGACGTACAGTGACTCCATTCCCGCGAGTCCGTACGGTGCGTTCGGTGCCACGTTCGACGGGCCGCAGCCGGTGTTGGCGAAGTTCCAGCCGTTCTTGGGATCGGCGATCGCGAGGTACCCGCCAACATTATGAGTAGCGGTGCCGCCGTGGGACTTCGCGGCGTGCGCAAGGAGGTCGGTCCATACTTCGGCCATGGTCGCGGGTGCTTCGTGTTTGCCGGTCTTCGCGAAGTATCCGCTGACCGGGGTCGCGCATGCGGGGGCTCCCTCGGCGGGGGCAAGCGTCTTTCCTCCACTTCTGCACGAGAAGATCACGAGTCGTCCCGTGGTGTACTGCGCTCGGGTGGATCCGATGCCGGGGCACGACGTGCCGTTATTGTTGCCACCGTTCGCCGAAGAGTACGTCGGCGAGTTCAGGTCGACGCACTGACCCACGCTGTTCTTCTCCACCGCACCGTTGTTTTCTGCGGCAGCCGTGCCCGCAGGAATGGTGTTGTCGACGTTCGCTTCGTCGGCGGAGGCGAAGAGCGCGAAGTCCGCGGGAGCGTTTCCGCTGCCGTCCTTCGCGACGTCGGTGCCGCCGTCAATCTCGCCCGCAAGGCTTCCCGATCCGCCGTAGGTGAAGGTGACGCCGTTTCCACTGTTCGCTGTTTGCACGAAATTCTGCGTCATGAAGTCAAATGCGGGCTGTGTGTTCGAGGCACCCAAGAAGACGGTGCCCGCTGGCGCCGCCGAGGCTGAACCGATACCTATCACCGCGCCGCCGAGGACCAGTATGGTCGCGAGCCCGGTGACGCCGAGAAAACGGGGGAAGAGCGGCTTGACCATGCGAGTGCCCCTTTCGGAGTGCGCCGTCGCGGGGTGCGCGGTGCTCCAAGACTCCACAGAATAGATGCCACCTCACTTTGGCGCTATCGCAGGTAATACCTTTTATTTCCATTTAGTGGGCAAATCGGGACTGCACTCGTTTTCTTCTTGGCAAATCGTCAACTCAGAATACGCCATTCGAGAGAGGAAAGAGGCGCGTCGGGTGCCGATTGAACGCGTGCACCGTTCGTCGAAGTGGCTAGCCGGCCGACGATTGGTACGCAGGGGAGCCAACGACGATCGTGCCGCAGTGCTTCCCGGGCAGATACACGACCGAGTTATAGGTCGGCTTGAATGTCAGCAGTCCTTCTCGGCGCAACGTCGGTATCGTCGCGTAGGAGCCAAAGGTGCGACAGCTGGTCCTCTCCGCATTCATGATCACCGCGTTTTCGGACGCGATGGCACTGGTCGTCCCCTTGTCCGTCGTGGCGCCGGTAAGCAGAAATACCGCGAAGCCCGCGATGAACGAAAGCACGAGTACGGCGCCAGCAAGTTGGACCAGCGTGAGTTTGCGGAACAAGAGAGTGCTCCTCTCGAACACGGCGCGTTCGGTGCTCCAAGGATAGACCGGAAGCTCCCCTCTGGTCCTGCCGGGTGGGTCGCTTGATGGCAAATGCAGCGCATTGGATGACGCTCGTACTGCCCGCATCGTTCCCTTCGCGCAGTCGTGAACTTCGGTTCGAATGACGAGAGGGGCATAAACTCAGCCTCACAATGAGCGACTACAGCGTGGGCGAGGCGGCGGGGGTATTGGGCGTGAGCGCTGATACCGTACGGCGCTGGATCGACAACGGCAGCCTCGACGCACGACGAACCGCGAACGGACGACGCCGAATTGACGGAGCAACGCTCGCTCACTTCGCCCAATCGCTCCACGAGAACTCCGATCCGATGACGGCGACCACCGAGTCGATTCGCAACCACTTCACGGGGATCGTCACCAAGGTCGTGAAGGACAAGGTCATGGCGCAGGTGGAATTGCAGGCGGGGCCGTTTCGGGTCGTCGCATTGATCAGTCGCGAAGCGGCCGATGACATGGGACTCGCTCCCGGCGTCATGGCCGCTGCGGTGATGAAGGCGACCAATGTCTCAATTGAACTCTGATCGAAGCCTCAGTAGCTCGGCGGCAAACCTCGGCCGAGGCGCACCTGCGTCGTAAAGACCCCCTGGAATGTCGTGCACACAGACACTTTGGGTGATTTCAGCGATACCTTGAATTCCGACGGGCTGGAGAAATGTATGACCACCGAAGTGGCTCGACGACCGTCGCAGTGCGCACTCAACGGGTAACTCGACGGGGGATTGACGGTGAACGGCATTCCGGCGACGCTGCCTCGATGCTTCAGGATCACGAAGTCTCCGTCGCGGTTCTGTACTTCGGTCGTGAGCGCCGGTCCGACGTCGCGTCCCTTCGCGTCGAGTGGCTGCACCGATGGCACGCCGTCGAGGTAGCAGGGATTCTTGGTTGTGTTGGTGAAGTCAATGTAGGCGTAGTGAAGTCCGCCTGCCTTGAATCGGTGCAGCGTCGCCGACACGGTTCGACGTGTGCAGATCGCCAGCCCGTCGAACGTGCCCGCCGGCAGTGGAGGTAGCAGCGTCCAGGTGCGCCCGTTATGGGTTGTGTACATCGGACCCTGGTAGACCTGGTACAGCGATGACGTTGGACCGAAGTTCGACACCGATTCAGGCGCGCCACCCGTGTTGCCGAGCACGCTGAGAGAATCCCAGGTGCGTCCACCGTCAGTGCTTTCACTGAGGCCGCCCGCGGGATTCGTCGACGCTCCGAAGATGACGCGATCATTCGCGCTGAAAAAATAGTAGATCGAGGTGCCGTGCACCTCATTGAGTACCGTGTGCCACGTCGTACCGTCGTTCGTCGAGCTCAACACTTTCGCGGGCCCTTGATACATGCCCTGGTCCATGAAGCACGACAGCAGCCACTCACCGTCGCGAGCGACAGCGAGCTGCTCGATCATGTACTTGTTGCAGGGGTTCGCGAGCGCGCTCCACTCGGCGCCACCGTCGTGCGTGATGAGCAAGGAGGAGGGCGTCGACGAGCTGTCATTGTCGAGGTTCACTACCTGGGTGGGTCCCGACGCGACGGCAAGGAGGACTGTCAGATCGCTTCGTGCCCCGACGTGGGGAACGATCGTGGTCGAATACGGTGTTGCTGCGCCCACGTGATACTCGTTGAGCGTATTGACGCACGAGTCGTCGCTCGTTCCCGGCCGAGTACATCGAGCGTTCACCACGCTCAGCGTCGAGCCGCTGATCCCGTAGCTCCCGGCAGTCGGGAGTTGACGCCACGTGGCACCTGCGTTGATCGTCATGTAGATCCCATTGTTCGGTCCCGCGACGTAGCCGACGTCGCGGTTGACAAAGTCAATGGAGGGATCGCTGTCCGTACCGGGGAAGTCCGCGAGATTGGGTAATGAATCGTCCACAAAGAGTCGTCGACTCGCGACGATCCATGTCGTGAGGTTGCTGGTGCGCACGAGGTAGTAGGCGTAGCGCCCTCCACTCAATGGATGCGCCGCCAGGGCGTACCCGAGCGTTGGCGACAGCATGTCAACCTGGCCGAGTTGGGTATACCCGCCGAGCGATGTGTTCGTCAGCACTGAACCGGGAGAATCGGCAATGCCCGCCGCGGCACCGTTGACGGGCGACAAGAGGAGCGTGGCGGTAACCGAGGCAGTAAGGAGTGCGACGGACGCCGCGATTGCGCGCGACCTTGACATTGCCTCACCGAGCTTCATGGCGCGCATTCTTCCACCACGGGACACCAATCGGTTAGCGAGCGTCCATGAATTTTGTTCTCGGCGACCCTGCCATAATGGAGGCAATGCATGCGACGAGGAAGCACGACGGTCAACCGTCGCGCCATGAACCGATTGTCGCCGAGTTTCTCCTCAAGTAGCCCCACGTGACAGACGCCTCCAGTAGTGCCAACCATGTCGTTCGCGCGGCGTTGCTCAAGATGAGCCCCGATACCGTGCTCGCGACCGCCGACTCGCTGGATCTGCGCGCTCATTCAAAAGTCAGCGCCGTCGTCGGCGTGCCACTCCGTCAACTCCAGTCGCGTCGCGACGTGAACGCCTTCGCCACGTCAGCGCCCATCGCCGCCGTGAAGGGACTGCTCGAAGTCATGGCGCTCGCGCCGCTCGAGAAGATCATCGGGCTACTCGGTGAGCACGCGGACTCGCCGAACTACGAGCAGCTGGCGACGGCGGTCGATGAGATGCTCGCGACGGGATCGACCAACGATGAGGTAGTGGCCGTGTTGGCATTCGCCGTCAGTGACGCATTTCCTGCAGCCCCACAGTGTCGTCGGTTGCTCGCAGAGCGCGAGGAGCTGGCATTGCCGGAGTTGCCCGATATTGCCGCGCCCAGTGTGCTCGCACCACCGCGCGAAGTGAGCGCCGAGATTCGTGAACAACGAAAGAATCGACGCGAAGAAGAGAAGCGTCGAAAGAAGTCGGCGTCAACGGCGCGTCCGCAGCGAACAACTCGACCGAAGAACGTGGCGCCACCGCGCACCGACATGAGCACGGCGATGTCGATCGCTCCAAAGGTGCCGGAAGCTCGACGCCACGCGCTGCTCACTCCACTAGAGGCCGCGCGTTTTGATACTGAACATCCGTTGGCGGGAACGGTCCTTGTCGTCGACGTTCCCTTCGATGCTCACGATCCCGAGCAGCCTGAAATCACCTCGAAGGAGCGCCCCGCGCTCGTGGTCGCGGCGTCGAACGACGCGCTACTCGTTCGGGCTATCTATTCGAATCCGTCTCCGACTCGCTCACTTTTTGGTCCGTGGCGCCGCGTCGGTCTTGACCACATCTCCTATATCGATGACGTTCGTGTCGTCGTCGCGAGCGAGCGACCCGAAGCGATGCACCGGCTTACGGCACTGTCCACGGCCGAATGGAACACGCTCTTCTAGCTCGTCAACCCGACGGGGCCGCCTGATTCGGTGCAGCCTCGACGTCAGGTGACGAGGCACTCGTACCTCGACGGGGCCAGTGCACGATGAGTGTGGCGACGCCCGCCGCGGCGAGTACGAGACCTGCGATCTGTACGCCGACCGAGCCACTGCGCGACTCCTGGCCGAGCAGAAAATGCTCGTCGGTCGCGCGCACGATGCCCCAAACGATCATGCCGATCGAGCAGATAGCGCCCGTTACGTTCTTGAGGCGCGTCTTCTCGAGCCCGACGAGTATGAGCCAGAGAGAGCCGTCCTCCAGACCTTGGATAATTGGGACCGGCACTCGCTTGCCCGCCTGGCCGTGATAGCTGATGCCGAACCACTGGTGGGTGAGATGCCCGCCGCCATCCACCATGAACTGGGGACCGAGAAATCGACCAATGGCCCAACCCGCGATGAGGGCTGGAACGAGCGCGTCAGAGAACGAGGTTAACGACGTCTGGGGCCACCATCGCCGTTGAAGGATCAGTCCCACCACCAGCGCGACGCCAATGCCCCCGAAACTGGCGAGGCCACCTTGCCAGACGGCGATCCACCGCGAGGGGTGTCCTGCGTAATAGCTCCAGTTAGTTGCGATGTTGGCACCGCGGGCACCGATCAACGCTGCGATCAGGATCCAGAACGTGAACCACCCGAACGGTTGGAGGTCGATGCCCTTCTTGGCGAGTCGGTGCCGCGCATAGAGATAGGCAACGTATGCCGCAATCGCGAGTCCGAAACCGTAGGTATGAAAAACCAATGGCCCGACGTGAAACGAGGTGGGAAAGCCTTTCACCTAGGCCCGGGGCCGCCCGAGCCCAACGAAGCCGCCGTACAACCGGATTGGTGTGATGTGCACCGTCTCGCCCGTCTCGGGCGCCTCGATCATCTCACCGCTTCCCACGTACATGGCGACGTGCTCGTCGCCTCCGGGACCATAGAACAAGAGGTCTCCCGGCTCGATATTCCACAGCGGCACCCGCTCGGTGTCTTCGTACTGCGCACCCGAGTAATGGGGGAAGTCGATGCCGGCCGCTTCGTAGGCGAGCATGATGAGCCCGGAGCAGTCGACACCGGATCTACTCGCGCCACCCCACACGTAAGGGACATTGAGATATGACTCGGCGGTACGGATGGCAATGTTGGCGACCGAGTCGGGCGGCGGAGCGGGGAATCCAGCAACGGGCGTGGCGCTGTTGAGCGTGCTCGATGAGGCGGCGGCGGCGGCCGCCTCGGCCTGGTCGACGTACGTCGCGATCTGACCTTTTACCTGGGCGAGACTGTGCTTGAGTTCCGCTTGAATGACGTTGCCCTTATTGAGCGACTTCGCCGCTGCGCGCGCGACGTTGCGTGCGTGCGCGTCTTCGCCTTTGAGGACGCCCTTCTCTCGGGTCAGCTGAATGCGATCGCTCTTGAGATTCGCGATGGTCTCATTGATGTTGCCTTCGGCGAGTTGAGAGTAGACGTTGGTAGCACCGAGCTTCGAGGCGTCCTTCGTGAAGAGGGGATTGTTGCCGACGTTCGCGCCGTTCGTGACGTACGCGAAGACCACGTCGGCGCGCAGTTGCCTGTTGCCCTTGATCTCATTCGTTTCGATGTTCTTCACGATGTTCTTCGTGTCGGCGATCTCGTTGTTGAACTTGTGCAGCTGGATCAGGGTGTTGTCGTACTTCTGACCAAGCAGCGAAACCTCACCGTTCATCCGATTGATTTGCTTCAGGAGAACGTTCGCTTTCGTCCGCGCGTTGGAGAGGTTCGATGCTCCGGCCGAATGGGTGGTGAGCGTCAATGTGCTGCCGCAGACGACCACGACGGCGAAGAGTGAAAGGAATCGACGAAGCGATGAGCATTCCCTTGCGGGCCGATGCGGCGACAGCACGCTGTGCTCGACGTCAGACACCGGTCCAGGCTAGTTCGTTCGCTTGAGGTGCCGCCAAAGATTTAATGAACCAGGCATCGATGTTCCTGATCATCCCGCTCATAAACGGCCCGCGCGTGCGGTGAGCGCCAAGGCCATTCGTAGCGAAATGTGCGTCACGCGTAGGCTTTCGCCATGTCGAAGCGCTCAAGAACCCTCCCACGTCGCTCCTGCCTTTCAACGCCGGGCTCATCTGATCGTTTTCTCGCCAAGGCGCCGACAACGACCGCTGACTTTTCATTCCTTGACCTTGAAGACTCGGTGGCTCCGAAAGAAAAAGTGGCAGCGCGCGAAAAAGTCGTCCGCGCGATTCGCGACCTGAAATGGGATGATCGAGTGTTGTGCGTGCGCGTCAACGCATGGGACACCAAGTGGACCTACGGCGACGTCATCGAGGTCGTTGGCAACGCGGGGGAGCGACTCGACGAGGTCATGCTGCCCAAAGTTCGTCGCGCGTCGGACGTCGTCGCGCTCGATCTCTTGCTGAGCCAAGTGGAAGCAAACGCGGGGCTGCCCGCTGGTCACATCGGCATCGAGGCACAGATTGAGACGGCAGAAGGCCTGATCAATGTGGAGGAAATCTGCGCGGCCTCATCGAGGCTCGAGTCGATCGTCTTCGGACCAGCCGACTTCGCCGCTTCCATCGGTATGCCCGTTACTACCATCGATGAGACGATTCACGAGGCGCCGTCGAACCCATTCAGTTACGTGTTCTCGAAGATCCTGATGGCCGGCCGGGCAAACGGTCTGTACGTGATCGATGGACCCTTCTTGAAAGTGCGCGACCTCGAGGCTTTGCGATTCGCGGCGTCGATTACGGCCTCCTACGGGTTCGACGGCAAGTGGGCGCTCACTCCGGATCAGGCGCTGGTGTTGAACGAGGTCTATTCGCCAAGCCAAGAGCTTTTCGACAAGTCCTACGACATTCTCGACGCCTATCGAGTTGCCACCGAAGAGAATCTCACGGGCGCCGTGATGTTCGGTGACGAGATGATTGACGAAGCATCGGCGAAGATCGCGAATTCGTTCGTTTCTCGCGGCGCGCGCGCGGGAATGAAGCGGTCCTCGACCGATTAAGCCCGCGCGTCCTCAAGCAAACGACGCGCGATCACCTTTAGGCACAGTGTTTCGTCGGCGCCTTCGAAGATCGACAGCACTCTCGCATCGACAAAATAGCGGCTCACCGCATATTCTTCCGCGTACCCCATCCCGCCGTGGATCTGCATGGCTTCTCGCGTCACCCACTCGGCGGCGCGACAGACGTACGCCTTCGCCATGGACGCCTCCAGCGAACCTTCGCCTCGACCCATGAGTCGCGCCACCTCCAGCGAGAACTGTCGCGCGCACTGAATGATCGCCGCCATCGTCGCGAGCTTCACGCGGGTGAGCTCGTAGTTGATGATCGCTTCACCAAAGACGACGCGAGTGCGCGCGTAGTCGAGCGCCGCATCGTACGCCGCCTGCATCACGCCGACCGCGCGAGCCGCCGTCTGTACGCGTCCGTTCTCGAAGCCCGCCATCTGGAAGTAGAAGCCTTTGCCGAGGCCGGCGTCGCCGCCCACGAGACTGGCGTCGGTGACAAACCAGTTGTCAAAGCTCAGCTCGAAGGAGTGCATGCCGCGATAGCCAATGGTGTCGATGGGTCGTCCCTCTAGTCGCCCGTCGGGATCGCGTCGTCCGTCGCCCTTGGCGTCTTGACGAAAGAGAAAGCCCGCGCTTTCGCCGCGCGGTTTTTCGACGAGAAAGATGCTGAGACCTCGATGGGCGAGCGATCGGTCGGGATCGGTGCGAGCGAGCAGGACCAGGACCTCGGCGCGCGCCGCGAACGTGCACCAGGTCTTCGCCCCGTTGATGAGCCAACCGCACTCCGTCTTGGTCGCGCTCGTCGTCACGCCCGCGACGTCAGAGCCATAGTCGGGTTCGGTGACGGCAATGGCACACAGCGTCTCCGCGCTCGCGAGCCTCGGTAGCCACACCGAACGTTGTTCCTCGGTGCCGCCCTTTAAGAGCGCGCGGGTCATGATCTCGGGTCGCGTAATGAGCGATCCGCCGATGCCGAGCGAGCCCCAAGAGAGCTCCTCAGTCGCGACGACCATACCCACATACTCGGACTCGCCGCCGGAGGCGAAGCCTCCGAACTCCTCGGGAATTGAGAGTCCGAATCCGCCGAGCTCGCCGAGTCCCGCAATGATCGACTCGGGAATGTCCCCGTTGGTGCGATGGATCTCTTCGGCGTGGGGACGAACCTGCTCTTCGGCGAAACGATGGAACGTCGAGGCGACCATCTCGAAGTCATCGCCGAGATGACGCAGCCCGGGAGATTCGGCGAGGGTCGAAAGAAACGACGAATCCCGGTAGGTCGCGACGAAACTGCGAAAAGGAGAGAACCAGTCGTCGGGAAGTCCCCACACGGATTCGCGGCCGACCACTCTGCCCGCGAGGTCAGCGAGCGCCAGCGCGAGAAATGCCGCAACGAGTTGCGCTTCGTCGTCGCCACGAGCTGCGTACGAGAGACACGACCTTGCACCCTCGAGCGCGCTCGCCGAGTGCGCGAGGTCGTAGGCGAGTGCCTCATTTGCATCGATGCCGCCGCGCTCGTCGAGGGCGAGGAGAGCGGTTGTGATGACGTCGCGACCTCGTTCGATGAGTGCAGCGGCCTGATCGGGATCGAATGCGGGCGTGGGCATAGAGAGAACCTACATTTCTTCGGTCGTCGCCCCGGCCTAGGCTGGGCGGCGTGAATATCTCCATGCTTCTCGCCGACTCCGCCCAAGTGGCCGACGGCAAACTTTTCATTCTTGGCGGCGGCTGGTCGGTCATTGGGCCCGACCCCACTCCGAGCGCGGTGGCCATCAAGGTGGGCGTCGATTCGCACGAGTTCAACACGGCCCACCATTGGGAGCTGTTCTTGGAAGATGCGGACGGTCAGCCCGTCCGTTTCGATACGCCTGAAGGTTCCCAGATCATCGAAGTGCGCGGGGATTTCTCCGCTTCGGCGCCGCCCGACACGCCGGACGGAACGCCCGTCGATGTGCCAATTGCCGTCAATTTTGGACCCATACCTTTGACGACGGGCTCGCGCTACACCTGGCGCATGGTGATCGACGGCGAGACGTTGCCCGGAGGCACCGTGGCCTTCACCACGCGTCCTGCGCGACAGCCCGCTGAAGTAGAAGAGTAGCGAGCTACTCGTGACGACCTACGAGCGGCCGTTCGGTCGGTACTTCGAGGACTTCAACGTAGGCGATATCTTTCGACACTGGCCCGGTAAGACGATCACCGAAGCCGACGACCACCTGTTCTGCATGATCACCATGAATCACCATCCGTTGCACACCAACGCCTGGTTTGCCGAGCACGAATCCGTGCAGGGCAAGAACGTTGTCGTCGGTAACCTCGTGTACTCACTGGTGCTCGGCATGAGCGTGCCCGACGTCTCGGGATCGGCCATTGCGAACCTGGAGATTGAGTCGCTCCTTCATCGCAACCCGACCTTTCACGGCGACACGATCTACGCCGAGACCCGCGTGCTCGAGACAACACCGTCGTCGTCCAAGCCCGATCGGGGGATAGTGACGGTCGAGACGAAGGGCTTCAACCAAGAGGGAGTCGAGGTGTGCTATTTCCGTCGAAAGGTCATGGTCTGGAAGCGTGAGTTCGCGCCCGCGCGCCAGCGCCCCTACGACGACGACGCCTGGCAGTAGCGACTACGCGGTGTTTCGCCGCGCGCTCCGCCACGCCGCGCCCGCGATCCGTCGCGATCTGCCCTGGATCAACGACCCGCGTCCGTGGGCCGTCCTCGTCAGTGAAGTTATGTTGCAACAGACCCAAACTTCACGGGTCGTCGAGCCGTGGCAACGTTTCCTCAAGTTGTTCCCCACGCCCACTCATTGCGCAGACGCGCCACTCTCCGCGGTGCTCACCGCCTGGTCGGGATTGGGATATCCGCGGCGCGCGAAGGCGCTCCACGGCGCGGCGCGAGTCATCCGCGACGACTTCGGTGGCGAGGTGCCCAGCGACGTTGCACTGCTTCTGCAGCTGCCGGGTGTCGGGGAGTACACGGCTCACGCGGTGGCGTCGTTTGCCTTCGGTCGATCGGTCGCCGTGCTTGACACGAATGTTGGCCGGGTGCTCGCTCGAGCGCTCGAGAATCGCACCCTGCGTCGCGGTGAAGCTCAAACGCTCGCCGCGTCGCTCTTGCCGGCACGTAATTCCGCTGGATTCAATCAAGCAATGCTCGACCTCGGCGCCCAGTTCTGTCGCGCGGCGCCGCGTTGCGAATCCTGTCCGTTGAAAACCCACTGCGCGTGGCGTCGTCACGGAGGGGAGGATCCCGCACCACAGAGCGCGGCCGTCTCGCGCGCACAGACGGCGTTCGTCGGATCGAATCGTCAACTGCGCGGTCGCGTGCTTCGCGCGCTCACGGAGAGTCCGAGGACGGTGCGCCAGCTCGCTCGAATCGTGAGCGATGTTGAATCGAGTCGACGGCGCGAGGTGCTCGAAAGTCTCGTGCGCGACGGGCTCGTTTCACGCGAAGGCGATCATTATTCACTGGCGGCTGGCTAGAACGGCGATCGCCTCGCGCGGTGAGACAACGGACGAGTCGAACCTGACCGGTAGGGTGAGCACGTGATGGCCTTCGACAGTGCGCACCGCAAAGAGGTAATGGGCCACTATGTGACGGGCATCGTCGTGGTGACCGCGCTTACGCCTGAGGGGCCCGTCGGGTTCACGTGCCAGACATTCGGCTCGCTGTCAATTGACTCGGCGCTCGTATTCTTCGCCGCGACGTCGGCGTCCCCGTCTTGGCAACGCGTTCGCGAAGTGGGCGTGGTCGGGATAAATATCCTTCGCCACGATCAGGAGCCCATCGCTCGGGCGTTCGCGCGCAGCGGAATCGACAAGTTCACCGACGTTGCGTGGCAGAAGGCGCCCAACGGCTCGCCGTTCGTCGACGGCTGCCTGGCCTATCTCGAAGGCACCATTCGCGAGGTCGCGACGCACGGCGACCACGACATCATCGTCGCCGAGCTCGACTTTGCCGCAACCGAGCCGGGTGAGCCGCTCGTGTACTACCGGGGCCAATACCGGCTACTAGCCGACTGACGAGGCGTTCACTACGCTCAACAACGTGACCTGGGTACGCGGTTCAATCGACGTTACGGTGAGCAGCGTGTGACCGTCGCCCTCGAGGTCGTCGGCGGCGTGGTCGTCGTGCTCGTTCTTGCAGGGGTGGTATTTCGTATGCGCAAGGTCCGTCGAGACCAGAGTCTTGAATCGATGGAATCGGACGCCGATCGTCGACTGGTCGCGCCACCTCCGTCGCCCTACGAGCCGTCAAAGGGGTTTCGTCTCGTCAACGAATCGGGCGAACCGCTCGAACGCCATCCCGTGCAGCGTCCACGTCTCGATCCGGGACGCCAGTACGTCTTCAGCGACGCGGCGACCCACAATGATGACGCGCTCCCCGTGCATCTACGACACAACGACGACTGGTTCCTCTCGAGGTCCGCGCACCGTTCGACTTCATCCATTGTCCTGCGTGCCGTGGGCGTGGTGATACTCGTTGCCATCGTGATCGCCATCGTGACGACGTTTTACTTCCACAAGTCGCACACACCTTCGAACGGCGCATCGGGAACGTCAACGACTACGACCACGACGGTCCCAAAAACCACGACCACACTTCCGGTGGCATTCCGACCGACCACGACGAGTGGGGAGAACGCGATCTACTCAATACCCGCCGTTCGCTATCGAGTCACGGTGACGGGCGCGCGCGGGGAGTCGTGGACGGAATACGACATGGGACCCACCAACACACTTGAGTGGCAGGGCGCGGTGGACCAAGGTCAAGACAAGTCACTCGTGATGACGGGGAACTCCAAAATCACCCTGGGCTCACCCTCTAGTGCAGCCGTGAGCGTTGATGGTCATCCCATCATCTTTCCAACGCCGTTGCCCGCGACGCTGGTGTTGGTCTTTAACGCTCCGGCGTCGGGCTCAACGAATCCGGCGTGATCTCGCTGAGGACCCACGCGAGCACCTGGGCTTCATCGCGCCACGCGTCGTAGCGACCGGAAGGTCCCCCGTGGCCCGCACCCATCTCGGTCTTCAGCACCGCGCGATTCTCCGGGTTGGCGTCGCGGAGGCGAAGCACCCATTTGGCCGGCTCCCAGAAACCCACTCGTGAGTCGTTGAGTCCGCCCGAGGCGTACAAGTGGGGATACGTAACGGGCGCCCCGTCTTCACTCTCGCGCACATTGTCGTAGGGCGAGTAGCTCTTCATCGTGCGATAGCTGGTCGCGCTCGCGTCGGGGTTTCCCCACTCCTCCCACTCACCGGCGGTGAGGGGGAGCGACTCGTCGAGCATCGTCGTCACGACGTCAACGAAGGGAACTTCTGCAACGACCGCGTGAAACAGATCTGGAGCGAGATTCATAACGGCACCCATCAACAGCCCGCCCGCCGAACCACCACGCGCGGCGAGCTGGTCGGAGGTCGTCCAGCCCTCGTCCACGAGGTAGCGCGCGACGGTGACGAAGTCGCTAAACGTGGTCGGCTTTTGAGCGAGCCGTCCCATCTCGTACCAGGATCGCCCCATCTCTCCGCCTCCGCGAATGTGCGCGATGGCAAAGATGATGCCGCGATCGAGGAGCGACAATCGAAGTGACGAGAAGGTCGGATCGATGGAGATCTCGTAGCTGCCGTACCCGTAGAGGAGAAGCGGAGCGGGCGTTTTCGCCTCGAGACTGCCGTCTTCGCCCACGGTGACGAGATCGCGCCGCGCGACCACCGAGATGGGTATCTGCACTTGGTCACTCGCCTCGACCCAGAGTCGACCCGTCACGTACTGACCCTCGTCGTACCCTCCGAGGACTTGTTGCTGTTTGCGCACGATGATTTCACCGGTGTCAACCACCACGTCGGCGACCAGTCGCGGGGTCGTGAGCGAAGTGATCATGACGCGGACCTGACTCGTCTCGAAGTTTGGGTTGGCCGAGATGGCGACGGTGTTCGGGAACGCGCCACCTTCGACGAGGCTCGACCGCTCGATGAGGTCCGTACCGAATGGCTCGTCGCCCTCGAGGAGGGAGACGAGGCGGAGTGCGGCGCACCCGTTCTCGCGCACGCTGATGGCGAGAAAGGTCGCGAAGGCATCGATGCCGTCCAAGCGACTGCCCGCGCGCTCGGAGATGATCTCTCGCCACTCATCATCCTCGACGCGTCGAGCGAGCAGGCGAAAGTCCGTCGCGTCTTCATTCGTGACCTTGAGCCACCAGCCACGACCGGCGGCGTCGGTGTAGTGCTCCACGCCGTATTCAATGCCCTGGCGACGCTCTTCGAGGATGCGGAGCTCGCCGGTCGGATCGTCGGCCCTCACGTAGCGCACCTCGCTCGTCATCGAGGAGTTCATCATCACGACGATTATCTGGTCGTCACGACTGCGACCTACTGACACGTTGTACTGCGGATCGAGCTCTTCGAAGACCAGCACGTCACTCGACGCGGTCGTGCCAAGTTCGTGACGCCACAGCTGCCACGGGCGCATGGCCTCGTCGACGCGCGTATAGAAGAAGTGCCGGCTGTCGGTCGCCCACGCGAAGCCGTAGTACACGTCGTCGAGCTCGTCATCGACGGGTGCCTGAGCGCCGAGGGGCCGCACCGTAACGTGGTGGCGCTCGTCGCCATCAAAGTCGGTGCCCACGGCAACCCAGGACTCGTCGGGACTGAGGGCGAGGACGCCGACGGAGAGGAAATCGTGATCACCGGCTTCGACGTTTTCGTCCAAGATCACCTGTTCGCCCGGAAGCGTCGTCATCGGGTCGATCTCAGGAGGAGTGAGATCGTCGTTCTCGGTTGGTACGCGCGAGCTGATCGGGTAGTTCAATCCCTCGCGTGTGCGCTCGAAATACCACCAGTTGCCCTTGCGCACCGGCACCGAGATGTCCGTCTCTTCCACCCGACCTTTAATCTCTGTGAAGAGTTCTTCCTCGAGGGCCTTCAGTGGTGCGAGTTCGCTGGCGAGGAAATCATTCTCCGCGCGGAGGTGAGCCAGGACTTCTTCGTCGGCGCGATCCATAAGCCAGTAATAGGGGTCGACACGGGTGTCGCCGTGTCGAGTGATGGAAAAGGGGCGCTGTTCGGCGTGAGGGGGCTTGGACATCTTCCTACCTTGGCAGTCATATAAGGGTCAAGCGGGATCTAGCAGTAAGTACTATATAGATAGGGAATATCCCAAAGGAGCACGATGGCGATTGACAACCTGGACTTCAGCCGTTACCAGTTGGGCTGGTCGGACGACCAACTACCGGTCTTTAAGCCAAAGAAGGGCTTGAACGAAGCGATAGTCCGAGAGATGTCCTCCATGAAGGGCGAAGAGCCCTGGATGCTGAAGTTCCGCCTCGACGCATTGAAGCGGTTCGAGAAGAAGCCGATGCTGCCCTGGTTTGCCACGCGCATGCCTGACCTCGACTTCAACGACATCTACTACTACATCAAGCCGACCGACCACCAGGTGAACAGCTGGGACGACCTGCCTGATGAGATCAAGAACACCTACGAGCGCCTCGGCATTCCTGAGGCGGAGCGCAAGTACCTGGCAGGTGTCACCGCCCAGTACGAGTCCGAGGTCGTCTTTCACCGCAACCGTGAGGACCTCGAGCGTCTCGGCGTGCTCTTCTGCGACATGGATACCGCGGTTCGCGAGTACCCGGACCTTGTGCGCAAGTACTTTGGCACGATCATCCCGCCAAACGACAACAAGTTCGCTGCCCTCAACTCCGCAGTGTGGAGCGGCGGATCATTCATCTACGTGCCACCGGGCGTCAAGGTTGACCAGCCCCTTCAGGCCTACTTCCGGATCAACACCGAGAACATGGGTCAGTTCGAGCGCACGCTCATCATCGCTGACGAGGGTTCCCAGGTGCACTACGTCGAGGGCTGCTCGGCCCCGGTCTATTCGACCGACTCGCTGCACTCGGCCGTCGTCGAGCTCGTCGCGCTGCAGGGTGCTCGCATCACGTACACGACCATCCAAAATTGGTCGAACAACGTCTACAACCTCGTGACCAAGCGTGCGCGCGCCGAAGCCGAAGCCCACGTCGAGTGGATCGACGGCAACATTGGCTCTCGCCTGACGATGAAGTACCCGTCCGTCTATCTCATGGGTCCGAAGGCCTCGGGGGAGGTGCTCTCCGTCGCCTACGCCGGTCCCGGGCAGGTGCAAGACGCGGGCGCCAAGATGGTGCACTGCGCGCCCGAGACGACGTCAACGATCATCTCGAAGTCGATCTCGAAGGACGGCGGACTGACCGCCTATCGCGGACTGGTCAAGGTCGAAGAGGGTGCAACCGGCGCAAAGAGCTTCGTTCGATGCGACGCCTTGATCCTCGACGAATTCTCGACCTCCGAAACCCGTCCTTACATGGAAGTCGGCGAGCAGGACGCCTCGATTGGCCACGAAGCGACGGTGTCCAAGATCGGTGACGACCAGCTCTTCTATCTGATGAGTCGCGGCCTCACCGAAAGCCAGGCCATGGGCATGATCGTGAACGGCTTCATTGAGCCCGTGACGCGCACGCTACCGATGGAGTACGCGGTCGAGTGGTCGCGCCTCATCGAGCTGCAGATGGAAGGCTCGATCGGCTAACGGGCCGGACGCCACATCGTGAAGTAGGGCGGCCCATCCGGCATCGGATGCAGCGTCGCTTGGAGCTCAAACCCAAATCGTCGGTAGTAGGCCAAGTTGTCCACTTTTTGCGTCTCTAGGTACGTGCCGACGTGCTCTGCGTCAATGCGAGCGATCCCGTCGTCCATCAGCATCGTGCCGACGCCGCCGCGTTGCATCGCGGGATCAACGGCGAGCAACATGAGATACCAGTGTGGTTCTTTGGGATGGACGTTTAAGAGCTCTCGCAAGTACGCACCGCCGACCTTCAGTGAGTGCGGGTGGGGGTAGAGCGCGCGGAGCGAGCTCGGTATCTGGGCGATCTGGACGCCGAGCGAGAGCGGGAATCCGCCCGTGGTGAGCCAGACGGCCACACCCACGATCCGGTCAGCGTCGCGCGCGACGACGATGCGTCCGTAGCGGCCGAGATGACCGATCTGTCCGTCAAAGAGGATGGGAAGCGCGCGCGCTCGAAATCGTGCGCCGGGCAACAGGTATGCGAAATACCCATCGTCGAGGAATGCGCGAGTCGCCACATCCGCTGCCGCGCGACGGTCGAGCCGCGAAAGTGGTCGATCCTCGAGTCGAAGCGTTGCGGTCACGGGGCGAAAGCCTAGGACCCGGGCCGACGTGAAACAATGGAGCGATGGGTATGCGCGAAGAATGTAAGCACTTCCAGAGCCGGACGTATACGTCCGGCGAGGTGGCTCGGTTCTGCGTGCTCGGCAACGCACCGGACCAGCCATGGTCGTGCCCGGAGAATTGCCTCACCTACGAGCGTCGTTTCGTCGACGTGGGCTGGCATCACGGCACCCTGGTCGATCGTCCGGTCGAACAGGCGCCGAGCAACGACATTCCTGTCGAAGAACGACGCGAGCTGCTCGATTCGGCCGAGGAGATCATCAACGCCATCGCACCCGCGATGTTCGAAGAGCGCAAGCGTCAGCTCGCCAAAGATTCGAAGACGAAAAAGAAGAAGAAGAAGTACCGGGGCTAGTCGCCGCGAAACGTCGGCGCGCGACGCTCGACGAATGCGCTCATCGCCTCAGACAGGTCGTTGCTCGCAAGGTACATCGTGTTCCACCTCGCGACAAAGTCGAGCCCCTCATCAACGCTGCGCCCCTCGTTCGCCGCCAGCACGGCTTTCGTGCCCTTCACGGCAAGGGGGGAGTTGGCCGCGATCTCGCGCGCGAGCGCCTGGGCGGCCGCCAGGACCTCGCTCGCGCTTCCCTCGTGGGTCGTGTTGACGAGGCCAATCCGCTCGGCATGATGGGCGTCGATGTCCTTGCCCGTATAGGCGAGCTCCGCGACGTGTCCTGCCCCCACGATGCGCGGCAGACGCTGGAGGGTCCCGAGGTCAGCCACGATCGCGATCTTCGTCTCACGCACCGAGAAGATCGCGTCAGACGATGCGAGACGGATGTCACACGCGCAGATGAGGTCGATGGCCCCGCCAATGCAGTAACCGTGCACGGCCGCGATGACCGGTATAGAAAGTTCCGCGAGGGCGCTCACCGACGCCTGAAGGGCCTTGATGCTTACGTAGGTCTTCGCGTTCGACGCCGCTTTTGAACTCGCGCTCTCGCCACGAACGAGGCTCCCGCCAAACTCCTTGAGGTCGAGTCCGACGCTGAAGTGCGGACCAGTAGCGGCGAGGATGAGGACGCGAATGTCCTCTTCGCTGGCGACGGCTTCGCACGCGCGCGGCAGGTCACGCCAGAAAGCGCCGCCGAGTGCGTTGCGCGCGTCGGGGCGATCGAGCCAGAGCGTCGCGACGTGATCGGTGACTTCAAGACTGATGACGTCTGAGGAGAACTCCACGTGATCCTTTCGAACGCCTTGGAGCCTAGGTCCCCTCGCGCGGGAGAGTCTCCGAGGCCCGGTACACTGCCTGAGTTCGTTTCTTATGAGTTCCTTCGCTGATTCAGCCTCCTCGTTCATTGACTCTCGCCCCGACGCGAGCGATCGCCGCCTCGCCTGGTCGCTCTTTGAAGCTCAGGGTCTCCCGACCACGAGCGACGAAGTGTGGCGATACGCACCCCTCGGTGACCTCGATCTCGAGCGTTTCGCCGTTGCAAATGAGCCCCAGCGCGTGGGGGATTCTCCCTTCGCGGCACAGCTCATTGAGCGCGCCGGGCTCGTCGTTCGAGTGACCGACGGGTTCGGAGTCCCTCCCACGGATGTGATTGACGGGGTGAGCGTCGACTTTGAAGAGTCCGCGACGTCCCTCACGGGCGACTCGCTTGTTCGCCGGTACGAGGGCGACACGTTTGCCCTGCTCAACGCCGCCCTGGCCCCTTCGACCACGGTCATCCGGGTGACGGCGGGCGTCAACGTCGCAGAGCCGATCGTCGTGCTCAATCAGTCATCCACCAGCGCATCGTTCTCTCGCACCCAGATCCACGTCGGACGTGGTGCCAGCGTCACGATCGTCGAGTACTTCGAGGGCGGCGAGAACGCGCTGGTCGTTCCCGTGAGCGAATATCGCATCGAGGACAATGGCGCCCTGCAGCTGATTACGTACCAGCGTCTTGACGCGAGCGCGTGGCACGTCGCTCGTACGACCGGTTATCTCGCGCGAGACGCCCGTCTCCATCAAGCCGTCGTCGGCTTTGGCGCGCACTACGACCGTTCGCGCAACGACGCGGAGCTCCTCGGTTCGGGTGCGTCCAACGAACTGCGCACGACCTTCCTCGGTTCGGGAAACCAAGTGCACGACTTTCGCACTCGCCAGTTTCACGTGGCGCCTCGCACCACGTCAACCCTGCTCTCCAAGGGCGCCGTGGCCGACTCGTCACGCTCGGTGTACACGGGACTCATCGAGATCGAAAAGGGCGCCAAGCGCACCGACGCTCGTCAGACGAATCACAACTTGCTGCTCTCTCCGAACGCGCACGCCGACAGCGTGCCGAATCTCGACATTCGCGAGAACGATGTCATGTGTGCGCACGCCTCGAGCGTGGGCCCCCTCGACGATCTGCAGCGCTGGTATCTCGAGTCGCGTGGCGTCACGCCCGAAGACGCCCAGCGCCTGCTCATCCAAGGATTCTTCTACGAGATGCTCTCGGCTCTGCCCGCACAGCTCGCTGAACTCGTCGAACGCGACGTAGCGGCGGTGTTGTCGAGCGTCGCGGAGGTCGTGCTCGCATGACGTCGATCGACATTGGAGCCTTAGACGACTTCGAGCAGGGCGTACCGCGTCAGCTCAAGGTCGGCGGGCGTATTCTCATGGCGGTGCGCATCGACGACACGGTGTACGTCCTCGACGATCGCTGTAGCCACGAAGAGTTCAGTCTCTCTGACGGTGAGGTCGACACCGACAACGCCGAAATCGAGTGTGCTCGCCACGGCGCCATGTTCCGATTGAGCGACGGCGCGGCTTTGACCTTGCCTGCGACGCGTCCCGTTGGCCACTATGAAGTGCTGGAGCGCGCGGGCCGACTCGAGGTGGAGGTACCGTGACCTCAACGCTGAAGATTGAAGGACTGCGCGTCGAAATCGCGGGCAAGGAAGTCGTAAAAGGTTTCAACCTCACGATGCACTCCGGCGAAGTGCACGCCATCATGGGACCGAACGGATCAGGGAAATCAACCCTGGCGCACGCGTTGACCGGACACCCGGGTTATCGCGTGCTGGACGGCTCGGCCACGATCGACGGCGTCGAGCTCCTCGGTCTTTCTCCCACTGAGCGCGCTCGAGTGGGCCTGATGCTCGCTATGCAGCAGCCCTTCGAGCTCCCTGGCGTTCGCCCCTTTGACCTACTCGAGGCGGCGGGTGCGGATCCTGTGAACTTGCGAGCGCGCCTCTTGGAAGAAGCGCGACGAGTTGACTTGCGGCCTGAGCTTCTCGAGCGATTCGTCAACGTTGACCTGTCGGGAGGCGAGCGCAAGCGCGCCGAGATGGTCCAGTTGGGCGTGTTGCAACCCAAGTTTGCGCTCCTTGACGAGATCGACTCTGGTCTTGACGTCGACGCGCTCGATGCGGTGGCGAAGCGACTGCAGGCTGCCACCACCGAATGGGACTGTGGCGTGCTCGCGATTACGCACTTTCGCCGTCTGCTCGTCGAGCTGACGCCGGACGTCATTCACGTGATGAGCAACGGTCGAATCGTTGCGACGGGCGGGCCAGAACTCGCCGAAACGCTGGAACGAGAAGGCTACGAGGGATTCCGTCGCGCTGCGGTGACGGAATAACTCTGTTCAGCGAGGGATAAACTCACCTAATGGCTAACGGACGTGATGACACGTCGGGCGGTCGGCGGCGACATTCGAAGCGTTCGGTTCCTAACGAAAACCGGTTAGCGGCGTTGGGCGAAGCCGTCGACGAACAGAGCGGTGCGAAAGTGCGTCGCCCCCGCCGTCGGCGCAAGGGCAAAATATTCGCGATCGCCGGACTGGTCGTCGTGCTGGTCATTGCCGGCGTCGTTGGCGGCAGCTACGCCTACGCGAAGTGGCGCTTCGACAAGATCCCAAAGATCAAAGTTGCTCATGAAGTCCAGCCGATCTCGGGCCAGCCGTTCAACATCCTCATGATCGGCTCAGACTCGCGCGCGGGTCTCTCGGGACTCGCCTACGCGCAAACGGGCGCGAGCTCAGACTTAGTGTCGGGCCAGCGCAGCGACGTCGTGAAGATCATCCACGTCGATCCCGATGCCGGCTCCATCTCGATGGTCTCGATTCCACGTGACACCATGGTGACGCTGCTCGCCAACCAGTCGCTCTACGGCCAGTTCAACCGGATTAACGTCAATTTCGGCAACGGCCCTTCGCTGCTCGCCCAAACGATCACCGCCAATTTCGGCATTCCCATCAACCAGACGATCGTGGTGAGTTTCGCCGGCCTGATCAACGCGGCCGAAGCGCTCGGCGGGGTGTACCTGGACTTTCCTTACCCGTCGTGGGATCCGGACTCGGGTCTGCGCATCCTCCACCCGGGCTGTCAGCTCGTTACCGGCTTTCAGGCGCTCGCACTGACGCGGAGCCGGCATTTTTACTACAACGTCGATCACGCAACGAAGTTTCCTGAGGTGAGCGAAGCCGCCACTCAGGCGGGTGGAAACGAGCTCGACGACGCTGGTTGGGTGTACGACGGGACGAGCGACTTCGGTCGCATCGACCGTCAGAATGCCTTCCTGCGGGCCATGGTCGACCAGGCGAAGAAGCTGTACAACCCGCTCACCATCAACTCGTTCCTCTCGAAGCTCCCTCAAGGGATCACGCTCGATCAGAACTTCTCGCTCAACGAGCTGATTGGTCTCGCGGTGCGCTTTCACAGCATCAATGCGAACGCCATCCAGACCTGGACGATGCCAACGACCGCGGTGAATAACACGGCGCTCGGTGACGTGCTCTACGTCGAGCAGCCCGAAGCGCAACAGATGCTGGTCGACATTTTTGGCAGCCAGATGAAGGCGCCCGCAGATCCACCGCCCGACACGTCGAACGTATCGACGCCACCGCCGACGGTGACAACGACCACGCAGCCTGCCGCGTCCTTGGTGACGAGTCCGAAGAAGAAGTCCGCGACACCCACCACCACGACCACCAACCCGACGTTGTCTGCACCGAACTTTGACCCGAAGCCCTGCACGCCTTAATTAATCGGCGGCGGTCAACTGGCAGCTCGGACGCTAAGCGATCTCCTGAAGGCCTTGGGCGAGGGTGTTCCAGGCAAGCGTTGCGCACTTGATGCGCACGGGAAATTTGGCAACGCCCGCGAGCGCGGCCAATTCGCCGAGGGTGCGTAGTTCGTCGATGCTGTCCTTCTCATCGGTCTCGGGCACGGCCGTCATGAGATTCTTGAAGGTCGCGATCGTCGCCTGCACCTCATCGAGCGGCTTTCCCTTGACGGCGGCGCTCATGAGCGACGACGACGACTGGGAGATCGAACAACCGTGTCCGGTCATCTTGATGTCGTTGAGCACGCC
>DASZLS010000008.1:0-15227 GCA_035552255.1 Acidimicrobiales bacterium | reverse complement strand
CCAGCTCGCGTACCGCTTTAATGGGCGAACAGCCCAACCCTTGGGACCGGCTTCAGCCCCAGGATGCGACGAGCCGACATCGAGGTGCCAAACCTTCCCGTCGATATGGACTCTTGGGGAAGATGAGCCTGTTATCCCCGGCGTACCTTTTATCCGTTGAGCGACGGCGCTTCCACAAGCAACCGCCGGATCACTATGCCCTACTTTCGTACCTGCTCGACTTGTAAGTCTCGCAGTCAAGCTCTCTTGTGTCATTGCACTCAACAGCTGATTGCCAACCAGCCTGAGAGAACCTTTGGGCGCCTCCGTTACATTTTAGGAGGCGACCGCCCCAGTCAAACTACCCGCCTGACGCTGTTCCTGATCCGGATTACGGACCGAGGTTAGGGTTCCGGCGCAGAAAGGCTGGTATTTCAACATTGGCTCCACGCTGACTAGCGCCAACGCTTCAAAGCCTCCCAGCTATCCTACACAAACTGAACCAAAACCCAACATCAAGTTGTAGTAAAGGTGCACGGGGTCTTTCCGTCCTGATGCAGCTAACGAGCATCTTTACTCGTAATTCAATTTCGCCGGGTCTGTAGTTGAGACAGTTGGGAAGTCGTTACGCCATTCGTGCAGGTCGGAACTTACCCGACAAGGAATTTCGCTACCTTAGGACCGTTATAGTTACGGCCGCCGTTTACTGGGGCTTAGGTTCTCAGCTTCGCTCGAAAGCTAACCGATCCCCGTAACCTTCCAGCACCGGGCAGGCGTCAGAGCGTATACGTCGTCTTACGACTTAGCACGCTCCTGTGTTTTTGGTAAACAGTCGCTACCCACAATTCTCTGCGACCCCTTCACGCTCCGGACGCGAGGTCCTTCACGTGCGTGAGGCCATCCTTCTCCCGAAGTTACGGATGTATTTTGCCGAGTTCCTTAACTACAGTTCTCCCGATCGCCTTGGTATTCTCTACCCGCCCACCTGTGTCGGTTTGGGGTACGGGCACCGTGTCAACTCGCTAGAAGATTTTCTTGGGAGCATGGAATTAGTGACTTCGCCTAAGCGGCTCGGCATCGTGTCTCAGGCATATGAGGTGCGGATTTGCCTACACCTCGCCCTACGCACTTACCCCAGGACAACCAACGCCTGGGCTCACCTATCCTCCTCCGTCCCTCCTTCGCTTTCCGCCGCAGGGTTGGTCGGTTCGACCCGAAGGTCAGCCCCTTAGTACCCCCACATTGGAATGGGCGCGGACACGGTGGTACAGGAATATCAACCTGTTGTGCATCGACTACGCCTCTCGGCCTCGCCTTAGCTCCCGACTGACCCTGGGGGGATTAGCCTTCCCCAGGAACCCTTGGGCTTACGGCGGAGGGGTTTCTCACCCCTCTCTCGCTACTCATACCAGCATTCTCACTCGAACACGCTCCACGTAGGTTTACACCTCCGCTTCACAGCAAGTTCGACGCTCCCCTACCACTACGTCTAAAAGACGCAATTCTAAGCTTCGGCTCTGGACTTGAGCCCCGTTACATTATCCGCGCAAGACCACTCGACCAGTGAGCTATTACGCACTCTTTAAAGGGTGGCTGCTTCTAAGCCAACCTTCTGGCTGTCTGAGCGTTCTCACATCGTTTTCCACTTAGTCCAGAATTTGGGGCCTTAGCTGTAGATCTGGGCTGTTTCCCTCTCGACCAACGAAGCTCATCCCCCGTGGTCTCACTGCCAGTCTCTGGAGCATCGGCATTCGGAGTTTGGTTGGGGTCAGTAAGCTTGTAGGCCCCCTAGCCCATCCAGTGCTCTACCTCCGATGCTGAACGACTGACGCTGCACCTAAATGCATTTCGGGGAGAACCAGCTATCACCGAGTTTGATTGGCCTTTCACCCCTTACCACAGGTCATCCCCCTCATTTTCAACTGAGGTGGGTTCGGTCCTCCACGGGGTTTTACCCCCGCTTCAACCTGCCCATGGCAAGCTCACTCGGCTTCGGGTCTGCAGCACGCGACTGAATGCCCTATTCAGACTCGCTTTCGCTTCGGCTACCCCTCTCGGGTTAACCTCGCCACGTACCACAACTCGCTGGCTCATTCTTCAAAAGGCACGCTATCGAGGTCACAGCGTCGTAACGCTGTGACGACTCTTTAACTGATTGTAAATCAACGGTTTCAGGTTCTATTTCACTCCCCTCCCGGGGTACTTTTCACCTTTCCCTCACGGTACTTGTTCACTATCGGTCGTCTATGAGTACTTAGCCTTATCAGATGGTCCTGACAGATTCACGCCGGCTTTCCCGGATCCGGCGTTACTCGGGAGTTCACTCAGAGATTTTGTCGTTTCACGTACGGGGCCGTTACCCTCTGTGGCGTACCTTTCCAGGTACTTCCGCTACGACGCAATTTTGTAACTCTGTGAAGGTTGCTGGTTCCTTCCAGTAAATCCCACAACCCCGAACTGGCAACGCCCAGTGCTTTAACACCAGCTCGGTTTAGGCTCTTCCCGTTTCGCTCGCCGCTACTCAGGGAGTCACTTTTGTTTTCCTCTCCTCGGGTTACTGAGATGTTTCAATTCACCCGGTTCCCTCAACCCGCCCTATATATTCAGGCGGGAGTTGCACCCCATGACGGGTACAAGGTTTTCCCATTCGGACACCCATGGATCAATGCTTGATAGACAGCTCCCCATGGATTATCGCAGTCATCCACGTCCTTCATCGGCTTTAGACGCCAAGGCATTCACCGTTGACTCTTTGTAGCTTGGAGAAATTGATATTTTTAATATATATAGATGCTCGTGCTCGTTCTAGAATTCTCAAAGATCAGCGCACCGACGCTCTACCGTGTCGCGACTTAGACCTCAGGTCGCGTTAGGAACGTCGGGGAATGAGCGGCCCAAAAGGGCATCATTCGAAGGAGCAGTCGCTCCTCCAAAACGGAAGACGAGAGTCAGCCTGTGTAACCGTCACCTGACCGAATCACCGACACCGAAGTGAGGGATATTTCGCGGTGGCTAAACCACACAGCCAACTAGCCAGCATTCAACTCGGTAGCTGTCTGTCCCTAGTGGACAGATGTGCTCCTTAGAAAGGAGGTGATCCAGCCGCACCTTCCGGTACGGCTACCTTGTTACGACTTAACCCCAATCACTGACCCCACCTTCGACGGCTCCTTCCTTGCGGTTAGGCCACCGGCTTCGGGTGTTGCCAACTTTCGTGGTTTGACGGGCGGTGTGTACAAGGCCCGGGAACGTATTCACCCCGGCAGTGCTGATCCGGGATTACTAGCAACTCCAACTTCATGCAGGCGAGTTGCAGCCTGCAATCTGAACTGAGAGCGGTTTTAGGGATTGGCTCCACCTCGCGGTTTAGCAGCCCTCTGTACCGCCCATTGTAGCATGTGTGCAGCCCTAGACGTAAGGGGCATGATGACTTGACGTCGTCCCCACCTTCCTCCGAGTTGACCCCGGCAGTCTTCTACGAGTCCCCACCATTACGTGCTGGCAACATAGAACAAGGGTTGCGCTCGTTGCGGGACTTAACCCAACATCTCACGACACGAGCTGACGACAGCCATGCACCACCTGTGATGGGCCCCGAAGGACACCACATCTCTGTGGCTTTTCCCAACATGTCAAATCTAGGTAAGGTTTTTCGCGTTGCATCGAATTAAGCCACATGCTCCGCTGCTTGTGCGGGCCCCCGTCAATTTCTTTGAGTTTTAGTCTTGCGACCGTACTCCCCAGGCGGGGCACTTAATGCGTTAGCTGCGGCGCGGAAACCGTTGAAAAGTCCCCACACCTAGTGCCCACCGTTTACGGCGTGGACTACCAGGGTATCTAATCCTGTTCGCTCCCCACGCTTTCGCTCCTCAGCGTCAGTATTGGCCCAGATCACCGCCTTCGCTACTGGTGTTCCTCCTGATATCTGCGCATTCCACCGCTACACCAGGAATTCCGTGATCCCCTACCAAACTCTAGTCACAACAGTTTGACGTGGCGGCCCCAGGTTAAGCCTGGGGGATTAACACGTCACTTATTGAACCGCCTACGAGCTCTTTACGCCCAATAAATCCGAATAACGCTTGCACCCTATGTATCACCGCGGCTGCTGGCACATAGTTGGCCGGTGCTTCTTCTACAGGTACCGTCACAATCGTTCCTGTCGAAAGAGGTTTACAACTCAGAAAGCCTTCGTCCCTCACGCGGCGTTGCTGCGTCAGGCTTTCGCCCATTGCGCAAGATTCCCCACTGCTGCCTCCCGTAGGAGTCTGGACCGTGTCTCAGTTCCAGTGTGGCTGATCGTCCTCTCAGACCAGCTATCCGTCGATGCCTTGGTGGGCCGTTACCCCGCCAACAAGCTGATGGACCGCGAGCCCCTCCCGAAGCGAAAAACATTTCCTCTACTCATCATGCGATGTGTGGAGGGTATTCGGTATTAGCACCGGTTTCCCGGTGTTATCCCAATCTTCGGGGCAGGTTGCTCACGTGATACTCACCCGTTCGCCACTAAATCTTCCAGAGCAAGCTCCTTGGATTCCGTTCGACTTGCATGTGTTAAGCACGCCGCCAGCGTTCATTCTGAGCCAGAATCAAACTCTCCATCAAGATCTTTCGAGAACCGAAGTTCTCTAGAAATCAGAGAGCCAGACGAGTGACTCTAATACTCGCCTGACAACAAGGTTCACACGGGGTGCGAACCTTGCCTACTGCAATACTTCTTTGACGAACGACGTGGTCTGTTAGATCAGCCCAATGTCGCCCGTACTGGCTTTTGGCTCTCGTTCTTCCGTTTTCAAGGAGCGACAACACACACGACCGAAGTCGGAGGTGTGAAGTACACCATCTCAGGATTTCTCCGTCGAATCCGCCACTAGTTACCCGTGTGGCGGGATGCCTACCCTACCAGCGACTGGATTCTCAACGCAAGTCGATCACCACAGTCGTTTCGGGCAGGAGAACCAGGTTAGCAGTTCCTGCGTCGCCGAAATACCACTTTGACGACGTAATTTGATCACGCCACGAAGACGCTTGATTATTCGCTCACGAAGTGCGCGAACTCACTCCCCCGTGGGCTGCGCGTACTCCACAAACGCGCTCAGTGTGGAGATGAGACGCATGTCATCAAGGTCCGATGCTCTTGAGTTGAGCAGCTCTTCGGTGCACACGAGGTACGCGAGACACCTCGCGCGAGATACCGCAACGTTCAATCGATTACGAGAAAAGAGGAACTCGGGACCCCTTGGCATGTCCTCCGCGGACGACGTCGTCATCGTGAAGAACACGACCGGCGCTTCGCGTCCTTGAAATTTATCGACGGTGCCGACCTGCACGCCCGCCAACTTCGATTCCTCTTGGAAGCGCGTGCGCAGCAAGCTCACCTGATCGTTGTAGGGAGCCACCACCATGAAATCGCGTGCGTGCAGCGCGCGCACTTCGCCGTTCTGGTCCACCCACTTGGTGCCGACCATCTCGGCAATTTGGGCAGCGACAACCTCCGCCTCTTCGGGCGAATCAGTCGAGCGTCGACGATGGTGCGCTTCGAGCCAACGCAGTCCCGTGCCGAACTCCGTTGACTGCTGTCTGCATGATTCTTGGCTCGTGAGGCGACCTTCATAGATCTGTTGAGAGATGAATCGACATACGTCAGGATGCAAACGCCACGTCTCGGCGAGGAACACTCCTTGGGTGTCGGGAACCGTGAGGTGCTCACCCAGCACGTGCTGGAGAATGCTCGCGCCCGATCCCCCGGGATGCTCCGCCTTGGCAACTTGGCTCAACTGCAAGGGATCACCGAGCAGCAACATGCTGCGCGCGCCGTTGGCCGACGCCACGGCATCGGCGAGCGCGAGCTGACCCGCCTCGTCCACGATCAAGACATCGACGGGGTTCTGGCGCATCTCCTGCTTGGCCCACAACCACGCCGTGCCACCGATCAGATTGAATTCGTCGGACACGAGATCAGCGCTCTTCTTCGAGTACTTTGCGAACTCGAGCGTCGCCGCATCATCGTCGCCGTTCTGCCAGCGCAGCGTGCGAAGCGCCGCGAGGTCGCCCGCCTTCTCAAAGACGTCGTAGGTCGCCGACATCAGATTGTCGATCGCGGTGTGGCTCATTGCCACGACCCCCACCCGTTTGCCCAACATGACGAGGTGATGGATGATGTGCGACCCGCTGTAGGTCTTACCGGTGCCCGGAGGACCCTGGAACGCGACGAAGCTTTCGTCGAGATCATTCACCCACGGGTACACCGAGTCGAGGTCGTCGGAGAAGACACCCTCACGCGGACCGCTTCCGTCAACGAAGCGCGGCCGCTCTCGCGCGAGGAGCGCCAAGGACAGTCGACTCGGCGTCCCGTGCACCTCGGGCGCAAGGACTTGGCGCGCCAGATCTTTCAATACCGACGCTTTTGCTCCGGGACGAAAATACCGGTCGCGCGTCAGCGCACTCGGTACCCCGCCGCTCTCTTCTTGGACCACGCCCCAGCGCAACGCGACCTCTCTTCGATCGAAGTCGATGGCCGTGATGGACGCCTTGCCGTAGGGGGCGCCGATTCCGGCAAAGAGCACGTCACTGTCCTTCGCCAGCGAATGGTCGACCACCTGCTCGGGCCAGCGAAGCACCATGCGCGGCGTGCGTTCGCGGCCCGTGGGCTCTTCCATCCGCACCACCTCAAGGTTCGCGACGTAGTCGAGATGGTCGTAGAGGACTGAGTAGTCGCCGTTCAGCGCCACGTATTTCGGCGTCACGTCGGCAGAACGCTCTCGGCGCCAGTAGTTGAGCAGATCCCCGAGCAGATACTCGGGACCGTGCTCGTCAAAGAGATGCAAGCCTTCGACCAGCTCGTCCGTGTCGAGCTCATAGGCCTCTTGGGTCAGGATCGCCTCTCGCCAGGCCAGACCCTCGGGACGCTGTTCGACGAGCCAGTCTCGGAGGGCCCTGGTCGCTTCCACGTCGTCGCGGTTGTAGCGGGCGATGTCGCGCAGCAGCTCCTCGTCGCCCTCGCGCATCCACTCCTCGTACTCAACCACGGCCCCAGCGCCCTGCTCGATGCCGGCGCTTCGCTCGTACTGAACGAGCTGCTCGAGGTACTTCAGTCCATAGGACTCGGTGCCCACGCGCACAGCGTTCTTCGCCACAGTGAAAAGATCGACAAACAACCCCCGCTCGACCAGGCTGGCGAAAAGGTTCTCGTCCTCGGTCTCGCGCATGAGGCGTTCGATGGCGGACTTCTCCGTGTGGTTGTAGTGATAGACGTGCAGATGCGGGTAGCGCTCAGCGCGCTCGGCGAAGAACCCGACGAGCCCCTTGATCATCGACTGCTGCTCGGCGAGGTCGTGCGCCCAGCGTTCGTCGTAGATCCACTCCCCCGCGTCGTCTTGATACAGCAGTCCCGCGAGAAACATGAGGTCGTGTTCGGGAGTCCAGAACGGATCGCCCTCAAAGTCGAAAAAGATGTCGCCCTGGTCGGGTCGAGGCATGAACTCAAAGCCGTGGCCATAGACGGGATCTTCGGTAACCTCAATGAACTCAAAGGCTGGCGGCGCATCGCGATCGCTACGCGAAGTGACTTGGAGTGACGCCTGGGCCATGAGGCGGCGCCGCTTTTCTTCACGCAAGTCCGCCACCGGTTCCACGCGTCGTGCGAGCTGAGCAACGGTCGTCACGCCGGACTCTTCGAGCGCCAGACGCTCAGTGTCTCTTGAGTTCGCGACGAACGCGAGGGCGTCGCCCGCGCGCCACTGGGCTTCACAGTGACCTTGAAACTCGCAGTACTCACAGCTCTCACAGAGCCTCGGTCGCGTCTCAACCCGCGTCGCGTCGCTCTCGAGCATGGTTTCGAGTTGGCGGCGGAGTCGGCGCCAGTAGGGCATGAACTCCTCGACGACCAGTGACTCCGTGGTCCCGGACCCGAGCCAGATGTGCATGCGTTTGGGCGCGACTCCAGTCAAGGCGGCAATGGATTCGGCGTAAAAGCACAGCTGCAGGACGTGCCCGGGCTTTGCTTTGCTGCGTGTCAGCTTCGCGTCCACCGGTTCGTAGCCGGCGTACCCCGGCTCGTCCACGAGCACGAGAAAGTCCGCGATGCCGCGCATTCCGTCGTGTACGAACGGCATCTGGTAGATGACATCGAAGCCTTTGTCCAGCGAACCGCTCACGCGCTTCACCCACTCTTCGAACGACTCGTTGGCGTTGCGGCCCGGCACCTCGTAGATGGTCTTGCCGAGCGCCTCGTAGTCCTCGAGGCAGCTCGCTTCGTGCTGATTGCCCTTGTCGATGAGTATCTCTGCCAACGCGTTGAGCGGCGTCTGGCGAGGGGTCAGCAGTCCCGAGTCGACCTGGTTTCGAAGCGACAGATAGTGCCCGCAGCCCAACCACGCCGTGATCTTGGAGGGGGTTAGAAGTCGTTCGACCATGTCATGTCACTGTAGGTTTCGAATGCAAGGAGCTTGAGCACTCTCCTACTGTTGTCGAACGCTGTAACAATCCCTTGGCGACGAGACGTTCAAAGGCTGGGGCGCCTGGTCCGCGCCGATTCAACGCGAGGCTAGATGCGAGACCTCTGTTCGGCGATGGCTACCGAGAGCGCTTCTGCCTGGCGCCCGCTCGACAAGGGACCCGAGCCGCCCGGTGAACGCCTCCGGTTGAGCGCGGCGCCCTGTTCGAAGAGCGAATCGAAGTGCGCAAACAACGGCGTGGCGTTCACAACCTCGCGGAGCGAACGATTTGACGCCACGGCGTCACCGACGAGCTGACCAACCTGAGCGTGCGCCTGACGAAAGGGCAGGCCCTCCGCCACGAGCTCTTCGGCGATGTCGATCGCGACTAGGAGCTCATCGTCGGCGGCGGCACCGGCGATCTCGTCGCGGAACTCGAGCGAGCGGTAGGCGCCAGTGAGTGCGCGCAGGACCAACAGCACTTGGCGCACCGAGTCAAAGAGCGGCTCTTTGTCCTCTTGGAGATCGCGGTTGTAGGTGAGCGGCAAGCCCTTCAAGACGACGAGGAGGGCCGTCAGATTCCCGATAAGCCGCCCGGATTTGCCCCTTGCGAGCTCGGCCACGTCACTGTTCTTCTTTTGAGGCAGCATCGACGAACCGGTCGTAAAGGCATCACCCAAGCTGGCGAAATTGAACTCTGCCGATGTCCACAGCACGAGCTCTTCACCCATACGCGAGAGGTGCACCCCTAACAGGGCGACGTCAAAGAGCGTTTCGGCGACAAAGTCGCGATCGCTCACCGCGTCCATGGAGTTCGCGAACGCCGAGCCAAAGCCGAGCAGCGTCGCGGTGAGCGAGGGATCGATCGGCAACGAGGTGCCGGCGATCGCGCCCGCACCCAGCGGCGACACGTTCAATCGAGCGCGAGCATCGAGCATTCGATCGACGTCGCGCAGCAGCGAAAACGCGTGGGCGTTGACGTGGTGGCTCAAGAGCACGGGCTGCGCGCGCTGCAGATGGGTGTAGCCGGGCAACCGTGATTCGGGCGACGCTGCGCCCAGTGTCACGAGCGCCTCGACCAATTCGAGCGTGGCGGCGACGATGTCACCCAGCGCGTCGCGTGTGAAGAGCCGAAGCGTCGTGGCGACTTGGTCGTTGCGGCTTCGTGCGGTGTGCAGCTTCGCCCCGATGTCGCCCGCGAGCTCGGTCGCGCGTCGCTCTATCGCCATGTGGATGTCTTCGTCACTGTCAGCCCGCAGAAACGAACCGTGCTCGAACTCACCTCGAATCTCTTCCAGCGTCGCGAGCAATGTCGTCGCCTCGTCCTCGCTGAGCAGTCCAGCCTCCAACAGCCCGCGCACGTGCGCCTCGCTGCCCGCAATGTCGTGGGCGTAGAGCACGTGATCGAAGGAGTAGCTTTCCGAGAGGTCCCAGAGGGTCTCATCCATGGGCGAGGTGAATCGCCCGCTCCAGAGCGTCACGACGGAGGAGTAGCGTTCTTCGCGCCCTGACGCTGCGCCCAGGTCTTCACGCCCAGTCCGTAGATGGAGATGAAGCCTTCGGAGTCACTATGGCGGAAGGTATCGGCGGCGTCGTAGGTGGCGAGTCCGTAGTCGTAGAGCGCCTTTGGGCTGCGCCGACCAAGCACGCGCATGAGGCCCGGTGCGTCAAAGCGCAGCCGCACGTCGCCCGTCACGTGGCGCTGGGTCTCCGCCACGAAGGCGTCAAGGGCCTCTTTGAGCGGCGAGAACCACATGCCGTCATAGACCAGTTCGGCCCAGAGGGTCTCGAGGCGAGCCTTCTCGTGGCGAACGTCACGCTCCAAGACCATGTCTTCCAGCTCGATGTGGGCCGCAATAAGGGCCAGCGCGCCGGGACACTCGTACACCTCGCGGCTCTTGATGCCGACTCGGCGGTTCTCCACCATGTCGATGCGACCGAAACCGGTCGAACCGGCACGGTCGTTGAGCGTCGCGATGAGCTCGGCGAGACCAAAGGCAACGCCATCGATCTCGGTCGGTACGCCTTCGCGAAAGCTCAGCGTCAGCTCGACGGGCTCGGTCGCGGTGATGCGCGTCAATGTATAGGGCTCGTCGGGCGCCTCGGCCCAGGGGTCCTCAATGGCGCCGCACTCGATGGCTCGTCCCCATAGGTTCTCGTCAATTGAGTAGATCTTCTCTTTGGTCGCACGAACCGGGATGTCCCACTTTTCGGCAAAGTCGACAGAGTCGGCTCGGGTCATGCCCCAGTTGCGCGCGGGTGCGAGGACCTCTAAGTCGGGCGCCAGCGCGTGGGTGCCCACTTCGAAGCGCACCTGGTCGTTGCCCTTGCCGGTACAGCCGTGGGCGACGGCCGTCGCGTTGAACTTCCTCGCCTGATCGACCAGATGACGCACGATCACCGGTCGCGAGAGCGCCGACACGAGCGGATACTTGCCCTCGTAACGAGCGTTGGTCGCGATGGCCTTGGCACAGAACTCTTCGGCCATCTCGGCGCGTGCATCGACGATGACGCACTCGATGGCCCCCGCTTTCAGGGCTCTCGCCTTGATGTCGTCGAAGCTTTCGGACTGCTCGACGTCTTGGCCGACGTCAACGAGGACGCAGACGACCTCCACGCCCCATTCTTGAATCATCCACCGCACTGCGACGGACGTGTCGAGGCCCCCGCTGTAGGCGAGCACGACGCGCTTTGTCATTCCATTATCCCTTCACTTGCCGTTCAATCAAATCACTAAGTCCCGCGAGCGAGCGAAAGTCGTCAGCGAGCTTGCCGCCGCCGTGTTCTTCTGCCGCAATCACCAGTATCGTGTCGTCCCCCGCGACGGAGCCGAGCACCCCACTCAGGGCGCTGCGATCCAGCGCCGAGGCGACCACGTGTGCGCACCCCGGGGGGGTGCGCACCACCACCAGGTTGGCCGAGCTGTCGACCGAGACGACCCATTCGCCCATCATTCGTCGAAGATGGTCGAGCGGCGCGGGGGCGAGCTTCGGGGACGCGGCGAGCACTATTCGCCGCGTGCCGTGTTCGTCGCGCACCTTGACCGTTCCGAGCTCTTGGAGATCTCGAGTGACGGTCGCTTGGGTCGCGGCGATTCCCTCCTCACGCAGTCGCGCGACGATCTGGGCCGCCGTCGAGATGACGTCGTGGTCGATCAGTTCGCTGATTCGGTGTTGTCGTTGAGTCTTGGTCATACCTCTCCTTTTATCCAGCGAAGCACGCCCATCATCGCGGAGCGCCGGTGAAAAACTTGTCGCCATACGCGCGACTGGGCTCCGTCGAGTACCTCGTTTGTGATCTCATCCCCGCGGTGCGCGGGGAGACAGTGCATCAAGATGACGTTCTCCTTTGCGAGCGTCAACAAGACATCGTTCACTTGATAGGAGGCGAGGTCGAAGCGACGACGCTGCGTCTCATCCTCCAATCCCATCGACACCCACGCGTCGGTGTAGACGACGTCGGCGTTCTTCACGGCGTCTGCCGCGGACGTGCACTGACGCAAGATGCCCGGACCAGTCAGTGCACGAGGGTCTTCGACGAGACCCTCCGCCAACTGATATTCGTCAGGCGCGCCAATGGTGACGTTCACTCCGAGGCGAAGCAGTGCCACGGCGAGCGAGCGGGTCACGTTGGTTGCGTCGCCGACGTAGGCGACCTCGAGCCCGGCGAGCTTCGTCACGTCACCGTCAGCGAACTCCTCGGCGATGGTGAGCACGTCAGCGACGGCTTGGGTGGGATGCGCTGCGTTGCTCATGAGGTTGATGAGCGAGAGGCGGTTCTCCGTCGCGGCTCGCATGCGCTCAAAGACGTCGTGGTTACGCACGCGCAGGGCCGCAATGGCGTACATCTCGGCGATGGTGCGCCCGACGTCTTCGGCGCTCTCGCGCGAATCGAGCCCAATCTCCTCGTCGCTGAAGAACGTCACGTAACCGCCGAGTTCGTGGACAGCGGCGGAGCTCGACGCACGGGTGCGCAGACTCGGTCGCTCGAAGACGAGGGCGACACCCTGGCCCTTCAGCGTCTCGTCGTCGAAGGGGCCGGTGGCCAGCGAGTAGATGGACGCCAGCTCCTCATTTGAAAGATCTTCGATGGTGATGAAGTGTCGGGTCACCGCGTTACCTCCGTAGTTGGAATCCTTCTGGCGAGCGCATCGCGCAGCGCGTGTTCACGCGTGCCATTCGCGAGCAGCACCGTCTGGGCACCGCCGTCGAGTGCATCGAGCGCGGCGAGCATCTTCGGGCGCATTCCCTCACGGGCAGCGCCGCTGTCGACCAGTTGGCGCACCTGGTCAACGCCGACGGTCGCGAGGGCGCTCGTTTCGTCATTCGGATCGGCGCGGAGCTGATCAATGTCGCTCAAGAGCACCAGCAGCTCGGCGTCGACGGCACCCGCCAGTGCTCCGGCGGCCACGTCCGCGTTGCAGTTCACAAGGTCGCCCGCGTGGTCCAGCGCCACGGGACTGACGATCGGCGTCAAGCCCTCACGCCAGAGGCTCACAATGACGTCACCGTCCACTTTGGGCGCGGCGCCGATGCGACCCCACGGCGCGCCCACCGCGTCCGCGCGCAGCAGACCATTGTCGACGCCCGAGAGTCCGAGGCAGCTGAGTCCCGCCTGTACCAGCGCCGCCACGAGGTGGACGTTCACACGACTGAGCGCCATGGCGACGTACTCCATGGTCTCTTCGTCGGTCACGCGCAGTCCTTCATGAAACTGCGTGACGCGACCCGTTGCCTCGAGCAGCTCCGTGATCTGCGGTCCCCCACCATGCACGATCAGAACGTCGATCCCGCTCGCTCGCAACGCGAGCACGTCGTCTGCGAGCGCGACGAGAATCGGCGACGAGGGACTCAACGAGTCCAACGCGTGGCCGCCCAGCTTGACGACGTAGCGTCTCATGGCGTCACGCCCGAGAGCGGCAGTCCCAGTGTCTCGTCGCGACCCGTCGCCACGTTCCACGCCTGGAGCGCCTGGCCGGCGGCGCCTTTACAGAGATTGTCGAGCGAGCTCATCGAAATGAGCCAACCGGTGCGCTCGTCGACGCGAGCGCTGACGAAGCACAGATTGCTACCGAGGGGATCCTTCAACGTGGGCGCCTCGTCAGTGACGACCACGCAGCGATCATTCGCGTACGTCTCGCGCAGCAGCGCGAGTGCGTCCTCGCTCGAGATCGACTTCGCCACGCGGCCGTAAGCCGTGATCAGCATGCCGCGACTGACCGGCAGCAGGTGCGGGGTGAAGAGCACGGTGGCGTCGAGCTCTTGTTGGATCTCGGGCGTGTGCCGATGTCGCAGGAGACCGTACGCCTCGGCGTTACCCGAAAGACGTGAGAAGTGGAGCCGCTCGTTGGTTGCTCGTCCCGCCCCTGACGCACCGCTCAGGGCGTTGATCACGATGCCGTCGCGCTCGATCACGCCCTGATCGACGAAGGGACCGAGTGCCAGCACGCTGGCCGTTGGGTAGCATCCCGGCACTGCGATGAGCTGCGCTCCGACGAGCTCTTTGCGATGACGCTCGACCAGCCCGTAGACGGAGGCCGCGAGCAGTTCGCTCGCTCCGTGCTCGTGCCCGTACCAGACGGGATAGTCGAGCGCGTTCTTCAGGCGAAAGTCGGCGCCGAGATCGACGACCTGTACGCCGCGGCGGCGAAGCTCGGGCACGTAGGACTGGCTCTCGCCGTGGGGTAGGCAAAGAAAGACGACGTCGAGATCGTGGTCGAAAATGCGCTCCGCTGCGCTGACGACCAGGTCGGGGTAGCTCGCAGCGAGTCCCGGCACGGAAGTGGCGACGCGCTGGCCGACGCTCGATGAACCGGTCGCGACCACCACGTCTAGGTCCGGATGGACCGCCGCCAACCGGAGCAGCTCTGCGCCGGCGTAGCCCGTCGCTCCCATTACGCCACTTTTCATCTTGCCATTTTATGCACACACACCAATAAAAGTTCAAAAATTGTGAAATTAGATACACTGCTTGCCATATGTCGCGACGTGGCTGGGCCCTCTTTCTCGCCATGGCCGTCATCTGGGGACTCCCCTATTTGCTGATTCGCGTCGCGGTGCGACAGCTGGAACCGGGCGTCCTCGTGCTGCTGCGCACCGGCCCGGTCGCGCTCTTGATGACCCCAATTGTCTGGCACCAGCGGCAGTTTCGCGCCCTCCTGAAGAACGTGAAATGGATCGCCGCCTTCGGCGTGATCGAGTTCGGCATCCCCTGGTTTTTGATGTCAACGGCAGAAGAGCACATCACGAGCTCGCTCACGAGCCTGCTCATCTGCTGCGTGCCGCTCTTCTCCGTCCTGGGCCAGCGCATCCGCCGTACCGAGGATCACATCACGCCACGTCGATACGTCGGACTTGGCGTCGGGGCGATTGGCGTCGCGCTCTTGGTTGGACTCGACCTCGGCGGCGGCGCCATTACCTGGATCGTCTTCATGCTGCTGGTTTGCGTCGGCTACACGGTCGGGCCGGCCATCCTCGCTACAAAGCTGAAGGACGTGGGCGGGCCGACGGTCGTCATGGGCGCGACGGCAGTCGTCTCGCTCGCCTGGCTGCCCTGGGCCGTCACCCACTGGCCGCGGACGGTGTCGAGCGAGACCTGGGAGTGCGTCGCCGTGCTCTCGGTCGTCTGCACCGCGGGTGCGCTCCTTACGTTCTTCGCGCTCGTGAAAGAGGTCGGGGCATCTCGCGCGACGGTCGTCACGTACTTCAACACCGCCATTGCGGTCGCCCTTGGCATCATTGGCCTCCACGAGCCCTTCACCGTGGGCATCATGTTCGGCTTTCCGCTGGTGATCGCGGGCTGTGTCATCGCCAC
>DASZLS010000007.1:0-11151 GCA_035552255.1 Acidimicrobiales bacterium | reverse complement strand
CGGACTCGTCGGTGACACTCGCGGTGCGACCTTCGCGCTCGCGGCGGTGCTCGCCGCGATCGCCTGACGGAGCGTTAGGGCAGGTTCTTCTTCGAGGTGGGCGTCGCGCGGCGCTTTCGGTTCTTGCTCGGCACCGTCGCTCCGAGCTCGCGGAGACGGTCTGCAGCGTCGTAGGCGTCAGGTTCGGCAAGCACGATGCGCGCGAACAGCTCCCGTGCAGACGCCATATCCCCCGCACGGTCAAAGACGTCGGCCAACGCGTACCAAAGACGAATGTGGCGATACGAAGGATTGCGCAGGTTCTTCGTGGCCCCTGCGCGGGTAAGGAGCTCAATGGCCTCGGGGTACTTACGCTGATCGGCCCACGTAGCCGCCATGACGATGCGGCCTTCGGCCAACACTTCGGGCGTCGGCTCATGATCGTTCAACTCTTCAAACGTCTTCTCGACCGCTCGGTAGCGGTGGTTGGCTCGATCCGAGTCCATAACGAGTGGCAGATGCTCAGGATCCTCAGTGATCGTGAAATACGCGCGCAGGTGGATCTTGGCCATGGCCCAGCGGTCGGCGCGATAGGCGGCGAGTCCGGTGAGCTCGCGCACGGCGGCGACACCCGGCGTCGCGTCGGCGACGATGCGCCCGAGGCGCAAGGCTTCTTCGTAGCGGTTGCGATCGTACGCTTCGGCGGCACGGGTGAGGGTGAAGACCATCTTCTCGCGCATGTACGCGGTGCCAATGAAGACCTTGCGCACGTCCGCGGCGACATCGCCGGGAAGGGTGTAGGGAGCGCGAGTCTTTGTCTTCGTGGGCGTCGGCGTGCGCGGGGCGCGCTCGACTTCCTGCCAGTCGGCGACCGGTTCGGGGGTACGCGCGCGACTCTTCGAGTCGTCTAGTTCGTGCCCGGTGCTCGTGATGTTGATCGCGCCTTTGCGCGCAACACTGCCCCAGCCCTTCTTCTTCGCGGCGTCGCCCGCCATCTCGCGTTGACGTTGCTCAGGGGAGAGTGGCGCAGGCGCTCGTTCTTTCGAACGCGACGAGGGACGCACAGGACGAGAGCCAGGTGCGCTGGTGCGTCGAGTCGATTCTGGCTTCTTGTAGGGACGACTCGGGCGGGCGTCACGAGCATCACCGTCGCGAGCGGAGCGGCTGGCCGGACGAGCGCCGCGGCTGTCGTCGTCGCGTGCATAACGAGTCGAAGGTCGTGCTGGTCGAGCGCCGCGGCTGTCGTCGTCGCGTGCGTAACGAGTCGAGGGGCGAGCGCTGCGGCTGTCGTCGTCGCGTGCGTAACGAGTCGAGGGACGAGCGGGGCGAGCGCCGCGCGGATCACTGTCGCGTGCGGAGCGTGAGGTCGGGCGTGCGGGGCGAGCGCCCCGTGGGTCGTCGTCGCGCGCGGAGCGAGCACTCGGGCGTGCCGTGCGTCGGGGTGCACCACTGGACGACGCATCTCGCGAGTCCGCACGACGCGGTGCGCGGTCGTAGGGCGCTTTAGCGAAACTTGGACGTTCGCCGCGGCTGGTGCTTCGCTCGGATGCGCCCGCGCGGTTACTGGATCGCTCCTGACGAGGAGGGCTTCCCTTGCCGCGAACCGGCCGTTCGCCACTCGCCGCCCGGCGTTGGCCGCCCCCAGGGGGACGTGCCCGAGGGCTTTTGCGAGAAGGAGGAGTCGATGCGGCCACGTGCCAGTCTATCTGTCCCTCAAAATTGGCCCCCGGCTGGCAAGTGGCCGATGCACCGCACCCGCGCGGCGAATGTGCAACACCGTGGCACGATGGGACCACGAACGGTGAGCAGCTCTCCCGCGCGCACCGTGACCGACGTCGCGCGATCCGTCACGATGTGTCGCAGACGCCCCAACGGGCACGATCCGCGCAGTGACATGCGGTTCGTTTCAAGTCAGTGAACAGCGTGTACGCCTGTCGAAGTTGCAGTGAGGCAGCGCTAGGTTGGAGGCCAATGCACGAGCTGACACGACCCGAACCGTTCAACGACCGTCCGGCAGTGCGCGAGCTCGCCAGCGGGGCGAAGGACTTGAAAGCTCGTCACCTTCGAGAGCTCTTTGACGCCGACGCGACTCGCGGGGAGCGACTCCATCTTGAAGCCGAGGGCTTCTATTTCGACTATTCGAAGAATCTGGTCGACGAATCAACGCTCGCGCTGCTCGCCCAATTGGCGCGCGAATCCCTCGTGGAAGAGCGCCGTGACGCGATGTTCGCGGGTGCGCACATCAACGTGTCGGAGAACCGCGCGGTGCTCCATACGGCGTTGCGACACCCGAAAGACGCCACACTCGTCGTCGACGGGGTCGATGTTGTTAAAGAAGTACACCGAGTCCTCGAGCAGATGTCGGACTTCGCCACTCGAATCCGCAACGGCGAATGGCGCGGTTACACCGGAAAGCCCATTCGCAATGTGGTGAACGTCGGTATCGGAGGCTCGGACCTCGGTCCCGTCATGGCCTACGAGGCCCTGCGGCACTACGCCACGCGCGATCTCACCTTTCGCTTCGTCTCGAACGTCGACGCCACGGACTTTGTCGAGGCGGTACGCGACCTGGAGGCTGACGAGACTCTCTTCATCATCTCCTCAAAGACCTTTGGCACGTTGGAGACCCTCGCCAACGCCACCTCAGCGCGCACCTGGATTGTTGAGCACCTCGGCGACGACGCGGCGGTCGCCAAGCACTTCGTCGCTGTCTCGACGAACGCCCAAAAGGTAGCCGCCTTCGGCATCGACGTCGCCAACATGTTCGAGTTCTGGGACTGGGTCGGCGGCCGCTATTCAATGGAGAGCGCCATTGGACTCTCGACGATGATCGCCGTTGGTCCTGACGGCTTTTACGAGCTACTCGCGGGATCGCACGCCATGGACCAGCACTTTCGCAGTGCCCCCATCGAGTCCAACCTGCCAATGCTGCTCGGGCTGCTCGGGGTGTGGAACCGCGACTTTCTCGGGTTCCCGACGGTGGGCGTCATGCCCTACGACCAGTATCTCCACCGCCTGCCGGCGTATTTGCAGCAACTCACCATGGAGTCAAACGGCAAGCACGTCACCCAAGACGGCGAGCACGTCACCTACGAGACCGGCCCTATCTACTGGGGCGAGCCCGGCACCAACGGCCAGCACAGCTTTTATCAGCTGATCCATCAGGGCACGACCATTGTTCCGGTCGACTTCATTGGCTTTGCCCGCAGCCTTAATCCGCTCGACAACCACCATGACATCTTGATGTCCAACATCTTCGCCCAAGCTCAGGCACTCGCCTTCGGTAAGTCCGCTGACGAGCTGCGCGCAGAAGGCGTTGACGAGAAGATCATCCCCCACCGAGTGATGGAGGGGAATCGACCCTCCAACGTGCTGCTGACAGAAGAGCTGACGCCTCGCGTCCTCGGCGCGATCATCGCCCTCTACGAGCACGCGGTCTTCGTCCAAGGCACTATCTGGGATATCGACTCTTTTGATCAATGGGGCGTCGAGCTTGGCAAGCAGCTCGCGGTCGCGATCATCCCCGAGCTCGCGAGCACGGTCGAGCTGGCCCATGACTCGTCGACCAACGCGCTCATTACCTACTATCGGTCACTGAAGAAGGATGCGACATGACGACATCGAACCCCATGCAGCTCGGAATGGTCGGACTCGGACGGATGGGGTCAAATATCGTTCGTCGTCTGGTGAATGATGGGCACCGGTGCGTGGTCTTTGACGTCAACCCCGAGGCCGTCACGTCCCTTGAAGGCGAGCGCGTCACCCCGTCGACGTCCCTCGAGGACTTCGTCCGTGAGCTCGAAACCCCCCGAGTGATCTGGCTCATGCTGCCCGCCGCCATCACCCAGTCAACGCTCGATCAGCTCATGAGCTTCGTCGACAAGGACGACGTCATCATCGACGGCGGCAACTCTTACTACCAAGACGACATCAATCGCGCGAAGGCGCTCGCTGAACGCGGCGTGCATTACGTCGACTGCGGCACGAGCGGTGGGGTCTGGGGACTCGAGCGTGGTTACAGCCTCATGATCGGCGGCGAAGAAGAGGTCGTCACGCGGCTCGACCCCATCTTTAAGACCATCGCCCCGGGTAATGACGGCACCTCCCCGACGCCCGGTCGACCCGGCAACGACACCGCGGCCCAGGGTTATCTGCGCTGTGGACCCAACGGTGCGGGCCACTTCGTCAAGATGGTCCATAACGGCATCGAATACGGCATGATGGCCGCCATTGGCGAGGGACTCAGCATCTTGAAGCACGCCAACGTCGGCGCTACGGCAGCGACGGCGGACGCGGAGACCTCTCCGGTCATGAATCCGGAGTACTACCAGTACGACTTCAAGCTCGACGATGTGGCCGAGGTGTGGCGCCACGGTTCGGTCATCAGCTCCTGGCTCGTCGACCTAACGGCCGATGCCCTGACCAAGTCGCCCGATCTCTCCGAATACTCAGGACGCGTGTCGGACTCTGGCGAAGGCCGCTGGACCGTCGAAGCAGCGATCAATGAATCGGTGCCCGCGCCAGTGATCAGCGCGTCGCTCTGGCAGCGCTATGAGTCGCGTGGTGAGGGTGAGTTCACCGCCAAGGTGCTCTCGGCCATGCGCGCAGGATTTGGGGGCCACGTGGAGAAGTCCTCATCGTGAACCACGAGCTGCGAATCTTCGATGACGCCGAGACGCTCGCCAAAGCAGCGTCAGACTATGTCGCCGAGCTCTCACGCAACATCGTCGATCGCGGTGACACCTTCAGCTTTGCGCTGAGTGGGGGTAAGACTCCCTGGCTCATGTTTGAGCAGCTCGCGAACGACTTCGTCCAGTGGGATCACACTCGAATCTTTCAAGTCGACGAGCGCGTCGTTGGCCCCGATGACGATCTACGAAATCTAAAGGGTCTACGCGCGAGCCTCCTCGGCACGTCCGCACCTATCGAGGCGATGGACGTCGACCACCCCGACCTCGACGAGGCGTGTCGCAGCTACGCGGCGCTCTTGCCCGAGCGCTTCGATCTCATTCACCTCGGTCTCGGACCTGACGGCCACTGCGCTTCGCTCATCCCGGGCGACCCGGTGCTTGAGGTCACCGATCGACTCGTCGCCATGAGTGGGCCCTACCAAGACACCATGCGCATGACACTCACCTACCCGGCGCTGGCGCGCGGCAACCAGCTGCTCTGGCTCGTGAGCGGTGAGGACAAGCGTGAGGCCTTGGAAAAGCTGCTCGACAGCGATCCTTCTATTCCCGCCGGCCGGGTCGAAGCCGGCGCCTCGCTCATCATGGCCGATCGTGCGGCTCGGGGCGCGTAATGAGACCCCCCGTACAACCAAAGGAAGCCAGCGAGTGACCACTCCCCCCACCAGCGCCCGTCCGCGGCCCGATAACCACGTTGTCGTCATCTTCGGCATCACGGGCGACCTCGCTCGACGCAAAATCCTTCCAGGTCTCTACCATTTGGCGGTTGCCGGACTCTTGCCCGAGCGCTATCGCATCATCGGCTGTGCGCGGCCCACCCATCACATGACCGATGACGAGTTTCGTCTCTACACCTTTGACGCGATCACCGAGTTCGCCGCCGACAGTCCAACCGGTCCTGAGTGGGAGCACTTCGCCGAACAGCTGACGTTCGCGGTCGATCCCGACGACGGTCCGCGCGGGCTCGTCACGGCGGTCGGCGAAGCCGAACGGGCCATTGGTGGCGCCGTGCGCCGCGTGTATCACCTGGCTATTCCGCCCGACGGCATGCACGACGTCATTCGCCGACTCGGCACCAGTGGCCTCAACGAGAACGCCCGCATCATCTGCGAGAAGCCCTTCGGCACCGACCTCGACTCGGCGAAGAAGCTGAACACCGAGATCGACGAGTACTTCGACGAATCCCAGGTCTTTCGCATCGACCACTTCCTCGGCAAGGAGTCGATCGACAATATTCTCGCGCTGCGATTCGCCAACGAGCTTTTTGAGCCGCTTTGGCGCCGCAGCCACGTGCGCTACGTGCAGATCGACGTGCCCGAGACGCTCTCAGTCGAAGGACGCGGCCAGTTCTACGAAGCGACGGGCGCCTTTCGCGACATGGTGGTCACGCACCTCTTCCAGGTGTTGGGCATCATCGCCATGGAACAGCCGACCTCCCTCACGGCGAAGCCCCTCCGCAACGAGATCAACAAGGTCTTCGAATCGCTGCGGGTGCTCGATCCAGTGACGGTCCTGCGAGGACAGTACGAGGGGTATCTCGACGAACCGGGCGTCGCGCCCGACTCCCAGACCGAGACCTTCGTCGCGCTGCGAGCCTGGGTTGACAACGCTCGCTGGATGGGCGTGCCGTTCTACCTTCGCACCGGCAAGTGCATGGCCGAAAGCCGCCAGATCATCACGATTGGTCTGCGCGAGCCGGTGATGGAGATCTTTCCGAGCGAGAAGGAAGGCCAGCACCGCGACGGCAACCGACTCATCATTGACTTCAAAGACCCCGGTTCGATTCACGCCTACTTCTTGGCGAAAGAGCCCGGGCCCGAGATGACCCTCGGACAGGCGCGGATGCACTTTCACTATCGCGAGTCGTTCCAGGAGAAGAACAACCTCGAGGCCTACGAGCGCTTGCTGCTCGAGGTCATGCTCGGCAATCAGGCGCTCTTCACCCGATCTGACGGCATCGAGCGACTCTGGGAAGTCGCCGCCCCGGTGCTCGAACGGCCCTCGCCGATTGAGACGTACACCAAGGGCAGCTGGGGACCAGGCTCGGTCGACAATGTGGTGAAGCCCGATCACTGGTCGCTCCCCCAATGAGCAGCACGCCCATTCGTCTCGTCTTGAGCGACGTCGACGGAAGCCTCGTCACGCCGAGCAAGGAGCTCACCGAAGAAGCCGTGCGAGCCGTCCAGCGGTTGCGCGAGCGCGACATCCTCTTTGCCGTGACGAGCAGTCGCCCGCCGAGAGGTCTCTCCATGCTGGTGAAGCCGCTCGACATCATGACTCCGATCGGTGCCTTCAACGGCGGCCTGATGGTCGACCATTACATGGAGCCCCTCCACGAGCTCACCGTCAAAGAGGAAATCGTCGGTCCAATCATCGAGGCACTGACCGCCGACGGTCTCTTCGTCTGGGTGTATCAGGGCACCGACTGGTTTGTCCTGGACCTCAATTCCCCCCACGTCGAGCACGAATCGACCGTGGTTCAATTTCGACCGACGGAGCTCGAGAGCTTCGATGGTGTTCGTCGCGACGTCGTGAAGATTGTTGGCGTGAGCGACAATCCCACGCAGATTGCGAACGCCACCAAGAGCATCGAGGCGAGCTTTGACAAAGACGTCTCGGCGACGAGCTCACAGACCTACTACCTCGACGTGACCCACCGGAAGGCCAACAAGGGCGCCGTCGTTGACTACCTTGCCGACGATCTCTCCATCGAGCGCTCGAGCATCGTGACCGTTGGCGACGCCGCGAATGACGTCTCCATGTTCGAACGCTCGGGGATCAGCATCGCCATGGGAAACGCCACCGACGAAGTCAAAGCCCGGGCCACTCACGTGACCCGGGCCAATGACGACAACGGTTTCGCTTACGCCATCGAGCACTTTGTACTCGATGGCGGTCGCTAGATTTTCTTAGCCGTGGAGGCTGTACTTCACTGAGGTCCGCTTGCCGTTGGCGAAGATGAGGGTGAGCACCTTCACGCCCGGCTTCGACTTGCCCTTCACGGTGATCGAGATACCCAGTGACTTGCCCGAGTCGCGTGTCACGAGACCGCTAAAGCCAGCCACGTTGCTGAGGACCCGTGGGCGGCCCGAGAAGTTGTAGCCGGTAACGGTCACGGACGTCTTGCGACCATTCACGATCAAGCCGGCAACTTTCAGTGCCTTGGGCGCGGACGAGATGGTGACCGCAGTCGCCGCAGACGAGACACCCGCGTACGGAGAAACGGCAGCTTTCGTCGCTGTCACGAGGCAGGTTCCCGCAGTCTTCGCGGTCAACGTGCCGTTCACGATGGCACAGAGCGTCGCGGTGCCGTTCGTGACCGTGTAGGTCACGGCGCCGGTTCCCGATCCGCCAGAAGTGGCGAGCGTCAACGGTGCGTCCAAATAGGCAGACTTCGTCGTCACGAGGAGGGCAGCCTGCGGCTCGCCGACGGACGTGGTGGCGACGGCAGTAACGAGGACTCTCGTTGAGTCGGTCGCGGTGAGCACGCAGCTACCCGCAACCGTTACCGTCACGTCGGCGAAGGTGGCGACGCCGGCCACTGCGGGCACGGTGGTCACGCCACCGAGGGTGCAGGGAGACGAGATCGTGATCGAGTCCGCCGATCCGGTGCCGGTCTTTTCAATGTTGGAGTTCACGTCCTCAACCGATACGGCGAAGGTGGTGAGCGCCGCTCCAACAGTCAAGCTGCTGGCTGGCGGAGCCGTCGTAAAGACCACCTTGGTCGGAGGACCGGCAGTCACCGTGAGTAGGCCGCTCGTAACGGGAGCAATCCCACCGTTAGTAGTGTCCGACGCAACCAAATAGCAACTTCCGCTGGCGTTGATCGTGACAAGGCTGAACGTCGCAACGCCCGCCACTTCGGTCGCCGAGACGGTTCCACCGAGAGGGCAAGCAGAGGTGAGCGTGATGTTGTCGGTGCCAACATTGGTCGGGTTGCCGTACGTGTCTTCGGTGGCGACCTTGAAGGTCGTGAGAGCGGTGTTCGCCTGGAAGGTCGACGGGGGCGCCGTCGTAAATCCGAGCTTGGATGCCGTGGTCGCTGCAACGGTGATCGCGCCACTCGCCTGCGTTACTGAGGCAGCCGAGTCCGTCGCGGTAAGGGTGCAGGTTCCCGAGGCGGCAGTCGTGATCGCAATGCCGCTGAATGTTGCAACGGACCCCGACGCGACTTGAGTCGTGGTTCCTGTGAGGGTGCACGAGGAGGAAATAGCGATGGAGTCGGTCGTTCCGCCCGTACCGCTCGTCGTTACCGTAAATGTGCCCAGCGACGCCCCGGCCGTCGTCGTCGAAGGTACTGACGCGAACGTCAGCGTCCCCGCAGCAGACGCGGGAACCACGCCAATGAGCGCAAGGCTCGCAATGACAAGCGCCGAGGCTGCACCGGCGCCCGCGAGCGCTCGAACTCTCGAGCGAAGCATTCGTCCAGAACCGTTTCGGTTTATTTCGATTTTCATGGCATCTCCCTATTTGGTGCGACTGCACTTTTGGTCATTAGACCGTATGTCGTGTTTACCACTGAAAGGCGGAATTTCGGTGTAACTACTATGCCAATTACGTTACGATCACTGACTATTCAGCGCTTTCACAGGGGGCGGTGGACGAGTAGTTCTTTCGTCGCTGAATTGTTGTTTTACTCCCCCAAGTCCCGCGTCCATACTTCGATCTCTGGTTTGCCGTGCTCGTCGCAGACAGTCGGCATCTTCACGACACAGCCAACGTCGGCGACACGTAGCCCGAGAGATACGCCGTTATCCCGGGGGCATCGGCTTTGTACTCGTCATCGCCCACTTCGACGACGCTGTAGCCCGAGACATCGCCGTCACCGTTCACGACGTCGGGGCCCTTGTCGCCTGGCGCGTCACTGACGACGATCGCAACGTGTTGGGCGACGAGCTGGGATTCGTTGAGCCCATAGACCGCAACGTCGCCGGGCTCGGGTTCGTACCCAGCGCCGACCGGATGCCAGGTGCCGTGCGCGACACCCCATTCGTAGAAGCTGGCGGACGAAGAGTTGAGGTCTCCGTTGATGAACTGATAATCGACTTCGGCGCCGGCGCCCTGCCACACCCAGGCAGCAAAATCGGCGCACCACTCTTCCGCTCGATTCGAATTGCCACAGTCGGTGGTGCCAGACACCCAATAGGCGCTGTATCTGTTGCAATACGTATCGGAGGGGTCAGTCGTGTAGCCGACTTGGCCCTCTGCGATCTGCACGATGCGACCGCGCAGCGGAGACACCGCCCGAGCTGCCGCGACGTCCTCGTTCGCGATCTCGGCGGCACTCGGTCGTGTGAGCTTCGGCACGACAATCACGACCAAGGCAACGAAAAGGAGGATGACGGTGACAAACGTGATCAATCGACGAATCCGGCGTCGAGATCTTCTTCTTCGACCTCTCGACGCCGCTTTCGATCTGGAGGTCGTCTCGTAGTTCATGATTCGTTTTTTCGCTCACGCACTGTCGGAGGCGGGGCCTCACGAGCAGCCCATTGACAGCGGCGAACTCACCACCACGCTACGACGGATATCGCGACGGTTCGCCGCGACAGATAAGGAATCCCTAAAAGATATTGGGTAGTCCTACTTTCGCGGCAGGCTCACCCTGCTCCACACGACTCCCCCGTCACTCGTGCGAAGAATCGCCGACGACGTTCCGTTCGCACAGAGCAACAAGCCGCGCTCGAGGTCGACAAATGACCGCGCGACGCGAAAGAACCGACCCCCCCATCACTCGATCTCTGTCTCGAGCGAGCACGTCGTTACTGGACTTCGTCTCCAGAAATGCGAAAGACCCCCACCGTGAGGTGGGGGTCTTTCAAGAAATCCCGGCGGCGACCTACTCTCCCAGGGGGGGACCCCCAAGTACCATCGGCGCTGGTGGGCTTGACTGCTGTGTTCGGAATGGGAACAGGTATATCTCCACCGCCATAACCACCGGAAATCATTAGCGCTCGGCCACTTTCGTGGCCCCGAAACCAGTTTCCTGGCTCCTTGAGCGTCCTAGAACGAGCACGAGCATCAAACTCCAAGCCCTCGGCCGATTAGTACCGGTCAGCTGAATGCGTTACCGCACTTACACTTCCGGCCTATCAACGTGGTCGTCTGGCCACGGGCCTTACCTGGTTAACCCAGTGAGAGATTTAATCTTGAAACGGGCTTCGCACTTAGATGCTTTCAGCGCTTATCCCACCCGCAGGTCGCAAAACAGCCATGCCCTTGGCAGGACAACTGTCACACGAGAGCTGCGTTCGTCCCGGTCCTCTCGTACTAGGGACAACCTTTCTCAAATCTCTTGCGGCTGCATCGGATAGGGACCGAACTGTCTCACGACGTTCTGAACCCAGCTCGCGTACCGCTTTAATGGGCGAACAGCCCAACCCTTGGGACCGGCTTCAGCCCCAGGATGCGACGAGCCGACATCGAGGTGCCAAACCTTCCCGTCGATATGGACTCTTGGGGAAGATGAGCCTGTTATCCCCGG
>DASZLS010000006.1:0-22164 GCA_035552255.1 Acidimicrobiales bacterium | reverse complement strand
GGATTCAGAAGCTGAAGACGGTTTCCGCGAGTGACCTGTCGGTTGGAGGCTCCGAACTGGCTACCCACGCCATCCAGGTGCGACTTGACCTCGACACCCACCACTTCAGCGGCGGCTTTGTCCACCTGAGGTACTGAGTTCCCTGGTGAGATGCGCTGAATCGACCCTCTGGTGAGGGTCGATTCAGCGTCGCCTCTTCAATGAAGGATTGGCGATGTTCTATGTTCGGCACAAAAATGGTGCCGAGTGATCTCAGATCACGCGAACGTTCTGGGCTTCTTCGCCCTTTTTCCCGGGAGCAGCGTCGAACTCTACGAGCTGACCCTCTTCGAGGCTCTTGTAGCCGTCGCCCTGGATGTTGGAGAAATGGACGAACACGTCATCACCTTGCTCGCGCGAGATGAAGCCGAAGCCCTTTTCTGCATTAAAAAATTTCACTGTTCCTTGTGCCACGATTACTCAATTCTCAAGGCGGCAAGCTGAACATTTCAGCCCACTCGCTATCAGAGACGTTACTCGACAGGAACGTAGGCTTCTTCGAAATTAATTCGGACGCATCAAAAGTTCAGTGTTTGACCATGTACTGGGAGTCGCCTGAAGACAGAAGTTCGCTCGCCCGCGTCTCTCGACATGAAACCGTAACAAGATGCGGGGACCCAGTAAGGTCGTCCAAGAGGCTCCAAATGGACGAACAGCCCTTTGAAGTCGCAAGACCTCATCGACGAATCGTTCACATGGCTTGATCTCGACGCCGCCAACAATGACGTCGCCTACTTAAAGGACTCACTCATGGCCGACAAATCGCCAAGCCAGCACAATTCGAAGAAGGTCGGAAAATCGCTGAAGGAAAAGCGAAACGACAAGCACGCCAAGAAGGAAGTAAAAAAGACCATTCTCGGCCAATAGCGCCAGGTCGATTTCGCCCCCATCTATCCGTCACTTGAGCGGATTCCGATCCCCGCAACCACGCGATCGAGTGTGTAGATTCTCGTGAAGGGGGTGCATATGGATGACACGGTCGCACGCGATGTCGCCACGAGCGCGGATGTCGCCACGAGCGCGCCGCCTCGCCCCAAGATTCAGGTCGTGCCGCTGGCGGGCCTGCCGTTCGTGGGGGCTGCCGTCCTCTTCGTTGCACTCTCGATCGGGTTCAACTGGCAATGGGGACTCATGTTCAATCACGTGGTTGGTGGTGGACTCTGGACGGGCATCGACTTGTTCGTTGGGTTTGTGATTGGCCCGATCCTCGGTCGTCTCTCCATACCGGCGCGCGCAGAGTTCTCCGCTCGTTTCATGCCCAAGATGGCGATCATCATGCCGACCATCGTCATGATGACACTCGCGACGGGATTCCAAGTGGCTCGTTCCGCGGGCAACCTTGCAGCTTCAAGTCCCAACCACGCCTGGCTCGTCGTTTCGTTCTGCGTGGTCGGGATCATGGCGGTGATTGCACTCGGCGTCCTTGAACCAGCCAACATCGCCGTGCTCTACGAAATGAACAAGCCGGTGCCGAACGGTGAACGGATCGGGCGCTTAATGAAGCGCTTCATCTACACGGCGGGTATCACGGGAGCGATGCAGGTCGCCACCCTCATCATCATGACGCGACTCGGCTCTCGATGAGCGCGTCAACGCCACTCGCGCACTCGTTCGACGCCGATCGCCCGTACCCCCCAATCGGCTGGTTGTCATCGGGCGCGCTCGGGTGTGTCGTGGTCGGGGGCATTATCCTCGCCTCCTACGCGCCGCGCACGGCGCCACTGCCGCTCGCGACTGTGCTGCTGTGCGCCGCCGCCGTCTTGCTGGCATCGGCCGGCGTACTGCTCGCCCGCCTTCGCGCGTTCTCTTGGAAAACGTTCGGGAACGTTTTTAAGTGGGCGCTGCTGGCTTACGCCATCACGTCCGGAATGATCGAATTCGCCTTCGTCCACGATCACACTCGAGGCCCGTCGCTGGTGCTCGTGACGCTGATGCTCGTGATCTTCGCTCTCAGTGTTCCGACGACCATTGCTTTTACCGTTGCCCGCTTCGCCGATCTCGACTAAGTCGATCAAGATTCGGATCCGGCCTCCATTCGTCTCGAGCGACCACTCGACATCGCGACGTTGGATCGTGATGCGTAGTTGCTTCGCTGCATTTCCTTAGGGCCAAATACGACATCAATTTCTGGCGCACTGGCTAAACCTTCAATTGCGGACGCATCGCTCACCAAGCGAGGGTCCGAGCTGGAGTCACGCACCATTGTCCGCCGCATTTGCCCCTCAGAGGAGGTACTCGTGATTAGCACCACAGTGAGCTTGCCGATGTCTGGATTCCCGCCCCTCGCTCTCGGGTTTATGGGACTCGGGACGGGCTATTTGATTTACGGAATACAGGAGCTCTTCGGGTATCCGAAACGCAACCCGGACAACGATGTAGCGACCGGCATCTGGGGACTCTGGCTTCCAGGCTTCTTCCAGCTTGTCGCCGGCATCTTTCTGTTTGCCGGTCTAACTTTGTTTGGGACATTTACGGCCGGCCCCCTCTATATGGCGGCGCTGGCCTTCACGGCGTACGGCGTTCACTGGTTCGCGCTCGGCTGGATTCGGCTTCGAGGTCGCTCCGACCTGCGAATTCAACTCGGTATGTCCATTGGATTTTTGGCGATATCGGCGCTGGGCATCATCGTGTTCTTCGGTGCGCACGACCATCCGGTGGGCGGCGTCTTCATCGGTCTCACCGGCGTGTACCTCGCCGAGCTTCTCTTGAGCCTCAAACCAGATTTTCCCAAGCTCGGAGCGTTCGCCGAGCGCCTTCTCGGGTTCTTTCACCTCGGCACCGGCCTCTGGCTGCTCTACCTGATGTTTGCCGTAACGGTCGACTTCGCCCTCAGCTACCACTGGATTACGTGATGGCTAGAGAGGTGATGTGCGCTGACGCAACAATTTGCTCGTTCACGATTGTTGTGTGGCGGACGCGAGGTCAGCTGAGCCGGGGTGAGTGAGCGCGAGCGGGCTAACGATATTGTCGAACAACTCTTCGCTCACGCCCTTGGCCAGCGCCGCGTGCTTGAGCGTCAGATCATGGTCGATGGCGTATTAGGAGATCACCGCGGACTTGTCGTAGCCAATCACCGGCGACAATGCGGTCACCATCATCACCGACGGATCAGTGTTTTCCTTGAGCTGGGCACCATTCAACTCCGTTGCTTCAATCATGAACTCGCGGAGACGGTCACACATGTCGGCCATGATGAGCGCCGAATGCAGATAGTTGGAGATCAAGACCGGACCAAAGGCGTTCAGCTCGAAGTTCCCTCGGACCCACCCATGGTCACGGCCACGTCAGAGGCGCTGATCTGAATGGCAACCATCAACATTGCTTCGGCCTGAGTGGGATTCACCTTGCCCGGCATCATCGACGACCCGGGTTTGTTCGAAGGAAAAATCAGCTCATGGGTGCCGGTACGCGGGTCTGAGCGTTCCAACCAATGCCCATTCCCAAACGAAGTCGGCCTCGGCTGAGAAACAGAAGGCCCCGTCGCGTTCCACTGCCCGAAGCAACACCACTACTCATCGCGATGCTCGTCACAACGAGGTTCGTTCGGACGTCGCGGCCGCGGACGCGAACCAGAGATCGCAGTCGGGCACACTTCGACAGTAAAAACGGAAAGATGTCACATTTCGCGCTGTTAGCCTCGACGGGTGCCACAGACGCGCCGCTGGGGCTTAGGAATCATTCTCCTCGCGGTGCTCTTTAGCCTCTTGGCCTTTCCACTTGCCGCCCACGCGACTGACGTTTCCGTCTACAGCAACACCGGCCTCGCCGGCGAGACGAGCTTCGCGGGTGTCGAACTTGCGCAGTCATTTTCCACGGGTTCAAACCCAATTGGACTTGGCTCCGTCAGCTTCCAGTACCAAAACATCAATGACGGTCCGCCTCCCGCGTCCGGCGGCAGTTACGCGCTCGAACTGTTCGCGGGCAACGGTGGCGTTCCATCGACACTCATTGCGACACTCGCCTCCGACGTCACGGTCACGACCCCCGGCAATTTGACCGATTCCTATACGCCGATTTCGCCGATTCCGCTCGCACCAAACTCGCAGTATTTCGTCGTCCTGAGTGGCAGCATCGGCAACTCCCTCTTGTGGAGCTACAGCAACTCGGCGCCAACTACTGATATGACGCCTACGCCGACGTTTCTTTCGCTCTCCTCATCAGATGGCGGAGCCACGTGGACGTCGCTCTCGAATGATTTCCTCATGTCTGTCGACGGCACCACCCTCAGCGCGCCGACACTCAGTGGGTTCTCCGCGATCAGCGGGACGCAAGGGCAGTCACAAGCAATTGCTGCGCCCACGTCGTCAGCTCCCGGAACATTCTCCTACGCCTCGTCAAGTACGGACGTCGCAACCGTGGCGGGCAGTCAGATCACCTTTGGCAACGCCGGCACCACAACCCTCACTGCCACGTTTACGCCGGCTGACGCTACGACGTACTACTCGGCCACGATTTCTGCGTCCGTCACGGTCGTCGGTGTACCACCTCCTCCTCCGCCGCCTCCTCCGCCCGCACCCACGACGACCACGTCCGTGGTCCCAATAACAACGACGACGACTTCGACGTCGCCGACCGTGACGACGACCACGCAGCCGACACGGTCAACGGGATCGACGACGACTACCACGCAGCCGAACACGACGTCGACGACAATCACTACTTCACCGACGTCAACCACGACGACGGCTCCTGCCCCGTCGACGTCCACCACCTCGCCGACGTCGTCACCGCCGACGACCACCACGACACTGCCAACGCAAAACTCCACGATCACGAACCCAACGCCACAGCCACCAAACGATGGCCTCTTCACCTCGACGGAGGGCTCACAGTTCGTCGCGCAAATCGACGCGACTACCGGTGCTCCCGTTGACGGTACGCACGTCACCGTCAACGCCATCACGGCCGATCCCGACACGGCGATCACCGTGGAAGTGCACTCAACGCCTCAAGTCATATTGAACAGCGTCACCAGTGCCAGCGGTACCTTTTCGGGCGTCACGACACTGCCCGGATCGCTCGAACCCGGTGTTCATGTGTTGATCATTCGCGCAACGTACAACGGACTGCCGGTGACGTTGGTGGGCGCTTTCGTGATGTCCCCGACCGATCAGTTCTCAACGATTGTCCAACCCACCGAGCTCTCCAATTACGCCGGCATTAGCGATCCCCGAATCGTTCGCGCACTTCGATTCGGACTACCGGTCTACGACGTCGGAAGCCATTCGCGAACCACCGTCGGGGTCTTGGTCGCGGGAGGTTCGCTCTTGGCACTCGTGGGAGCGGGTGGCGCGCTCAGCCAGACGACGGCCGTAAGCGGCCAGTCGTCGAGTCACAGTCGCAGCAAGGTGGCGAGCGCCGTCACCAAAAAACTGAAGGCGGTCCAGACGAAGCATGATTCATGGGGCGACAGTTCGTCAACGTGGCGACATCCCTTAACGGAACGAGTCGATCGATACTTTCGAGAGCTCCCGCCAAAGGCTGGGCGGTATTCCGCACTGGTGCCAAGAGTGCTCACCGACGGATCGTGGCTCCGCGCCATCTTCGGCGCGTGGTCGATGCTGCTGCTCGTGGCTGGCTCCGCGCTCGGAATATTGAGTCTGTTTTTTCACTCCGCCGCGCCGTTCGTCCCGTCGGTGTGCCTGATCTATCTGCTCATCGCTCTGGGTGTCCTCGACGCCATCGCGAGCGTGGTCGCGTGGGTGGTCATCGCGGCGGCATCGGTCGCGGTTGGCTCGATCCAATCGTCGGCTGACGTTCGCACGTTGTTGGGGCTTGGCGTCCTCATCGTGACCGTAGCGTTCATCGCGCACGCCATTCGGCCGCTGCGGCGTTACATCATCGGCGACGTGAGTCAGCGTTGGGAGCGCCTCTTCGACTACACAGTCATGCCCGTATTCATCGCGTTCGCCACGGCCTCAATGGCCAAGGCACTGAACGGACTCTCAGGGCTGACCATCCTGAGTGACGCAAATCTGAGCGCCATCCGCTGGATCGTGGTCGTCATGATCGTCATTCGCCTCCTCGGTGAGGACGCCGCGCTTCACTTCTATCCCGAACGTTCGAAGGCGGTACAGCCAGCAAAGCTGACGTCGCCACGCCTGCAGTTCAACGTCGGGGCCTTGATCTTTAAGTTCCTGTTGTATCTCCTCGTCATGGATCCGTACTTCGGTTTGTCGGCGCGCACCGTCACCGCCGCCGTGCTGCTCGCCATCCCGGGCGTCTTGAAGCTGCGCGAAGATTCGCTGCCGAACTCTCCCCTCTTGCATCGTTGGCTTCCTCGCGGACTCACCAGCTTTCTCTTCATGATGGTGCTCGGTTCGTTTCTCTCGTTCCATCTCCTTGGTCTCAACCCGACGACGTCGACGGTTGATTCCACATTTCTGTGGCTCCTCGTGCCGGGCGTCGCTATCAGCGTGATCGAGCTGTTCGGTCGCGACGGGACCGATTGGACCAACGTCTGGATCAAACGAGGTCTCGGGGTTTTTGTGTGGCTGGCGGCGGCCGGCCTGGTCACTGGCAACCTCATCCTGTTCAAGTAAAGCCGGATGGCTTCATTGGTCGGTGCCAGCCCGCCAGGCTACGCGGGAAGGTTGGGGTGGAACGGGTGTGAGATAGATGTATCGAATCATCGGCCAACGCTTTCGAAGCTCCACGTTGGTGTGGATGATGGTCTGCTCGACGACGGCCGCCGAAAGGTCGTCCTGGAATATCACGTTGCCGTCCACGACCACGCTCATTGCACCAACCACGATGGCAAACAGATCCGATACCTCTACCACTCCCTCTTGGGAAGAGACGAGGGATCGCATCTGACGAAGGGTTGAGGGCGAGAGCCCTCGACCCCCAATGAGATCGCGGTTTATCTGCAGGAGAAAGCCGGATGCAGCGAACAGCATCAGGCCTATCAGTCCACTCGCGATCGTGTCAGGCATCGAGCTCTTCGATAACTCGGTCGCCAACAGTCCCGCCGCTGCGAGAAACGAGCCGATCACCGCGCAGCTCCCCCCGACAATGACCGTCACCGATGCGGGGTCCGTGCTACGGGTTAGATACTCACGCGGGGAGAAATTTCGACGAGCTGCCTGCGCGAGGAACGGTCGGAGCCCAATCACGAGGGAGTAGGCGTCCAGCACCGCAGTGAAACCGATCACCGCGTAGGCGAGAAGATAGGAATGAACCGGCGTCGGATGCAACCCCGATCGCACCGCTTCGTCGAGCGCCAGCCCTCCGCCGCCAAAGAAGAGACCGAGCCCCGCAAAGAGCGACCAGAAGAAACGCTCACTTCCGTGTCCGAGCGGATGACGCTCGTCCGGTTCCCGGGCACTGCTCATGACACCCACGAGCAGGAAGACGACCACGGCGACTTCGGCAACGTTGACCGCCGTCTGCGCCCGAAGTGCGGTCGAACCAGAAATCCAGGCGACGACTCCGAGCGCCACCACCTCGAGGCTGTTCACCACCAGCGAGGTGACGACTCCGATCTCCTTGGACTCATCTGCACTGTCTTTGGGCATCTGAACCGCCTGTTCCGATCGTCTTCCAGAGGACCTCAGCAATAACCCCATTCCAGTCGGGAGAATGCTGGCGCGGGTCAAAGCCTCATTTTCGCATTGAGCCTGCGCAGATTCAAGGAAAATGGGTATCTGGCGCACTGCGCATCGACGGAAGTCCCTTGTTCGGCTATCTCCCACGATCACAATTGGATCGCGCAAGCCGACAAGTAGGTAGTACTCAGGCGCCTCATCGCGCTGAAAAAACTCGGCGTCAGGCTCGCAATCGACGACTTCGGGACGGACTACTCATCGCGGAGTTACTTGCGCCAGTTCCCGATTGAGATCTTGAAGATCGACCAATCCTTCGTCGCCTCCCTGCTTGGATCGTCCGAGTCGACCGCCATCGTGCACTCCCTGATCGAGCTCGGCCGGACCCTGCACCTCGAGACCGTGGCCGAAGGAGTCGAAACACTCAGGGAGTACGTCGCCCCTGCGACCAACTGCTTACGACGTGTACGGATAGAACTTGGACTTGTCGCCCGCGTCCCACGCGGTGCGCAGGTCGGGCGCAGAGATATCCCAGTCCGGGCGAGTCTCGCGAGTAGCCGCTCTCAAGTCGCTCCACAGATCTGCAATCGAGGGCCGACCCCAAAACCAGTAGCCGTTGTAGACGCTGTGGACGACCAGCCCGGGCTTGAGCACCAACGTGTGCGGGATCATCGGGTCGTGAAACGGGTCGGAGTACTCCTTGATATCCAGGTCCTTTTGCACGTGACGTCCCGCGTCAGAAAGGAACGTCCACTGAGCTCCCACCTGAGCGCGAAACTCGTTGGTCACGATGATGTTGTCCGTGGAGATGGTGACGACCGAGGTATAAGCGACCGCGAACTTCGAGTAGTTCGCGGCTAGCTCAAGATGCTGCTGGTGGTCCTTGGGGCAGAAGCTGCCACGGGCGAGAATCACGATCATTGGGTCAATCCCCTGCAGCTCACTCAGCTTCCGCCGTGTTGAGGTGTGGTCGGTGAGCTCGTAGTCCGGGAACGTTGCGCCGGGCACGATGTCAACGCGCATCAGTGGCTCCTTCTTCGTTGGTATCCGTGTGTCGGCGACGACCGAGAGCCGACTCTCTACGACTCGTTCCTCTTAGATATCTCTCGCCAAGCGCACGCCGGTGAAGGGCCACCTCGCGCCGGGCGGGAAAAAATTGCGGTAGGTGACGCGAGCATGCCCCGGCGGTGTGATCGCGGCGCTCCCCCGCAGCACGTGCTGGCTCACCATGAACTTGCCGTTGTACTCGCCCACCACGCCCTTCAGCGGTTCAAATCTTGGATACGGTAGGTACGCGCTGGACGTCCACTGCCACGTCTCTCCAAAGAGTTGACGGGTCTCACCCTGAAACCGAGCGGGACTCGCGGGGCGTGGATGCAGGGCAACCGGCTTGACCTCGGGTAGCGGGCCCATCGCAGCAACTGCCTCCCACTCCACTTCCGTCGGAAGTCGCGCGCCCGCCCAGCGAGCAAAGGCGTCGGCTTCGTAGTAGCTGACGTGCACCATTGGTTCGTCCGATCGAAGCGGCCGCCGGCCATTCAGCGTGAACACCTCCCAGCCGTCTCGGCCCTTGCGCCAGTACATGGGCGCCTCGCGACGCTCAGCTTGATTGACCGCCCAACCGTCCGAGAGCCAAAGGTTCGCTCGGTCGTAGCCGCCATCTTCCATGAATTCCAGCCACTCACCCGCCGTCACCAAGCGGTCGGCCAGTGCGAACGGCTCCAACCACGCGCGGTGTCGGGGTGATTCGTTGTCGAAGACGAAACCACACGTGAAGTCCATCGCCCCCGTCGAGTTCGCCGGGCTGTCGGCACCAATCTCCACGAGGCCGCCGGGATGAGCGACCCATCCAAGGGACTCCGTGGCGTGCACCGTAACAGCGGATATTGAATCTGGACGGTAGCTCGGAGCAATCGGATTGACACCGAGCACGTGCTTGATGTCCATTAACAAGAGCTCTTGATGCTGCTGCTCATGGTGGAGACCAAGCTCCACCAGAGCGGAGACATTTTGTGAGGGGCCGGCGATCAGCAGGCTTTCCATCGCCTCGTCCACGGTCTCGCGATAGGCCTTGATTTCCACAATGCCGGGCCGTGAGAGCAGTCCGCGCTCACCGCGAGAGTGCCGGCGGCCTGCACCTTCGTAGTACGAGTTGAACAGGAAGAGATACTCTTCGTCCATTGGCCGATAACCGAGCCGATGCGGAATCAACGCGAACTGCTCGAAGAACCAGGTGACATGTCCGCGGTGCCACTTGGTCGGACTGACGTCGGGCATTGATTGAATCGTTTGATCCTCGGCAGACAGCTGGCGCGCCAAGGCTTCAGTGGCGGCGCGAACCTCGCGATATCCCTCCAGCGAAGCCGCCGGTGCACTGTGTGGCGGCTTCTCAAATCGCTCCCCTTCTCGGTCTCGAGTGACACCGGCTCCGGTCCGTTCCTTTCGCGCAAGCGTCAATGCGAAATCTCCGCCCGCGTCCTGCCACTGCTCGACGAGGTCGAACCCCGCCAACCCCAACTCCTGCTCGACGCCGGCGAGATGGAACTTGGCAGAGATCTCGGTGCGCAGCTCTTCACCGTCATCGAAGTGGACGGAAAGTCCGAGGCTCGGAATCGTTACGTCCTGTGCTCCGAGCGAGCGAAGGACCATATCGACAACTTCTAACTGCTCGTCCCAGCGCGCCACGTACTCGAATCGGTCAAGGTCAAAGTCGGCGCCGAGGTTCGCGTTCACCACGTCAAGGACGTTCTTCTCGAAGGCGGCGGTGACACCTTGAGCATCGTCATACGCGGCGACAAGGCGAGCCGCGTCTTTCACGAGGTCCGTACCGAGTAATAAGTGCTCCCCGTCATCCAACAGATCAGCGAATCGCAGGAGCAAGCGAGCGCGCTCCGTTGGCCCAAGGTTGCCGATCGTCCCGCCGAGAAAGAGCAAGAGCCGACCCGGCCCGCCCGATATCCCGGAGAAATCTGCGTCGAAGTCGGCCGTCACTTTCGACACCGCAGTCCGCGGGTATCGTGCGGCCAGCTCGTCGACGGAACCTTGCAGCGCGTGCTCCACCGCGTCGAGCGCGATAAACGCGTCAAGTTGGTCGACCTCATCGAACGCGTCGAGGAGCAGCCTCGTTTTGTCCGACGTCCCCGATCCGAGCTCAATCAACTTGCGCGCCCCCGATAGCAGCACGATGTCTTTTGCGTGTTCAGCCAAGATGGCACGCTCCGCTCGCGTCGGGTAGTACTCGTCGAGTTCGGTAATCAACTCGAAGAGCTTGGACCCTGCGCCTTCGTAGAGCCACCTCGACGGCAACCATTTCGGGTGTGCACCAAGACCGGTACGCACGTCTTGAGCGAGGGCGGCCTGCGTCTCGGGCTGCAATTCACCCGGTCTCCCGGTTCCTACCGTCATCGCACCCCCGAACTCAGTCGAAGCCATGACGAGCTTGACCGTTGCTCCTCATTGCGCTCATCGTAGCGAAGAGCCGCTGCTCTGCACTTTCTACAACCCGCCTGTTACATCTGGCGGCATCCTCAGGTGAACTTACGCGGCACTCACGTCGCTCGAGCACTCGGATCGATATAAACATCATTCTCGATCTCAGGTAGCGGTGGCTCGCCAACACTGTCGTGCCCCACACATGGTGTTGTATGGAAGCCAGATGCGAGTTAGCCGCATTCGCTTGCTAATGATTGCTACGTCCTCTACGCTCCTCGCTATTCGTTCTGGTCTCTCCTACTGGTCGGACTATTTCCGTCCCGACGCGCATCCAAAGCACCCCGGGTACTCGACGGGGTGGATCGCTGAGCGGCTTTACGGCATCCTCGCCGAGTGCGGGAAGGTCGACTATTGGGACAACGCGGAGCGCCCGGTCGGTGCCCGCGCCGACGTGTTCGTCGGACACTTCTGGGCATTCGCCGACCTCTGTCGCGCGAATGATTTCGATCGGCAAATTGCCGTCTACGTGCTCTCTGACCCCGTACGCGCTACCGCATTATTGCGTGACGTCGCCGAGCGTTATGGGGTGCCCTTTCCAGACTGGGACCTGCCGCCAGCACACTTCGATCACGAGAGCACGATGGAGTTGGCTGACGCGGTCATCCTCGTCGGCAATAGCGCGACGCTGGCGACGTTCGACACGCGCTGGCATTCAAAGATCAAACTGGTCAACTACGCACCGGCACTCACGAGTTCGCCGCGCATTGCGACGCAGGAGCGACGCTCCGAGTTTGTCTACTCGGCCACAACCTGCGGGTTGCGAAAGGGCTTCCTCGATGTCATCGACACCTGGCGAGGTATTCCGGCAGGCACGACGCAGCTACACGTGGTTGGTCGAATCGATGAGCCGTACCGTGGTCGGCTGGCTTCGTCGGGCGCAGACGCGGTGAAGCTCTACGGCTGGATCCCGTCGGCGTCCAGAAGCTACCGTGAGCTACTCGAGTCCTGTCGCTACGCCTACATCCCGACGTGGGTGGAGGGACAGATGGGCACGGTGCTCGACGCGATCGCCGCCGGGTGCGTGCCGATCACCACCGAGGCAAGCGGGGTCGACGATCGCGTCCTCGAGCACTGTGTGATCGTCGAACCTGGACAACCGGAACAGCATCAGGACGAAATCGCCAAGATGCTCGCGTGGAGCGAATCGGAATTCCGTGCGCGTCAATCCGCGCTCAGCGACTGCATGGCGCGCCTCCACACGTGGTCAGGGTTCGATGAACGAGTGAAGAAAGTGGTGTGGAATGACAGCTGACTTTTGGAAGGAGGGAGTATCGCTCCAACCGAACTTCCTTAGTGCCGCAGAGTGTGAGCGGTACTACCAGTCGGTGCTGACGCTCGACCGTGCCGTCGGCCTCCCGCTGGTCGAACGACAGGTGCGCGAACGATCGCTTCGTTACAAAGTCGTCGACGGGCGGATCATCGCCGAGGCCCTACCCGAGATCGACGACCTCACCAAGCGAGTCGAGGAGGCACTCGAGCGCACCTGCGGTCCAGGACTGGCGCCGATTGATGACGCCGTGGCGGCTCGCAACATCAACGTCACCCCACCGGGCGGCGAATACCGCTGGCACTACGACCGCAACGCCGCGACCGCCATCATCTATCTCAACGAAGTGCCGGGCGGTGAGACCGAGATCTTTCCGAAGTTCAGGTTGCTCCTCCGCGGCGGACGATATCAGCGTATTCAGCAGCGACTTGACGACTTGCTACGGCTGCGCATCATGCGGCGACTGTTCGGTCACCAGAAGCTGGTGGAGCCACACCAAGGAACATTGTTGATCATGCGCGGAAACACCACCTTGCACAGCGTGCGAGCCGTTCTCGGGACCGAAGACCGAATGACCGTCGTGCTTGCCTACGATTTTCCGGGTCGGGACCACCAGCGAAACGCGCTCAACAGTTATCTCTACACGAGCACGTCCCCAACGCAGGGCGACCCGAACTACCGCGCGTGAGCGTGGTGGCTCGCTCGCGGGCAGTCACGCCAGCGCGTCGCGAGCGGAATCCTCACCGGTTCTTGTAGTCGGGCGCATCGCTCCACCTAGGGTCAAGCATGGACATCGAGCAGAGCAGGAGCACGTGAGGTGATAACGGGACGTTTCTCTGAGCTATTCGTGGTCATCGCGGAGTCTGCGGCCACCCAGATCGGACTCCTCTTCGTAGCGGTCACGGTGGGAAAACGTCGCGCTGACTCGGGAGCTGCGGAGATCGGCGATTTCCGCGCCGCCGCATCCCTCTTCGCCTTCACGAACGCGCTGGTCGTCTCTCTCTATGGCATGGTGCCGGGGAACAACACTGGCTACCCCTCACTGATCATGGGAATCCTCGGAATACTCTTCGTCGGGGCAGGCGTTCGCACGACGCTCGCGCAACCCATCCGTCAACAGCGACGCAGCCATCAACTCCCCTTGATCGTGGGGCTGACAGCCGTCTTTGGTTTTCAAATTGTCTACGGTCTACGACTCCTCGACCATCCCTTCGCGAGCGGAAATCTCAGCATCGTTGGTGATGTCCTCATCGCGTCACTTCTGATCGGCATCGGTCGAGCGTGGGAGCTGGTAGGCAGCTGGGACACTGGAATGATCTCTTCGATTCGGTACCTGTTCGGCCATCCGCCTTCAGACGTTGGCGAATAGAGCGCCACATCCCCGCCATTGGGCGACTGAGGAATCGTGCGTTTACCGAGAGCCGTGTCGCAACAGCCCAAATCCGAGAGCACTCGCTGCTGCGCTCGGTGTCGGCTCGACCCAGAGTCGCTCGTAGGCGGCAGCGGTTGAGAGCGACCGCATCTCTGCTCGATCCAGATAGAGAATTCCGTTGAGGTGATCGGTCTCGTGTTGGGCAATGCGAGCCGGCCAGCCGGCTAGTTCGAGCTCGTAACTCCGACCAGTCCGGTCTTGTGCGCTCAGTCGCACTCTTCGATGGCGCGAGACGACTGCGGTGAAACCAGTGACACTGAGGCAACCTTCGTAAAAGGTGCGCTGCTCGGAATCCAAGGGTGTGATGACTGGATTGATTAAATCAAGAGCCGGCTGAGGCGTGCGTTCGCGAGCAGTGGCGAGGACCGGGGTTACGTCGGCCCGATCCTCCATCACGGCAAGTGCGAGGGGAATGCCGATCTGGGGCGCCGCGAGTCCCACTCCGACGCCCGGCAGATGCTCGTGCATCGCGTCAAGCAACTCGCAGAGCACGTCCTCGGAAAGCTGTCCGTCGTATGGAGCCGCTCGCTGTCGCAGGACCGGCTCTCCCACCTGGGTAATGACCCACGGTCGTGGCGCTGAGAGGACCGCCTTCACGTGCTCGACGAGCTTGGCATCAACCGGACTCACGCAACACGCACCAAACGGAGATCTGTTGCCACTTCAACTGCATCGTTCACCCATACATTTAAACCTTTCCCGAATCATCTCAATTGACATCAAGGCGGCGAACTCGAAGCATCCTGATCAAGGATTCCTCAGTGGGCAAAGATGCGATATGGCTGTAGTGCACAGAAGTCGAATTAGTGCGGTCGCGAAGGGGTTCTCCTTCCGACGATTGTTGCTTGCGCTCATAATCGGCTTGTTGAGCGGGGTGACGGCGGGCTTCTTTTTGCCATGGCAAGGAGCAGCCCTGGTGGGTTGGGACGTAGCAGCCGCGCTCTACATCATTCGGGTCTGGGTAAGGGTCTTGCCGATGAGTGTGACGGAATATTCAGAGGACGCCGAGAAAGAAGATCCGAGTGTCGCGCTGGCCGACTTCGTTATCGTGGTTGCCGCCATCGCGGAATTGGCTTCTGTCGGACTGATCCTCGTCAAGGCGGCCAACTCTCATGGAGGCATGAAGGCGCTCCTTTTGACAATCGGCGTGCTGAGCGTGATCCTTGCCTGGGGAGCGGTTCATACGATGTTCGCGCTCCGATATGGACGGATCTATTACACGGGTCTCGACGGTGGCATCAACTTCAACCAGAAGACGCCGCCTGACTACGCGGATTTCGCCTACCTCGCCTTCACGATCGGCATGACCTTTCAAGTCTCTGATACCGATCTGACCTCCAAACCCATGAGGCGGATGGCGCTCCGACACGCCCTGATCTCATATCTCTTCGGCGCAGTGATTATCGGGCTCGTGATCAATGTGGTGGCAAGCCTGCTTCGCTGATTCGCGGCATACTGCGGCACGTGAGCTGTGGCGATGCTCGCTTCGAGCTCAAACTTGAGACGCTTTTCGGTTCGCGTAGTCCTTCATCGCCGGCAGAACAACGACGGAGCTCTCAAGGACCACCACTCCTCACGCTCGACAGCGAAGGGGGCACATTCGGTGATGAGCCCTGGCTGGACACGTCGGTGAGACTGACGAAATCGCGCAGGCCCTTTTGTATTGCGTGACGCAGTCGTTCGCGACGGGAAGTGTGCTCACGGTTGACGGCGGAGCGGTGCTCGTCTAACAGTTGCGAGGACGGGACACGCGCTACTCGGAGATCGTCCCCGAAAGCGGAGCAGAGCCCTGGCCGGATCTCAGCGACGATCCGAGCACCATCAACGTCTTCGTTCCGGTGACTTCCTTGATGCTTCGAATCTTGTCGACGACTTGCTTCAGGTGGTGGACGTCGCGCACTCGTAGCCAGACCAGCGCGTCAGGATCCCCCGCCATGGTAAAAACGGCGACGACTTCGGGCGAGTCCGCGGCAATGCCCTCAATATCGTCGACCCTCGTGCCACCTTCGAACCGCACTTCCGAGAAGGCCTCGAGCGTCTGGCCGAGTTTGGCGTGGTCCACCTCCGTGGTGAACCGTCGGATGACCCCGGTACGCTCCAATCGATCCACTCGCCGCTTGACGGCCGACGGTGACATTCCGATGTTGCTTCCTATGTCGCCGAAGCTTCGTCGGGAGTTCTCGGCGAGAAGATCGAGGATCTTTACGTCAATCCAATCTGGCGCTTCGGGTCGTTCCATAGTGCAACATTATTGCGAAATGTGACGTTTTACGCTCTCTTTCGAATGTTTGGGAGCACTTTATTGAATATTCGTTGTTTGGCGATTTCTCCATCACTATTTTTTGCCAACCACCTTTCGACGGAGATGTACGTGGATCATCAGCTAGATACGGCAGAACTCGACACGCTGGAAGCGATCCAGCAACGGGTTCTCTGGTTAGCCACCAGCATGATCCACCACGCCAATCACGAGCGACCGAAGGGCTCTGGCGTGAAGGTCGGGGGACACCAAGCCTCGTCCGCATCGTCCGTGAGCATCATGACGGCCCTCTACTTTCACCACCTGTCGGCGACCGACCGAGTGTCAGTCAAGCCGCACGCGTCGCCCGTCCTGCACGCGATCAACTACCTGCTCGGACGGCTCGATCCCAAATATCTCACTGAGCTGCGCGCGTACGGCGGCCTGCAGAGCTATCCGAGTCGAACCAAAGACCCGGATCCGGTGGACTTCTCGACAGGATCGGTCGGCATCGGCGCGACGGCGTCCATTTGGAGCGCGCTCGCCCAACGCTACGTGACCGATCGATTTCAGGCGCCGCCGGTGGGTCGCCATATTGCGTTGGTTGGTGACGCGGAATTGGACGAAGGCGCGATTTGGGAATCACTCGTCGACCCGATGGTCCCACAACTCGGCGAGGTGCTCTGGATCGTTGACCTGAACCGTCAGTCCCTCGATCGAGTCGTGCCCGACATCGCGGCCGGACGAATTGGCTCGATGTTCAAGGCGGCCGGATGGCATTCGATCACCGTCAAATACGGCCCGCTCTTGCGAGAACTCTTCAGTCGACCCGGTGGTGACGCCCTCGAGCGGCGGCTTGACCTCATGCCTAACGAGGAATACCAGCGACTGCTACGGCTTCCCATCGGCGAGATCAGAGAAGCACTCGTGGGCACCGGCACGAAGCGAAGGTCGATCGCAAAAGCGCTCGACGGTGTCGATGATGACGGCGTTCGACGGGCCCTTCGCGACCTTGGCGGACATAATCTCAGCGATCTCACGAATGCGTTCTCTCAAGCAGATCTCGTCACGGATCGCCCCTCTGTCGTGTATGCGTACACGCTCAAGGCGTGGAACCTTCCAACCGAAGGACATCCCGGCAATCACTCCGCGTTGCTCACCCCCGCGCAGTGGCGCGAACTCGCAGGGACCCTCGGCGCTGACGCAGACGATCCTTGGCTGTCGTTTGATCCACACAGTGCCGAGGGGCAGCTCTGTTCCGAGGTCGCCACTCGTCTCACGCGGCCACCAGTGCAGACTCCCGCCCCCGTGGCCTTTCCGACCGATCTCGGTCACACCTATCGAACCTCAGAGTCGACGCAGCAAACGCTCGGCCGATTTCTCCTTGATATCTCGCGCTCATCGCCAGACATCGCCGAACGAATCGTGACCGTGAGCCCCGACGTCGCGTCCTCTACCAATCTTGGCGGGTGGATCAACAAAGTCGGAATTTGGAACACCCACGAACGACTCGATTGGTTCGCCGACGACTCCGAGACCCTCGTGCGCTGGTCCGAGAGTGGAAAAGGACAGCATGTTGAGCTCGGCATCGCGGAGCTGAATCTCGTCGGCATGCTCTCTGAGCTCGGAGCCACGTGGTCGAGGGCGGGACTACCGCTCTATCCGATCGGGACTGTTTATGATCCCTTCGTCGGTCGCGCGTTAGAGCCGTGGTCTTTCGGGATTTATGCGGGTGGTCAATCGATCCTCGTCGGCACTCCCTCGGGCGTCACCCTGGCACCTGAAGGAGGCGCCCATCAGTCCATCATCACTCCGTCAATCGGTTTAGAGCAGCCCGGGTGTACCGCGTGGGAGCCGGCATTCGCGCAGGATTTTGAGTGGACGATGCTCGCGGCTCTCGCCTCGCTCGGTCGTCCTGGCGGGTCGTCGAGCTATTTCAGACTTTCCACGCGACCCGTCGACCAAAAGCTGGCGAATGTCCCCGACGACGAGGCCGCGCGCGAAGTGCGGCGTCGCCAAGTGGTGGGGGGCGGCTACCGGATACGCAGAGCGCCCGGAAAACCCGACGTCACGTTGGTGGGCGTTGGCGCGATCCTGCCCGAGGTACTGTCTGCCGCCGATGAACTCGCTCGTTTTGGTGTCGGCTGTGATGTGGTGTGCCTCACCTCGCCCGATCTGATCTTTCGCGCCCTTCGCGCACGAAGCGGTTTTGGCGACGGCTCAGAGAGAATTCTCGAAGAGATCTTCCCGCCGGACCGAGCAGCGCCCATCGTCACGGTCATTGACGGTCATCCTCACACGCTCGCCTTTCTCGCGAACATCAATTCGACGCCCGTCACCACCCTTGGCGTCGACAATTTCGGTCAAGTGGGCGACGTCGATGATCTCTATCGACACTTCGGCATCGACGCCCACACCATTACTGGCGCGGCGTGGGATCTCCTTGACCAGCGCTAAACAACGAGACCGCAATCTCATGATCACCGGCGACAGCCACGCCCGCTGCCTCGCACGGCTGATCACTACAAGCCCCGGTCTCACCGGAGAAGGACAACAACGTGGTTGAGATTTTGATGCCGCAACTCGGTGAGAACGTCACCGAGGGAACGATCACGCGCTGGACCAAGCGCATCGGAGAGAGTGTCGCGGTTGACGACGTCTTATTCGAGGTCTCGACCGACAAGGTGGATTCGGAGGTGCCGTCGCCCGTGAGCGGAGTGCTCACCGAGATTCTGGTGCCCGAAGGGGAAACCGTCGACGTGGGCACTCGCCTCGCGATGGTTGCTGACGGCGTCGCTCATGAACGCGATGAAGCGAGCGAGCTATCCATTAGTGCCACCTCCGCTGACGACGCGGCCAGTGTTCCTCCAACAGACGACGACGCTGCCTCGGCTTCCGTCCGAGGACTCGCGTACTCGCCACTCATCAGGAAGTTGATCGAAGAGTCCAACGTCGACCCGAGTGTGATCGTCGGCAGCGGGGCCGGCGGTCGGATCACTCGCACCGACGTGCTCGCCGCGCGCCGATCGTCTGCAGCTGACGGCGACGGGAAGAAAGTCGAACTCCTCGAAGGGCTGCACCGAGAGCATTCGCCGGTGGTGCGACGCCTTCTCGCTCAACTCAATCTCGACCCGAGTGCGATTGTCGGCACCGGGGCCGGCGGTCGGATCACTCGATCAGACGTGCTGACAGCGGGCGGGTTGCCAGTCCCCGTCTCGGACGGGGCGACCGTTCGCAATCGTTCGAGCAATCTTGCGACGCCAGAAATGCCTCCGACATTAAGCACGGCATCAGACGATGACGAGATACTCCCGTTCACCAACATCCGCCGTCGAACGGCGGAACACATGATCCGCTCAAAGAGCACGTCGGCGCATACGACGGTCGCGATTGAGGTCGACTTCTCCAACGTCGAGCGCACGCGTGCGAAGTGGAAGGAATCCTTTCGCAGCACCGAAGGATTCGGCCTCACCTACCTACCGTTCTCAACCATGGCGGCCATCGAAGCCATCCGACGTTTCCCGCAAGTCAACAGCTCCGTGGGAGACGACGCGCTCATTGTCCACCATCACATCAATGTCGGCATCGCGGTGGACCTTAACTTTGACGGTCTTCTCGTTCCCGTCGTCAAACGTGCGGACGGGCTGCGCCTTCGGGCCCTCGCTCGAGAGATATCCACCCTGAGCGGCAAAGCCAGAAACAAAAAACTATCGACCGATGACCTTTCGGGGGGTACCTTCACCGTTACTAACGCCGGCCCCTTCGGCACGTTGTTCACCGTCCCGGTGATCAATCAGCCCCAGGTTGCGATTCTCTCGACAGATGGCGTGAAGAAGAAGCCGGTCGCGATCGAGCTGCCTGACGGAAGCGACGGGATCGCCATCCATCCAGTGGGAAATCTCGCGATGTCCTGGGACCATCGAGCATTCGACGGCGCGTATGCGGCAGCATTCCTAAAGACCATCAAAGACATTCTCGAATCTCGCGACTGGGAAGCGGATCTCTAGCGCATTTCTGATTCGTTTCGACAACCGTCGGAACTCGAGATGCTCATAGTACGTTGGCTCGATGCGTCAAGACGACTGGTTTTTGACCGTGGAGCAGCGGGGCAACCCCGCGACCGAGATCGATTCGCATGGCTCCGAAGGTGTTGCGTGGACCGAAGGTAACCACGTCTCATTCCATATTGACGGGGCGACGTATTTCGCCAGACTCACCGAAGCCCTCACGAGTCTCGAACCGCACGACGAAGTTCGATTCACCGATTGGAGGGGAGACGCGAGCGAGCAGATAGCCAATGATGGAACTTCGATTTCGACCCTTTTGGCGAACGCGTGTCGACGAGGTGTCGACGTTCGAGGACTGCTCTGGCGCTCGCACAGCGACCGCTTCGCATTTAGCTCAAAGGAAAATCGACGCCTCGCCGTTGAGGTGACCGAGGCGGGTGGCGAAGCCCTTCTCGACGAGCGAGTTCGCCGGGGCGGATCGCACCACCAAAAGATGTTCCTCGTGCGCCATCCCACTCATCTTGATCGTGACGTCGCGTTCGTCGGGGGAATCGATCTCAGTCATGGTCGCCGTGATGACGCCCGTCATCGAGGAGATGATCAAGTCATCAAGCTGGACCCTCGTTACGGGCCCCGACCCCCTTGGCACGACGTCCAATTGGAGATTCGTGGACCAGCCGTGAGCGAACTGGATCTCACGTTCCGAGAACGATGGGAGGATCCGACCCCGCTCAATTATGCGAATCGAGCGAGGGCACTGCTCTCACGAGCGATGTCGCGAGATCGTGTCGCTCGCCCTCTCCCCGCGAGCTTGGGCGAGCCGGCAACGCAGGGCAGCCACGCCGTTCAGGTGCTTCGAACGTATCCCTCGAATAGTCCGAGGTACCCGTTCGCTCCCGATGGTGAACGGAGCGTCGCGCGAGCGTTTGGCAAGGCCATTCTCAGAGCGCGAACGTTGATCTATATCGAAGACCAATACTTCTGGTCTGTCGACATTGCTCGACTTCTCGCCAAGGCGCTGCGTCAACAACCGGGACTACACGTGATCGGCGTCGTTCCGCGTTACCCGGACAAGGACGGAAGATTCTCAGGCCCTCCGAGCAGGCTTGCTCAAGATCGGGCCATCGAGATCGTGCAGAAAGCGGGCGGCGACCGGGTAGGGATCTACGACGTCCAAAACGATCTGGGCACGCCCATCTACGTGCACGCCAAGGTCTGCGTTATTGATGACGTCTGGGCCACGGTCGGCTCGGACAATCTGAATCGCCGCTCGTGGACCCACGACTCCGAGCTCTCCTGCGCTGTGATTGACGCCGAACTCGACGACCGGAGCCCTGTCGATCCCGGCGGCCTCGGTGACGGGAGCCGCAAGTTCGCACGCGAGTTGCGGCTCTCGCTGTGGGCCGAACACCTCGGTCGATCCCCCTCCGATCCGGCACTCTTGGATGTGGTCCACGGTTCCGATCTCTGGAGAGAGGCTGCTCGTGATCTCAAGGACCGGCGGTCGAGTGTCGACGAAGCCCACCGTTCACCGAGTCGAGTTCGTCCGCACGTAATCGACCCCGTTACCATCCGTAGTCAACCGTGGGCCGGTCTCGCCTACCGATTGATTTTCGATCCCGACGGTCGCCCACTCAAGCTTCGACTGCGGCGTCGCTTCTGATCGAATCGTCCGCCAGGAACCAGGCCACCGTCGTTCCATCAACACCGCAGGCGTGGCTAACGTGCTCCTTGACTCACACTTCGTCGTCGTCGTTCAAAGTGGCTCTCGCGGAGTAAGCGGTCGTGACGTAGGGAAGAACGATTGGTTCGACGAGTTGGTCCGCGACCCTTCGAACTGAAGCTGTTAGCTGATCGCGCTCTTGTTGCTCCATGGTGGAGATGTAGCTCGTGGTGAGCACTCGCTGCAAGAGTCCTTCGCGCGAGAGCAACTGCGAGTGCTTGAACACGACTCGCTCGATTGTCGTGAAGGGCCCCGAGGCAATCACGTCGGTGAAATCCTGGCCGACTTCATAGGGCTGTCTAGTGTCCCACTGCATGGCATGGCTCAACGCCGACACCCACTCCACCGTCTCATCGCGCTCGTTCCAGATAAGACCGAGCCCGCCTTGCGGGACGAGCACGCGATGGATCTCCTTGAGTGC
>DASZLS010000005.1:0-8673 GCA_035552255.1 Acidimicrobiales bacterium | reverse complement strand
TATTTTGCGAGCGAAACTGAATTACTGCTTTCTGGTCACTACCGAAACTTTGTTCACGCCAGCTTTGGTCAGCCACTTGATCGTCACGTGAAGGCCCTTACGACTCTCCAAAAACTTGGCGACCGTCTCGGCGCGAAGTTTCGCCAGTTTGCTGTTCTTCGCGTAGGCCGTGATGGTGATCGAGGCTCCCGCCTTCAACTTCTTCACGAGCGCTCCGAGCGCATTCTTTTCATTCGAATTGAGTGATGCGCTGTTGGAACCAAATCCGAGGGTCACCGGCTGTGGTTTCACCGCTGGTGGCGGCGTCGTGGTTGTCGTGGTAGTAGTCGTCGTCGGAGGTGCGGTAGTCGTTGTCGTGGTGGTAACTACGCCGCCCCCGCCGCCCCCTCCGCCTCCGCCAGCAGCACTAATCGAAATGCTCTGCTGTACTTGAGTCGCGCTCATGTAGGGATTTGAGCCGCTCGTCGTGTCGTTGAAGTCCACGAGGCAGGTACCGACTCCGGTAAACGAGACGAGCCGCGAGCTGATGGTGCAGCCCGATGAACTCCCGTCAAGAGTGATGGCGACCGTGTCACCGGACGTGGCGGTGGCGCTGGTGGCATAAGTCCCACCGACGACGCCGGTCCCGGGATTGGTGCTCGGCGATATTACGTTCGCAAGCGTTCCAGGACTGGCGGTCAAGGCGGCATCAACGGTTGTGGTAGCGCCGCTGGTGGTAGTCGCGGGATTAGTGACGTTGTCGATTTCGTACTGCGACGAAATTGTCGCGCCGCATGTCGGATCAACTTTCACCGTAAAGCTGCCGACGGCGAGGTTTCCAATTGTGTACGTGCCATCGCTGGCGGTCGTCGCAGTGGCGTGGTCGACCCCGTTTCCGGTTTGATCAACCGTCACGCAGACGCCGGCAAGATCGCCGGAGGTCTGCTCGCTGGTGATGGTGCCCGCAATCACACCGGCATCCAAAAGTGCAAAACTTTCGTCGGTGGTGCTACCCGCAGCGAGAGCGACATCATTGGCCGGTGCCGTGACCACGTCTTCGTACGGCGTGTTTATCGTGAAGTTGCAGGTGGGGTCCCACTCAAACTGGTAATTGTCGGCTGGAAGGCCAGTAATCGTGAATGTCCCGTCCGAGGCAGTCGTCGCGGTGCCGTCGAAACCATTGGAACCGTACGCGTGGACACAAACGCCGCCCAAGTCGGCCGCGGATGAATTCGTGACTGTTCCGTCGATTATCGCACCCTCGAGCATTGAGGCATCAATGCTGCCTTGCTGCTGGCCTGTGGTGAGCGGCACCGCCGTAGCGTTTCCTATGACGATTGTTCCTGGACTTGTAGTGCTGTACCACTGCTGGGCGTAATCCTCGTTGGTGACAGCGAAGCTTCCTCCGTTACAGGTAGAGGAGAAATAGAAGTCAACGGTATAGCTGCCGGCCGGTAGGCCACTGACGTCGTACGTGCCGTCGGAAGCAGTGGTGACGGTTCCGTAGGCGACGCCGCTGGTGGCGGTCGCGAACACGCAGATGTTTTGGAGATTAGCCCCGCCCACCGCAGCGGTTACGGTGCCAGAAATGTCCGCTCCGACGGCCATGTGGGCATCAATGCCAGTAGCCGGACTCGTCACCGCGAGCCCCACGGAAGCATTCGTGCCAGTGAAGGGACTGCCGTTGTACCACTGCTGAGCGAAGTCTCCGCCGGTTCCTCCACAGTTTGGTCCCACTTGGGAGTAAAAGAAGACGTTGTAGGTGCCGGGTTCAAGATTGTTGAGCGAGTAAGTTCCGTCACTCGAGGTGACGGCATTGCTCCCGCCGCCGCCATCAGTTGAGCCCGCAAAGACGCAGATGTTCGCTAATGGTGTAGCACCCGCGAGATCAGTGACCGTGCCGGTAATCGACGTATTCGGAAGTGCGCCCGCAGGTACTGCCGTTAGCAAGCCCAGAACCAAGACACAGGCGAAAAATACAAAGCTAATTCGACCTCGTAATCCCGTTGCGACATTCCTCATAGCGCCTCCCATTTATGCAGGCTCTCCGAGAAGCCTGCGTGAACGTTTAACACACATTGAGCAACGGTGCTATGCGGTTCATTCCAGAATCTGATTACCGAAGCAGAACTTTGACGGCAAAGTGCAGACGTGCTTTCAGTTTCATGGGGGAAGACCGTAAAACGAGCCCTCGCGATGCGGGACCTTCCATCGCGGAGCATGAACAACGCCGTGCCGACTAAGGGCAATGTCGACGCGCGTGACGCTGTATTTAAGTGAATGTTCGTGGGAAAGTGTCTTTGAGCCGTGAATTGCTCTGCTAAGGGCACCGGTCCCGAACGGGATACCCTCGAAAATCTATTCGTTGTAACAAAATTGGGCGCCTTGTGGGTGGGCGTCACGGTACGTTTCTGAAGTGAGTCCAACGGCGTCGTATGCGCAGCGCCTCGCCATATCTCGCCTGGTTCATCGATTCAACTTCGGTCCGACGCCTGGTCAATACACGGATCTGCTGCACCGCGGCGTGGCGGCTACTCAGGTTGATGTGCTCGAGCACGGTGTCGCTGATTCCGGACTCGATTCGCTATCCGCGCTTCATTTGCCAAATCTCGGGCGTATTCCTCAGGGCGACACGGCGGCGAGCACTGCGTTCTGGAACGCCATCTACATAGATCAAACGAAACTCGTGTCGTGGTGGCTCGATCGGATGTACTTGTCGCGCTATCCGTTGGCGGAACGAATGACATGGTTCTGGCACGGACACTGGGCGACCGCAATCTCGAAGGTGATGTATCCGCTCGCCATGCAGAAGCAAAACAACACGCTACGAAAATTTGCGTTGGGGAACTTCGAGGAGATGACCAAAGTAATGGTCGTCGACGGAGCCCTGAACTACTGGCTCGATAACGAGGAGAACTACCTCACGTCGCCGAACGAGAATTTGGCCCGGGAGCTGATGGAATTGATGACGCTCGGGGTGAACAAGTTTTCGCAGCATGACGTCACCGCCGCGGCTCGGGCGCTTACCGGCTACTCGACCAACCTTTCGACGGGCGCAGTTGGCTTTGACAAGAAGCAGCATTACGCCAAACCGGTCACCATTCTCGGAAAGACGGCGGAATTCAACGCAGAGACGCTTGCATCGCTGATTGTCTCGAGGGCCGAAAACGCGCAATTCATTGCCGATCGCATGTGGTTTCGATTTGTCTCCGGCACGACCAAACCGCCTGCTCCCCTTGCGGCCAGTTTTGCGAGCCGCGATATTTCGTCGTTGGTCAGCTCCCTCGTTCGTTCCGCGGCCTGGAGTGAACCGGCCAATTCTCTCGTGAAATCACCGGTGGAGTGGTTCGTTGGAGCGTGCCGTGCGCTGAAGGTTCGACCATCGAAGTTGAACGCCGGCGACACGCAGTGGTCGTTGACGCAGATGGGACAGATGCCGTTCAATCCTCCCAACGTTGGAGGCTGGCCGTACGGCCAGGCCTGGCTCAGTGGCGTCGCCTTCCAATACCGATTTGAGCTGGCTCAGAGCCTCGTTGCGGTGGGCGATCTCTCGCCCCTCTCGGTGCCGAAGTCGAAGATGGTGCAGGCGTGCGCTGACTGGTTGGGCGTGCCCGAATGGTCGAGACGAACCGGGAGCGCTCTCGCAGCAGCAACCGGGACGCCGTCAGAGCTCGCGATCGCCGCCCTCCTATCGCCCGAATACGTGGTGAGCGCATGATTCAGTGCGAGTTCAACCGGCGCCGGTTTTTCCAATGGACGGGAGCGAGCGCGTTCGCCGCGGTGACCGCTCAGCTTTCGTTGGACACTCTGGCGAGCGCGGCCGACTCTTCACCGCTGCCGACCAACACGCCGATTCTCGTGCTGGTGACGCTCTATGGGGGCAACGACGGGCTGAACACGGTGGTTCCCTTCGCCGACTCGACCTATCTGAGCGCTCGATCGAATATCGCGCTGTCGTCGTCACAAGTTCTCCCGTTCACCGACGCCTTGGCCTTCAATGCTTCGATGCCGTCGATCAGTGCCTTGTACAAGGAGAACAAGGTTGCGATCGTTCAAGGGGTGAGCTATCCAAACCCGAGTCTGTCGCACTTCTCGTCGATGGCCATCTGGCAGTCCGCCTCACTTTCGCCCGACGTCACGTCCGGATGGATCGGCAGGTGGCTCGACCGACAGCCGCACAGTCCCTTCAACGCCATCGGCATTGGCTCGACCGTGCCCCCCTCGATGATTGGCGAGAAGAGCGTTGCCTCGATGGTGGACGTGAGTGGCATTCAACTTCCCTGGGGTCCCGTGGCGTCGCTGCTGCCTCGCATGGGCCGTCCATCATCAAGTGATGTGCACCTTGAAGCCGCCGCCGCGACGTCTATCACGGATCTGTATTCGACGGCCCACGCCCTCGGCTCGCTCGTCCCCAAATCGCCAACGGGCTCGTCCCTCAGTCAGCAACTGTCGGTCGTGTCGACCTTGGTGAACGCCAATGTGCCGACGCGAGTGTGGGAAGTGAACTTGAGCTCCTTCGACACGCACACTGGCGAACAGCAAGATCAAAATGCCCTGCTCTCCGAAGTCGACGCGGCCATCGGTGCGTTCATGGCCAGCATCGCCACGGGGAGTCGATCGAACGATGTCACCCTGATGGTCTATTCAGAATTCGGACGTCGGGTGATGTCGAACGCCAGCGACGGCACCGATCACGGCACGTCCGCGCCCGTGCTGCTCATTGGCAACTCGGTCAAAGGTGGCCTGTACGGTGAGCAGCCGCCTCTCAACGGTCTTGACGTAAACGGAAACCTTCGAGTAACGACGGATTTTCGCAGCGTGTACGGAGGCCTGCTGCAGGACGTCTTCGCGACGCCCGTGAGCGACATCATTCCCTCCTGGAAGTCTGCGCTTTCAGTTCACTGAGCCTTGGTCGTACTTGTCCAGTGTGCGCGGTACGGAGTCTCGGGATGTCGTGAGGGTGGAGTCTCGAGCGCGGAAATAAGTATGGCGACCGGCGCTCTCCCACCGGTCGCCATACTCGACATTGGCAAATTGGTTTATTGATCCCTACGAACCCGTGTAGCCGCCGGACGCGAGGCCAATGATGCTTGCGTCATACGCGGCGTAGGCGAGCGCAATGTTCGCGTCGAGGATCTTGTGGTTCTGTGCCACGAAAATGTTCGTGTCGCCCGGGTAGTTCTGTGGCGCCTGCGCAATGACGGTGTTCTCGACAGCCAAAATCTTTGCTGACCAGTTTGAGAGACGTGCCACGTAGTTGTTGAAGTGGTTCAGTGCGTTCTGGTATCCCGGCAACCCAACGAGCGACGCCGTCTCGGTTTGGAGCGTCGTTTCATTGCCTTGCATGGCCGTCACCTGATTTGCCACGACTGACGCGTCGATCATCTCGAAGACCTGCGGGGACATCACGGCGTAGACGCGATTGTCCTTCAACATCGCTACGCGGTCCGCGTTGAGTTCCGCCCGGGTTGTGTCTGTCGGCACCTTTGCGACGAGGGCATTGATGCTCGACTCCTCGGTCGAGAGGCGCGCCTGGAGCGTCGACGAGGCGCTCGCGCTCAATGAGGTTGCCCCGGTGACGTCAGCCAAGAGGTGCTGCAGTCGCGTCACCCGGCTCGTGAGCTGGGACTCGAGCGCCTGCCGCGCCGTCAAGAAACTGGCGCTTGGGTCAGTCGTGGTGGTGGTGGTCGAACTGGCCGACGCGATCGCTGGAATGCCGACACCCATTGCGGCGGCTAGTGCGAGCGCGACTACAGATCGCGTGGTTATGTGTTTCATGCGTTCTCCCTTCACAGGAACGGTCTCAGAATATGGAGCGCTGCTGTGAGAGTGATGTGAACGCACTGTTGGATGACTGAGACCTAGCTGCCAATTTGTTGAGAAGGCACTTGAAACTTCCGCGTCATCAGCGCCGCGGTGTTCGGACCGAGGTCGTGGCTTTGAGAACTAGCGAATCTCGACCGCGGCGGTCGAAGCAGCCGCCGCCTGATCCTCGCCCGAGACATCCTCAAGGGATCGTCCTGATGGCTCGGGTAGGACCCTGGTGAGTCCAAAACCGAGGAGCGCGGCGATGCCCGCGACGAGTAGCAGTCCGCGAAGTCCAATATGGGTCTCGAGCTCGGGGACGAGGAAGACGCCCACGAAGGCGCCTAATTTGCCGATACCGGCCGCGACACCGTGGCCGGTGGTGCGCATGTTCACCGGAAAGACCTCAGACGGCAGCACAAACGTCGTGGTGTTCGGTCCAAATTCGGTAAAGAAGTAGCTCACTCCGAAAATCGCGATGAACGGCGCCACATTGATTGTCAGTGTGGGGAACGCGGCGAGTGCCAAGAAACAGACCGCCATGACCGCAAATCCGATGAACTGGAGACGTCGATGACCGATTCTGTCCATCTTCCATACGGCGAACAGATATCCCGGGACCGCGAAGACGATGAAGAGCGCCAGGGTCAGCATCAGCTTGGTCACGAGGGTGGCATTGGGCGACACCTCGCTCAAGATGCTCGGCAAGGAGAGGGTGTTGCCGTAGTAGGCGTAGTCGAAGAGGAACCAGGAGCCCGCGGTGCCGAGCATGAGGAGGATCATGCGGGGGTTGACGAGGAACTCGCGGAGGCCCATGAGTCGCGAGTTGACCGTCGACGCCGAGGTGGCCTCGATTGAGTTCGCCGTAAAGGTCTGCAGTTCCGCGGCAGCCTTGTCGGCCTGCCCCTTCACGCGCGACTGGAATCGGGGTGACTCGGGCATCCGTGAGCGGAAGTAGATCACGGCAGCAGCGGGTAGTGCGCCGAGACCGAGCATCACTCGCCAGGTCAGACTCGAGCTCATTCCCGAGGTCAAGAGCACCAAGCCCACTAAAGGTCCCACGATGAGACCAACGGCCTGCATCGAAAACACGAGACCGACGAGGCGGCCGCGGTCGCGGCGGTTCGAGAACTCGCTCATCATGACCGCCGACACGGGATAGTCCCCACCAATTCCGAGTCCCAGCACAAATCGGGCGACGATGAGAAACACGAGATTCGGTGAGAACGCGGAGGCGAGTGCCCCGATCACCATGATCACCGCGACGGTGATGTAGACGTTCTTTCGTCCAAAGACGTCCGCCACTCGGCCAAAGACGAAGGCGCCCACGAAGGCGCCGAGGATCGCGCCACCGGTGACCCAACTCGTCTGCGTGGTCGAAAGATTCCACTGCAGTTTGAGAATTGCGGCGACAGTACCGATGACGAACAGGTCGTACGCGTCCGTAAAGAATCCCATGCCCGAAATGAGGACTGCGCGGCGATGGAAACGGCTGAGGGGGGCCTCATCGAGCAGCTGCGTAAGAGTTGGCGCAGACGGAGCCGCCGACGTCGATGTCGTCGTCTCACCTTGTCGTGGGGAGTGGCCGTCGTTGGATCTCGACGCAGAGTCCGTTCGTACGTCAGTCACTTCGTTCCAGATCGAATCGTACCCATGTGACTGAATTTTGCCAGTCCCAAATGTGTCGCTGACTAAACGAAAGTTACCCAATAGTGAAAATCGCGCGAAGTTTCAGTGACGACGATTTCACGTGATGAGCTACCCAATCGTCGCAGTGAGATGTGGGGCGCGAAACGAACACGCTCATGACGGTAGGGCGCGTTGCGACCGGTCTCGTCGCTGCGACAGCGCAGTAGTGCGGACTCGCGGTCTTTGCGAGCGCAGATCGACGCTAATTGACTTCGATCTGCGCTCGACGGTTGGCCGGCGCACTCGGTGGACTTGCCACGAACTGCGATGCGCCATCGCCCGAAACGCTGAAGTGCGCGCCGCTGACTTTCAACTCGGCAAGGACGCTCTTGAGATACGAGGCTGCCGCATTGGCGCGCATGGTGCCGAGCACGTTGTTGTGAGGTGCCGTGCCCGTCGAGCTGGCGTAACCAGTGATGGTCACCTTTGACAAGTAATCACTCTTCATGGCCTTCCCCAGTACTCGGATATGAGCTTTGGCGCCGGCGCTCACGGTCCATGAGTTGTTCGCGTAGTCGACAGTGAGGCTGAGTTTCTTTGGCTTCGTCGAACCAGCGGAACCCTTACCAGGTCCCTTGCCGGATCCAAAGCTGCGAGTCTTCCTAACTTCACGGGGGGCCTATCTTTCGCAGAACTTAGATCAGTACGTCAAGAACAGCGACATGAATACGTGGTCGCGGTGAATAACGTTAACAAACTGTTTCTACGTGCATATCAGTAATCGATGCGTATCTGATCGACATAGTTATTTGTTGGAGAGCAGTTGGTAAAACTTTGAGCGCGAGCTCGATGCGAGTGCGAACGTGCGACGAATGAGGTTGGTTCGTCATCACTTGTTCGATTAGATGTAGAGAAAGTCGAGATGAACGAAGGCGCACTGCGCATGCACGAGCACGCATGTGTGGGCTCGTGGACAATCAAGATATCCAAATCGCGCCAACAGACTGTGCGCGATGACAACTCAACTTCTTCATCGAGTGCAGATGTTGAGTCGTCTACGACGCACGAAGCGCGATCAACGCAATCGAACGGTGTGGTTCGTCTCACTTAGGTGACGACGGTTTGTTTGGCACGAGTTCACCCTTTGCTAGTCGCCATCCGCTTGGCAACTCCGCCGGAGTTCCACTGATGCCACGAGAGATCACCCCCGTCAAGGAAGCGTTGGAGAGACTGACGCTCGTGAGATCTGCCTCTGAGAGA
>DASZLS010000004.1:0-11475 GCA_035552255.1 Acidimicrobiales bacterium | reverse complement strand
CGAGAACCCTCGTTTCGACATGCTGTTCGACCATCGATTCGCTCTCGGCGGCTCGATGAACGTCGCGCCATTCGCCGGTTTCGCACGCACCGAAGACTGTTGTGCGGCCCGTCGTCGCAAAACCGAACCCGGAGACTCCGTCGAGATTCCAGTTTCCGGGGAGCTCCGCGAACTGCGCTAGTCCCATAACGACCTCCTCCGTTGACCCATGCGTCCGTCACTTGATTTTCAAGTGGATTAGTTGGACGTCAGTATCACGCGGCGTTGTCACATCGTCAAGCGTGCTTTCATATGACGAGCACTTCCATTTCGACACGACGAGCGAAAGTTCATCGAGCAGTGCGTTCTTTTTGGCTCTTCGATCGAAGTCTTGATAAATCTCGGCAAAAGTCTGCGCGATGCGTTCTCGTGAATTCTCAGGTGTTTGTAAGTGAAAGTGCTCGTGTGCTTGAGGACGCTCGTCGGCTTGGGTAATTCCAGTTCGAAGGTCGGCTCGACGTTGCGCGTCTCAATGCAACCGTCACTGGCTGAACCATGCGGCCCGCTCCGTTAGGACAGTCTCGTGCAGCAGTTATTCAGTTAACAATGTGCGGATTACAACGTTCGAGTGATTTCCATACGCGGAGCTCTCGCACGTCGCGACGTTATTGTCGCATTCATCTTCATTTTGTGCGGATGCAGCGAACGGTGATGTGCCAGTTAAACGTAATCGTTGGAGGCTGCCGGATGGGGATGCCATATCTTGCGAGATAGGAAACGAGTCTCATGGTCAAGCTGAGCGTGACAGACACCGGTGTCGCAGTGATCTATTCAACAGGTGTCGGCGATTTCGAGCGGGTTTTCGCGTTGGCGGGAATCGTTAGCCTCGCAGAATCATGTGGGGTCTTGTCGTGACCGCCATACTCATCACGGGCGTTCCAGGGTCTGGAAAGTCCAGCGTCGCTCAGGAACTGTGCCGACGAGGGCATTCTGCGATCGATGCGGATGAAGATGACGCGCTGTCGGGCTGGGTGAGCACCGTGAAGCCGGGAGAGCGCCCCTCCGAAGAGATCTCCGACTGGTTTACAAATCATCGTTGGGAGTGGAACAGCGCTCGCTTGGACCGATTAATCGAATGGGTAGGAGCAAAGACGATGTTCCTGTGCGGAAGCGCTAGCAATCTCGACGAATTGATCGACCGATTCTCTATGATTATCGCGCTGGAGATCGACGTCGAAACGCTGGCTGATCGACTCGATGTGATCGATCGTGCGCATGGCTACGCCGGAGGGGACGGCGATACGCGAGCGCAAATCGGCGGGTGGCTTCCTCGCCACCAAGAGCGATTAAGAGGGTTTGGAGCCCTTTCCGTCGACGCTAAGCAGTCGATCGAAGACCTTGTGTCCGAGATTCTCGTGGTCACCGGCGCGGGAAATATAGATAGCGACACTTCGAGACGATCGCAATCGAGTGGTTCGTGATCAGGACCACAAATAATATTGCAATCACCTAAGAAGAACTGATGAAACTATCATCGCCCTCGAGCAAGGATGGGATGGAACACGTCCAGCGGTTATTCCTAGTGCGCATGAGAGGGACCGCACATGACGAAGCCTCGCATCCACCGTGCAAGAACATCTCAATCACGATTTCGTCACGATCTATGAGCAGGTCTCCCAACATGGGCGTCCTCATTCCGCGATGTGCCGGATATCACCCGCATTTGGACTGATGAGCAGGCGAGTGCCCACGAGATATTCTGAGCCAGATCGGTACAACTGTCGGACGACGCCCACGAAGTGGAGGTCACTATGGGAATCACGGACAAGTTTCAATCGTGGCCTGTGGTCAGGCAAGTCATTGGGGCCGACGGCTTCGGTCGAGGCGCGGCGGTGCAATCGGCGCACAGCGCCGCCATTGAGCCGCGCACCAAAACCGCCGATCGTGTCGTCCAGAGCGTGTGTCCGTACTGTGCGGTCGGTTGCGGCCAACGGGTGTACGTAAAGGACAATAAGGTCATCCAGATCGAGGGCGACGCCGATTCACCTGTCTCTCGAGGTCGCCTGTGCCCCAAAGGCTCGGCCAGCGAGCAGCTCGTCAATAGTCCGAGCCGGGTCACCCGCGTGAAATATCGCCGCCCGTACGCGACCGACTGGGAGGAGCTCTCGCTCGAACAAGCCATGGAGATGGTGGCCGATCGGGTAGCTGAGAGTCGAGCGCGCACGTGGGAGGAGGCCGATGACGACGGCAACGCGCTCCGGCGCACTCTCGGCATCGCCAGTCTGGGCGGGGCGACCCTGGACAATGAAGAGAATTATTTGATGAAGAAGCTCTTCACGGCGCTCGGTGTGATTCAGGTGGAAAACCAGGCTCGAATATGACACAGCGCCACGGTGCCCAGTTTGGGTGCCTCATTTGGGCGCGGCGGAGCCACGACTTTTCAGCAGGACTTGCAGAACTCTGACTGCATCATCATTCAAGGTTCGAACATGGCTGAATGCCACCCGGTCGGCTTTCAGTGGGTAATGGAAGCCAAGGCGCGCGGGGCGAAGATCATCCACATCGATCCGCGCTTCACTCGAACCTCGGCGCTCGCTGACGCGCATGTGCCGCTTCGAGCCGGTAGTGACATCGCCTTTCTCGGTGGCATCGTGAATTACATCATCACCAACGAGAAGTATTTCCGAGAGTACGTCGTGTCGTATACCAACGCCTCGACGCTCGTGAACGAGGAGTTTCGAGACGTTGATGATCTCGGTGGCCTGTTCTCTGGCTACGACGAGGAGTCGGGCGAATACGACCCCAGCAGCTGGTCGTACGAGGGTGCCGCCGAACCTTCGGCGGCAGGAGTGCGAGAAGTCGACGCGGAGAACGCCGGCGGCGGCAAGGACAATGCCGATGCCGGCCTAGCGACGGGGGACGAGTTCGGCAGCGGGGGAGCCAACCTCCACGGCAGCAATATGCAGCGTGACGAGACCCTCCAGCATCCGCGGTGCGTGTTTCAGGTGCTGAAGCGCCACTACGCCCGCTACACGCCCGAGATGGTCGAAGAGGTCTGCGGCGTGCCCCGCGCCACGTTCCTCGCGGTCTGTGAAGCCGTCACTTCTAATAGCGGGCGCGAGCGCACCACTGCTTGGGTCTACTCGGTCGGATGGACCCAGCACACCGTTGGCGTTCAGTACATCCGAGGAGCCGCCATCATCCAGTTGCTCTTGGGCAACATGGGACGTCCGGGGGGCGGCATCCTGGCGCTGCGCGGGCATGCGAGCATTCAGGGCTCCACTGATATCCCCACGCTGTTCAACATCCTGCCGGGTTATCTTCCCATGCCGAAGGCCCGTATCGACCGTACGCTGGCGGACTACCTCGCATCGATCAGCGCCGAAGGTCAAAAGGGTTTTTGGGCCGCCGCTGATGCCTATACCGTCAGTCTGCTCAAGAGCTACTGGGGTGATGCTGCCACCGCCGAGAACGATTTCTGTTTCGATTATCTGCCGCGATTGACGGGGGATCACGGTACCTATGAAACCGCGATGCTGATGAACGACGGAAAGGTTGACGGGTTTTTTGTCGTCGGACAGAATCCCGCCGTCGGCTCTGCGAACGGCAAGTTGCAGCGACTGGGCATGGCGAAGCTCAAGTGGCTCGTCGTACGCGACTTCCAGGCCATCGAGTCGGCAACCTTTTGGAAGGACGGACCTGAGATCGCAACCGGTGAACTCAAGACCGAGGAGATTGCGACCGAGGTCTTCTTGTTTCCTGCGGCGGCGCACACCGAGAAGGACGGCTCGTTTACCCAAACCCAACGAATGTTGCAATGGCATCACAAAGCGCTGGACCCGCCCGGCGATGCGCGCAGCGAACTCCATTTCTTCTTTCACCTGGGCCGAATGCTCAAGCAGCGCCTCGAAGACTCGAAGGCGGACCGCGACCGACCGGTGAGGGATCTCGTCTGGAACTACTCGGTCGATGAGCAAGGCGAACCGTCGGCTGACGACGTCTTGCGCGAAGTGAACGGCTGGCACGTGAGCGGAGAGAAGGCCGGCCAGATGCTGAGCGCTTACACCGAAATGAAGTCCGACGGCTCGACCACCGGCGGTTGTTGGATCTACACCGGTGTTTACGCCGAGGGAGTGAACCAATCCAAGCGACGCAAGCCCGGCGCCGAGCAGTCGTGGGTTGCGCCGGAATGGGGCTGGGCGTGGCCCGCCAATCGGCGGATACTGTACAACCGCGCCTCGGCCGACCCAGAGGGCAGGCCGTGGAGCGAGAAGAAGGCCTACGTCTGGTGGGATGAAGCGGCGAAGAAGTGGACGGGCCACGACGTGCCTGACTTCCCCGTGACGACGGCTCCTTCGTATCGCCCGCCGCAAGGACAAGGCGGACCCGAGGGATTGTCGGGCGATGACCCATTCATTATGCAGTCCGACGGAAAGGGATGGCTGTTCGCTCCGAGTGGGCTGGTCGACGGCCCCATGCCGACGCACTACGAGCCGGCGGAGTCGCCGCTGCGCAATCCCATGTACTTCCAGCAATCGAACCCGACGCGCGAGATATACCGTCGCGAAGAGAACTTGATGAACCCCTCGCCGCCCGAAGCGGGCAGCGAGACGTTCCCCTACGTGCTGCTGACCCATCGCCTTACCGAGCACCATACGGCGGGAGGGATGAGCAGGTGGCTGCCCTACCTCACCGAACTCCAGCCAGAGTTCTTCTGCGAGGTGTCTCCGGAGCTGGCCGAAGAGCGCCACCTCGAACATCTCGGGTGGGCCACCATCGTTACTGCTCGCACCGCGGTCGAAGCCAGGGTGCTCATCACCGATCGCGTCGTGCCGCTCACGGTCGGCGGCCGCACCATTCATCAGGTCGGCGTTCCCTTCCATTGGGGTGTGGGATCCGATTCATTGAGCAGCGGCGACTCGGCGAATGACCTGTTCGGAGTCCAGCTCGACGCCAACGTTCACATTCAAGAGAACAAGGTGGCAAGCTGCGACGTCCAGCCCGGTCGGCGACCGAGGGGTCCCGCGTTGCTCCGTTACGTCGAGGACTATCGAGCCCGGGCCAACATCACCAAGGAGACCGGGACGGTTCCCCTCACGAGCGAGGAGCAGTGACCGCGATGTCAGGTGCCGATAACCCCGCCGTCGAAGCGGGTTGGGCCTCGCCCCCGGCCCGCAAAGGATTCTTCACTGACACGTCGGTATGCATTGGGTGTAAGGCGTGCGAGGTGGCCTGTAAAGAGTGGAACGGCGTGCCCGAGAGCGGTTTGGAGTTCCTCGGCTTGTCCTACGACAACACGGGCTCGCTCGGCGCAGACACCTGGCGTCACGTCGCCTTCATAGAGCAGTCAAGGCCGATTCGGCGTCACGATGCGGATGCCGGTGGCTCGCCGACGGGGTCGCTCGGAGTCGATACTCCCCCTGAGAGCGACGGGGATGCAGGGTTCTTTGGCGAGGCCGGTGATTTTCGGTGGCTGATGTCGTCCGATGTGTGCAAACACTGCACGTCTGCCGCGTGTCTCGACGTCTGTCCGACCGGCTCGCTCTTTCGCACGGAGTTTGGCACCGTCGTGGTGCAAGAAGACATCTGCAATGGCTGCGGGTACTGCGTTCCGGCGTGCCCCTTTGGCGTCATCGACCGGCGTCGCGGCGAAAAAGGCGTGACCAAGAACGCCGGTCTCGCGCAGAAGTGCACGCTCTGTTACGACAGGTTGGGTGAAGGCATGGAACCCGCGTGTGCCAAGGCCTGTCCGACCCAATCGATTCAGTTCGGTGACCTCGACCTCCTACGCGAACGCGCCACGGAGCGAGTTGCTGACTTGCAGCGTGCAGGCGTCGATGGCGCTCGGCTCTACGGTCATGATCCGAACGATGGCATCGGTGGGGCAGGAGCTTTCTTCCTTCTGCTCGACGAACCCGAGGTGTATGGCCTGCCGCCGGACCCGGTGGTCACCACGAGGGCCCTGCCCGCGATGTGGCGCGGCGCGGCATTCGCGGCGGGCTCATTGATCCTGGGCGCGGTGGTCGCTTTTATCGGCAGCTCATCGTGAGCAGCGATCCGATTCGCGAGTCGGCCGCGACGCCCGGGTCGCGCACTGGTTCCAGTGGGCGTCGCCAGCGCGGCGGCGAACGAAAGATGGTCCCCGACGCGACGTTTACCTCGTACTATGGCCGGCCGGTCGTCAAGGCGTCGCCCTGGGGACCCGACATCCCCGCGTACCTTTTTCTCGGTGGCGTAGCCGCGGGCTCATCGCTTCTTGCCGCGGGAGCGGACCTTACCAAGCGGATCGTCCTTCGCCGGACGACACGACTCGGGGCCCTTGTTGCGATTTCGGGGAGCTTCGTTGCGCTCGTTCACGACCTTGGGCGACCCGAGCGCTTTCTCAACATGCTCCGGGTGGCGAAAACCACGTCCCCCATGTCAGTGGGCACGTGGATTTTGAGCGGGTATGGTCCCGCGGCGAGCCTCGCGGGTGTGGCCGAGCTGGTGAGCCTGCTCCCTCTTCATCATCGAGAGAGAGCTGTTGGTCGAGTTCTCGCGGCGCTCGGCCGACCTGCGGGCATGACCGCCGCGCTCCTCGCTCCCGCGCTCGCGTCATACACGGCGGTGTTGCTCTCGGACACGGCCACACCCTCGTGGCACGAGGCTCGGCGCGAATTGCCGTTCGTGTTCGCGGGCTCGGCGGCTGCGGCGTCGGGCGGACTTGGGATGATTGGATCGCCGCTCAGCCAAGCGAGTCCAGCGCGACGGATGGCAATTTTCGGCGTGCTTCTCGAAATGATTGCGGAGTGGCGGATGGAGGACTCCATGGGCATCGCCGCCGAACCACTGCACCAAGGTCGCGCCGAACGCTACTTGCGCGCCCAAAAGGCGTTGTCGGTGGTCGCAGTGGTGGCGACGATCATAGGAGGACGTCGCAGTCGCCTGGTCTCCATACTCTCAGGAATCGCGTTACTCAGCGCGTCGGCGTTGGTCCGTTTTGGAATCTTCGAAGCTGGTCAGGCCTCCGCCCGCGATCCTAAGTACACCGTCGTGCCCCAACGTGAGCGGGCAGATGAGGCGAGGAGTACGACCTAATGCCAGCCCACCACCGTCGCAACACTTTCTAGGCGCTCTTCCAATTTCAGAGGAGTTGTGTGCGTCGCGCAGCTGGCAGTTGACGTAGCCGCACGGGAGTGCTCGACAACTAATCTCGCATCATGACAGGTAAGGCCGAAGAGCGTCGTCCGCCTTCGGTTGACGCAATTGCTCGGTCACTCGTCCATGGGGGGCTACCTCATCCGCTCTTGGTCGACGCAGCTCGAGCAGCAATTGCTGCGGGTAACCCGAGTTCGGCGTCCGAGCGAGCAGAGGATCTCGCTCGCGCCCTGTTGCGACCCGTCATCAACGCCACCGGGGTGCTTCTCCACACGAACCTCGGGCGAGCGCCGCTCGGGATGCAGAGTGAACCGGAGGCCTGGAACCTCGAGTTCGACCTGAAGACCGGACGGCGAGGTTCGAGGCGAGTGCACGCGGGCTCGCTGGTGGCCAAGGCCACGGGCGCAGAAGACGTCCTCGTCGTCAACAACGGGGCTGCGGCGGTGCTCCTCGTGCTGACCGTGATGGCGGCAGGACGGCCAGTGATTGTGAGCCGCGGCGAGCTCGTCGAGATCGGCGGAGGGTTTCGGATACCCGAAGTTCTTGCCATGTCCGGGGCCACGATGATCGAAGTTGGCACAACGAACCGAACTCGCAGATCTGATTACGAAAAGGCGCTCGGGCGGCATCCCGACGCCGCCCTCATCTTGAAGGTACATCCGTCCAACTATCAGATCGTCGGATTCACTGAGTCCACTTCCGTGGCCGAACTGGCCACGCTCGGCGTTCCGGTGCTGGCTGATGTCGGCTCAGGTCTTCTCGACGCCGATGCTCCGTGGCTCGAAAAGGGGCGCCCGCCCTGGTTGACCCGTGAACCCGCTGTTCGTCAGACGCTCGAACAAGGTGCCGCCGCCGTCACGTTTTCTGGAGACAAGTTGCTCGGGGGTCCCCAAGCGGGAATCATCGCGGCGTCGAGCGACATCGTCGCCGCGTGCGCTCAGCATCCGCTCGTACGGGCTCTGAGGCCGGGCGTGCTGGTCCTCAGTGCGCTTCAGGACACGATGCTCTCGTATCTACGTCGCGATGGAGAAGCGATCCCGTTCTGGAAGATGGCAACGGCGCCGCTTTCCGAAATCCGTGGACGTGCGTCGAGAATCGCAGCGGCGAGCGATACGACGTTCGTGGAATGTCGTTCGGTGGTGGGTGGAGGATCGCTGCCTGGACTCGAGATTCCCTCGGCCGGCGTGGCCTTGGAGAGTGATCTCACAGCAGAGCTTCGTCATCAAGACCTGCCGGTGATTGCGCGCGTTGAACGAGACCGAACAATATGTGACGTTCGGACCTTTGACGCAAAATACGACGACACCCTGATCGCCACACTGATCTCGATGCGAGCATTGGAATAAGGCGACGATCGGATGCACGTCATCGCTACCGCTGGACATGTCGATCATGGGAAGTCCACGCTGGTGACAGCGGTAACCGGCATGGACCCTGACCGCTTCGCTGAGGAAAAGGCCCGCGGGCTCACCATTGATCTGGGCTTTGCCTGGACCACGTTGCCCTCGGGACGTCAGCTCGCCTTCGTCGACGTGCCCGGACACGTTCGCTTCCTACCCAACATGCTCGCGGGCGCGGGGACGGTGCACGCCTGCGTGTTCGTGGTCGCGGCAACGGAAGGTTGGAAGCCGCAGTCCGAAGAACATCTGCGAATTCTGGAACTGCTCGGCGTGAAGGATGGTTTCGTCGCGCTTACCAAGGTCGAACTTGTAGACGAAGAGCTTCGCCAGTTTCGCCGCGAACAGATCAAGGAGCGCGTCGCAGGTACGTTCCTCGAAGGGTCACCGGTGCTAGAGGTCGATGCTCCCTCGGGGATCGGCCTGCCCGCGCTCATCGAAGCCCTGGACGAGCTCGTCGTGGCACTGCCCCCGCCGCTGAACCGAGGTCGAGCTCGACTTTGGATCGACCGTTGCTTCACGATACGCGGGGCTGGCACAGTCGTCACCGGCACGCTGGCTGACGGGCACCTGGCCGTGGGCGATGTGCTCGCGGCGGTGCCGGGACCGCCGCCCGATCGATCTCCCCTCGTGGTGCGGGTTCGAAGCCTTCAGAGTCACAAGCAGTCAGTGCACGACGCGATGCCGGGTCAGCGAGTAGCGGTCAACGTGACGGGGGTCTCTCACACCCAGCTTGGCCGTGGGCAAGCGCTCGTCCGTCTTGATCAGTGGGCGCCCACGAGAATGATTGACGCCTCGCTGCACGTGTTGGACGCCGTGGACCATGAGGTGGGACGCCGGGGTGCATACCAGGCCTACGTGGGTTCCAGTGAACACTCTGTCGCCATCCGAATTCTCGGCGGTGAGTCACTGGCTCCTGGAGAACGTGGTCTCATCCGTCTGCACTTTCCCGTAGCCCTGCCGTTGTTGCCGGGCGACCGGTATGTGTTGCGCGAATCGGGTCGGTCCGAGACGATCGGCGGGGGAGAGGTGCTCGATGTGTCGCCCGTTCGAACGGTTGCTCGTGCACGTCCCGATCGCTCGGTGGACCGTGTCATCGCCGAACGGATGTGGCTCACTCCGGACGAGCTTGAGCGACTCACCGGCGAGCGCCGGGAACCCACGCTCGTCGGCCGATGGATTGTCCATCCTGCGGCACTCCAAACATCGAAGGACCGCATTCGACGAGCCGTCGAAGACTCGGGCGCGTTGGGACTCGAGGTCACACGACTGTCCGAGCGCGAGCGCGCCGTGCTGTCGACGATGGGCGAGATCACATCGGATGGAGCGAGGGCCCGCAGCGTGCGCGACTCGTCCGCTCACCCATTGGCCGATCATCCCTATCTGAAGATGCTCGATCGATCGCCCTTTACACCGCCGGCACCCGAAGAATCGGGCGTGAGCAAAGAGGAGCTACGAGAGCTCGTTCGTAGCGGTCGCGTGATCGAGCGCGAGGGATGCTATTTCTCACCGGCAGCGATGAAGACGGCCGCTCGATGCGTGGCACGACTGCTCGCCGACAGCCCTGCGGGGATCACCACCTCGGCCGTTCGCAGCGAGCTTGGAACCACTCGAAAATTTGCGTTGCCGATTCTGAGCTATCTCGACGCCGCAGGCATCACCAGACGCCGCGGCGATCTGCGAATCGGAGGCCCGCGCTTGACGTCAGACCAGGATGAGGAAGGAGAATGATGGAGGACCTGCATGCGAACAAAGATCACGGCGCGCCGAGACTCACTCAATACGCGCCCGGTGGAGGCTGTTCCTCAAAGATCCCCGCCGCCGAGCTCGAGACGTTGCTTATCACCGCGTACGAGTCGTCGATACCCTTGGAGAACTCGCCGTTCGAAGTTCTGTGCGGACTGGAATCCGGCGACGACGCGACCGTGGTGAGGATTGCCGATGACACCGCTCTCGTCACCACCACGGACTTTTTCCCGCCGGTGGTAGACAGTCCCTTTGAGTGGGGGCGGATCGCCGCAGCGAATGCTCTCTCTGATGTGTATGCCATGGGCGGCACGCCCGTCACGGCGCTGAACCTGTTGGCGTGGCCGACGGCCGCGCTGTCCTTGGACATCGCGGCCGAGGTGATCCGGGGTGGACGAGCGATCGCTGCCGAAGCTGGGTGCCTGTTGCTTGGCGGTCACAGCATTCAAGACGAGACGCCTCTCTACGGGCTCGCGGTAACGGGAATCGTCAATCCCGACCGCTTGCTGCGCAATGATGCGGCGCGGGCCGGTCAGCCCATCACCCTCACAAAGCCACTGGGTAGCGGAATACTCAACAACCTTCACAAGATGACGGGGGAGTACATCCCCGAAGCCATCGCCATCATGACCTTGCTCAATCGGGACGCGGCTCGAGCGGCGTTGGACGCAAGGATCGAAGCAGTTACCGATGTCACGGGATTTGGACTGTTGGGCCACCTGTACAAGATGGCGCGCGCCGCCCGCCTTACTGCGGTCGTGGACGCCGCACGAGTGCCCTATATCTCAGGTACCCGAGACGCTCTCGCATTCGGTTATGTCCCTGGAGGAACCAAACGGAATCTTGCGTGGGTTGCGCCCCATCTCGAATCGGCTTTCCCAGAGTCAGAGTTGCTGCTGCTTGCTGATGCACAAACTTCCGGAGGCCTCATCGTCGCTGGAGAGCTTTCCGGACATCCGATTATCGGAGAGTTCATCCCCTATGCCGGCAAGTTCCTACTCGTCCGGTGATGTCGATCTGGCGATCGGCGAAAGGTGGTACTTTGCCGGGCGGAGGTGTTTAGGTGCCTGGTGGGCCTCCCCGCCTTCAAAGCGGGTGGGATGGGTGAACCCCGTCCGGCGGGTTCGATTCCCGTCCGCCTCCGCCAATATCGGTCGCGACAGCGTGAAACATTGAATAGGTGTCTAGTGCCTTGTTGACTCACAGAGGGCGTACC
>DASZLS010000003.1:0-20787 GCA_035552255.1 Acidimicrobiales bacterium | reverse complement strand
GTCGGTGCGCGTGGCACATTGTCGACCACGCGTGGGAAATCGAAGACAAGAGCGACGAGTAGCTCAGGTATCTGTTCGCACGAGTTCGATGTGCGTGGCACCCTCACCCGCGACTTCGTTACGCACCTCATAACCTTCGGGCCAGTCGCCAATTCGTAAGAGGTGCTCGCCGGATCCCAAAGTGATTGGCACGAGTGCGAGGTGCAACTCATCGATGATCCGTTCTGCCAGCAGCTGGCGGATGGTCGCGACTCCGCCACCGACGTGCACGTGTCCGTCGCCCGCTGCGACGTGCGCCCGGCGCAATGCCTCGTCCAGCCCGTCGGTCACGAAGTGAAACGTTGTCTCCCCCATGACGAGATCTGGCCGTTCGAAGTGAGTGAGCACGAAGACGGGCCGATGAAAGGGCGGATCGTCGCCCCACCAGCCGCGCCACTCACTCTCTTCCCACGGTCCACGAACAGGCCCGAACATGTTTCGCCCCATGACGACGGAACCTGAGCCTTCCAGGTTTCGACGAAAACGTGCATCATCGACGCCCTCGCTTCCTCCCGGTTTTCCGATCATCGATCGACCCGTCTTGGTTGCGAAGACCCACTCGTGCAGAGCGCGACCGCCGAAGCCGAGCGGTTGCTCCAGGCTCTGGTCGAGTCCGGCCCCGAAACCATCAGTTGATATTGAAAACGAATCCACACGAACCTGGGCCATACCCACCTCGGCTTTCTCGATCCCACGATAACCAATCCGGATCATCGGCTCACGATCTACGGGCCGTCCGAGGGCACTATGTCAATAGTGAACATTCCGCTTGCCGTTATCGGTTTCTCGGTCAGTGATCTCTTTGTGTCCCAGCGCTGGTACGATCTCTTTTTCGCCCGTGGCCCCGACGTCCTCGTCAGTGACGACGAGGTGATGTGGCAGATGAACGAACATGCACGGCTCTTCATCGTGAAGACGGAGCCGATTCGCCGGTGCGCGAATGTGGTTCTCGTCGCTGAGAATCTCAATGATGCTCTTGCCGCACCTGCGCAACAAGAGATAGAACCTCGCGATGTTGAAGTCATCGACGGAGATGGGCGCAAGGCGTACTTCCATGACCCCGATCGCAACGAGATAGTTCTCGCGGAGATCTATTCGCAATAACGAAAGTGGCTCCATCGCTCGACCACAATGCACTCTCGACTGGGCGGATAAACGGCGACGACTCCTAAGAATGAACTGTTCGGTAGTACCCGTGCAGTTTTTGTGCATGGTGCGTACACTTCGATCACCATGGACTCGATCACTACCCCGTTCACGCGCGAATCAACCGCCCTGGAGGTTCTCGAGGGAGTTGACCTCACCGGTCGCACAGCAATCATCACCGGCGGCGCCTCAGGCATCGGACTCGAAACCGCGCGAGCTCTCGCCAGCGCCGGCGCGGAAGTCACCATTGCGGTGCGCGATGTCGACGCGGGCGCTCGCGCGGCGCGCGACATCCTTGCTTCGAGCGGAAACAAGACTATCGCCGTGGCGCCGCTCGACCTCACGGACTTCGCGTCCATTCGCAGTTTCACGAACGCGTGGCTCGGGCCGGTGCACATGCTGATCAACAACGCCGGCGTGATGGCGGTGCCCGAACTCGACCTGTCCTTTGACAACCACGAGATCCAGTTCGCGACGAATCACTTGGGACACTTTGCATTGACCGCATGGCTGCACCACTCGCTGGCCGCCGCGGAGGGTGCCCGGGTCGTATCGCTGAGCTCGAACGCACACCACTTCTCGCCCGTGGTCTTTAAAGACGTCGACTACGCCCGACGACCCTACGATCCGTGGACCGCGTACGGTCAGTCGAAGACTGCCAACATTCTTCACGCCGTCGAGATCACTCGACGGTGGAACGAGGAGGGCATCGTCGCGAACGCGGTGCACCCCGGAGCCATCGCCACCAACTTGCAGCGCTACGTCGGAGCAATGCGCACACCGATTGAGCTCCGCAAGTCACCCGCCCAAGGAGCCTCTACCTCGGTGCTCGTCGCCGCGTCACCGCTTCTCGAGGGCGTCGGTGGCCGTTACTTCGAAGACTGTCATGAAGGCGACGTCACCGACGAGCCCGAGCTCTACGGAGGTGGTGTCAATCCGTGGGCGCTTGATGTTGAAAGTGCGAACCAGCTTTGGGAGCTCTCGCTCTCGATGCTTGACGCAGTGACGCTCTAGATCGAGAGCGCGCGCTCGAGGTCGGCGAGCAAGTCATCGATATCTTCGATGCCGACACTCAGACGAACGAGGTCGGCCGGAGGTTCGAGGGTTGAACCCGACATCGAAAGATGCGTCATTGCAGACGGCAGCTCGATCAAGCTCTCAACGCCACCGAGGGATTCCGCGAGTATGAAGACCGAGGTCGATTCACAGACCTTCCTCGCGACGTCGACCCCGCCGTGCACCGTGAAGCTCACCATGCCACCGAAATCGCTCATCTGCGTGCGCGCGATCTCATGGCCGGCATGGTCGGCGAGGCCGGGGTAATAGACATCACGAACGGCCGCGTGGTTGACCAGAAAGGCAGCGACGGCACGAGCGTTCTCACAGTGGCGCTCCATTCGGATACCGAGAGTCTTGAGGCCGCGCAGCAACAGATAACAGTCGAGGGGCCCGGGTACGGCGCCGATCGCATACTGGTGGAACCTCACTTGTTCTGCCAGCTCGTCGTTGTTCGTCGCCACGAAACCACCAATGACGTCGGAGTGTCCGCCCACGTACTTCGTGGTCGAGTGCACCACAACGTCTGCGCCGAGCGTGAGCGGGCGCTGCAGGTACGGCGTGGCGAAGGTGTTGTCCACCACCAGCAGCGCCGAATGCTCATGGGCGACGGCGGCCAGCGTGGGAATAGAGACGACGCTCAGCATCGGATTGCTGGGCGTCTCGACCCAGAGCATCTTCGTCGACTCCGTAAAGGCTGCGTCCAGCGCCTCGACATCGCTCAGATCGACTGAGGTGACGGTGACGCCCCAGGCGCCAAAGATCCGCGTTAACAGTCGATACGTGCCGCCGTAGGCGTCATCGCCCAAGATGACGTGATCGCCTGGCGCGAGCGTGCGCAGCAGCGCGTCTTCACCGGCGAGCCCCGAGGCGAAGGCGATCCCGTAGCGCGCTTGCTCCAGGTCGGCGAGGCAGGCTTCGAGTGCGGCACGCGTCGGATTGTCGCCCCGGGCGTAGTCAGAGAATCGCACCACGCCGACGGCGTCTTGGGCGTACGTCGAGGTGAGAAAGACTGCGGGATTGACGGCGCCAATCACGGCGTCGGGTTCGGAGCCGACGTGTACGGCGCGCGTATTGAATCCAGTCATCGATCACTCTTTCGTTCCAGGAAGCTGAGCAGATCGCTTCGCGTGAGCACTCCGACGGGGTGGCCACCGTCCAGCACGAGTACTCCCGCGGTCGTACTGAGGCGCCGCGTCAGATCGCTCACGCTGACGCCCACGCCCACCATTGGCATCGCGGGGTCGGCGATGTCTTTCACCGTGAGGTCGAGCACCGACGGGTCGCGCGTGGTTGCTTCCAGCACCCCGAGCTCGCTCAAGGAACCCGAGACTTCCTTCGCGGCGAGCGGCAGCTCGGCGGTCACGGTGACGAGCAGCTGAGAGACGTCCTTTTCGCGCATGAGGGAGATCGCGTCGCGCACGAGCGCATCCTCGGTGACGAGCACGAGGTCCGCGAGCGTGCTGGCCTGTCGATCAATTTTTGCTTCGAGAACGTCGCCGACGTCCATCTCGTCGCGAGGCCGCAAGAATCCGAAATCGGTCATCCACTCGTCGTTGAAGATCTTCGAGAGGTATCCCCGGCCTGAGTCAGGAATCAGCACGACGACGACCGCCTCCTCGGGGAGGTCGCGCGCGACGCGAAGCGCAGCGGCCACGGCCGTGCCACCGGATCCGCCAATGAGAAGTCCCTCGCGCTGGGTCATTTCTCGGGCCATCGCGAAGGCGTCCGCGTCGGAGATCGCGACGACGTCGTCGACCAGCGAAGGGTCGTAGTTCTGCGGCCAAAAGTCTTCGCCCACTCCTTCAGTGAGGTAGGGGCGTCCCGCCCCGCCCGAATAGACCGACCCTTCCGGATCGGCGGCGATGACCTTGATGTCAGGATTCTTTTCCTTCAGATACTTTCCGACGCCGGAGATCGTGCCACCAGTGCCCGCACCCGCGACAAAGTGTGTGACGCGCCCCTTGGTCTGCTCCCAGATCTCTGGGCCCGTCGTTTCGTAGTGAGCCCTGGGGTTGTTGGGGTTCGAGTACTGATCGGGCCGAAACGAGTTGGGCGTCTCCTTGGTGAGGCGCTCCGCGGTCGAATAGTACGAATCGGGATGCTCCGGGGGCACGGCCGTCGGGCAGACCACGACTTGCGCACCGTAGGCCCGCAGGACGTCGATCTTCTCCGGCGCCATCTTGTCGCTCATCACGAAGATGCATTTGTAGCCACGCTGGGCCGCCACGATGGCGAGGCCAACACCCGTATTGCCACTCGTCGGCTCAATGATCGTGGACCCGGACTTCAGCAAGCCCTCTTCTTCGGCGGCGAGCACCATCGTGAGCGCCGGGCGATCCTTGGAGCTCCCACCGGGGTTAGTGGTCTCGAGTTTCGCGAGGAGATCGCAGTGGAGTCCTCGTCCAATCTGACCAAGGCGCACTATGGGCGTGTGGCCAATCAACTCGAGCGGACTCGCCGCCACATCCATATCCGGGTATCGCATCACACATTGTTTCTAGTCGGTAGACGGCGACGCGAAACGCCGACGCGTGCGTACCCGCGAAATTGGGCCAGAGTTCGGCGTGAAAGCGACCGGTCCTGACAACACGAGTTGATTAGCAATCAGGGGTGGCCGACAACGTGATCGATTGCGCGAGCACCGTTGAATGCGACGTGCCATCCATGTCGTAGGTGATGCGTAGACCCGATATCTTCCACGACGTGGGGTGAACAGCAGTCACGAGGATCTTGGCCACGATGTCGTACCATCGTCCACTCGTTGCGATCGGTTCCACGACGCCACCTACGGCGTTCCCGAGCTTGACGCCTCCCTTGAGACTCGTGAGATCAAAGGTGGCTCCGAGTTGCCCGTCGTTGGTGCCGCGTCGAAATGAGCGGAGCGTGTACGTCGTGTTCGCTTGGCTGGCCGTTGCGCCGTCACCGTAGAGAACGGTGATCGACGTCAGTCGAAGGGGCGTGCGGCCGTCGTTTCGCACGACGGCGAGCCCGTCACCCACCTCGCAGGTCTTGGCCAACTTGAGCGTGTAGGCGTCGCGCGCGCCCGTATTGGCGTAGCGGAGTAGGGGCACATCCGTTGCACTAGCAATGCTCGCCGGCGCCGTAATGAGAAGAGCGAGCACCAACGCGAGCCCTCGCCCCCGCCGCCAACGTCCGCGCATCATCACGCGTTTGGCGTCACGAAGAGCCACGCGGCAAGACCGATGCCGAGCAGGGCGGCGGTGAAGCGCAGTACATTGCTCGGCAACCTTCTCGTCACCGACGGCCCGATGGCGCTACCCATCAGCACTCCGACGCCGAGCGCAACCGCTGCCGCCAGATGCACCGGGCCGAAGATCAAGAGCGCGACCGCCGCGACCGCCGTCGCAACGCCGAGGATCATGTTCTTCAGAGCGTTCGCGCGCGGAAAATCCTCGTCGACCGTCAAGAGCAGCAGCGCGAGCACCATGACGCCCGATCCCGCGCCGAAGTAACCGCAGTAGAGCGACACGCTGAAGAGTCCGATGGCGAGGGGCATCTCGCTGTCGTGGTGATCGCGAGTGTGGTGCCACCGCGAGATCCTCGGCTGGGCGAGCAAGGTAAGTGCCGCGACGATGAGCAGAAACGGCACGATGCGGTTGAACAGACTGCTCGGCGTGAGGAGCAGCAGCGCGACGCCGAGCGCTCCTCCGCTGGCGGCGACGAGCGACCAGCGCTTCAGCCACGATGTCTGTCCCCGAAGTTCCGGTCTCGAACCGAGCGCGGCGCCAGGAAACGAGCCGACCAGCGCCACCACGTTGGTCACGTTCGCCGCAAATGGTGCAAGTCCCACCGCGAGCAGAGCGGGATACGAGATGAGCGAGGTGATACCACCCGCGGTGCCCATCACGCCAGCGAGGACACCGGCCACAACCAACAAAGCAGCGTGCGAGATTGAAATCAACAGAGCAAGGTTACCGGATGGTGACGAACATTTTGCCTGTGGATCAGCATTTTTACAACTCGTCTCGCCGCGCTCCCGAACGGACATTCGAGAACCCGTCGGCTCGGCCATACTGTCACGATGCGCGAACCCAATACTTCGGTGACGCTGCGCACCATGACCGCGCTAGAAGCGAGTTCCATCACCGCGGGTAACCGTCCAGGCGAGGGATGGGCCGATGACTTTCCCGGCGCAGGCGACCACATCGCGGCACGCTACTTCCGTGGTGAATCAACTATCGCTGAGCCGTGGCGCGCGTCGTGGTTGATTCTCGTGGACGAGATGGCGTCCGGCACTGTCGGGTTCAAGGGCGAGCCGATCAAGAATCAACTTGAGGTCGGCTATGGCGTGGTGCCCTCCGTGCGCCAGCGTGGGGTCGCAACGACCGCACTCGCACAGTTGCTGGCGATGGTCGACGGGCGCGGATTTTCTGTCCGAGCCGAAACGGCAGCCTCGAACGTCGCGAGTCAATCCGTCCTCCGGCACCTTGACTTCGAGGAAGTGGGACGCCGCTCCGAACTCGATGACGGGACACTTATTGTCTGGGAACGCAAGGATGCTGCCGCCTAACGGCGCGCCAGCGCCTCGCCATTGACCGCGATAAACACGCCATCGGGATCGTTGATCCACCGCTGGAAGGCGTCCGCGAACTCGATGAGATCCTGTTCGCTGGCGAGCTCGTACTCCAGGCTTTGGCGCGCGAACTCGCTCTGTCGGATCCGATCCGCCCAAATCCGGCCCCACCATTCGCGCTCCTCGTCGCTTTGAAACGTCCAGTTGGACGAAGCGGCAACCACATCATGAAAGCCGGCGGCGCGCACCCAGGCCTTGAGGTGTCGCCCGGCGTCAGCCTGGGCACCGTTTCGCTTCGTGAGCTCGTGATAAACGCTCATCCACCGATCGAGCACGGGGTCGGCAGGAAACCACGCAAAGGCTCCGAAGTCGGCGTCGCGCACGGCCAAGAGACCGCCGGGCTTCAGGACGCGGCGCATCTCCGCGATCGCTTCGACGGGACGACCGAGGTGCTGAAGGACTTGGTGTGCGTAGACGACGTCGAACGTCTCGTCTTCGAAGCTGAGCGCGTAGACGTCGTCAACCTCAAACGAGAGACTCGCTCCACCGGAGGTGGGGTGCTGTTCGCGAGCGAGCTCGACCACCTCATTGGCGACGTCGATGCCGACCACCGTCCCTTCCCCGAGGCGTCCCGCGAGATCGGCCGTGATCGTGCCGGGCCCGCAACCCACGTCGAGAAGGGAGATGCCGGGCGCGAGGTGTGGCAGTAGGAACGACGCCGAGTTCTCCGCCGTGCGCCAGCGATGGCTGCGCAACACTGATTCGTGGTGTCCGTGGGAGTACCGGTCAGTCGTCATCGAACTAGGTTATCGACGCCCACTTCCCGCTTCGTCAGAGGGAAAGTTCGTACTCGGGCAGCGAGCGACCGGTGGACGACGACACCGAGGACCCGACGAGCACGGCGCCGACGTGCTCGTAGAAGGCAGCGGCGAAGGGGTCGGCGACGATCCGCATGGTCGTTGCGCCATCAGTGCGCGCACGTTCAACGGCGTGGCGCATCAGGGCGCCGCCGACGCCGCTGCCGATGGAGCTCGGCTCAACGAAGAGCATGTCCATCTCCACGGACGTTTCAGTGAGAGCGATGAGTATGTAGAAGCCGAGGCGTCGCTCCGCATCTCGGGCGACATACGCTCGGTGCGTCGTGAGATCGCCCTCGTGGACCGTGAGCTCATTGCGGCAGCGCGCCATGAAATCGTCGTCGTAGCCCCAGTGACGCTTCGAGGCGAGGGCGAGTCGCGTAAGGTCGTGCGCTTCCTCGCCGCGCGCCTGGTCGATGATCATTCACCGAGCGGCAGGAACGGCCCGCGCGCATGACGCGTCGCCACAGCGAGATTCAGATTCTCCACGAGGGAATTTTACTGAGCGCATCGTCCGCCAACCTCGATCCCTGGAAGGTCTCGAGGTTGGCGGAGCTACGTCAGCGCGCGAGATTCGCTAGGGACGGTGCGGAGCTCCCCGCAGCGTTCGTTGCCACAACGCTGACACGATAGGCGCTCAAGACCTTCGACACCGTGAAGGTGCAGCGATCCGTGGTTGTCGTCATGCGCTGCACAGAGGGAGAGGACGACCCGCGACTGAGCGTGCACACGTAGTGACTGGCGTTGTTGTCGCCCGTCCAGTGGACGCTCACCACGTTTTTCGATCGACTGATCGTGACACCGCGAGGCTTGCCCGGTACGTTCGCCGTCCACTTCGCGTGCAGCGTGAGGGACGCGGTTGGCGTGTACGGCGACGCCTCGAGGGCTCCGCCCGTCGAAGCGCTGTACCAGCCGTCGAAGCGGTAGCCCGACCTGGTGGGTACGGCGAGCGTCAGTGCTGTGCCCCCGATGTTAAACGTTGAGCTCGAAGGCGACACACTGCCGCCATTCGCGTCGTACGTGACCACGTACGTGCTCGCAGTCCATTGGGCGTAGAGCGTTACCGAGGTGCTCGGCATGTACGGTGACACGGCGAGTGTCCCGCCGATGGCGGCGCTGTACCAGCCGTCAAAGGTGTGCCCCGTGTAGGTCGGGATCGGGAGCGTGAGCGAAGTTCCTGCGGAAACGCTGGTGGCAGCCGGTGACACGCTGCCACCCTCAGGGTTCAGCGAGACGTTGTACTCAATGCGTTGCCACTGCGCGTACACCGTGATGGAAGCTGTTGGCGTGTACGGGGACGCGACGCGTGTGCCACCACTCGCTGCGGTGAACCAGCCTTGGAAGCTGTAGTTCACTCGGTACGGCGTCGGCAACGTCACGCCGCCGTTACCGACGGTGTAGGGCTCCGACGTCGCAGAGACGGAGCCGCCATCCGCGTTGAGGGTCACCGTATAGGTGTCGGCCGTCCACTGCGCGTAGAGCGTCGTTGACGCGCTCGGCGAATAGGGCGAGCTCACGTGCGTTCCGCCCGTTGGCGCGGTGTACCAGCCATTGAATGCGTAACCCGTCAATGTCGGCGAAGGTAACGTCAACGCAGTGCCTCCGACGGTGAAGCTTTGTGACGAAGCGGTGCTGCCGCCCTCAGCGTTGAAGCCCACCGTGAATACGTCGGGATTCCACTGGGCGTAGAGAGTGGTCGAGGCGCTCGGGGAGTACGGAGAACTCTGCTGCGTCCCTCCGCTTGAGGCGGTGAACCAGCCATTGAACGTGTAGTCGGTCTTCGTGGGTGTCGGCAATGTCAGCGCGGTGCCGCCGACGGTGAAGTTCTGGTTCGACACGGAGTTCCCGCCTGCGGTGTCAAAGCTCACCGTATAGGTCGGCTCCGGTGTCACAGCATCGAGGCCGTTGATGAGCACCGGCACGTCCGAGCCTCCGCCGCCACCGTAACCAAGTTCGTCCCAGTTGTTAGAGCCCCAGCACGAGACCGCACCGCCGGCGGTGACGGCGCACGCGCTAATGATCCCGGCGCTGACCGCGGTCGCGCCCGTCAACGAGGAGACCTGTACCGGCGTATCACTACTTTGGTTGTTGCCGTTGCCGAGTTGATCATTGTTGCCCACTCCCCAGCAGTCAACGAGTCCCGAGGCGACGGCGCACGCGAAATTGTTGCCCATGGTCACCGACGTGGCGGTGGTGATGCCCGAGACGCTCACCGGGACGAGTGATGGTGTCGTTGCACCGTTGCCAAGATCACCGTCGGTATTGTCGCCCCAGCAATCGATCGAACCCGTCGACAACAGTGCGCATACGCCGTCTTGCCCGGCGGCCACCTGCGTAGCGTTGGTGATCGAACCTACCGAGTAGTTGAACTCCGAGGTGGAATTTGAATCCGATGAGGTCCCTATCGCGTCGCTCGAATTGTCGCCCCAGCAGTCGATCGAACCCGTCGATAGAAGCGCGCACGCAAAGTCATATCCCGCGCTCACCTGCACAGCGTTGGTGATGCCCGCGACCACGATGGGCGACGTCTCCTGAGTGCTCAATCCGTTGCCGAGATCGCCGCTATTGCCATTACCCCAGCAGTCGACCGTGCCGTTCGCGAGCGTGGCGCACGCAAAGTTAGCACCCATGCTCACCGAAGTGGCAGTTGAGATCCCGATCACCGGTATGGGACTGGTGCTGTATTGCTCGGTCTCGCCATTGCCAAGCTGGCCGTATTGATCGTTGCCCCAGCAGTCGACGCCGCCCGTGAACAGCACGGCGCAGGTCGCGTTATTCCCAGCGCTCGTGGTAGCCGCGTTACTGATCAAACCGGCCTGGGAGGGTGTCGAATAGACGTTCGCACCATAGAAGTAACCGAGCTGACCATTCGAGCCAATGCCGAAACATTCGACCGCCGCGGATGAGACTGTCGCGCACACCTGACCGGCCCCTACCGACACGGGCGAGGCCACGGGTGCGGTGGTGGTTGCGCCCGCGGAGAGCGCGGGAACGGTGACCACGAAAACAAAAGCGATTGATGCGCAGGCCACGGCTGAAACCATGCGACGACGGAGAGATAACATGCCAAAACTTCCTTTGAGTTGAATAAAAGCAATAGAAAGTTAACACGATGTATTTTCTATTTCGTGGCAATCCGCTCTCTTTTCTCACAATTATTCAATGACAACTTGATATATCGAATACTTCGCCGTTCGAAGGCTCGCACAGAAAAAAGCTTTCTCGCTGATCTTTTCCTCAAAAGTCAAGCTCACGACAAGGGTTGGAAGGAGGGCCTAGAGCCATGGCAGACTGCGTAAATGAACGAACAAAAGTGGTCAGACGTCGACCAATATCTCGTGTCGCTGCTGGCGCCTTCCGATGAGGCACTGGACACCGCGCTGACGGACAGCGACGACGCAGGACTTCCCAAGATCAGCGTGGCACCGAATCAAGGCAAGCTGCTCACCTTGCTCGCGAGCATCCAAGGCGCTCGTCGAATTCTCGAGATCGGCACGCTCGGTGGGTACAGCACCATCTGGCTCGCGCGCTCGTTATCTGCGGGCGGCAGCCTCCTCTCGTTGGAGCTTGAGCGCCATCACGCCGACGTCGCGCGAAAGAACCTCGATCGCGCACAGCTGTCGTCACTCGTAGAGATACGCGTCGGTCCCGCAGCCGCGTCGTTGCGCCAGCTGATCGACGACGGCGTCGAGCCCTTCGACTTCATTTTCATCGATGCGGATAAGGAGGGTTACCCCGAGTATCTCGAGCTCTCTCTCCCGCTGTCACGTCCGGGCACGATCATCTTCGCCGACAACGTGGTACGCGACGGCGAGGTGGCGAACCCCACGAGCACCGATCCCCGCGTTCGGGGCGTACGCACCTTCCTCGAACGGGCGGCGGCCGACAGTCGACTCCAGGGAACAGCGATCCAGACGGTGGGCAGCAAGGGTTATGACGGTTTCGCGTTGTTCATCGTTACGCAGCCGTAGTTGCGCGACGCCCGAGAGTATCGCCTTTAGTCGTTTTCGACCGTGCAGTCCCAGTAGGCAACCACGTGTTTGTGGTCTGGCGCCCACTGCATCACGCCCTCGGCCACGAGTTCGTGGGCCCGTACCTGAAACGTGACAGTCTGACCTGGACGGAGCACTCGCGACCGTGACTTCCCATGTAACGGACTTGGAACCAACCGTCACTTTCGAGCTCTCGGATCATCTCGCGCACCGTCACAGCCAACCAAGGGTCGAAGTGAACTCTCAGATCTGGAGACTTAAGCGCTCCACGTTCGTTTCGCGGTTGCAGTTCGAAGGCACGCTGCTCAGGGCTACGACCTAGCCGTCACTGCGCGCTACCGGTGGCACCGGGAACAATTGGGGTCACATCGAAGTAGCCGCAGACCAACATCAACTCCTTGAGAGCGAATGGCCTCCGCCCGCCGGCCATGTTTACCCAAAGCGAGGAGAGGACGGAACACCCCGGCTGTTGGTCCGTACCGCCGTCCGCCCATTCGACCATCGACGACGCTTCGCCTCCTCGAGCCCGCAGGATGGCGAGTGGCAAAGGTTCCGACTTTCCCTTCTTGTACGCCGTCCAGCCACCCAGGTAGCCGTTGACAATCCGCCTCGCCACTCGGCTCTTCCCACTTTCAAAGTTGAGTCCCACGACATTGGAGTATCCCGTCAATGAACAGGCCGTGGGGCTCACGTTTCGATAATGAATGACCACTCCCGCGTGCAAGCTGCCTCCGGCAGCCCCGACCCCGGTGACCGCGAGTTGAGTTTCGACACAGTCCGGCACCGCAACGACGCTCGCCGCGTGGTCGGGTGAGGGTAACGACATCACCATGGAGAGTCCGACCACCAACAGCATGACAAGAATTACTCCGGAAATCGGCTTGAGGCAGAGTGTGCGCGCTGTGGACATTCTTTCCTCTCGGTCGTCGGGGAATGTACGACTCCCGCGTGAGCGGTTACTCCCCCGAAATGACGCCAAACCGCCTCACGTGCCTTCTACCAACAAACGGTAGACATTGGTCTCGCGAAGTTGAAAGCCCAGCTTTTGATACAGCGAGTTCGCTGCTTCGCGGGTCGGCCGACTCGTGAGATCGACGGACCGTGCACCTCGTCGACGCGCTTCATCGACCGCCGCCATGGTGAGCTGCTCACCGACGCCGAGGCCGCGTGATCGATCATCGACTACGACGTCTTCGATCCATGCCCGAAGTCTCGTCGGAATGGCGAAGACGGCGAGCGTCAAGGTGCCAACGATGCGGCCCTCATGGCGAGCAATATAGAGCGTCACCGCGTCCGAACTCACCAGGCGCTCGACGTCGTCCATCGTGAGCGGCGCCGCGCTCGACGAGAGTTGCGGAAGGAGACCGTTGAGCCCGTCGATGAGATCACTCGTGGCCTCAGCGACCGTTTCTATCTCGACGTTCATTCGTCACCTCGCCAGACCGGACGACGCAAGTCGTCGTAGTAGACGTCGCGGTGCTCGCCATCGATGGCGGCAAAGACCGGATCAGCCCAGCGGTCCGCGCCAATGGTCGGACTCGGAAACTCGTCGCGGTAGAACCACCCAGCGTCGGCGACTTCGAGCGGGTGCAGCGCGAGCTCTCCGCCAACGGCTCGACAGAAGAAGAGCAGCGAGTAGAGCGGAATTCGCGACTCACCGAGTCGCATGCCGTCGAGCACGCCGATGAGGCGAACGGGCTCGACCTCGATGCCGGTCTCTTCCAAGACCTCTTTCACGACCACTTCGGGGGCGGAGTAACCCACGTCGCACCAACCGGTCGGGTAGAGCCAGACTCCCGAGTCCGCGCGCTTGATCAAGAGCAGCTGGCCCTTGTCGTTTGTGACCGCTGCGCCGACCGCGACCTTGGGCGTCTGATAGCCGGGAACACCACGCCCGACCTCTTGCATCCACTGCGTGACGTACCCCTCCGCATCGACGACGCCCTCGAGCCCCTCGTCAGCTGCCGCCTTCATATCCGAGGCAATCTTCAGCACCTCTTCAAAGCGCTCGCGCTCGTACTGGCTTTCGGTGAATCCAAGCCCGGTTTTCGCGATGCCCGCGAGCGATTCCGCCCAGCGACGAAGCGTCTTCTCAGGTATCGACGGGTCCACGTCTCGACGCTACTTCGACGCTCAGGCGACGATGGCTTCGAGCACGTCGTCGACTGTCCCCACGAGACCCGTATAGAAAGGGCCGAACTCGGCGTAGACCGCCGACGCTTCGTCGAACCGCATGGTGTACACGCAGTCCTTCAGGTCATCAATGTGCACGCCAAAGAGCGTCACGCCCCACTCCCAGTCGTCGAGTCCCGACGAACCGGTGATGAGTTGGAGCACGCGGCCCTTGAAGGTCCGACCGATCGCGCCGTGTCCGCGCATGAAGTTCTCTCGCACGTCGTAGTCGAGCTGATACCAGTTGTTCACCTCGCCGCGTCGCTTGGACATCGGATAGAAGCAGAACGCGCTCATGCCCTCGGGTGGCAAGGTCGGATAGAGCCGAGCGTTCAGCATTTCTTGGGGCATCCCCGCCGCGTATTCGCTGACCTCGGTCACCGACACGTAGCTCTCAGCCACGAAGAGACCCGCCGCTTGGATCTTCGATTGGAAGCGGCGTACGTCCCACAGGTTCTTGCCGAGCGCCATGAAGCACACGTCCGACTTCGCGCCGATCATCGCCGCCGTCACGATCTGCAGTCCTTGCTGTGTCGCTTCATCAACCGCCTTGCGCACGGCACCCGCGTCAATGTCGACTTCGGGGTGGCAGAAGAGGTGCACAACATTGAGGCCGCGTGACGGTCCAAGAGCAGAAGGTGTCGCCATGAGCACATGTTATGGGGAATCATCAGCGGCGAAAAGGGCCCGTAATGCACAACACCGCGGGGACTCGCCCCGCGGTGTTGTCTAAAAAGGTACTGACGATTTAGTAGTCGTCCATCCCGCCGCCCGACATCGCGGACGCCTTCTCTTCGGGCTTGTCCACGATGACGCACTCGGTCGTCAAGAACAGCGCCGCGATCGAGGCTGCGTTCTGCAGCGCGGAGCGCGTCACTTTGGCCGCGTCAATGACGCCGGCGACGAGGAGGTCCTCGTATTCTCCGGTCGCCGCGTTAAGGCCTTCAGTTGCCTTGGCGAGGTTGCGCACCTTGTCGACGATGACGCCGCCTTCGAGGCCCGCGTTCACCGCAATCTGGTTCAACGGCGCTTCGACGGCCTTGGCGACCATACGAGCTCCGGTTGCCTCGTCGCCGCTGAGCTTGTCGGCGGCTTCGAGGATACGGCTCTGACTGCGCAGCAATGCCACACCACCGCCGGGCACGACACCCTCTTCAATGGCGGCCTTCGTCGTCGAGACCGCGTCTTCGATGCGGTGCTTCTTCTCTTTCAGCTCGACTTCCGTCGCGGCGCCCACCTTGATGACGGCAACGCCACCCGAGAGCTTCGCGAGACGCTCTTGAAGCTTTTCGCGGTCGTAGTCGGACTCGGTGTTGTCGATCTCGGCCTTGATCTGCGCGATACGTCCCTTGATGTCCTCTTCGGAACCGGCTCCCTCAACGATCGTCGTCTCATCCTTCGTGACGATGACCTTGTGCGCCGAACCGAGCAGCTCAAGCGTTGCGTTGTCGAGCTTGAGGCCGATCTCTTCGGAGATGACGGTCGCGCCCGTGAGGATCGCGATGTCCTGGAGCATGGCCTTGCGGCGCTCGCCGAAGCCAGGGGCCTTGACGGCAACGGACTTGAACGTGCCACGGATCTTGTTCACGACGAGCGTGGCGAGAGCTTCGCCCTCGACGTCTTCGGCGATGATGAGCAGCGGTCGACCCGACTGCATGACCTTCTCGAGCACCGGGAGCACGTCACGGACTGAGGAGATCTTGCTCGAGACGAGCAAGATGTACGCGTCTTCGAGCACAGCCTCTTGACGCTCGAGGTCGGTCGCGAAGTATGGGGCGATGTAGCCCTTGTCAAAGCGCATTCCTTCAACGAGGTCCATGTCCATACCGAAGGACTGGCTCTCTTCGACGGTGATGACGCCGTCTTTGCCAACCTTGTCGATGGCGTCGGCGATCATCTGGCCGATCTCGTTGTCGGCCGCGGAGATCGACGCCACTTGGGCAATCTGCTCTTTGGTGTCGGCGGGCTTAGCCAGGTCACGGATCGAAGCAACTGCCGCTTCAACGGCGTCTTCAATGCCCTTCTTCAGCGACATCGGGTTCGCACCGGCGGCCACGTTCTTCAAGCCCTCGCGAACCATGGCCCAGGCGAGCACCGTCGCGGTCGTCGTGCCGTCACCGGCGACGTCGTCGGTCTTCTTCGCTACTTCCTTGACGAGCTCCGCGCCGATCTTCTCGTAGGGATCTTCGAGGTCGATCTCCTTCGCGATCGAAACGCCGTCGTTCGTAATCGTGGGAGCGCCCCACTTCTTGTCCAGCACGACGTTGCGGCCCTTGGGCCCCAAGGTCACGCGAACTGCGTCGGCCAGCTTGTTCATTCCGCGCTCGAGGGCGCGTCGCGCCTCTTCGTCAAAAGCGATCAGTTTCGCCACGGGGGTTCCTCCTAGTGCGTGTCCACCTTTTTGGTGCAACGCAATATTAGCAGTCTCTGACCGAGAGTGCTAACGCCAGATTTAGCCGCCTGCGACCGCCGGAACCAGCGAGATGGTCTGGCCGGGCTCAACTTTGGTGTCGAGACCGTCAAGGAATCGCACGTCCTCGTCGGCCACGAAAATGTTGACGAACCGTCGAAGGCCGCCGTCGTCGTCGAGCACACGCGACGCGAGTCCCGGATGGTTCTCTTCGACCGCCCAGATCGCTTCGCGCACGGTCTCCGCGTCGACCGGTATCTCGCCGACTCCGCCAACGAGAGTCCGCAGCTGGCTGGGGAGGCGAACGGTGACGCTCACGACGCCGCCACCAGTTGGTGGAAGCGGATGGCCTCTTCGGCCGCTTCAAGCGAGGGGGTGATGGTCGAGGACACCGTCGCGGTGTCGACCACCGCATCCAGCGTCTTCAGTCCGTGACCCGAGATGATCGCCACAATGGACTTCTCGCGGTCGATAGAGCCACGCTCGATCAGCTGGCGCAACGACGCGATCGTCACGCCACCCGCGGTCTCGGCGAAGATGCCTTCGGTCCGTGCGAGCAGCTCGATGCATTCGAGCACGTCCTCATCGAGGACCGAGCCACAGTCGCCGCCCTTGGAGCGAAGCTCCTCGAGCACGTACGGCGCGTCGGCGGGATTGCCGATGGCGAGCGAGCGAGCAATCGTGTTCGGACGTTGGGGCGTAATGAACTCCGCCTTGTCCTCGAAGGCCGTCGCGATGGGTGAGCAGCCTTTCGCTTGGGCGCCAAAGAGCACCGGCGCCGCTCCGTCAACAAGACCGAGCTCGATGAACTGGCGAAAGCCCTTGGCGATCTTCGTGAACTGGCTGCCCGAGGCGATAGGCACGATGACTTGATCCGGCGTGCGCCAGCCAAGCTGCTCGGCGATCTCGAAGGCGAGCGTCTTCGAACCTTCGGAGTAGTACGCGCGCATGTTGATGTTGGCAAACGCCCAATCGGGGTGTTCGTCGACGAGCTCAACGCAGAGTCGATTCACGTCGTCGTAGTTGCCCTCGACGCCAAGCACCGTGCCGCCAAAGATCGCGGCCATGGCGATCTTTGACTTCTCGAGGTCTGACGGGATGATCGTGACGCTCGGCCAGCCAATAGACGCCGCGTGCGCCGCGACCGAGGTGGCGAGGTTGCCCGTTGATGCGCAGGCCGCCGTCGTGAAGCCAAGGCGGCGAGCGCTCGAAAGCGCCACCGAGACGACGCGGTCTTTAAACGAGCCCGTCGGATTGCGCGTGTCGTCCTTTAGCCAGAGCTCTCGCACGCCGAGCACCTCGGCGAGGCGCGTCGCTCGACGCAACGGGGTCCAACCCGCACCGAGGTCTACGGGCGCCTCACCCGGATCGGGCAGCAGCGCGCCGTATCGCCAGATCGACGCGGGGCCCGCTTCGATCGACTTTCGGGTGACGGCTCCTCGGGCAGCGACGAGGTCATAGTCGACCTCGAGCGGTCCGAAGCAGTAATCACAGACGTAGCGGGCTTCCGCGGGGTAAGCGGTACCACACTCTCGACATTTGAGACCGGTTGCGTAACTCATAACTCCCTTTTCATCGGTCGGCCTTTGGCACCTGGTGTGAAGGGAAACTCCCTGGGTTCACACTGGTTGTCGCGACGTCTGCGGGGCCGTCCCTCAGTCGCTCTGGATGATGGATTCGATTCTTACGCACTACGTGCCGCGCTGTCAAGTGCGGGCCGTATCCTCGTCTCCATGACCAACGTACCCTGGACTCTTCCGCGCGACTACTGCACGCTCGAACGAGTCGACCAGCTCAAGGGTGACACCACGGTGGCCGTCATCATTCCGGCAAAGGACGAGGCGACCACCGTCGGCTCAGTCATCGACATGGTCCAGGTCCACGATCATCTGGTCGACGAGCTCATCGTCGTCAACGACCACTCGAGCGACGATACGTCGACCGTTGCCGATCACCACGGGGCACGCGTCGTCCACCTCGAAGGCCCGAGTGGCAAAGGCGCGGCCATGCTCGCCGGCGTCGCCGCGAGCTCGTCAGACCTCGTGGTGTTCTTGGATGCTGATGTCCTCAACACGACGGCTGACTACGTCGCCCGGCTCATCCAGCCCCTGCTCGAGCGGTCGGCAATTGAGCTGGTCAAGGCCTTTTACGTGCGCCCGTTGCACAACATGCCGACGGGTGGAGGTCGGGTGAACGAACTGGCCGCCCGACCCATCCTCTCGCTGCTCTACCCCGGGCTCGGTGAGATACGCCAACCGCTGGCGGGCGAAACGGCGGTACGGCGCAGCGCGCTCGACACCATCACGCTCGAACCTGACTATCGCGTGGAGATCGCGCTGCTCATCGACTGCGCGAAGCTCTTTGGCGTGCACTCGATTGCCCAGGTGGACCTCGGAATCCGTCGACACCGCAACCGTCCGCTCGAAGAGCTACGTCCAATGGCTGTTGACGTACTGCGCGCCGCACTCGAACGTTACAAAGTCGACATGCCGAACGCGAATTGAACGGAACTACGCCGACTGATCTTTTCCAAGGATGACGATGATGTCATCACCCGTGGCACCGGAGACCGGATTGAGGGAGCCGAGCGGTTCAATCGCCGACTGACTGACGTGAATCGTCGTGGCCACCTCTTGAGCGGCTTTCAACTGTCCCTGTCCGCCCTTGTAGTAGATGATCGTCTTCTTTTCTGACGGCCCGTTCACCGGCGGCAGGGTGTCCCAGTCCTGAGTCTGGAGTTCCTGAGTGTATTTGGCGGCCAGTTGCGCCACGGTCGTACCGTTCGCGACCTGTACGCGCTCGTGGGATTTGATCACCCTGGCCGTCGAAGCCGGGCTCGTCGTCGTGGTTGACGGCAACGTCGTGGTCGTTGTACTGGTCGTCGATGAAGAAATGGTCGTGACCATGAGAAACGTCGCGCCAATAAAGAGGATCACGATGATGAACACGACTCCGAGCGACGGCTGATAGTGAGACCCAGCGGCGTGCGAGTTTCCATGCGATGGTGTTGGGTCGCTCATTAACTCCAACTCTATGACGATCGAAGGCGAGTAACTAACCTTGGTACTTCCAGCCGGTGTGGCGCAGTCTGGTAGCGCAGGCGATTTGTAATCGTCAGGTCGTGGGTTCGAATCCCTCCACCGGCTCCGATCAGAAATCTTTGCTCTGCGCTCAGCTCACGAACACCTCGACGCGTGAGTAGAGCGAGGATGTCTTGCCAGCGACAGAACCCTCACCGGCCGCTTGGATCGTGACGCCGGTCACCTTCTTGGAGCGAAGCTGTTCATGCAGATAGCTCGCAACGCTCGCCGCTCGCGCCTCGCTCAGTGAGCGGTCGAGTGTCGCAAGCCCCGTCGCCGCCGAATATCCGTACAGTTTCACCTTGGTGTAGTGCTTCGCCTTGAGCACTGTCGCGAGCGCGCGCACCTGGCGCTCCAGCGACGCGGTCAGCGTCTTCGAGTTCTTCGCGAAGTCACCAATGGCTCCGTAGAGCACAGCGGGCGCCGCACCCGTCGATGTCCACTGCGCGTAGAGCGTGAGTGACGTCGACACACTCACGACTGCACCAGGCTTGTACGACGTTCCCGCACCGTCTTTCTCGGTGTTCCACGATGTCAACGTATAACCATCGCGAATGACGCTCGATGACGATGGCAGCGTGACGTCGCCGCCAGAAGTCTCATTAATCGTTGTGAGCGAACCGCTGCCGCCATTAGCAACAAAGCTCACAGTCACCGGCGACGTCGAACCGGAAGTCGAACCAGACGTCGAAGGCGGAGTCGGGGGTGTAGTGGAGGAGACGGGCGTCCACTGTGCGTAAAGCCTTTCGCTTGATGCAACGGTGAGCGACTGCGCCCCCGCGTATTCAGTTCCCGTTCCGTTCGCCACGGTGTTCCAGCCAGAAAATGTGAAGCCGCTGAGGGTCAGTCCGGCTCCTGTAGGAAGCGCAATTGTGGTTCCCGGTGGTTCCGTGACGGACGCCACGCTACCGACGCCGCCGTTGCCATCGAAGGTAACCGTCGAAGTTGGCACTGCGGTCCATTGGGCGTAGAGCGTCATATTTGAATCGAATGCGTACGACGCACCGTTGGAATAGGCCGTTCCGCCGCCGTTCGCCGCCGTACTCCACCCCGCGAAAGTAAAGCCCGGGTTTGAGAAAGCCGGACTGAGATTCGTCAGTAGCGTCAGGGATTCAGCTGACGAGCCGAGTTGATAAGCGGTCGTCGCGTCGGAGACACTGTCGTTCTCCATGAACGTCACAGTCTTCACATCAGGAACGGAACTCCACTGGGCGTAGAGAGTCATGCTCGAATCGAACGTGTATGACGCACCGTTGGAATAGGCCGTTCCACCACCATTTGCCGCCGTATTCCACCCCGTGAAGGTAAAGCCCGGGTTTGAGAAAGCCGGACTGAGATTCGCAAAGAGAGTCAGATCCTCCGGGACGTCGAGTTGATTGACTTGATAAGTGCTGACGGAGTCCGAGCCGTCGTCATTCTCGAAGAACGTCACGGTCATATTTGGTGGAATAGCTGCGGCAATCGACGGGACGGCCGCGATCCCAGCGAGGCAACAGAA
>DASZLS010000002.1:0-17252 GCA_035552255.1 Acidimicrobiales bacterium | reverse complement strand
ACGCGCGGGTGTAGGGCATGCGGTGGCGCGCAAACACCTCGCGGGTCGAGCCGATTTCGACGATGCGGCCCGCGTACATGACGATGATGCGTGACGTGCGTGTCGCAACCACGCCAAGGTCGTGGGTGACGAGGATGACCGACATCTTCATCCGCTCCTTCAGCTCCTCAAGCAGATTCAGGATCTGGGCTTGGATGGTGACGTCGAGACCCGTCGTCGGCTCGTCGGCCATGAGCAACTTGGGCGATCCGGCGAGGGCTGTCGCAATGACCACTCGCTGCCGCATACCACCAGAGAGTTCGCCCGGATACGCGCGATAGCGCTCGTGTGGCGAGGGGATGCCGACGAGTTCGAGCAGTTCGATCGCTCGAGCTTTGGCTTCCTCACGATTCATCCCGAGGCGCACGCGCAGGATCTCGTCGATCTGTTTGCCGATTCGCAGCACCGGATTGAGCGAAGTCATCGGATCTTGGAAGATCATGGCCACCTCGAGCCCCCAGATCGCGCGTTTTTCCTTCTCGCTCGCGCCGACCACTTCGAAGCCGTTCAATCGCGCCGATCCTTCGACCGTGACGTTGAGGCGCGGCTGGAGTCCCATGATCGTTCGCGAGAGCACCGTCTTGCCCGAGCCAGATTCGCCCACGATGCCGAGTGTCTCGTTTCGATTCATGGTGAATGAGACGCCGCCCACCGCAGGGAGCGGGCCCGAGGGGGTCTGAAAGGTCGTCCGTAGATCCTTCACGACGAGGAACTCCTGGTCACTCACAGCTTCACCTCGCTCACGTCGAAGTGCGATCGCAGTCGGTCGCCAATGAAGTTGAGACACAGCAAGAACAGGCACATCGCGGCGGAGGGGAAGATGGCGAGCCACGGATTCACTTGGAGGATGGCCAGGCTCTCGTTGATCATGTTGCCCCACGACGGCGTCGGGGGATTGACTGAGAGGCCGAGGAAGGCGAGCGCACCCTCCAGCGTGACGACGGTCGCGATGCCGATCAGCAAGAACGAGACGCCGACCGGCGCGACGTTCGGGAGAAGCTCCTTCATGAGAATGCGCCGATCCGTCGCGCCCTGGACTTTGGCGGCGACGACGAAGTCGCGTGTGGCGAAGTTCATGGTGGCGCTTCGAATGACGCGGTAGACGAGGGGAATCGAAGCGATGCCCACCACGATGATGATCTTCAGCAGCGAGCGCGGCGTCCAGAACGACAAGACGGCGATGGTGGCGATGATCGCGGGGAACGCGAGAAACACGTACATCACCGCAGAGAGGATGTTGTCGAACCGGCCACGGCGATAGGCGGCGAGCATGCCGAGCGGAGCGCCGATGCCGAATCCGATGAGCATCGAGCCCAAGCTCACCTCGATCGAGACCCGCGAGCCGTAGACGATACGCGAGAAGATGTCGCGCCCCAGGTCATCCGTGCCGAGCAAGTGGTGCAGTGAGGGCCCGACATTGACGGCGCTGTAGTTCTGCAGCAGGGGATTCGGGATGGGCAGCACGTTGGCGAAGATGGCGCCAAACACGTTGAGGGCGAGCCAGCCGACGCAGATCCAAAAGAGCACACCCAAGCGCTTCTTGCGGGCAGGCACGACATGGACCGTTGCCTCTTCGACGAGTTCGTTGACGAAGAAATTACTCACGACTAATCCTCGGATCGACGAAGCAAGTCAGCAGATCGCAGGCGAAGTTGATCAAAATCACGCTGATGGAGACCACGAGCACGATGCCCTGGACGACGAGATAGTCGCTGCGTCCGATCGACGCGATGAGCTGGTAGCCGAGGCCCGGGATGCTGAGCAGATACTGCACGATGAAGCCACCCGCGAGCAGTCCGCCGATGTTGACGCCCGCGGTACCGAGCAGCGACACCGACGAAGGGCGAAGGGCGTGGCGCCACATGATGCGCCGCTGGCTGATGCCCTTGGAGCGGGCCATCGTGATGAACTCCTCCTGGAGCGTGGCGATGAGGTCGCTGCGCAGCACCCGGTAGTACACCACGAAGCTGCCGATCGCGAGCGTGATGGCGGGCAGCGAAAGACTCTCAAGGTTGGCGATCCAGTCCGAGCCCAGTGACACGTACGACGAGACGCCGGTGTGCGGTACGCCGAGCTTGATGGCGACCACCAGGACCAGGACCACAATCAGCACGAACGACGGGATCGATAACAGGGTGAAGCTTCCGGCGCTCAAAATGCGGTCGAGCAGGCCGTCGGGCTTACGGGCGCTGCGCATTGCCGTGGGGATTGCGAAGGCGAAGGCCAGGATCTGGCTGAGAACGATGATCTCGACGTCAATGGGGAACGCCGCTTTGATGGTGCTCCAGACGGATGTCTCGGAAATGAACGACGTACCGAGATTGCCGCGCAGGACGTTCTTGATCCAGACGAAATACTGCTCGATGATGGGCTTATTGAGACCGAGCTCCCTGAAGAGCTTCGCTCGGTTTTCCGGACTGTCGCCCGTGCCGAGAATGACCGTTGCCGGATCACCTGGCAGTAGGTGGATGAGGTAGAAGGCCCCGACGGTGATCACAAAGACGATGCCGATCAGCATGATCAGCCGCTTCCATAAATACCGGGCCAAGTTTCCCCCTCGAGGACCTGACTATGGAGACTACCTAACGCGCGAGCGAATACTGGGCACACGGCGGGACGGAGCTCATGTAACAAGCCACAAGTACCGTGGTCGTGTGAAAAGGATCGCGATCACTGGCGGGATCGGTGCCGGGAAAACGGCGGTGACCGATAAACTTGGTTCCCTCGGTTTTTCGGTCGTCGACGCGGATATCGCCGCGCGGCATGTGGTCGAAAAGGGCCAACCGGCGTGGCGCGCCCTGCGCGACGCGTTCGGCACCGCAGTCCTGACGCCCGAGGACGATATTGATAGAAAGTTCTTGGCGGACGTGGTCTTTCACGACAACAGCGCACTGCGCCGGTTAAACAACATCACTCATGGGCACATTGGCCGCGAGCTCGACGCGAGCATCCGCGCGGCCGCGGGCGATACCGTATTCATCGCGATACCGCTCTACCGCGCGGAGCATCGCACGGCGCTCGCCCTGGACGAGGTGTGGGCGGTGCTCGCGGACACCGAGACCGCCGTGCGGCGACTCACGACCTTGCGCCAGTTCGACGACGGCGACGCTCGGGCTCGCCTGGCGGTGCAGCAGAGCAACGACGAACGCGCGGCTCTAGCGGACCGCGTGATCTGGAACCAAGGGTCGCTCGAGGAGCTGTACGCACAGATCGACGAAGCGCTCGGGGACCTGGTGGCTCAGTGACCGACTTTCTCGTCGAGTCGCTCTTCCAGCCCGCCGGTGATCAGCCCGCGGCCATCGAGAAGCTGACCCAAGGGGTCGAGGACGGCCTGCGCTATCAAACCCTCGAAGGCATCACGGGCAGTGGCAAAACGGCAACGATCGCGTGGCTGGTCGAGCGCATTCAGCGTCCGACCCTGATCCTCGAACCGAACAAGTCACTGGCCGCGCAGTTAGCGTCCGAGCTTCGCGACATGTTGCCAACGAATCGCGTGGAGTTCTTCGTCTCGTACTACGACTACTACCAGCCCGAGGCCTACATTCCGCGAACGGATACATATATTGAGAAAGACAGCTCGATCAACGAAGAGATCGATCGTCTGCGCCACGCGGCCACGTCCTCGCTGCTCACTCACCGCGACACCATTGTCGTCGCATCGGTGTCGGCCATCTACGGACTCGGTTCGCCGCTCGAGTACCGCGAGCGCATGCTGCCCCTCGAGGTCGGAGAGCGCTTCGAGCAGCGCGCGCTGCTCCGTCGCTTGGTGGAGATGCAGTACACGCGCAATGAGCTCGTGATCGATCGCGGCACCTTTCGCATGAGGGGCGACACGCTCGAGGTGCAGCCCGCCTACAGCAACGAAGCGGTGCGCGTCTCCTTCTTCGACGACGTCATCGAGGAGATCTCCTTTTTCAACCCGATCACCCAAGAGAGTCGAGGCAAGGTCAACGAGTTCACGCTATTCGCGGCGTCGCACTACGCCACCAGTCTGAAGACGCTGCAGCGCGCGTGCGGCACCATCGAGATCGAACTGCAAGAGCAGCTCGCGCTGTTCCACGCCGAGGGCAAGCTGCTGGAAGCGCAGCGTCTGCGCTCGCGCACTGAGCACGATCTCGAGATGCTGGAGCAGACGGGCGTCTGTTCGGGCATCGAGAACTATTCGGCCCACCTTGATGGACGCAAGCCAGGCGAGCGACCCTTCACACTGCTCGACTATTTTCCCTCCGACTTTCTCGTCGTCATTGACGAATCCCACGTCGCGGTACCCCAGGTGAGGGGGCAGTATGCGGGCGACCAGGCGAGGAAGATCACGCTCGTCGAGCACGGGTTTCGTCTGCCGAGCGCGCGCGATAATCGGCCCCTCAACTTCGACGAATTCATGGAGCTCGTACCCCAGATGGTATTCGTGTCGGCCACGCCCGGACCGTACGAGATCGAGAACTCCGACCAGATCGTGGAGCAGGTGATTCGTCCAACCGGTCTGCTCGATCCTGAGGTCACGGTCGTGCCCACAAAGAACCAGATTGACGATCTGCGGCTTCGTCTGGACGCCGTGGTCGAGCGGAACGAGCGCGCACTGATTACGACCCTTACCAAGCGCATGGCGGAGGACCTGACGACGTTCCTCACCAAGGCGGGCTACAAGGTCCAGTACCTGCACAGTGACATTGACACCATCCAGCGCATTGAGATCCTTCGCTCGCTTCGACTTGGTGAGTTCGACATCCTGGTCGGCATTAACCTCCTGCGCGAAGGGTTGGACCTGCCAGAGGTCTCGCTGGTCGCCATCCTCGACGCAGACAAGGAGGGCTTCCTCCGCTCGCGCAGTGCCCTCATCCAGACGATCGGTCGAGCCGCGCGCAACGCCAACGGCGAAGCCATCCTCTACGCCGATCGAATGACCGATTCCATGCGCGCCGCGATCTCTTTGACCGAACGGCGACGGCACCTCCAGATCGCCTACAACCAAGAGCACGGCATCGAGCCGAAGACGGTTACCAAGAACGTTGCCGACATCTTGAATCGCTTGCGCAGTGAGTCGCCGCGTGAAGTGACGGCCAAGCAACACGGCATCTCGTCGCTCGAGGAGTTCCTGCCCGATGATCTGAGCCTCGAGATCGCCCGCGTCGAAGAGGCGATGCTGAAGGCGGCGAGTGACCTTCGATTCGAAGAGGCGGCGGTTTTGCGCGACGCACTCCAGACGCTGCAGCGACAAATGGTGACGCCCACCACGAGTCCGGCGAACGAGGCCGAACCGGTAGATTCCACCTATGTCTAAGTCAATTCGGATCCAGGGTGCAAAGGTACACAACCTGAAAAACCTGTCCGTCGAGATCCCGCGTGACCAGTTGGTGGTCTTCACCGGGCTCTCGGGCTCAGGGAAATCGTCGCTCGCCTTTGACACCATCTACGCCGAAGGCCAGCGGCGCTACGTAGAGAGCCTCTCGGCCTACGCTCGTCAGTTCCTCGGACAGATGGACAAACCAGACGTCGAGTTCATCGAGGGTCTGTCGCCGGCGATTTCGATCGACCAGAAGACCGCGTCGCGCAATCCGCGCTCGACTGTGGGCACAATCACCGAGATCCACGACTACCTCCGTCTGCTCTTCGCTCGAATCGGCGTGCCGTACTGTCCGAACTGCGGTAAGCCCATTACGAGCCAGACGCCCCAGCAGATCGTGGACCAAGTACTGACTCGCCCCGACGGTGAGCGCTTTCTCGTGCTGGCGACGGTGGTCGAAGGTCGAAAGGGCGAGTACAGCACGCTCCTCAACGAGCTCGCTGGTCAAGGATTCTCTCGTGTGCGCGTGGACGGCGTCGTGATGGAGCTGTCCGAGCGCGACTCGCTCACCCTCGCTCGCTACGAGCAGCACACCATCGACGTGGTGCTCGATCGTCTGACCGTGAAGTCGTCCAACCGCCAACGCCTCACCGAATCAGTCGAGGCCGCGCTCAAGCTCACCAAGGGCATCGTCAAGTTCCTCTTTCTCGACCCCGAAGAGATGGAGCAGTTCTCGGAAAAGATGGCGTGCAGCGACTGCGGGATCAGCTTCAGCGAGCTGGCGCCGCGCGACTTCTCGTTCAACTCGCCGTACGGTGCCTGTCCCGTCTGCACGGGACTCGGCACACGCTTCGAGGTCGCGCCCGATCTGGTCGTGCCCGACGAGACCCTCACGCTGGCGGAAGGAGCCCTGGCGCCGTGGGCCGGAGCGCGCTTCAAGTACTTCGAGCGCCTCATTGAAGGCATCGCGACGCTGGGCAGCTTCTCGGTCGATACCCCCTGGAAGAAGTTGAAGGCCAAGGATCGCAAGCTCATCCTCTACGGCGTGGACAAAAAAGCGGTCCCGGTGCGCTACCGCAACCGCTACGGAAAGGTGCGCACGTACGAGACGACCTACAACGGCATCGTCGATTGGCTTGAACGCAAGCGCAACGACGCGGACGGGGACTGGTCACGCGAACAGGCGGAGCAGTACATGCGCGAGGTCGAGTGCACCACGTGTCACGGTCAGCGCCTCAAGCCTGAAGTCCTGGCGGTACGCGTGCACGACCGCAACATCGCCCAGGTGAACTCGCTCACCATCGACGAGGCCATCGACTACTTCGCGAAGTTGCAGTTGACCAAGCGCGAAGAGGCCATTGCCCACCAAGTCATCAAGGAGATCGTCGAGCGCCTGACGTTCCTGCTCGACGTGGGGCTCGACTATCTCACCTTGAGCCGCGCGTCCGCGTCACTCTCGGGGGGAGAGGCCCAGCGCATCCGCCTCGCGAGCCAGATCGGCAGCTACCTCGTCGGTGTGCTGTACGTCCTCGACGAGCCGTCGATTGGTCTGCACCAGCGCGACAACCGGCGTCTCATCGCTACGCTCGAACGACTGCGCGACCTCGGCAACTCGGTCATTGTGGTCGAGCACGACGAAGAGACGATCCGTCTCGCCGATTTCATCGTTGACATCGGTCCGGGGGCCGGCGAGTTCGGCGGCGAAGTCGTGCACGCTGGTTCCTACGAATCGCTGTTGAAGAACGAGCGATCGCTCACCGGTCAGTACCTCTCGGGGAAGAGGTCGATTGAAGTGCCCGCCGGACGTCGAAACGGCGACGGCAAGAAGCTCACCATTAAGGGTGCGCGCGCGAACAACCTGCAGAACGTCACCGTCGACATTCCGCTCGGCGACTTCGTGGCGGTGACCGGCGTCTCGGGTTCTGGCAAGTCCTCACTCATCAACGCAATCCTGTTGGCCTCGCTCGAACGTCAGATCAATCGCGCGAAGACGACGGTCGCCGAGCACGACACCATCCTCGGGGTGAAGAACCTAGACAAGGTCGTCGCGGTCGATCAGCAGCCGATCGGCCGCACGCCGCGCTCGAACCCGGCCACCTACACCGGTGTCTTCGACAAGATCCGCAAGCTCTTCGCCGAAACCCAAGAAGCGCGTATTCGCGGCTACCAGCCCGGTCGGTTCTCCTTCAACGTGAAGGGTGGTCGCTGCGAAGCCTGCGCGGGTGACGGCACAATCAAGATCGAGATGCACTTCTTACCCGACGTCTACGTCAATTGTGATGTCTGTGAGGGCGCCCGATACAACCGCGAGACGTTGGAAATCCTCTATCGAGGCAAGTCCATCGCTGACGTGCTCGACATGTCGATCGCTGACGCGCTGGAGTTCTTCGAGCGTCAGCCGTTGATCCTGCGCCACGTGCAGAGCCTCTACGACGTGGGACTCGGTTACGTGCGGCTCGGTCAACCGGCACCGACGCTCTCGGGGGGCGAGGCCCAACGCGTCAAGCTCGCCACCGAGCTCGCACGACGTCCGACCGGCCACACGCTGTACGTGCTCGACGAGCCGACCACCGGATTGCACTTCGAGGATGTCAACCGCCTGTTGCAGGTGCTGCACCGTCTCGTCGACCAGGGCAACACGGTGCTCGTCATTGAGCACAATCTTGATGTCATCAAGACCGCGGACTGGGTCATCGACCTTGGTCCCGAAGGTGGTCGCCGCGGCGGTCTGATCGTGGGTGAAGGCACGCCCGAGATAATCGCCTCACTGGACACAGCCACGGGAACGGTTCTTAAAGAGGTGCTGGCCGGCCACGGTCGAGCCTGATGCTTGAGAAGCCCTCGGGCATACCGCGCCAGAGCGGGTGCTACCTCTTTCGCAACGCGGCGGGCACCATCATCTACGTCGGCAAGGCACGAGTGCTCGCCCAACGCCTCTCGAGCTACTTCCAGCGAGAATCGGGACTGAGCCAGAAGACGCAGCTGCTCATGGCGGACGCCGCCAGCGTCGAGTGGATCGTCACGCCGACCGAGCTCGACGCGCTGATTCTCGAGAACGAGCTCATCAAGGACAACCAGCCGCGCTACAACATGCGCCTGAAGGACGACAAGAGCTTTCCCTTTGTGGCCCTTGACGGTCGGACGCCCTTTCCCGCGCCGTACATCACGCGCGCGTCCCACGTGAAGGGGGTTCGCTACTTCGGCCCCTTCGCCGATGTGCGCGCCCTTCGGGTCACCATGGATGAGCTGCTGCAGGCCTTTCCGCTGCGCTCGTGCTCGAAGCACAAGTTCCTCTATCAGCAGCGCATTGGCCGCCCTTGTCTGCTCTACGACATCGGCAAGTGCTCGGGGCCCTGCGTGGGTCACATCGACGAAGAAGGGTATGCGCAGCTCGTGCAGTCCTGGGCGCGCTTCTTTGAAGGCGACGTGCGCCAGCTGCGCGATCTACTCCAACACCAGATGCGTGAGGCCTCCGAACGCCAGCACTATGAGGCGGCGGCAAAGGCGCGCGACGGCCTCGAGGCGCTTGAACGCGCGGCCGGCGCGCAGAGCGTGGTGCTGGATGACCACACGAACCTCGACGTCTTCGCCCTGGCGAGCGAGGGGAGCCGGGCGGCGCTGGTGCGCTTTCGTGTTCGATTCGGACGCGTCATCGGGCGAACGGTGCATCTCGTCGATCGATCCATGGACGAAGACGACGAAGAGATTCTGGAGAACGTGCTGACTGACCTCTACTTCGACGCCGAATCGGTGCCGGCCGTGGTGGTCGTCCAACACGAATCGCTCGCCACGCCGCTCGTGGCGGCCTACCTCGCAAGCGTGCGCGGACGACCCGTGGAGGTGACCGTCGCCCAGCGCGGCAGACGTCGCCGTGTCGTCGAGCTCGCGGCGAGCGACGCGCAGTCGGTGATCGATCGCGATTCGCTTCGCCGTCAGGCGGACCACAACGTCCGAGCCCGCGCGCTCCAAGAGCTCGGCACGGCGCTCGGTTTGGAGCAACCGCCTTATCGGGTCGAGTGTTTCGACATGAGTCACCTGCAGGGGACCAACTACGTCGGCTCGATGGTCGTCTTCGAAGATGCCTTGCCCATTAAGCGCGACTACCGACACTTCAACGTGCGCGAGGTGCTCGGCAACGACGACGTCGGCGCGATGGAAGAGGTGGTGCGTCGACGGCTCTCGCACTGGGAGGAGCATCAGGGCACGTCCAAGTTTCGACGCGCCGACCTGATAATCATTGACGGTGGGCTTCCCCAGCTGCACGCCGCTGAGAAGGCGGCGCGCACGCTCGGACTCTCCGGTCTCGTCGAATTCACCGCTCTGGCCAAGCGAGAAGAGCTCCTCTACCGGCCCGGAACCTCCGTGCCGGTCGCCCTTGAGCGCGGTTCGGAGTCGCTCTATCTGGTCCAGCGCATTCGCGATGAAGCGCACCGCTTCGCGATCACCTTCCATCGTTCCAAGCGTGGGCGTTCGATGGTCGCTTCTTCGCTCGAGGGAATCGACGGCCTCGGACCGGCGCGTCGCGAACGCTTGCTCGGAACGTTCGGCTCCCTGAACGCGCTGCGCCAAGCAACCTTCGAAGAGCTCGACGCGCTGGCCTGGCTACCGAGCGACGTCGCAACGAGGCTCTACGATCATTTACGTGCCCCAACGGCGCCACGACCCACGAAGGGCAGCGACGATGAGTGATGTACTGCTGGTCACGGGCATGTCGGGGGCCGGGCGCTCGACCGTCTCCGCGGCGCTCGAGGACCTGGGATGGTTCGTGATCGACAACTTGCCGCTGGAGCTGGTCGTGCGTGCGGGCGAGCTGGCGTCAGCGGGCACGCGCGAGTACGTGGGCGTTGCCTTCATCGTTGGGCGCGCCGCCGGGCTCGAGCCTGAGACGCTGCTCCAGGTGGAGCGAGATCTGAAGAGCGCCCACGAGGACGCGAAGATCCTCTTTCTCGACGCACCCGACGACGTCCTAATCCGCCGTTTCGAGGGGAATCGACGTCGCCACCCCTTGCAGGCGGCTTCGGTCGCCGAGTCGATCGCGGGGGAGCGCGAGCTGCTTGCGCCGCTACGTGACGCCGCCGACCTCGTCATCGACACCGGTTCGATCAACACCAACCAGCTGCGCCGTCGCATTGTCGAGATCTTCACCGACGTGAACTCGCTTGGATCGTTGCGAGTCTCGCTCGTCAGCTTCGGCTACACCTACGGCATTCCGCGCGACGTGGACCTCGTCTTCGACTGTCGGTTCCTGCCCAATCCTTACTGGATCGAAGAGCTGCGACCGCTGACGGGTCTCGACCGTTCCGTCGCCGACTACGTCCTCGATCAGGAGCCGGCTCAGCACTTCTTGGACGACGTGGTGGGACTTCTCAGGTGGCAGATTCCCGCGTTCGCCCTGGAAGGCAAGTCGTACCTCTCCATCGCCATTGGCTGTACCGGTGGGCGACACCGCAGCGTGGCGATCGCCGAAGAGATGCGTCGGCGACTCGAGCTTGAGCACGCCGTGTTTCACCGCGATATCGCGCGATGAAGTTCGTTGCCGTCGGCGGGGGACACGGCACCGCCGTGTCGCTGCGCGCCGTCAAGCGACTGTCACCGAACGTGACCGGGGTCGTCTCGGTCGCCGACGACGGGGGATCGACCGGCCGACTGCGCGCGATGCTCAACGTGGCGGCCGTCGGCGACATCCGCAAGTGCCTCGTCGCCCTCGCCGATCCCGAGAACCCGTTGACGGCCTCCTTCGAGCACCGCTTTACGGTGGGCGAGCTCAGTGGGCACGCCGTGGGGAACTTGCTGCTCGTCGGACTCATCGACGCGACCGGCAACCTCGAAGAGTCGATCCACGCGCTCTCCCACGTGATGGGCGTGACGGGCACGATCTTGCCCGCGAGCTCCGCGGGGGTGGTGCTCGTCGCGACAAGCGACGAGGGCGAGACCCGAGGACAGACCGAGGTCTCGCGCACCTCGGCGATTCGTCGCATCCGAGTCGAGCCCGACAATGCCGCAGCGCCCATTGACGCGGTGGAGGCGATCGAGCGGGCCGACGTCGTCGTCATCGGACCGGGCTCGCTCTTTACGAGCGTGATCGCCGCCTGCGTGATACCGGGCATCCTGCAGGCGCTCGCGGGCACCTCCGCCGAGAAGATCTACGTGGCCAACCTGCACCCGGAGTTGCCAGAGACCGAAGGCTTCACGCTCCAGGACCACCTCGATGCGCTCGAACGCCACGGCGTGCAAGTCGATCTAGTGCTGGTTGATGAGCGATCGACCTTCGCGAGCGATCCGTCGAGCGTCGAACGTCGAGTCGTTGACCTCTCGGGAAGAAATGGCCTCGTGCACGATGTGCAAAAATTGGCGGTGGCCATTTTCGAGGCTGCGCCAGAGCAACAATAAAAGGAGACTTCGGTGGCAACACGCGTCGCGATTAATGGTTTTGGGCGCATCGGGCGTGGCTTCTTGCGGGCCGCGCTGAGCGACCCGACTGTCGAGATCGTCGCCCTGAATGACCTGGTGCCACCCGAGACGAACGCCCACCTCCTGCGCTACGACTCGACCCAGGGTGTCCTCGGAGTGCCCGTGAGCGTTGACGAAAGCGCGCTGCACGTGGGCAAACAAGCCATCAAGGTCTTTGCGGAGCGCGACCCCGCAGCGCTCCCCTGGGGCGAACTCGACATCGACGTCGTCATCGAATCGACCGGCATCTTCACCTCGCGCGAGGCGGCGGCGAAGCATCTCACGGCGGGCGCGAAGCGCGTGATCATCTCTGCGCCGTCGGGCGACGCGGACGCGACCTTTGTGATGGGCGTGAACGAGCAGACCTTTAATCCGGAGACCGATCTCGTAATCTCCAACGCCTCCTGCACGACGAACTGCTTCGTGCCCATGGTAAAGGTGCTCGACGACGCCTTTGGCGTGGAGGCGGGCCTCATGACGACGGTCCACGCGTACACCAATGATCAGAATCTGCTCGACCTCGCGCACAAGGACCTGCGTCGCTCCCGCGCCGCCGCCATCAACATCGTCCCGACCGCCACTGGCGCTGCGCGCGCCACGAGCCTCGTGCTCGGCTCGATGAAAGGCAAGCTCGACGGCACCTCGCTGCGCGTGCCGATCCCCGTGGGGAGCATCACCGACTTCACGGCGGTGCTGCCGACGACGTCAATCGAGGCCATCAACGAGGCGTTTCGTGCCGCCGCCGCGGGGGCGCTCGCGGGCTATCTCGTCTACACCGACGAGCCGATCGTGTCCTCGGACATCGTCGGGAGCCCCGCCTCGTGCACGTTCGACTCGCTCATGACGATGGTGCAGCCGATTGATGACGCGAAGTGCCTCGTCAAGGTCTTTGGATGGTACGACAACGAGTGGGGCTACTCCAACCGCCTCGTTGACCTCGCGCGCCACGTGGCGCACTGACCGTGGCGTGGTCGCTGCCCACGATTGAACGATGGGAGAATCTGAAAGGTAAGCGCGTGCTCGTGCGCGTGGATTTCAACGCGCCCGTCGCCACCATCGATGGCGTGCTCACGGTCACCGACGACTTCCGGCTGCGCGCCGCCGTGCCGCTCTTTGAAGCACTGCTCGAGCGCGGGGCGACGGTCGTTGCCTGCACGCACTTCGGCCGACCCGAAGGCCAGGTCAACGAGCGCTACAGCGTCGCGCCGCTTCGCCGCGCGCTCACCCCACTGTGTCCCGAGGTCGAGCTACTGGAGAACTTGCGCTTTCATCCGGGTGAGGAGGCCAACGATCCGGACTTTGGCGCTTCTCTCGTCAAAGGTTTCGATTATTACGTGAACGAGGCCTTCGGCGCCTCGCATCGTGCCCACGCGTCGATCATGGTGCCTCCCACGCTGTTGCCGAGCGCGAGTGGGCCAAATCTGGCGCGCGAGGTCGAGACCCTCTTGGCGCTGCTCGACGCGCCCGATCGACCGTTCGTCGCCATCACGGGCGGCGCAAAGGTGAAGGACAAGCTCGGCATCATGAAGGTCCTCGCTGCAAAAGCCGACGTGGTGATCGTCGGCGGCGGCATGGCCTACACGTTCGCCGCGGCCGAGAATCGCCGCATCGGCAGCTCACTGTTTGACGCCAACTACGTCGATCAGTGTCGCGAGCTCCTTGACGGCGGCAACGTGCTGATCCCGGTTGACGCGCGAGGACTGCCGTCTTCCGCACTCTTCGGACCCGAGGGCGGTCCCGACAAAGTGATCGACTTCGGCGACGACATCCCCGACGACTACATGGGCCTCGATATCGGGCCCTCAACCGTCGAGATCTTTACCGCAGCGATCGAGAGCGCGCGCACCATTCTCTGGAATGGACCGATGGGGGTCTTCGAGGATCCTCGCTTTGGCGCGGGCACCGAGGCGATCGCTCGCACGATCGCTCGCACGCCCGCCATCAGTGTGGTCGGCGGTGGGGACTCTGTCGCGGCGCTCTCGTCCTACGGATTGAGCGACGACGTCAGCTTTGTGTCGACTGGTGGGGGAGCGTCCCTCGAACTCGTCGAGCTCGGTGATCTGCCGGGACTGCGGGCCCTACGAGAGAGTCCTTGGAACTAGATGAACACTCGCCCCCTCGTCATTGGCAACTGGAAGATGAATCTCGACTTCGTTGAGGCGCTGCATCTGGTCCAACAGCTCGGTGTGCTGATCAAGAATCGTCCCGTCGAACACGCCGACGTCGTCATCGCCCCGCCCTTCGTTGATCTGCGCACCGTGAGCTCGGTCATTGACGCGGAGAAATTCGCGATGAGTCTTGGGGCTCAGCACGTCAACCCCTTCGACAGTGGCGCCCACACGGGAGAGATCAGCATGGGCATGCTGAGTCGCCTCAACGTCCAGTGGGTCATCGTCGGCCACTCGGAGCGACGTACGCACTACGCGATGAGCGACGAGATCGTCGCCGAGACGCTACGCAGCGTGGTGCGCGCGGGCCAGCACGCGGTGCTCTGCGTGGGTGAGGACCTCGCCATCCGTGAAGCCGGCGATCACGAGGCCTTCGTCGAGAGCCAGCTGTCGAGCGCCCTCAGCGGACTCGAGGAGCGATTCCATCCTCTCGTTACCATTGCCTACGAGCCGCTCTGGGCGATCGGCACGGGGGTCACGGCGACTTCCGAGCAGGTTCTCGAGATGACCCGATTCCTCCGCACGGCCCTCACGTCGCTGGGTCTCAGCGCCCCCCAGGTGCTCTACGGCGGCTCGGTTAGTCCCGAGAACGCGGAGTCGTTGGTGCGAGAGGGCGAAGTCGACGGATTCTTGGTGGGGGGAGCCTCGCTCAAGGCAGAGTCCTTCTACGCCATTCTTCGCGCATGCGACGACTGCTACGCTATAAAGCGCTAATCGGAGGACCCAATGTTTACCTGGGCAATCATCGCTATTGAGACCGTCACTGCTGTGGCCCTGGTGTTTCTCGTCCTGTTGCACTCGGGGCGCGGAGGCGGGATCTCGGACCTAATGGGCGGATCGATCGGCGCTGCGGCGACCGGTTCGACGGTCGTCGAGAAGAACCTTGACCGCATCACGATCGCGGTGGCATTGGTCTTCACTTTCGCCACATTGGCGCTCGACCTACGCCTGCAGTAAAGGCGATGCCCTCGCGTCGCGGCTGGCGTGCGCTGGCGCTCGGTGCACTGTGCCTCGCTTCGGCTGCGGTCCCCTTCTCGTTCTCGGCAGCCGCTCCGAGCGTGAACGAAAACGCCCACACCCTCGACCTGGCGCTGCCCGGTCCCTTTAGCGGGTGCACCGTCTTTGACCAGGATGCGACGCCCACCTCGAACTCTATTCTCGACTTGATCCGGCCCTCCGCGTTCGTCACCGCGCCCAACGGCGTCCTGGTGGGCGAGGGCGGACCAATATCGTCTGCCGAGCTCACCTCGCTCTCGCCCGAGACGGTGCGCTACACCATTGCCGCGAAGATGAAGTGGAGCAACGGCGCCGCCTTTACCGGGAGCGACCTCGTGAGCTGGTGGACGCAGGCCCGCTCGCTCGCGAGCGTGAGCTCTGACGGTTATCGAGCGATCAAGTCACTCGTGGTTTCAAAGAACGGCCTCACCGTGACTGCCGTCTTCGGCACGCCGTACGCCGACTGGGATCTTCTATTCCGTGACCTGGAGGCACCGGGAGCGGCCACCGGGTGTGCCTTGAGCAACCTCACCACCCAACCGTCGCTCGGCCCCTACTTCGTGGCGAGCGCGACGCCCGACCGGCTGGTGCTCGACATGAATCCCGCCTGGCCCCTCGATCCCAATCGATTCGGTCGTGTCGTCATCACTGATTCCCAAACGCTTCCGAGCGCGAGCACGGTCAATTTCGCGGACTACACGATGACCGTCAATCGCTCGACCGTGCTCACGCTGAGCTCGAAGCCGACACTCGCGAGCAAGATCGCTTCGTCGAGCAACATCGAAGAGCTGACGTATTCGCCGCGCGCGACGACGACCAGCCTGCTCGGCGTGCGCCAGGCGCTCAGCTGGTCCATCGAACGCCAATCACTCATTGACAAGCTCTTCGGCGCGGTCACCTATTCGCCTTCGGTCGCGGCGTCGGCCATCTTCTCGCAAGGTCAGGCGGACTATCCCGGAACGCCGGGATCCAACCCCGTTGGGCAGACGACCACCACCACGACGCCGGCGCCGAATACGCTGAGCGACTGCGTGACCTGCGCCGAAACGGTCTTGAAGACGAGCGGTTTCGTCCGCACGTCGACGGGTTGGCTGAATAGCACCGGCAAGCGGCTCCGGATACGACTTGGCGTGGGCCCGAGCGCGCTCGACCACGCGGTGGCAGTGTTGGTGAAAGACGACTGGGCGGACATTGGCATCCTGTCAACGATGGTCAATGAGAAGACGGAGATCAGCGCGGCTGAAGCGTCGGCGTTCGGCCACGTTGACGTGTCGGTCTTCGCGCGTCCCACGACCACTACGCCCGCCTACGCGGCGAGCTCGTGGGCCGGTCCGGCGTACCCCAACACGTATCCGAGTGGTGTGCGTACCGCGGCCGTGACGACGCTCTTCGATCAAGCGACTGCAATCTTCAATCCAGTGACGGCGTCGTCGACCTGGTTGAAGCTCGACCAAGCGATCATGACGAATTATTGGGTGCGACCGCTGTTCACTGCGCCGACATTGACGATCTGGTCGACGCTGCTTTCGAGCGTTGCCAATAGTTTCACCGTGGCGGGCTTTGTTGATCAGTTGCCCGCGTGGTCAAGGTTGCCGAGTACAACGGGGAGCTAGGGCAAATTGTTGGCGGTCGTCAGCGACTAGAGTAGAACGCGCGTCGGAGTGGCGGAATAGGCAGACGCGCCAGCTTGAGGGGCTGGTGATCTTAGGATCGTGGGGGTTCAAGTCCCCCCTCCGACACAAGGTAAACGGGAGTATTTCAAGGAAATCCCGTTTTGCATCAATCTCACCCATGCTCGTCATTTCGGAAGGTTTCGCATAGTTTTGCGGAATGGATGCGGAATGGCGAGGCTGTTTGCTCTCGTCGAAGATCCAAATCGAGATCGTCAGAATGGCGAATCTTTGGAACCGAGGGAGACCGGAATGCCAAGCATCAAGACGCGCAAGAGCGAATTCATTCGACAGGGCGTATTCATCGCGCCGTACACGTCACAGGCGATCTCGCTGACCGATCTTTTCAATCCGACTACCGGCGCGCGGCGAAGCTCGCTTCACTCGGGCTATCAGAATCTCGGGCTTCTCTCCAGCGCCGGCGACGTGTCCGCAAGAACGGTGACAACGACTGCCGTTGAGCTCTGGGAACCTGAGGGACCCATGCGAACCGGTATCACGTCCGACGTTACGACAATGACGATCGAGCCTCAGAAGACGAACCAGAGGGCGATCAGTCTTCTCAACGGCGAGCCGCAGCATTGGCGCATTCTTGCAATTGCGATTGACGCCGTCGAGGCGGGGGAAATCGTCTATGCGCGATTT
>DASZLS010000001.1:0-43266 GCA_035552255.1 Acidimicrobiales bacterium | reverse complement strand
CGCCGCTCACGGTCGTCACCCCTGGCCCGAGTCTCATCGCTTTACTCAGGCGCAAGGTAAAGAGCCCGCCGGACTCGTTGATCCTCGGCTGGGGGGTTGCTGAGGTTCCGAGCCCGGCGGGCACTGGCGGCTGCTATGCGACGACGACGCATAACGTCTCCGGTTCACGAGTGGGTGACGGGGAGATTTCGAGGCCGCGGCATGGGGGGCAACGACTTCAAAGAGTCGAGACTTGTGTTGCTCGTGAGCCACGTCCGCCTCCTTCACCGTTTCGTGTCTTGTTATTTTGTCTACGTCGATCACGCCTCGCATTGCTGCTACCACCAAACGTGAACTTCGGCTAGAGAGAATCAACGATCAAGCGTCAGGAGACACAACGCCGCGTCGGCATAATCCGTAATCGTCATCCGAGTGAGGGCAACGTGAGGACTATTGATCACAAATGCCTGCTAGCACCCATACAACTAGTCGGTGTCCGCATGGAATACTTAATTCCCACCAATGCGTGTTCTTATCGTTGATGACAACGTCGAGTTCCTCGCCACCGTCAGTCGGCTCTTGGAGCAAGAGGGGATGGTGGTCGTGGGCGTCGCGACTACCGGTGCCGAGGCGCTGCAGCACGCGGAGGAACACGGTCCCGACGTGATCCTCATCGACGTCGAACTTGGTGAGGAAAGCGGATTTGACGTGGTGGAACAACTGAGCGCCGTTCCGACGCTGACATCGTCGATGGTGCTCGTGTCAGCCCACGAGAGAGAAGATTTACTTGACCTTCTCGAGACGAGCCCGGCCATTGGATTCTTGGCGAAATCGGAACTCAGCGCTCAACGAATGCGCGAGCTCTTGAACGATACGAACTAACCGCAGATCAGCGCGCTTCGAGGTACCGCAAGACTGCGAGCACTCGGCGATGATCCGACCCACTCTCGGGGAGATCAAGCTTGAACAAGATGCTGCGTACATGCTTCTCGACCGTGCCTTCGGAGACGAAGATCCGTTCCGCGATGCCAGCGTTCGAGGAGCCTTCGGCCATGAGGCGCAAGACCTCCACCTCACGTGGCGAGAGTGCGTCGAGTGGATCGCGACGCCGGCGTGCCTGCACCAGCTCTTGCACCAGCGTGGGATCCACAATGCACGCGCCCGCATGAATTCGACGCACCGCGTCTATGAACTGCGCAACGTCAGTCACACGGCTCTTGAGTAAGTAACCAAGACGATCTCCTGAGGCCAAAAGTTCCATCGCCTCGTCAACTTCGACGTGCGCGGAGAGCACGACGATCGCCATGTCGGGAAACTCCTCGCGAAAGACTCGCGCCACTTGAAGACCTTCGGTGCTGTACGCGGGTGGCATTCGGATGTCAACGATCGCGACGTCCGGGCGAGTCCTTCGCACCAGATTCAGGAGGTCGGTCCCGTCTCCCGCCTGCCCGACCACATCAAATCCCGAGCGCTCGAGCAAGCTCGCGATCCCCTCGCGAAGCAGGACGTCGTCATCCGCCATCACTAACCGAGCTGCCGGTTCGACCGTCATCATTGATCCGGACGCGCACCACGACGACGCTCGATCATCGCAACTCGACCGACGACGAGGTTAAAAGAACGCGTGATCATGAGATCTATTCCCACAGATCGGCCGACATGACGGCGCGTCGAGTATCAACGGGAATCTCGATCATCAGTGAAGTACCGCTTCGTGGGGTGCTCGAGATTTCGAGGCGACCACCAAGGGCCTCGACGCGATCGGCCAGACCGAGCAGTCCAGAGCCAAGTTTGGGGTCCGCTCCACCGACGCCATCATCACGGATCACGAGCGATAAGACGCCGCCTCGCACGTCGAGCTCAATGCTGACGACACTCGCCTTCGCGTGCTTTACGGCGTTCGTCAGTGCCTCTGAGGCCACGTAGTACGCGGCCACCTCAACGGGCGCGGGCAGTCGTTCTTCGGAACGCAGTTCCAACTCAACGGGAACCGCGGCTCGTCGCCCCAGGGCTTTGAGTGCAGAGTTCAGTCCCGCCTTTGAGAGAAGCGCGGGATGTATCCCTCGCGAAATCTCTCGCAGCTCTTCCACGACGTCGTCCAAACCGTGCGCCACTCGCACCAGCTGTGCCTGCAGCTGGCCGAGCTCCGGCGTCGTTGACTGCGCCGCTCGCAGCTCAAGGATGATTGAGACCAACTGCTGTTGGGTTCCATCGTGCAAGTCTCGTTCGATCTGACGTCTCGTCTCATCGGCGGCAGCAGCAATGCGAGCTCGCGAGGCGACGAGCTCGGCGCGACTCTCCGTGTTGGCGATGGCGGCGCCAACCAGCTCAGTAAAGCCGGCGAGCCTCACTTCGGTGCCTACCGGCAGCTCATGCGCTCCGATCGAGCCTGCCACAATCACCCCCCAAAGATGCGCCTCGACCACGATGGGGGTCGCAATCGCCGAACGCGAGTGTCTCGACGACGGGGTTAAGTCGCCCAGTTCGCCCGTCGCCTCGTCGTAATTGTCGAGGCGAGCGGAGCGGCCGGTCTCGGAGACGATCGTCAGAAGGTTCTTTCCGCCAAGACTGAATCGATCACCCGTTCGGTACGAGGTGGCGACCGTGCCCCACGATGCGATGTAGGTCGCCTCGCCGACAGGTTCGTACTGCCAGAGGGTCGCGTACTCGACGGGAAGGAGTTTGCCCACCTCTTCGGTGAGCGCCGCGAAGACGTCCGTCGGTGATGCCCCGTGTGCGACCAGTGTTGCGACCCGTCGGAGCGCAGCCTGCTCTTCGATCAACTCTCCCAACTCGCGGCGGCTCTCTGCATTCGCGATAGAGCTCGCCACCAGTTCGGTAAACGAAACGAGCTGCCGTTCCGTATCGGGCGGCAACACTGAATGATCCGCCGTTGATCCGGTGGCCATGGCCCCCCATAGATGTCCCTCGACGATGATCGGCGCTCCGGCCGTAGAAAAATATCCTCGGTCCCGGCCTTGTTCACCAATGGCGCCGGACGCATCGCCGTAGTCGTCGATCCGCACGGGCCGACCCGTGCGGTACACGATCGATACCGTGTTCTTCCCCTCGAGCGGCCACCTGGCCCCCAGAGGAAACGCGTCACTGGTCGCACTCCAGGAGGCAACCGCGCAGATCGTGTCGTCCGGTTCAAAACGGCCCAAGATGGCAAAGTCGACGGGAAGGAGTTTCCCAACTTCTTCGGTGACGGCGGAGAAGACTTCTTGCTGGGTTGCGCCGCGCGCTACGAGTGTCGCCACACGCCGTAGCGCCGCCTGCTCTTCCGCCATCGCGCGGAACTCGTTGGCGTCTAGGGACGCATCCACGAATTCGCCCAGCGCCGCAGGGCGCTTCCTTCACTTCCCGTTACGCTCGAGCCGTGCGGTGGTGGTCTCAATAACCGCCGCCCCTTGATGGAAAGATCCACCGCCACCCCCACGGAACCAGGTTCAGTGACCCCGGAATCTGCCGTGAGAACCGGCGCCGCCAGGATCTTTCGAGCCGTGATTTCGATTGTAACGGGATTACATATTCGACACAATGGGCGATGTGTCGGTTACTCCGTGATGGCTTGGTAGACGAGCTGCTGCAGATCCCGTCGGATCGGGTAGGTCCCGCTCGGCAGCAGTTGGGTGTAAAAGGCGACGCTGAGATCTTCGAGCGGGTCGACCCAGAAGATGGTCGAGGCCGCACCGCCCCACGCGTAGGAGCCGTCGGTGATGAGCGACTTGCTCTTACGTGCGTCCGTGACGACCGACATCGACAGTCCAAAGCCGAGGCCCCCGTACTGATCTTCCCGGTAGGAGTCAACGGCCAGCTCGGTGAGCTCGGCGTCGTTGGGCAACTGGTTCACGGTCATGAAATCCATCGTGCGACTCGAGAGCAAGCGAACACCGTCGAGCTCGCCGCCGCGCAGCATCATCGTCATGAAGCGCTCGTAGTCATAGGCGGTCGACAGAAGTCCGCCGCCGCCGCCGAGCAGTCGCGGCGGGTGCAGCACTGCTTTGGCGAGGTCCTCGTAGGCCAGGGATTCGCCGCGCGCGGGCACGTAGAGCATGGCGAGGCGTTCCTCTTTTTCTGGCGGACACCACCACTCCGTGTCCACCATGCCCAGAGGATCGAGGATGCGTTCCTTGACGAAGACGTCAAGCGACTGACCGCTCCAGATCTCGATGAGCCGTCCGAGTACGTCGAAGGCCACGGAATAGTTCCATTGCGTCCCCGGTTCGAAGATAAGTGGCATCGAGGCAATGTCCTCGACGGCCTGTTCGAGGTCCGCACCGCGGGCGAAGCTGAAGTCGTACCCACGGTTTCGATAGATCTCGTCGACGGGGTGGCACCGCTGGAAGCCGTAGGTGAGCCCGCTCATGTGCGTGAGGAGATGGTGCACGCGTATCGGGTTCTGTGCGGGGGCGGTCTCGGGCGACTCGGGCGTGCCCCCAACCCACACTCGCGGTTCCTTGAACGCCTGGATCCATCGGGCGATGTCGTCGAACAAGTCGAAGCGACTCTCCTCGTAGAGCATCATGGCGGCAACGGCGATCACCGGTTTCGTCATGGAATAGATGCGCCAGATCGTGTCGTCGGTGACCTCGAGGTCACGCTCGCGGTCGCGATGTCCACCTTTGTCAGTCCAGAGCAGCTGTCCACCCCGAGAGACGGTCGCGAGCCACCCGGCGAGTCGCCGATCTTCGACATAAGTGTTGAAGCGGGTCGTGATGCGCGTGAGACGCTCGGACGAAAAACCGTACGCTTCGGGCTCAACCTCAATCACCAGTTTCGACACGCTCGCTCCTCTCCTTTGAGATTAGAAGCGCCGGAAGCTCAGCGTGAGCGTTCGAGCGCGCGACGCAACGCGTCAAGGGCACTGATCGCGGCGTAGGAGCGAATCCTCGGCCGGTCGCCGGGCAAGCGCAGCGCGACACTCGTCGCGCCCTCCCCGACGTCGAGGCCGACAAACACCGTGCCCGGCGCCTGACCGTCCTGCTCCTCGGGCCCCGCAACGCCGGTGACACTCAATCCGATGTCGGATCCGAGGAGCTTGCGTACGCCACTGGCCATCGCTTCGGCCGCCTCGGCACTCACGACCGGACCGTCCGGCACTCCGAGGAGGTCGAACTTGATCTGGCTCGCATAGCTGACGAGACCCCCGCGAAGCCACGTCGATGCACCGGGAACGTTCACCAACCGACTCGCGATGAGCCCACCCGTAAGCGATTCGGCAACCGACAACGTGACGCCCTGTGCCCCAAGGAGTCCCGCGACGACCTCTTCCATCGACTCATCGTTCGTGCTGAAGATCACGTCGCCGAGATGTTCGACGATGAGCGCTTTTACGTACTGCTCCTCTTCGAGTAGCAGCGCTGACGCGTCCGCGTCGTCGTCTCCGCGAGCGGTCAGGCGAATCTTGATGCCTTCGATGCCCGAGGCGAGAAACGCAATCGTCACTCGCCCCCCGTTCTCGAGCGCGACGAATCGTTCTGCGACTGCTTCGGCGAGCCCCGATTCGCTGGATCCCCAGGTGCGCAGCACTCGGCTCTTGATCACGGACGTCTCGCCGACCAGGCGCTGGCGTTCGATCAGGTCGGGCAGAATCGCGCGCTCGAACATGTCGCTCATCTCGTAGGGCACGCCGGGCACGGCGTAGATGACCTTCTGGCCGAGCTGGCAGATGAGACCGGGCGCGGTGCCTCGGGTCTGGGGAATGATGGTCGCGCCTTTTGGGACGTCCGCCTGGAGAAGGTTGTTCTCGGTCATCTCTCGACCACGCGAGGTGAACAGCTGGCGGATGGTCTCGATGAGTTCTTCGTGGCGCTCGAGGGGCACGTTCAGTACTTCGGCGAGGGCGTCGCGTGTGATGTCGTCCTGGGTCGGCCCGAGACCGCCGCAGACGATCAGTGCGTCGCTGCGCGCCAGCGCGGTGCGAAAGGCGAGCACCATTCGATCGTGGTTGTCGCCCACGTGCTGATGGAAGTGCGAGTCGAAACCGTTGGCGGCCAGATGCTCACCGAGCCATTGGGAGTTGGTGTCCGCGATCTGACCGAGCAACAGCTCGGTGCCGACCGCCACGATCTCAACGCGCACCGACGGCTACCCTGCGACCCGAATGAAAGTATTGCCACCCGGTGTAGACCGTCAAGATAACGGCGATCCAGATGGTGACGAACGCGAACTGCAGATGGTGACCGGTGATTGGCAAGACGCAGAAACCAATACCCCAGTCCTGTGCGAAGGTCTTCCACTTGGCGAGGCGGCTCGCGGGGATCGAGATCCCGTGCTTCGACGCACGAGCCCGAAAGACGCTCATCCAGATCTCACGCAGCGTGATGATGATCGCCGGGATGACGAAAAAATGGATGCCGTGGGGACGAGAGATGATGATGGCGTAGAGACCGCCCAGCACGATCACCTTGTCCGCGAGCGGATCGAGAAACGCGCCCGAGGTGGTGGTGCCGTGACGGCGCGCGACGATGCCGTCGAAGTAGTCCGACGCGGCGACCGCCAGTCCAACGGCGGTCGTCCACCACGAGATGCGATCGAAGATCAGCAGATAGATGAAGAACGGCGCAGCAACGAGGCGAAAGCCCGTCATCATGTTGGCGGGCGTCATCAGTGCGGTCGGGCCGTAGGTGCGCTCGGTGCTCACACCGCCACCGCCTCCAGGTCCGTGCCCTTGCTCGCCACAATCTCGCATTCCACCATCGATCCCACCATAAGTGTCTTACTAACCTGCACGACACCGTCGATCTCAGGACACTCGCGCACGCTGCGCGCGATCCCGGGCGCGTCAACGAGCAGCAGCTGGCGCGTGCCGACCAGCGCGTCGCGCTTCTTCGCCGTGATCGTGTCTTGGAGCTCAGAGACCTCGCGCAGTCGCTCGAGTGCGAGCTCGGGCGCGACCGGACTATCAAGATCGTTCGCGTAAGTGCCAGCCTCTGACGAAAAGGTGAAAAAACCCGCCCAGTCGAGTTGGGCCGCTTCGATGAAGTCGAGCAACGCTCGCTGGTCATCTTCGGTCTCGCCCGGATAACCGAGGATGAACGACGAGCGAAAGGCCGCATTGGGCTCCATGGCGCGAATGGCCTCGATGCGCTCCAAGAAACGCGACCCTTCGCCCCAGCGGCGCATGGCGCGCAGCAGCGGTCGCGACGAATGCTGCAAGGACAGGTCGAAGTACGGCACGCCGGTGGCGAGGATGGTCTCGATCAGATTCTCGGTGAGACCTGACGGGTACAGGTAGAGCAGTCGCACACGATCGACTTCATCCGTGAGGCGCTTGGTCAGCTCGATGAGCGGTTGCGTGCCGCCGTCGTCAAGCACCTCGATCGCTTCGCCGCGTCCCGCGCGCCGTCGATCGTGTCCCCAGCTTGCAAGGTCCTGAGCGATCAAGATCAGCTCGCGCACGCCACCCTCGACGAGACCGCGCGCCTCGCTCAGAATCTCGTCGATTGAACGCGAGCGCTGATCGCCGCGGAACGTGGGGATCGCACAGAATCCGCATCGCCGATCGCAGCCCTCGGCGATCTTCAGATACGCCCAGGGAACCCTGGTCTTCGGGCGCGGCAGGTTCAAGAGATCAAAGGACGTCGTCGGTCGTTCGCGCAGGGCGACCGGCGTCGACGCGGTCAAGCTGGCACCAAATCCGGCCACCAGATCGACTTCGGGAAGGGCCGACGCAAGCTCGTCCCCGTAGCGTTCGGCCATGCAGCCCGTGACGACGAGCCGCGCGCTGTCGCGCTTGAGGTCGGCCAGCTCGAGGACCGTCTCGATGGACTCCTCGCGGGCGGCCTCAATGAAGGCACAGGTATTGGCAACGACGAGGTCCGCACTGTTCGGGCTCAAGGCGACGACGTAGCCCTGGGATTCGAGCAGTCCCGCCAGCTTGTCGGAGTCCACGTGATTCTTGGGACAGCCGAGCGTTTCGATCCAGTACTGCATCCGTCATCCCTTTCACGTAGCAACACCGAGCGCACTGCGCTCGGTGTTGAGTTGGCGGAGAGGGAGGGATTTGAACCCTCGGGCCCACTTTCGCAGGCCGCATTCTTAGCAGGAATGTGGTTTAAACCGAACTCACCCACCTCTCCCTACGCGTAAAGCCTACTAAAGACCGACGAGCACGTTCCTAAGCATCGCTCACGAGTGCACGAGTGCACGAACGCTCCTCGGACATGAGAGTGCCGCCAGCCGGGCGAAGCTGGCGGCACTCTGGGGGTAAGGAGAATCTGTCAGCTGGTGAAGCCGTGCGCGTTTTCGATCTGCGTCACGATCCCTGACGATGAGAAGAACTTGGCCGTGATCTTGCCCCATCCGCCGAGTGCCGCAACCGTCGCAAGGCGGGTGGGCTGATAGAAGATGCTCGCCTTTTCTGCCCTCACCGCGGACAGCGTCGCACGGAAGCCTTCATGTACCCAGATGGACTGACCAGCCTTGGAGAACATGTAGTCAAAAAACGCGACCGCGGTGGGGTTGGACAGACCCGTCGTGGTCAACGCTGCAGGGTTCTGGATCAACGTGTTCTGGGCCGGGTTGACAATCTGCAGCTTCTCGCCAGCTGCGGCGGCGCCCTTGGCGTCCGCTTCGTAGTCGAGCAGCACGTTGCCGGTGCCAGAGAGGAACGTGGTGAGCGCCTTGCTCCCACTCGAGGGCTCCGACACGACGTTCGCAACAAGCGAGTTCACGTAGTTCTTCGCGGACGTTGCGCTTTTCTTCTGTTGAATCTGCGACTCGTAGGCGGCCAGCAAATTCCAGCGTGCACTGCCGGAGCTAATGGGGTCGGGGGTCACGATCTGGATCCCGCTCTTGGTGAGGCTGTTCCAGCCCGTAATGCCAAGAGGGTTCCCTGGGCGAACGATGAGCGAGACGACCGAGTCGGTGACGAAGCCCTTTTCAGCCGCGGCCGCAGGATAGGACGCCCACGACTTGCTGACCAGCCCTGCCGCTACGAGCAGGTTGAGGTCCGGCACCGTAGAGAAGACCGTCACGTCGGCCGCCTGTCCAGCGACGACATCCTCGGCCTGGGTCGTTGATGCACCAAAGGAGTTGGTAAACGTCACGCCCTGGCCGGCGGACGTTGCCTTGAAGGCGGTTTCCAGGGCGCTAAAGGCCGGTCCGACCACGGAGTAGCCAACAACGTTCACGTTGGTCGTGGCCGCTCCGGATGGGCCGGACAAGGTGATAGCCATGAGGCTCAGCGGCAACAGAGCGATCGTCGCTCCGATTACGCGTCGGGACCTGGACTTTTTCATTTGTTTCCCCTCTATAGACATCAATTTCCATTGATTTAGTAGATAATACTATAACTGGAGTTACCAGCTCGGGCAATTCACCCCGCTCCGAAACGCATGGGAACCGAGGATTCGATTTCGCACGACTGATACGGCGCGAAATCTCCTCGATTGACCACCCCGCAAAAACTTCCGCTCACCCATTGCTCCCCCGATCTCCATATGAGAGATTTTTCCTATCTCCATTCGTTCGAAGGAGTGCAGTTGCCAGTTCGGCCCTCCCCAGGTGATCGCGGTCCCGGTGCCACCTTTCGAAACCTCCGCGCCCACGCGCGTGATCTGAAGCGCGTCGCTACTTCACCGTCGCGCGCAGCGAACGCTGATTGCTTCGTCCTCACTCACGCATTTTCCCGTTGCCGCCAGCGTCCACTCCTTGCGGCAACGAAGACGAGCCCTCTGGAAAGGATGAGCAAATGACAACTACCTCGAATCAATCAAGTGACACCGAGAAGCGCATGCTCGGCGCACTGCCCGATGAGCCGGCGCTCGGTCGCGGACCAACCCCAACCGACAAATACTCCCGACACGAGTACGACGACCCCGCCGCGGGATGGGGTGCCGCCCGCAGCGTCGGGCGAGTGCTGGAGCGAGCCGGGGAACCACTGCATGGCGTTCGCGCGCTGTTTGTGATGAATCAAGAGTCCGGCGGATTCGACTGTCCGGGTTGCGCGTGGCCGGACGACCCGAGCGGACTACGACTCGATATTTGCGAGAACGGCATCAAGCACGCCACGTGGGAGCTTTCGCCCGCCAGCACCGATCGCGACTTCTTCGCCGCGCACACGGTGAGCGAACTCAACGAATGGAACGACTACGACTTGGAGTCGGCGGGGCGCTTGGCCGAACCAATGAGCTACAACCCGGTCAACGACAAATACGAGCCGATCTCGTGGGACGAGGCGTTCGCGCTTGTGGGCGACTCCTTGCGCGCGTTGGAGAGTCCGAATCAGGCGGCGTTCTACACCTCAGGACGCCTGAGTAACGAAGCGACCTTCCTCTATCAGCTGTGGGTTCGCGAGTTCGGCACCAACAACCTTCCCGACTGCTCCAACATGTGTCACGAGGCGTCTGGTCGGGCGATGACCGCCGCTGTCGGCACGGGCAAAGGCACGGTCGATTTAAACGACTGGGAAAATGCCGATGCGATCTGGTTGATGGGCGACAACGCCGCAACCAACGCTCCGAGGATGCTCACGTGGCTCGCCGAGGCCGAGCGACGCGGCGCGGAGTTGATTCACATCAATCCCCTGATTGAAGCGGCCTCGAGGAGAACGATCGTCCCACACGAGTTCGTCGACATGGCCACCTTCCACGCCACGAAGATCGGGACGATGAACGTGCAGGTGCTCATCGGTGGCGACATGGCGCTGATGCGCGGCGTCGCGAAAGCGGTGCTCGAGACGGCGAAGTCTGACCCCGAGGTGCTTGACCGAGAGTTCCTCAAGATCAGCACGCACGGTTTTGATGATTACCGAGCGCTGGTCGAGTCCACCTCGTGGTCCGATCTCGTCGCGGGATCGGGCATCTCTGAGCCCGATATCCGAAAGCTCGCGGACTCCTACATACGCTCTAAGCGCGTGATCATCGCCTGGTGCCTTGGCGTGACCCAACACGAGCACGGCGTCGACACGGTCCGTGAGATCGTCAACCTTTTGCTCCTGCGAGGCAACATCGGTCGAGAAGGCGCGGGCCCGTGTCCCGTGCGCGGCCACAGCAACGTGCAAGGCAACCGCACCTGCGGCATCGATCATCGTCCGTCGACGGCGTTCCTCGATCGGCTCGGCGACGTGTGCGGCTTCGAGCCTCCGCGCGAGCACGGTCTGGGTGCGGTCGCCACCATCGAAGCGATGCACCGTGGCGACATGAAGATCTTCGTCGCGCTCGGCGGGAACTTTGCGCTCGCCGCTCCCGACCTCTCCTACACGTTTGAAGCGCTTCGCCGCTGTGAGCTCACCGTGCAGGTAAGCACCAAGCTCAACCGCAGCCATCTCGTGCACGGACAGCGTGCGCTGATACTCCCGTGTCTCGGTCGCACGGATCGAGACCATCAGGCGAGCGGCGACCAGGGCATCACCGTCGAAGACGCGATGTCCATGGTGCACATCTCGTTCGGGATGAAAGACCCCGACTCGCTCGAGATGCGCTCGGAGTGCGCGATCCTGGCCGGACTCGCTCAGGCCACGCTGTCGAACAGCGCAACGCCCTGGCAGGACTACGCGAGCAATTACGACCTCATCCGCGACACGATGTCACGCGCACTGCCCGGCTTCGAGGACTTCAATCGCCGCGCTCGACACCCCCACGGCTTTCGGATCGCTCAACCCGCGCGCGATCGAGTCTTCCAAACCCCCTCGGGTCGCGCGGAGTTCTCGAATGCCGCGCTGCCCGACGACGTCGACCCCGGAGAGGGACGCCTCATGCTGGCAACGGTGCGCTCGCACGATCAGTTCAACACCACCATCTACTCGAACAACGACCGCTATCGCGGCCTCGAGGGCATACGGACCGTGATCTACATGAACGAAGTTGACATGCGCGATCGCGGCCTTGCGGAGTTCGACCTCATCGACGTGACCAGTTTCTCCAAGGACGGATCAGAGAGGACCGTCTACGGCTATCGGGCCGTCACCTATGAAGTTCCACCGGGCTGTGCCGCCGGTTACATGCCGGAACTGAACGTGCTGTGTGGCATCGCTGACTTCAGCACGCAGAGCGAACAGCCCGTCACCAAGCATCTCGTCGTCGCAGTGACGCCGTCTGCCCAGAACACGAAGTAGCGGAAGGGACGCGTCAGGTCGAAGAGACTGCGAGCGACTACGAAGCGAGCGCGCGCAACTCCGGCATCTCTAATGCAAGGTCGAAGAGTTCTTGGTCACGGTCCCAGGTGAGGTGCGCGCGCACGTGTTCGAGAGGCAGCCACACGAGCTCGTCGACTTCGTCGTTGGGTTCAAAGACTCCGAAGTCTGCGGTCATGAGGTAGTAGGCGACGATCTTCGACTTGCCCTTGCGGTGGGTGTAGTTCGTCGTGCCGACAAACCGCACGACGCGACAGTGCAGTCCGATCTCTTCGTACACTTCGCGCAACGCTCCCTCTTCGAAGGTTTCGCCCGCTTCGAGCTTCCCCTTCGGGAACGTCCAGTCGCCTCGCGCTTCTCGGTAGATGCACGCGACTTCGACGCGTCCGCCCGGCACAAATCGGGTGACGATGCCGCCGGCAGCACGAATCAGATCGTCCGGCGCGTCCTTTGGGACAATGAGTTCTCCGGTCAAGAGGTACACGTCGCTAACGGTAGATGACGAGTCGGGGAGTTTCGCGGATTCGTCACACAGTTTTCGTAAAAATCCATCGTACGTAGAGTAGTGACAATGTTTGTCGGCGCACTTCCACCTTTGTGGCGCCTGACTCTTGTTCTGCTCGCCGGTGTGGGCGCAGGGATCGCGAATGGCGTCGCGGGTGGCGGGACCTTCATTACGTTCCCCACCCTGCTCGCGACCGGCGTGCCGGCCCTGCAGGCAAACCTCTCGACCACTGTCGGAGTCGTGCCGAGCTACCTGGGATCGCTGCGGGTCTTTCGCCACCAGCTCGGTCAGCATCGTGCACTCATCAAAACGCTGCTGCCCGCGTGTGTGCTGGGCACCGGCGTCGGCTGCACGCTGCTCTTTGAAGGGTCTCCCTCGCTCTTTCGCGCGATCGTCCCGTGGCTCATTGGAGCGGGCACGTTGCTCTTCGCCCTATCGCCGCTCATCACCCGCCGACTCGCTCACGTCGACACCGAACACCCCGCTCGCCGTTGGGCGCTCTACGTTGGCATCTTTCTCGCGTCGGTGTACGGCGGATACTTCGGTGCGGGCATGGGCATCTTGCTGCTCGCCGTGTTGGGCCTCACCTTGCCACTCGAGATTCATGAGGTCCAAGGCTTACGCAATGCGATTTCGCTCATCATCAACGCGGTGGCCGCGCTCATCTTCATCGTTCATGGGCACCTAGCGGTCTCGGACGTCTTCGCGCTGCTCGTGGGGACGTTGATCGGCGGATACTTCGGGGCGCTGTTGATCCAGCGGCTCTCGCCCACCCTCGTGCGGGTGACCGTCATTGTCGTTGGCTTGATTACGACGATCAAGCTCGCCATCTGAGCCAATAGTTGACAATTCCACTAAAGTTTGTAGGGTGAAGAACTTCTTCTCGTTCCCCAATCCGGTGAACGACGCGGCCGCGCGCAGCGTCGCCCTCGGCGTCGTCGCATTGAGCGTGATCACCTTCGTCACGGGTGAGGCGTGGCTCCTGATCCTTCTTACCTACGGTTTCGCCGCGCGCGTGGCGGCGGGTCCAAAGATCTCACCACTCGGCTGGTTCGCGGTCCACGTCAGTGGACCTCGTCTCAAGAGTTGGGAGAGATTTGTGCCAGGACCACCGAAGCGCTTCGCGCAGGCCGTGGGTCTCGCGTTCTCGTTGGCGACGTTGCTCACCTGGCTGAGCGCCGGATGGCTCGACGCACGGTGGATCCTGTTGCCGCTCTTTGCTGCCGCGTCGTTGGAAGGTTTCGCTGGAATATGCATGGGCTGCACGGTCTTTAGCTGGCTCATGCGAAGAGGCGTCATTCCCGAGTCGATCTGCGAAGAGTGCGCCAATCTCTCTGCTCGCTACCGCCGCGCAGGATATGACGTTTCGTGAAGACGGCGCTGCGCACGAAATAAGAATTGCCTTATAAGTAGGTCAGCGCTCTCTTAACACCGCGGCGCTTACCTAGGCTGATGCCATGCAAATGTTCGCTTCCCGACCGCGGTGGGTCGCGCTCGCTCTCAGTGCCGGACTCGTTGGCTTGGCGCTCCCCATCGCAACGCTGCCGGCGAACGCCAGTGAACCACGAGTGACCGTGGCGGGACTTTCGCCCACGCCCACGCGCGACGTCGTCGTGAACAAGGTGATCACCACGTCATTTGATCTCGCACTCGCCCAGCCGCACAGCGCTGCGCTGACCTCTTTTATCGCGAGCCTGACCAACACTGCATCCCCGAATTACCGCCAGTTCCTCACACCTACCCAGTACGGCGCGCGATTCGGCGCATCGAGCGCGACCGTCACTGCCGTCAAGCGATACTTCTCGTCCTACGGCTTCCGTATTGGCACATTGAGCGTGGGACGCAACATCCTGCACGTGACGGGCACGACTCGCGAGATTGCGCGCGCCTTCAATGCGCCCGTGGAGACCGTGCGAGTGAGCGACGGCTCCCTCGACGCTCACTTCACTTCTGACGCGTCGCTGCCCTCGACGCTCGCCCGTGACGTCACCGCCGTCACGGGCCTCGATTCGGTGGTGCCCGAATCGACGAACCTTGAGATGACCCATGCAAGTGCGAATGCCGTCTCCGCGCCCACCGCGTGTCCGGCGGCGGGAAGCTCAACGGGCACGACCCCCAACAGCGTCGGCGGGTACACCGTGCAGCAGCAAGGAGCGCTCTACGGCTTCAGCGGGGCATGGTCCGCGGGTGACAATGGGCTCGGTCAGACCATCGGGGTCTACGAGCTGGCCACTTATGACGCGAGCGACGTGCAGACCTACTTCAGCTGCTACGGACTCGCGCCAATCGTCACCTCCACCAACGTCGACGGCGGGCCGACCAGCTCTGACAACGCGGACAACGCGCCTGACGAAGCGACGCTCGATGTCGAAGAGACCGCGGCCCTTGCGCCCGGCGCAAACATCGAGGTCTACCAAGGCACGAACAACAACTCCGGGCCGACCGACACTTACTCCTTGATGGCGAGCAACGACACCGCGACCATCATCACGACGTCTTGGGGCATCTGCGAGGCCCAAACCGACGGCGGCGCACAAGCCGAACAGGCGATCTTTCAGGAGATGTCTGCGCAAGGTCAGACCGTCGTTGCCGCCGCGGGGGACGACGGCTCCTCAGACTGCGAAGACACGACCCAACCGTCGAGCACCGCCGCGGTTGACGACCCCGCCTCGCAGCCCTACGTCTTGGGCGTTGGTGGCCTCGACGTCGCAAACATCAATCCTCTGAGCGAGTCCGTCTGGAACGACAACTGCACCAAGTCCGACTGCGGCGCGGGCGGTGGCGGTGCGTCCTCCCTCTGGAGTCGCCCGACATGGCAAGTCGCTCCCGGCATCACCACCGCGGACACCATGCGCATGGTGCCCGACCTCTCCGTGATGGGTGACCCGGCGACGGGTTTCATCCAGTACTACACGGGCACCGGCTCAGGCTTCTGTCGGCACTCTTGCTCTGGCGGATGGGGCGCCATTGGCGGCACGTCCATCGGTGCGCCACTCGTGAGCGACCTCATCGCGGTCGCCGCGCAGACCTGTGGCGTTCCGCGACTCGGCTTCGTCAATCCCTCGCTCTACGCAATGGCCTCGACCGGATTCGAGGACGTGACAACCGGTAGCAACAACCTCTTCAACATCGGCAACTACAGCGCCGGACTCGGCTACGACATGGCCTCGGGTCTCGGCAGTCCTGATGGTGCCTCGTTCATTGCGGGGCTGTGCCCGCCCGGGTTCTCCGCGACGACGAGCACGTTCTCCGCGACGGCGACGACCGGCACCGCGCTCAGCACCGGTCCCACCATCACCGCGACGCTTCGCAGCGCGAGCGACCTGCCGATCGCGAACGCCTCGGTCGAGATCACGGCAACGGCTCCCGCAGGAAACCTGAGCATCGACGGCGTTGAGAACACCGCTGCGACGGGTACCGATACGAGCACCGTCATCAGCAACGCCGAGGGTGTCGTCAGCTTCGACGTCGAGTCGACAGTCCCTCAGAACGTGACGGTCACCATCACCTACGAGGGACAGCCGATCTACACGACGACACTGACCTTTAAGTCGGGAGGAAACGCCAAGGTGAGTACGCGACCCGACGCGCCCGCCATTTCGACGCTGCAACCGCTCGTCGGTGGATTCCACCTCATCGTGAAACCGCCCGCCTCCAACGGTGGTAGTGCGATTACCGATTATCAGTATTCAATCAACGGTGGCAAGTCGTGGACTGCGATGCGCAAGGGCGTGCGGTCCATCGACGTGACTCGGTTAGTGGAACGTCGCGCGTACAGCGTCGTCGCCCGCGCGGTCAACGTCGACGGTCCGTCGACCGCGTCCGCGGCGAAGAGAGTTGTAACGCGTTCGTAGTAATGCACACCGTGTGTGACTCAGTGTGTCGAAACGTCGAACCTAAACTTTAACGGTGAGGGTCCGCATCAGATTGGGCGTATCGCCCACGTAAGGACGCGAGTGAAGTTTGCACGACTGACGCTGATTGGCATCGTTCTCCTCGCGAGTGCGCTGGTCGCGACGAACGCGTCGCACGCGGTGACGACCACGACTACGCCGAGCGGGTTGCCGCTCTATCAGTTCGTGAACACGGGAGTCCAGCCATTGCCGTGGAATGCGGTGTCCCTCGAATCTCACCTCAGTACAACGACGATGCTCGGTGGGCCGCACAGCGCCTCAACCACGACCGAAGGAGTCATTGCCTATCGCACGAATGCAGGCGACCTCGCGCGCTATCTCCAGACTTCGACCGGCGCAACGAGCTGGCTCAACTACACCACTCACAACAACGTGCCGACCGCCGGTGGCGATCCCGTGCCCTTCTTCGATCCGTCGAACAACGTCGACCTGCTCTACGTAGACACCTCGGGGCACCTTGAGCTCCTCACGCCGAACAACCCGGATAAAGCAATCTGGGCGCGCCTTCACTTCGGCACGCCGTGGCGACCGTTCGTGACGACTGACCTCACCGCACTGACCGGCGTGAATGCATCGGTCGGTTTGCCGAGCGTGCAGGTGAATGGCACGACGGGCACCATCGCCTATCGCACGGCGAGCAACACGATCGAGGTGTTGACCCTCTCCTGGCAGCCTGGTCAACCGGTCCCGGTTTATAGCCAAGACGCGACCACGGTCAAGTTCTCCAACGCCGGCACCGTCACGTCGTCGCCCTCCCCCGCGGGATCATCCACCGTCGCAACCTCGACCGCGCCGACAGTGACCACGACGACGGCATTGGCTGCGTCGCACGCTCACCCCGCTGCAGCGCCCACGACGACGACCACCACGACGAAACCGCCCACCACGACGACGACCAAGCCAACGACGACTACCACCAAACCAACGACGACTACCACCAAACCAACGACCACCACGACGCTGCCGCCGACCGTGGCGTCGGGCTTCGCGAGTGATCCCGTGGTGCTACCCAGCGCGACGCCATCGTTTGCAACGATTCTCAACAATGGTGATGTTGATGTCTTTACCAACACGGGCACGTCGCTCAGCACGTGGACGACCAAGAACCTCACGACGACCACCGCGGCGCCCACCGTCGTCGGCACGCTTGCGCTCGGTACGAGCGCAGCGTCGATCGACCTCGCGGCCCTCACTGCAGGCGGGAGCGTCGATCTCTTCACGACCCAGAATCTCTCGACCTCGTTCGGCGCGCAGCCGCTCTGGAACTACGCCAACATCACGAGCCAGGCGTCAGGAGCGCCGCCACTCAGTGGCGCGCTCACGGTCGAGGTAACCCCGACCCAGGTGGCGGTCGCGGGACAGGCGTCCAACTGGGGCGACCTGTTCGTATTGACGAATCCGGCGGGCACTAGCTCGTGGACCGCGACAAACGTGTCGGTGACGGCGGGCGCCTCGGCGAGGACCGTGGGCAACATCGTCGCGGGTTTGCAGATCGACGGCCAACTGACCTTGTACGCGGCCGGCATCAACTCGCCACCACCCGAAGGAGTCGGGGTCTACGCGATTCCCTCCAGTGACTGGTCGACCGCGATCAGCAACGGTTGGCCGATCATCTCTGAGACCGGTGGACTCGGCACCCGCACCGCTCCCTGGGTCGGCTTCACCGGCACGACGAACGTCAGTGCGTCGCCGGACTTTCTTCTCGGCCAGGCGATCTACAACTCGCACAAGCGCGTGACGTGGCTGTCCTTTTGGACCGTGAGCGGCCCGCTTGCGGGTCAGGCGATTACGGCGGCGAACTTCTACACCCACGGTTTCGACGCGGGGGTGTGGGTCGCTACCCAGATCGCGTCGTATCGCAGCCTGGGCGTCGGTCTCAGCCCCGACTGGGTGGTCCTCGACACCGAGGGCTATCCCGACAACCACTCGGGTCTCGACGCGCCCGGCGGTGCCTCAAGTGCAACACTCGCGACCTACGCCACCTATTGGAGCTCCATGCTGAAGGGATGGCAGACCGGGATCGATTCCGTCGACCCGAACCTCAATGCCGCCGTCTACGCCTCTCAGTCCGAGTATCGCAACTACCAGCTCTCAACGAACCCGATGCCCGTCTTCATCGCACTCGCCTTCGGTGGCGGGGGTCCGGTGCCGGTCGCGGGGGCGACAGGTAGCAACGTGCGTGGCTTCATCACGTTTGACGCGGCGTGCTCACCGCTCTCGACCCTCGAGAACGAAGCGACGACGCTCGAAAACCCGCCGTGGGCTGGTCAGTTCAACACCTTGCAGTTCAATCCCGGTGTGTATTGCCCACCGCCCTCAACGTAGTCTTTGCTTATGAGCGACACTTCAGACTCCGACGACACCAAAGCCCCCGATCTGAAGGCTCGCATCAAACAGATCACTCAGCCCATCGTTGATTCGCTCGACTCTCGCTTGAGTGCTCAAATCGACAAGCGAGTTGATCAGCGCGTGGACGAGACGATGAAGGACCGTCTGTCGGTCATCGAGCGCGCCATTGCGGATCTCGACCGAACGGTGCATGACCTGGAAGACCGCCTGAAGGAAAACGGCAAGCACCCGAAGGACAGCAAAGAGAAGGACTAGCTACTTCCGGCGCGAGCGATCGCGCTGAATGGCCCATCGCAGCGTCAGCACGCAGAGCACGACGATCGCTGCGACGAAGACTGAAAAGACTGCCACGAACACGTGTTTACGCTAGCCGCGGTGTTACAGCGCTACGCCACACTCGATACATGACTTCTGTGTTGGACGCCACCCCCCTCAACGTGATGGACGTGCTGCGAGGTGAGCGCGAGAGCCGTCCACCCACGAACGCGAGTGCCGCCGCGGGCCTGCGCGCGACGCTCGAAGACGGCATCTACGAACGCCTCGGGCCCGACCTACGCAGCGAGCCGATCATCGTGCGAGCGTCGTCGCTCCGACAAGGTCCTCAGGTCTTCGATCCCACGACTGCGCCCCTCGCGCAACTACGCGGCATCCTGATCACCCAGTCGTTGCGACTCATGAGCGCGGGGGTCGAGATCGACGACGTCTGCGCCGAACTGCTGCTCGCGTGGCGCGCCGAGGTCGGTCGGACGGATCTCACGGACTACGTTGATCGACTGGACGCTGACGAGCTCGCACGCCTCTCGACGGACTTGACGGCGCACTGGGTGACGTTGAAGCGCTCACTCGGTCCGCTCTCCAATCGCTGGCTCCCGCGCACGTCGCTTCGCGCCTATCAGCGGCTCGCTGGTGGCAACGTGGTGCTGCGCGACGTCGTTGATCTCATGGTCGGCACGACGAGCGGCGAGGTCGCGTCGGTGGCGCTCCTCGACGTGACGACCTCCCCGCTCGGTGAAGGCGCCGAACGCGTCATGCGCTACCACGCCCTCGTCCAGACGTTGCGCACCTCGATCGTGCCCTTGCGCACCTCGATGTTCTCAACGGCGACGGGTGAGCTCTGGAGCATCGACGTGAACGACGAGCTGTTGTGGCGCTCGGTCACCGACGTGTTCGACGCACTCGAAGGGTGGCGAGCCGCGTGACCACGTTGACGCATCGGCGTCTCTCGAGGAACATCTTGAACCGCCTGATCGATGAAGCGCCGGACGAACCCACGGCGCTCACCGACGATCATCGCCGCTCGCTCTCCGCACGGTTCCGGGCGGTGCCGGCCGTTGATCACCGTCGCCTTGACGCGTGGATGGTCGAGCGCGCCGGCCAGCCCTCGGGGTCGTTTCGTTGGTCGCCCGCAATCGCGCGTCGCTCGATCGGCAACGCGGCGCTGCGGCGCACGGTCCTCGACGCGTCGCTCACTCGCTTTGACGCCGTGGAATCCGAGGTCACCGATCAGCTGCTGCGCTACGCCGCGGGCTACGCCCGCCGTGGGTCGCTCGCCTGGTATCTCGCCACGAGCACGCCCGCCGTGCTCGGACTCGTGAGTGCCGAAGCAGCGAACTGGGCGACGCAATTGGCCGAAGCCGCCGAGAGTCTCGATCACCCCTGGGCGATCGCCACCAGTGACGCGTACTACGACGTCGCGCGTGCGCGCACCACCTTGCGCGGACGACGGGACCTGGTCGTAACCTCATCGCAACATCGCGTGCTGCTGCGCGTTCGCGCGGGTGCGCCGGGAAAGAGCGCCGGACCGGGACTTCGCGCAGACCTCACGATCGACGCGCTGGCTGACCTCAATGGAGCGTCAGCCGCACGAATCATTGGTCTGTGGCCTGAAGCCGGGGTCGTCTTGAGTGTCGACGGAACGATGACGGACCTGCGCTCGGGCGCTCGCGACCTGGTTCGCACTGCCGTCGCGAACCAGCGCCATCACCTCGCTCGAGCCGCTTGAGAGGTCGACACTCTCCGTCCGATTAGCGTGGTTCAGTCATGTCGCTACGCACATCCCTTAGAAATATCGCCATCATTGCTCACGTCGACCACGGAAAGACCACGCTCGTCGACAAAATGCTCCGCCAAACGGGCTCCTTCACGGCCCACGAGGAGATGACCGACCGGGTCATGGACTCGGGTGACCTGGAGCGCGAGAAGGGCATCACCATACTCGCGAAGAACACCGCGGTCAAGTGGAACGGCCTCACGATCAACATCATCGACACCCCCGGCCACGCCGACTTTGGTGGCGAAGTGGAGCGCGGACTCGCCATGGTGGACGCCGTGATCCTTCTGGTGGATGCGGCCGAAGGTCCTCTCCCCCAGACTCGATTCGTGCTGCGCAAGACCCTGGAGAAGCGCTTGCCCGTCGTTCTCGTCATCAACAAGGTCGATCGACCCGACGCGCGCGTCGCCGAAGTCGTCGAAGAGGTGGAGAACCTGTTCCTCGACCTCGACGCCGACGAGCACCAGATTTCGTTCCCGATCCTCTACGCGAGCGCCCGCGAAGGCTGGGCGTCACTCGACGCGACGGCTACCTCCGGCGACCTCACGCCGCTCTTCCAGACGATTGTCGATTACGTCCCCGCCCCCGAGTACGAAGAGGGTCACGGCCTTCAGGCTCTCGTCTGTAACCTCGACGCCTCGCCGTACCTCGGTCGCCTCGCGCTCTGTCGCGTCGTGAATGGCACCCTTGAACGAGGCCAGCGCATCGCCTGGTGCCGCATCGATGGCACGGTCGAGCACGCCAAAGTCACCGAGCTCTTCATCACCGAGGCGCTCGAACGGGTGCCTGCACAGAGCGCCGGTCCCGGCGACATTGTGGCCGTCGCAGGATTTGAGGACATCACGATCGGCGAGACGCTCGCGGACCCCGACAATCCCGTACCCCTCGAGCCGATCCACGTCGACGAGCCGAGTCTGTCCATGACGATTGGCATCAACACCTCCCCGCTCGCCGGCACGGAGGGCAAGCTGCTCACCGCTCGCATGGTGAAGGACCGCCTCGACAAGGAGCTCGTTGGCAACGTCTCGCTGCGCGTGCTGCCCACCAGCCGCCCCGACGCCTGGGAGGTCCAGGGCCGCGGTGAGCTCCAGCTCGCCATCTTGATCGAGACGATGCGCCGCGAAGGCTTCGAGCTCACGATCGGAAAGCCGCAGGTCGTCACGCGCACCATCAACGGCAAGCTGCACGAGCCGATGGAGCACGTCACGATCGACGCGCCCGAAGAGTTCGTTGGGGCCGTCACCACGCTGCTCGCTACGCGCAAGGGCACCATGTTCGATCTCGTCAATCACGGCACCGGCTGGGTGCGACTTGAATGGCGCATCCCCGCTCGTGGACTGGTCGGCATCCGCACCGAGTTCATGACCGAGACCCGCGGTTCGGGCATGATGCACTCGACGTCAGACGGCTACGAGCCCTGGTACGGCGACATTCGCCTGCGCCAAAAGGGCACCCTCGTCGCCGACCGTCGCGGCGACACGACCGCGAACGCGTTGCTCGATCTTGAACAGCGTGGTGTGCTCTTCGTCGGTCCCGGCGTCGAGGTGTACGAGGGCATGGTCGTTGGCGAGAACGCGCGTTCAGAAGAGATGAACGTGAATCCGACCAAGGAAAAGAAACTCACCAACATGCGCGCCTCGGGCAGCGACAACACCGAGCGGATCGCGCCGCCGACCATCTTCTCGCTCGAGCAGGCGCTCGAGTTCATCGCCGACGACGAAGCGGTTGAAGTCACGCCAAAGTCCGTGCGTCTGCGCAAAGTCGTCCTGGACGTCGCCGCACGTCACCGGGCCCACAAGAAGAGCTCCTAGACCCCTCAACTAGTGTGGTCCCCGGAGGGATGACAGAGCGGCCGAATGTACCGGTCTTGAAAACCGGCGTGGGCTTGCCCACCGTGGGTTCAAATCCCACTCCCTCCGCCACAAGAGCATTCCCCGTTCGTCGATCCACGCTGAAGTCGAACACGCCGCACGGTCGTGCACGGCGTGTTCGATCTCTTGCGTTAGTGAACCGGGTCGAGCAGCTCGGCGTCTTCGTCGCCCTCGCTCGGCTTCGTGTCGATGGTCACTACCGGCGGTTCGCTGTCTTCGAACGCGAAGTTGGGAAGGATGCGGTCCAGCCAGCGAGGGAACCACCATGAGGAGCGTCCAAGCAGGGTCAAGAAGGCGGGTACGACCGCCATGCGGATCACGATGGCGTCCACCAAGATGCCGCCGGCGAGGCCGAGGCCGAACTCCTTGATCACGACTTCGCCACCCAGGATGAAGGAACCGAAGACCAGGATCATGATGAGGGCTGCGGCACTGATGGTCTTGCCGGTGGCGGCGAGCCCGTTTCGAACTGCCAGCTTGCTGTCGCCCGTCTTCACCCACTCTTCGTGGATCCTCGTCACCAAGAAGACTTGGTAGTCCATCGAAAGCCCGAACACGATGGCAAACAGCATGACCGGCAAGAAGGATTCAATTGGTCCCGTCGCTCCTATACCGAGCAACGAGTCGAGCCACCCCCACTGGAACACGGCGACGAGAATCCCGAACGCGGCGCCGATCGAGAGAATGTTGAGCACCGCCGAGATGAGCGGTATGAGCAAGCTTCGAAAGACCATCGCGAGGAGCAAGAAGGACAACAGCACCACCAGGCCAATGAAGAGCGGCAGCTTCGCCGAGAGGACGTGCGCAAAGTCAATGTAAATGGCGGTCGTTCCTCCGACCAGCACGGTGAGCTGTGAACCGGCCTCCGCGCGCGGCACCACCGTGTTGCGCAGTCGTTCGACAAGATTCGTCGTGGCGCTGGCTTGCGGAGAGGTCGTGGGATACACGTCCACCAGCGCGACTTCGTTGCCATTCTTCCCCGGAATGAATATGGGGCTCGGCACCACGGCCACGCCGGACTGCTTCGACACTGCCGTCACGACGCGGGTGAGTGCGGTCTTTTCGGCGGGGTTTTTGATCTCGGCCACGAGTTGCAACGGTCCGTTGAATCCGGGCCCGAAGCCCTGACTCAGCATGTCGTAGGCCTGGCGCGTCGTGGTGCCGGCCGGGTCGTTGCCTTGGTCGGATGAGCCCAGCTGCAGTGAGAAGAAGGGCAGGGCGATGACAATGATGACCGCGAGGGCGATCAGCGCGGGGACGGTCGGACGGCGATTGATGAAGTCCGCCCAGCGAGACCAGAAGCCGCTGCCGCTCGCGCCGACGACCCGAGGACCGTTGACGCTGAGATTCTTTCGCTGACGGCGTGAGAGCACCCGGGGGCCGATGAAGCCGAGCAGGGCGGGGAGCAGCGTCAGTGCCGCGACCATGGTGAGCAACACTCCGAGGGATGCAGCAATCGCCAGCCCATAGAGAAAGCTGACACCCAATGCGAACATGCCGAGCAGTGCGATGCAGACAATGATGCCCGCAAAGAGCACGGCGCGACCTGACGTGTTCACCGCATTGACGATCGATTCCTCGTTGTCGTGGCCCGCGATGAGACCCTGACGATGGCGAGTCACGATAAAGAGCGCGTAGTCGACGCCAACGCCGAGACCGATGAGCACGGTCAGCTCAGAGGCGAACTGCGGCATCTTCATCACGTGGCTCAGGAGTTCGATGAGCCCAGTGGCAACGCCGAGCGACGCCAGCGCCGAAATGAGGGGCAATGCCATGGCGAGGAGCGAGCCAAACACGAGCAGGAGCACGATGCCCGCCGCCAGGACCCCGATGGGCAGTCCGCCCACCGAGACCTTGTTGGTCAGCTCGGCCACTTGCCCACCGACTGCCACCTGAAGGTTGGCGCTATCGGCTGATTGAGCGGTCGAGACGAGTTGGTTCGCGACGGAGTCAGAGACATTCTGGGCCAGCTCGTCAAACGTCACACTCGCGAAGGCGACCGTCTGACTTTTGCTGACCTGGGCTGCGCCTTCACTCGACAGGGGCGAGACGACGTTCGTGACGTGATTGATCTTCGAGATCTTCCCCAGCGCCGCGTTGATGCGCGCCTCAATCGCGGGGCTCGTGACCTTCTGTCCGTGCGTCGACTCAAACACCACTTGCTCGACGTCACCGGAAACCTTGGGCGACACTGCTTGGAGAAGGTGCAGTGCGTCCGTCGACTGCGTCTTTGGAAGGGAGAACGTGTTCGAGTACGTGCTGCCAGCAGCAATGCCCAAGATCGAAATCAAGATGAGCGCAGCCAACCAAGAAAACACGACCGTCTTACGATGCTGCACGCACCATGTTGCTAAAGCTCGCATGAAAAAGACTCCTCGACGTAACCGAACACCCGGGGGAATGAGAGTGAGACATCAGCATCTCACAACTTGATCATTCGTGTCAATTCATGAGATAGTGATGATACAGTGACGCTGTGGTGCAGCGACAATTAGTGAAGGATCACATCCGTCAATCGATCCTGGACGCCGCGGCGGAACTTCTCATCGCTCGCGGAGATTCGGCAATTATGGCGGATCTGGCGGACGCGGCGGGCATTGGCCGAGCCACGCTCTATCGCTACTTCTCCACCCGAGAAGAGCTTCTGAGCGCGCTTGCGCAGGCCGCCATTGACGACGCCAGCGCCCGGCTCGACGCGGCTGACCTCGATCACGCCCCGGTTGCCGAAGCGCTGGCGCGAATCTTTCGCGCGATCCTCGCCTGCGGCGCGAAGTTCGAATTCATCCGCACCGAGCACGAGCACATGCACATGGACAAGGAAGACGTCGATCGTCGCATTGGGGAGCCGATTCGCGCGGTGCTCCGTCGCGGAATGGAAGACGGCACCTTGCGCTCGGACCTACCGCTGGAGGTGCTGTCCAACCTGTGCGGCGGATTGATCCTCGGGGCATTTCGCTCACTCCCCTTCCTCGAAAACGGGGTCGAGCGCGTCAGCGCGGTTGCGACCGAGACACTGCTCAAGGGACTGACGGCCGTCAGCGAGTAGCGCAGTGGCGCACGCTCCGAAAACGGTCACTGCCATACTTGAACTCGTGGGAGCGAACGAAACACTCGATTTCTTGCTCGGACGCTGGCGCGTCGAGCGCACGGTGACCGACCACCGTGGCGAGGATCAGAGCCATTTTCGTGGCACGGCCACCTTCTCGAGGCGAACTGTTGCGGGCAACGAGCACGGCACCGACCGCGTGCACTTTGACGAGGTCGGCGAATACTCCCTGGGCGAGTATCACGGCGAGGCGCGTCGCTCGCTCGAGTACGTCGCGTCCGCTGACTCGGGAGTCACGATCAACTTCGCCGATGGTCACCGCTTCATCACGCTCGACCTCGCACGCGGCGAGTCACACGATGAGCATCTCTGCAACCTGGATCATTACGAGATCACGACGATCGTGAAGGACCGCGACCTCCTCGAAGAGCACTGGCGCGTCGAGGGGCCCGGGAAGAATTACGAGGCGGTGTCACTGCTCGAACGCGTCACCGACGAACGATAGCGAGAGCCAACGCGCATCACTGCGCCGAGAAGTAGGCCTTCATCGGGTCGAAGTAGCTCTTTTGCCAGCCACCGTTTTCGTAGCCGAGCTGATCGTCGGGCACGTTCGAGTGGCGCACGATGACCAACGTCTCGTCCTCGTCACCTTGAAAGATCACTTCGATCTGAGAGTCCACGTGCTCCTCAGTGAAGTTCTCGGTGCGCCAGGTCTGGACGATGCGCGAGAACGGTTCGAGTTTCACCGACACGCCGCGGATGTAGCCATCCCAGGCGTCGAAGTCGCCACCCTCGCGAGCATCGACGTGCGCGGCGCCCCCGGTCATTGCCGAGTGCTCGTCGCTCGAGAGCCACGCGGTGTAGACCACGTCGGGCGGAGCGGGGACGAGACCAGAAACCTCGAAGTCGTACGTCACAATTCCCTCACTTTCGCTCGGCCGATACGGCGCTGGTGGTCATCCTAAGCACCCGCGGCGAACCGCCGTCCGCCCTTAGTTCGACTGGACCCTCGCGCGGATCGAGGCAATCCACGTGGCCGCGGCACGGCGCGCATCGGCGACTTCTTCGCGACGGTCGCTCGAACCCTCACCGGTCACTGGATAGGAGCCGAGGAACTTTACCCGGGCCAGATGGGCTTGCAGGTCAGCCAGGCAGTCAGCAACGACGTCGTCCGCAACGTGACCTTCAAATTCGATGACGAAGCAATAGTCGCCGAGCGCTTGCTTGGTCGGACGGCTCTCCAGCTTGGTGAGGTTGATATCGCGCGCGGCGAAACGGCCGAGTATGGCGTAGAGGCTGCCTGGTCGGTCCGCGTCTTGGAAGCACACGATCGTCGAGCGATCGTGTCCCGTGGGTGCCGCGACCGAGTCGCGCCCGATCAGCACGAAGCGCGTCACGTTGTCGGGGTGGTCCTCAATATCGGCGGCGACGACCTTCAGTCCGAACAGCTCGCCCGCCAGTGAGCTCCCGACGGCGCCCCACGGCTCACTCGATTCGGACACGTCCTGAGCGGCTTGGGAGGTAGACGTTGATTGAACGGTTTCGAGTCCGCGTTCGTGCACGAAGCTGCGCACTTGAGCCAGCGCGTGCACGTAGCTCCGCACGCTCTTCAGATCCTCGAGCGCCACTCCAGGCCGCGCGAGGAGGTGGAGATGTATGGGCAGCACGATCTCTTGGAGGATGATGAGGTCATAGTCGAAGACGAGTCCGTCGATGGTGGCCGACACGGTGCCCTCGAGCGAGTTCTCGATCGGCACCAGCGCTTGGTCGAGATCACCCGAAGCCACCGCGCTCAACAAGTCCTCGAGAGACGGGTAGGCAACGGGTTCAACCTGAACGAGGCTGTTCACCGCTTGGTGCGAAAACGAACCTTCGGGTCCGAGATAGCCAACGCGGTCCAATTCCATGACGGGATGTTACTTGAGCGGTAAAGCACCCTCTCACGTGGCCCGATCGCCGGACATTGTTTGAGGCCGTACGATAGCGAGGGGCAAAAAGGGAAAGGACGTGCAATGGGGCACCCAATGTTTGACTACAACCCGGAGCTCACGACCGCGGTGTTCGACTACTGCCGAGAGCGGTTGTCACTCGATCCGGTGCCGCTCGACTACGGCAGCCAGATGGAAATTCCCATGAAAGAGCTCGACTCGCTGATCACCATCGAGGGTCGCGATCCCGAAGAGGTGCTCGAATATTTCAAGGCGACGCTGGCACCGGCCGTCGTCTCGATCGACTCGCCCGGGTTTCTCGCCTTTATTCCCAACGCCCCCACGAAGAACTCGCTCCTCTTTGACATGGTGGTTGCTTGCTCCGGTCTGAACGGGACCAGCTGGCTCGAATCGAGCGGCGTCGTGGTCGCCGAGAACCAAGCACTCGGCTACATCGCCGATGTTGCGGGACTCCCCGCCGGCACCGGCGGCGCCTTTGTCGCCGGCGGGTCGATCGGCAATCTCTCCAGCCTCACGGTCGGACGCGACGTCGCGCGAGCGAAGAACGCCGAACACAACCCCCACGATCTGCGCTTCGCCATCTCGAGCGACGCGCACTCGAGCATCGGAAAGGCCCTCCACGTACTCGACGTGAAGACGCTCACCGTCGCGACCGACGACCATCGCTTCACTCGCAGCGCGCTCGAAGCAGCGCTCGCGGCGGACCCCCACCCCGAGACCGTCGTCGGGATCGTGGCGACCGCCGGCACGACCAACGCGGGCATCATTGACGATCTGGAAGGACTCGGCAGCTACGCGCGCGAGCACGACCTCTGGTATCACATCGACGGTGCCTACGGTGGGGCCGCGATCTTCTCCGAGTCGCATCGCCATCTCCTGAGCGGCATCCGACACGCCGACAGCTTCATTGTCGATCCGCACAAATGGCTCTTCGCTCCCCTGGACTGCTGCGCACTGCTGTATCGCAACCCGACCGTCGCACGCAAAGTGCTCGCCCAGCAGGCGAGCTACCTCGACGTCCTGCATGAGGGCAGCGACGAGGACTACGACTGGAATCCCTCGGACTTCGGCATCCACCTTTCACGCCGCGCGCGCGGGCTGCCCTTTTGGTTCTCGCTGGTCACCAACGGCACCGAGGCATATCAAACTGCGGTCCAAGCGGCGATCGATCTCGCACAACGCACCGAGCGCTTGATCAACGCCAACGACGACCTCGAGATGGTGCGCCCATCGAGCCTGTCCATCGTCCTCTTTCGCCGAAAGGGGTGGGACGCAGAGCGCTACAGCCAGTGGAGTCATTCACTGCTCAGTCGTCAGATCGCCTTCGTCACGCCGACCAAATGGGAGGGCGAAACGGTCGCCCGCATGGCGTTCTTGCACCCCAATACGACCGACGAAATGGTCCACGAGATCCTCGCGTCAATGCGCGACTGACGCGTCGAGTCGGTGGCGAGCGGCTGTCGAAGCGCTAGCGCTGAAGGAGTGGATCGCTCGGAGTGCGAGTGGGCTCGCCTCGTTGGTGTCGAAAGCGCCAGGCAATGCCGCCGAGCGCCTCGAGAACCACGCGGTTGGCGAGATACGCCGTGACCTCGGCGTGGTCGTACGGCGGGGCGACCTCGACGACATCGACGCCGGCAATCGGCACGCTCATCGCAATGCGTCGCACGGCGTCCAGGAGCTGGCGACTGGACAGTCCCCCGGGCTCGGGTGTACCGGTGCCGGGAGCGGATCCGGGGTCAACGACGTCAACGTCGATGGAAAGAAAGACCGCGTCGCAGTCGTCCATCGCGATCTCGAGCGACTCGTCGAGCACTGCGTCGAGTCCGCGGGCGACGATCTCTGACATCTCGAACGAGCGCATCCCGCCCGCCGCCATCCAGTCGAGGGTCTCGGGCTCGGGCCAGTAGCCGCGCAGTCCGATCTGCAGGAAACGGTCAGCTCTGCACGCTCGCGATTCAATGAGCCGGCGCATCGGCGTGCCATGCCCGTACAGCGAGCCCATCTGCGTGTTGCCGGTGTCGGCGTGCGCGTCGAAGTGGATGATCGAGACCCGACCGAAGCCGACGTGGTGCGCGACGCCCGTCACGTCGGGCAGCGCGATCGTGTGATCCCCGCCGAGGATGATCGGGATCACTCCGTGACGCGCCACCATGGCGACACGGTCTTCGAGCAACGCGAGCGAACGCTCGGTCTCTCCAGAGGGCATCTCCACGTCGCCGAGGTCAACGACGCCCAGTTCCCTGAGCGGGTCGAGTCCGAGCGCAAGGGAGGGACGCATCCCGTCGTGGGGCAAGTAGTCGGTCGTGCGAATCGCTTGCGGTCCGAATCTCGCGCCGGGGCGGTGCGAGGTGCCCCCGTCGAAGGGTGCGCCAATGATGACGGCCTTCGCGTCGATCCACTCGTCCATCACCTCGGGATCGGCTGGCGGGACCCCGAGGAACGTTGCCTCCGGTCCGTAGAGGTTGCCGATGCGCGTCACGGCTCAGGCCGACAAGTCGGTGAGAACCTCGGCGAGCTCGTCGAAGTGCTCGGAGATGATCGAGAGGTGACCCTCGCTCGGGCGATGGTGCGCGACGGCCGTGGGAATCTGACTCGTCAACCACGCGCCGTGCGTTGGTGGCACCATGAGGTCGGCGTCGCCGTAGAAGAGATGAACGGGCTTGTCGATGTCGGAGACGTCGAATCCCCACGCTTCGATCATGGCCACGTTGTCATCGAAGTAGCCTCGCCAGCCGTTCGCGAATCCGTACGTCATGGATTCCACGAATGTCGCACGCGCTCCATCATCGGCGAGCGACTCGCGATCGACCTCAGGGAAGATCCCGCCGAGCAGGTCATAGAGATTGTCGGCGTTGAGGGTCGCCATCTCTGCGCCCACCCCCGCCATGTACTCCTCGTACGGGGCGCCACCCTTTTTCGAGAGCTCGAACTCCGCCACATTTTCAGGACCCATTCCGCTGGTCCAGTCGAAGTCAACGTCCGCGGGGGCGATGCTTGCGACCGCCACGGCGCCCACACAAGCGTCATCGAGTGCAGCACTGGCGAGCGAGCGCGGGCCTCCGCCGGACCAACCGAGTGCGACGTAGCGCTCCCGACCGACGTGTGCGAGAGCGGCTTTCGCGTCAGCGACGGCGGAGAAGACGCGGTGTCCCTCATTGCGTGACGAACGCCCGTAGGCCGGACGGGACGCCGTGACCAAATAGAAATCGCCGAGGTCGAGCAGCGGATCGAGCATCTTGAGTGTCTTGGTGGTGCCCGGCGTGCCGTGATGGAAGAAGATCGTCGAGCCGCTCGGTGTGCCGAGCGTCGCCACCTCGAGGGTGCGGCCGTCAGGTAGATCAATCAATTCTTCACGGTAGGTCACAGCGCTCCTCTCGAACGGACCTTCGTACCTTACGCTCGCGCTTCGGGCACTAGCGCTTGATGCTGAGCGGCACCCCGTCGTTGAGCAGCTCGACCCACGTCTGTCCTGGCGTCAAGCGAATGATCGCCCCAGAGGTCGTTTTGTACTGGATCACATCAGCCATCGAGGATCCTCGCGACCAGGTGCCTACGATCTCTTTGCCGTCACTGAACACCATCGCTTGGCCCGAGCCCTGGAGGTCGGCGTAGGAGTTCATCGTGCCAATCCCGTTCACGTAGTTGACGTACATGACGATCACGTTCTTCGGCGACTCACGCTGACCGGTGCCGGTGACGTCAGATTGATCGAAGATCGTCCGGTCCCAGGAGCTCGTCGTGGTGTCCCAGGTCCAGGTCACAGGGTAGATGCTCGGAAACGGCACCACGAAGCTCACGACCGGTGCGCCGACCGAAGCAGTGTTCGCGGAGCGATAGCTGAAGAGCGCGGGCGGGGGCGTGGGGGTGCCTTTGAGGGCGAAGAGCTGAACCCCTCGAGCGAAGAGGTTGTGCGGGGCCTCGAGATCAGGATCGCGGAACATCGCGTCCCCGGCCGCATCCTCATCGATCAGCTTCACCGGGGCGGTTTCAATGCTGTCGATGGCGTACTGCGCACCGCCGGAGTAGGCGAAAATGCCGCCGAGGGGATACACCACCTGGGTATCGGTCGGGCGCACGGATCGCACCGGGCCGATCTTGCCCGGTGCCTGGGAGTTGAAGACGGCGGCGAGGCGAGTGATGCCGCCGTTCACGATCTCTTCGTAGACGTCGTCCGCTTGGGCGACGCCCCACTGAGGCAACGCCTCGGGCGTGTTCTCTATCTTGACCGTGAGCGCGGGCCGCCCGAGCGCCGCACCACCCGGATCGGGCGACCCGGTGAGCGGGGCCGTGGGGTAGGTCGGCGCGGTGGTCGTGGTCGTCGTGGTGGTTGGCGCGCCCGAAGCCAGCTTCGGCGTCTTATTGGACTGCGAATACGCGATCGCGGCCGCCCCCGCTACCACGACGACCACGACCAGAACCACGTATTTGCGCATCTGACAAACCTAATAAATATGGCGGAGAGGTTCGGTACACGTCACGGGGCGTTCAGCAGCTTGGCGATCTTCGTGTGCGGCAAGTTCGAGAGCGGGCTCACGTTTTCACTTCCCTCGATCGGGGCCCATCCCGTCGCGACGTAGAAGCCAAGCGCCCGATCTCTCGCGTTGGCCCACAGCTGCTCGGCGCCGAGGTCGCGAAGGCGCTCCTCTGCCGCTTCGAGCATGACGGCGCCAAATCCCCTGCCCTGCACATCGAAGTCGACGGCCATAAAGCGCAGCTGGTAGCTCTCAAGCTCGGGTCGAATCGGGGCAATCCCAGGGAAGAACGACGCGCTGGCGACGAGACGATCGTCGAGCAACCCTCCAAAGTGGCGTGACGAGGGCGTGTGGTCGTCGACGAACTCGACGGACACGTCGGGGTTGTTTTCCCGCAAGACGCGCCGGCGCAGGTCGTAGAGGGTGGGTGCGTCGACCATCGCGACGCGTAGCTCACTCATCGACCAGGGATTTCTTCAGGGTCATCATGGTGAGGCTCGGATCTCGATCCATCCCGAAGTTCACACCTGTCGCCACGAAGCCCATCCGCGCGTAGAAAGCGCGAGCTCGTTCGGCAATCGAGGTGACGTGCAAAAACAGCTCGGTTGCACCTTCGCTTCTCGCCCACGCCACCACGGCGTCAACCAAGAGTGGTGCGGTGCTCGATCCGCGCGCGATCGGGGTGACGTACATGCCATACAGCCAGTGGGTCCCGGGATGACGGTCATTGGTGCCACCCGACACCATCCCGACCACGTCGCCGTCACGTTCAGCAAGGAAATACAGCGACCGCTCGACCATGGAGCGCCACTGGTGGTTGGAGAGTTTGGCGGCGACCGTGTAGGTCGAGCCGAACGCCTCGGGCGCGTCACTCAGAGCCTCCAAGCGGATCGCGCGCAGCTTCGACCAGTCGTCAACCTCCGCGCGTCGCACAATGAGCGCGAGGTCAGTCATCGCAACCCCAGGGGAAGAGCCACCACACAGTTCCATTCTTGCAGCCAGCATCACCGCCAATTCGGCGCCTACGTCTCCGTCGCCGGCTCGCGATGGGGCAGGCGCGCCGAGTAAATCGAGTACCCATCGATCTGGCGCACGAGGAAGGTCGCGATCACTGTGGCGGCCATCATCGGCACCATGATGTCAAAACCGCTGTGGGTGAGCTCAAGCACGAGCACGAGGCCCGCGAGAGGAGCCTGCATCGAGGCACCGATCATCGCCGCCGCCCCCACGATGGCAAAGGCTCCGACCGGCGTGCCGGGCCACAGGTGCACCCAGAGCGCGCCGAGGAACGCACCGAGCATGGCGCCCGTCGCAAGGAAGGGCGTGAACAGTCCACCCGCCGCGCCGCTGCCCAAGGTGAGTGAGGTTACGAGCGGTTTGAGGGCGAAGAGCGCGAAAAGCAAGCCCAGGCCACCGAAGCCGAGGAAGGCCTGATGGGCCATATCTTTGCCGTTACCGAACAGCTGGGGATACCAGAGCCCGAGCACGCCCACAATGAGAAATGCGATGGGCATCGTCCAAAAGATGTGGACGCCCTTCGCTCGGTGGTGCGAAACCCAGCCAATGAGGCGGACGTAGCCAACAGCGAGCAGGCCCACGATGACGCCCGCGAGCAACGACCAGACCATGAGCGAGGCACTGAAGCGATAGGTCGGAATATCGCCGTACGTGGGTCCTGAAGGCAGATAGATCCACGACACGCAGGTCGCCACGAGCGACGTCGCCAGCGCGGGAAAGACGACCGGCAATGCGAAGCTGCCGTAGAGCACCTCAGCCGTGAAGAGCGCCCCGCCGAGCGGCACGTTGTACACCGCCGCGAGTCCGGCGCCCCCGCCGCAGGCGACGAGCAATCGCTTTTGCGCCGGGGTCAAGGAGAACCATCTCGCAATGACCGAGCCTGACACCCCGCCCATGAGTTTGGGTGCCGCCTCGCGGCCAATCGAGCCGCCCGCGCCGACCACAATCTCTGAAACGATCGAGGTGAGCATGCTGCGTCGAATGGAGAGTTCGCCGTCGCCACTCCAGACTGCTTCGTCGATCTCAGCGCGCTCGCGCTTCAAGTATCGGCGGATGAGATACCAGGAGACGGCGCCGAAGATCCCGGCGGCGACTATCGAGAGTATGCGACGCTCCCCCGAGGCCGCCGCCACGGCCGCCTGATAGCTACCCGAGCGATAGTTGAAGGCGAGTCGCTCGACGAGCGCCAAGATCCACATGAGAAAGTCGCCGAAGAGTCCCGCCGCGACGCCGGTCAAGACGACGGCGAGCCAGAACTTCGAGGTCAGACGAGCGTCACCGTCGTGGGTCACGTTGGGTTGTTCCATGGCGCCGCGCCCCGACGCGATTCGACGTTTGATCAGCGGCGCAGGTACGCGCTGACGCTCACTGTCGCGCTTGGGTCTCGCCACATTCGCTCGCTGTTTGACGGTTCATCTACTAGTGAGCCTCGCATGTTTTGCGCGCGGCAAATCGCGACATTGTCACTAGAAGAAGTGGGCCTCGCTAGCCGTCCGTGAGGTTGAGTGGCCCTTCGCCAAAGTCGTGGTGCTGCTCGGGATCAACGCGTTGGCGCCACCAGAAGAGCGTGTGCCACGGCTGTTGGCTGCGGCCCACAACCGCGCGCGCGAGCGGCGTACGAGCGACGAGCGCGCTGAAGAGCCAGCCCACCAGATACGTAAAGACGACCGCAAAGAGCGTGACAAAAATCCACGGCGCCTTGTGCAGCAAGTTGAACTGCTGCCCCCATCGCTGCATCCACAGGATCCACAGGACCTGCGACACGTAGATGCCGTAGGCCGCCTCGGATCCAGACGCCACGACGGCGCGCGTGCGCGCGCTGCGTTTGGGACTCACGAGGTAGACCCCGAACAGGTAGACGGCGATGATCGCGCCGACATCGTAGGGAATGACGGCGGCGGCGAAAGGGTTACCGCCCGGCACGAGCAAGATCGGCATATGGACGCCATGCTTCGCGTAGTAGTCAATGACGAGCGGGACGGCCCCGAGCACCACGGTGCTGATAAGGAGGGCTTTTCCGTGCTTGATCACCCAGCCGTGGAAGCGTTCGAGGTAGAAGGCCGCAATCACGCCGCCGATCAGATACAGCGGATACGAGAAGACCAGGCGCGTCTCGACCTTCGAAGAGATGACAAAGCCGAACCACCCGCGACGAATCACCATGGGGTAGAGGACCTGCCAGGCGAGCGAGGCAACGAGAATCGGTATTCGCCAGTTGGCGTGGCGTCGCAGGAAGATGAAGATCCAGGGGAAGATCACGTAGAACTCAAGCAGTACCAGCAAGAAATAGAGGTGGTAGTAGCCCGTCGCGAGCGCGAAGAGGAAGTTATGCAGCCCCGAAAAGCTGAAGATCGCCGACATTGGCAAGCGGTAGTACGGAAATGACGTCGAGTCTTTGAGGCCGGCGACGGGGAAATAGATGACGGACCATACGAGGTAGACGAGGCCCACCGCCATGAACCGGCGCTTCCAATAGTGGGCCAGGTCGATCTCGTTGCTCTCGCGGTAGCTGTAGGCGAGCATGCACGCCGAGACAAACAGGAACGCGTCGCGCGAAAAGTGAGTGAGCGTGAGCATTCCCGACGCCACGAGACTCGTCGACAGGGGCGCGAAATAGATGAGGGCGTGCGTCGAGATGACGGCGGTCTGTTTGATCGGACGCATGGCGTCCACGTGATCGAGGCGTTGACGGGTCCCGCTCGGTGCGACTTCGGAGACTGAACTCATGACATTCCTCTAGTGGTGCGGGACAACTACTACAGACGTTCTTCGTAGACGATCGTGACATCGTCGCCCTGGCGCAGGAGCGATCGGCGGATCTTGCCCGTCGCGTGTACCGGGAGCGCTCGCACGATCTTGACGAATGTCGGCCGCTGCGCCTTGGCGAGGGCGTCGAATGAGCAGCGCCGCACTCGCTCAACGATCGCCGCGAGTTCGGTTAGCGAAGTGAGCACCGACTCATCGTCTGGTTGGATGAAGGCGACCGGCACTTGACCAAAGACATCATCGGGCGATGCGACAACCGCGACCGACTGGACGCCCCCCACCTCAGCAAGGATGAGCTCGACTTCGAGGGGATGGATCTTCTCTCCTCCGCGGTTGATGACGTCATCGTCGCGCCCAACGAGGAAGAGATACGCGTCGTCATCGAGGTAGCCGAGGTCGCCGGTCTTTAGCCACCCGTCGTGACTGAATCGATCGTCGTAGTCGGCGCTCTCGTAGCTCGTGATGACGGTAGACCCCTTGATCTCGACATCGCCGACCACGCCCGCGGCGACGCGATCGCCGTGCGCCACGACCCGCACCTCGACGCCGACCGCTATGCCGACTGACCCCGCCTTGCGGGCGCCGTCGACGGGTGTGGCACAGATCTGGCTCGCCGCCTCGGTCATGCCATAGGTCTGAAGGATCGGGAGCCCCCACGCCGCCTCGAACCGTTCGAAGAGCGCCGGGGCGAGTGGTGCTGACGCCGAACGCACGAAGCGCACGCGTCGCGGAGCGACCTCGTGGTCGCTCGGTGTAGCCAGGCGCGAGATGATGGCCGGCACCGCGTTGATCCACGTCACCTCAAACTCTTCCATGAGGCGCCAGAACTCGGTGCGGTGAAAGCGCTCATCGACCACCAGGGATGCTCCCGCCACGAGCGTGGCGAGCAGCCCGACGACCTCTGCGTTGATGTGCCAGAGCGGCAAGGGGTTGAATCCTCGATCCGACTCGTCGAGCCGATGATGACGCGCGATCAGTCTCGCCGTCGACAGCACCTGGAGCGTCGAGAGCGGAATCACCTTCGGCGTGCCCGTCGTGCCTGATGAGGAGAGCACTACACCGCCCGCCTCCGCACCTCCGCGCAACTCAGCGTCCTCGTCGGCGTCGAACTCGTCTACGTCAATGTGGTGCCAGCGAAACGACGAGGGCGCTGAGGGAGCTTCGTGTTCGCTCACGATGGCGCTCAAATGAAGCGCCCGCCCGCGTTCGAGCACGGCGGCGACGTGTTGCGTGGAGCTCGGATCGAGAGGTGCGACCCAGAGACCTGCCGTCATCGCAGCGAGGAACCACGCCGCGAACGTCAAGGGATCGCCCACCGCAAGTCCGATGCGCTCACCTCGCTCGAGCCCCCAGCGACGAAATTGATGTTCGCGTGCGGCGACGTGGCCTTCGAGCGCTGCGTACGTGAGCACGCGCGAGCTTCTCGCATCGAGCAGATAAGGAGCATCGCCGCGTGACGCGGCCCGCTCTCTAATCAGTACGGCGAGTGAAGCAGCGTCAAGCCCAGGTAACGAAGGATCCATCGATGATTAGTACATCATTCGATGGTCAACGTAATGCTTGAACTCAATAAGGTTTGATGACGGATCGCACGCGACGAAAGTCTGATGCACCTCCACCTTGCCCTCAAAGCGCAAGCTCACGTCGCTATAGAGGGGTATCGAGCGCTGCTTGCACAGTTGGTACAGCGCGTCGAAATCGCGCTGCTCGCGAAAGGTCACGCCGAAGTGGCGCGGGTACATCGGCAGCTCGTTCATGGGCGGCACCACCGCGGGTGCGTCGCTCAAGTGGCAGACCAGCTGGTCGCCGAAGAAGTCGAGCGTCACCCGGTCGTCGTAACGCCGGGCGAGCTTGCAGCCAAGCTTCGTGACGTAGAAGTCGACCGTCTCGTCGAGGTCGTAGGAAGGGATGGCCAGGTGGAAGACGTCACGACTCTCTCGCATGGCTAGAACGTATCGCGGTCGCGGTGGCCAGGCTCGAAATCAAGCAAGGTATCGCTGCGCAAGCCGAGGCGAATCGTCTCAAGAGGGACGATGTCCGTGACTGCGATGTTGCCCAGATTGGCGTCGGGTCCCACCCGCTGGACGAAGTAGGTCTGCAAGGTGGTGGACGGCGCCTCGAACAGCAGGCGATTGTGATCGATCTTCGACTCGAGGATCTCCTCGATCAGGCCATATCGGAGCTCACCATTAGACCGACAGATACCGCCGCGTCCGCCCTCACGGGTTTCGAGGGTCACGAGCACGGCACCCGCGTCGATGTCCGCTTGGATGTAGCTAATCCACTTGGCCGGTGACATCAAGTCCGACGCCGTCTGGTCCTTCGATCCCACCTCGGAGATCACCTTGAAGTCGTCGGAGAGTCGCTTCACGTAATCGGCTTTTTCATCATTCGAGATGTCGATGGTTCCGTTGGAGACCTCGATGTAGCGACAGCCGTACTGCTCGCACAGACGACGGAACTCGTCGAATCGATCCTGGACGACGTACTTCTCAAAGAGCGTGCCGCCGAGGTAGAAGTCGATCTCGGCGTCACGAAGCACGTCCAGCTTCGCCGTGAAGTTCTTTGTCACGACCGACGTACCCCAACCAAACTTGACGAAGTCGAAGTGCTCGCCGTGACTCTCCACGAGGTCGGTGAAGTGGCCGAGCGGCTCGCCGTGATCGATAACCATTGTCAATCCGCTCAGACGAGGTTTGAGCGATCGTGGTGGCAGCAAGAGTGGCATAGATCAATGCTACTTACGACGACCAAAGAGGCTCCATCCTCTTGCGCGTTCCAGGTCCGCGTTTCCTTTGATTTACTGCACATTTGTTTTAAATCACATTTGGAAAATGCTGTGAATCGATTGCGCGCTGTAAGAGCAGCGTAAACACACGTCGTTTCGATGCCCACCACGCACTGTCGATCCTTGACACGACGCAACGCCGTTAGGTACATCTATCTACATCAAGTCGACAATGTGTCGCGTCGGCATCGCGTCGTCCCGCTCGCTGTCGTGGTCTCACTAACCTGTTCGACGTGTCAACCAGCGACGAACTATCCATCACGCTTGTACGTCACGGCGAAAGTACCTGGAACGAGCTGGGACTGGTACAGGGTCATGACAACTCCGCTCAGCTGACCGCACGTGGACGCGAACAGGCCCAAGCGGCGGCGGAATCCTTGCGCGAACTGGGTTTTCAGGCGTTGGTCGCGAGTGACCTTGATCGAGCTCGAGAGACCGCAGAGATCGTGGGCTCCGTGCTGGGCCTCGAGGTAACCACCGATCCGCTCCTTCGCGAGCGCGGCTTTGGCGTTGTCGAGGGTCATCCGATCAGCGAGCTCACGCCATCGATGTCGGGTATCGAGCATGCCATCATGGTCGACCCCGAGACGAGCGCGCCCGGCGGTGAGACATTTCGAGACGTCGTCGCACGCGCAGAGCTCTTCGTCAAGCGAATGCTCGATGAACGGCCCCGCGAACGCGTGCTCGTGGTGACCCACGGCGGCACCATTCGCGCGCTGCGCGCAAGTGTCAGCGACCAAGCGCTCGAAGGATCGCCGTGGTACGTCGTGGGCAATTGCAGCGTGTGGCCCCTCAATCCGAACGACGACCGGCACTAGAGCAGCGCCAGTCCAATCGAGATCGCCACCACGGCGATAACCGCGCCAACGGCTGAAAAAGTCACGATCGAAGGTCGAAGGTCGTGGCGTCGAGCGATTCGTAGCCAGAGCAGTGACGACAGCGCACCCGTCACCGCGCAGTTGGGACCGAGGTCCAGTCCGAGCAAGAGCGCAAAGGGATGACGCACGCCGTGAGCGGCAAAAAGCGATGCCGCGGGCAGATTGTTGATGACGAGAGAGCTCAGCGCCGACGCCACCGCGGTCGTCGCCAAATTCGCGTGCAGTAAGAGATGTCTCGTGAGGCTGGACCATCGCGCGAACCACCCCACCGCGACGGCAATGACGAAGAGCGTCACGAGCGTCCCCGGCGTGGCTGCCGTTACGGCATCGCGCCAGCTACCTCGCCGTCGCGCCAGCGTGACCGCTTCGACGACGATACCCACGAGGAACACCCAGATCGCGGGGTGGGCAATGGCGAGCATCGCGACTACGGCGAAACCCACCGCGAGGACACCGAGGCCCAAGCTGTGTGGTTCGTTCAGCACGGGTGAGCTCTGCGCGCGGGCGCGGAGCCCGCGCCAGCGCCACGCGCCGACGACCACGATCGTGACGAGCACCGCGGCGATCCACGGCAGCACCATGTGCCGGGCGAAGGCCACGCCCAATTCATTGCGCCGCGCGAACACCAGCAGATTGGTGAGATTGGAACCCACCAGCAAAAGCGAAGCCGAGTTCGACATGAAGATGGTCCCGTAGAGAAATGCGCTCTCGTCGGTGCCCTTGGCGCGAGCCGCGTTAATGGCAATCGGGGTCATGAACACGACTGACGTGTCCAGGTTGAGGACCGCGGTCACCGCGGCCACGGCACACATGGTCAGCGAGAAGAGTCCGATGCCGCCTCCCGGGGCTCGTGCACACCACGCACCGACCAATCGAAACAGTCCCTCGCCGGACGCCACGTGACCGATCAGCAACAGGCCCGCTACCAGCACGAAGGGCGACCACGTGGCCCCGAGCGTCTCGACCACGATATGCATCTCGACACCCTATGACCTCATTGATGAGGAACGCGGACCTCGGTTAGTCGATCACCGTCGCAGATGCCACGGTGGCGGTCCGACTTCGATGCGCGGAAGCGTCGAGCTCACCGCACCGAAGCGCTCATCATGCTTCAGCCAACTCTCGTAGGCGTCGCTGATCTCGTCCTGGGTTCGCGCAACGAAGTTCCACCACATCATCACCGTCTCTTCGAACGGCACGCCGCCCAGCAGTAACGCAGTCGTGTCGTCGCCTACTCTCAACGTGATCGCGTCGCGGCCGCGCCTGAGATACGCGAGGTGGCCCGGTTCGACGACCGTCCCGTCGAGCTCCAGCGCGCCGTTGGTGACGACGAGGGCATATTCGAAGTCGGGTCGCAGCTCGACGGTACTGTCGCCCGGCAGAAGACGAAGCTCGAGGCCGACCAGGTCGCTGTCGCGTCGAGCAGGTGAGATCTGATCGAGGTGTTGTCCGATGAGCACGGAGCCACTGCCATGAGCCATTCCAAACGTGGGCAGCGCCTCATAGTGCTCGAATTCTGAACCACCGTGACGCGTTGCGTTCGGTAGCGCAACCCAGAGCTGAACACCGTGGAGCTCGCCCGACGTGATACCGGGATTCTCTTCGGAGTGCGCGATACCCTCGCCCGATGTCATGAGATTGAGCTGTCCCGACCTGATGAGTTGCTCACTACCGAGGCTGTCGCGATGGACAATCGCACCGTCGAAGAGCCATGTCACGGTCTGCAGCCCTATATGTGGATGCGGGGCGACGTCGAAGCGGTTTTCGGGGCTGAACGACGCGGGTCCGATGTGATCGACAAAACACCACGCGCCCACGGTGCGCCGCCCACGCGTCGGCAGCGCGCGCCTCACGCTCGCTTGACCCACGTAGGTCGAGCGAGAGTCGGTGAGGACGATTCCGGGCACGTCCGGTAAGGGTGCTTCAGAGTCGCTCATCACGTCATCCTCTCAGTCGCACATCCCCCGCGCTAGGTCTCCGGACGTTGCGTTCACGTTCGCTGCGCTAGTCCGTGAAGCTCAGTTCGTGCAGCCGCTCGCCGAGGGCCGTGGCGCGCGGATCGCCCGACACGCTCACTCGCGAGTACAACCAGAGAAGCAGGTCGCTACTGGACGCCGTTAGCGTCGGTGTTCCCTCAGCGACGCCTGGTTCGAAAACGACGGTTCCCCTCGAGCGGCCGTCACATATGGTCCATCCTTTGTCGAGGTCACTTGACCACAAACCGAGACGACCGTCGAGTGGTGTGCGAGGGAGGTCAGCGGGATCGGACCAACTGGAGACCGATACGGCAAGGAACTCTGCAATCGCGTCTCCCGCAACGTCCTTGTCGATGACGAGCTTGTCGCCCGCCACGTGCGCGACATCCCAGTGGTGAATCGCCATCTCCTGAGTTTGGTGACGTGTCACGAAGGCGACGTCCTTCTGTAACGGCGCCCACGTCCACACGGGATCACTCTGCTTGGCCGCTCGCAACACGTCGACCAGATGGCGAGCTCCTTCGAGAAACCGGTCAATGAGTTCGTCTCTCGCCACGTTGACCGGCCGTCCTTCTTCGGGCGGCCTGCTGAGTCGCTGCTGCACGATTGTCGCCCAAAACCAATGTGTCTCAATCAGATGTTGAACGAGATCCTGGACGTTCCAATCTGGACAGAACTCGACCCGGCGATCAAAGACTTTTGGCGCGGCCAAGGCTAGACCCTCACAGTGTTCTTGAATGGAGTCGGCGTAACGATCAACCGAAAGCGTCACGCTTGTACGTTAACGGCACTACCTCATCGCGAGCAATGGGAGAACGCTCTCCTCACGCTTAAAAAAATATGTTGATCACACTGGCACACAGTGTGCGGATCATTTTGAACTCGATCCGCTTCTCGTTCCATCAGGATCGCAACTTTGCGGCTGAGGAGCGCCGCCTCATGGAGTTTCTTAGCGGTCCTCAATGAGAAAATGCCGAGATGAGTTCCGCACACATTCCCGTCGCAATATCAAATTCGCCCTCAAACGAATCCACGAGTATCTTCTGGTCAAGGGGGCTACGTGGCCGCGTCGCGCGTATATCTAGAAGAAGGCACGAGAAGCGTCTTTGCCGTCTCCCTCGACTGGCCCGGTTGGTGCCGCCGGGCGAAAACTCCGGACCTTGCCATTGCGACACTGGAGGACTACCGGGATCGTTACGCGAAGATCGTCTCCGCTCCGTTTCGGCCGGGCTCGTTCGAGGTCATCGGTACGACGCGAGGAAACGCCACGACCGACTTCGGCGCACCCGACGCGCGTGGCCCGTGGGACTCCGCAGATCTAAGTCCGAGTGAACTCGGCCGCCAGCTCGTCGTGCTCCAAGACTGCTGGAACTACTTCGACACCGTCGTCGAAAACGCACCGCTGGCCCTGCGACGAGGCCCACGTGGCGGCGGACGAGATCGCGACAAGATCGTCAATCACGTGCGCGAAGCCGAACGCGCTTACTGCTCGCGTGTGGGATTTCGAGTCGCCCCCGGCACACCGTGGGACGAGCAACGCGACGTGGTCTTGACGACGCTGCGCGCGGCGACGCCGAGCGCGAAATGGCCGATCGCCTACGCCATTCGTCGGTGCGCGTGGCACATT